>CANJME010000012.1 GCA_947475875.1 Caulobacteraceae bacterium | reverse complement strand
GCCTTGACCCGTCAGAACATCAACCTGCCGCAGCTTGGCGACGATCTCTTCCGGCTTGTAACGAACCCTTGCCATCTCTCCATCCTCATAAAAGTGGCCCTAAGACCAACATTGCGGGTGGATCACTTCAAGGGGTGCAGACCAACCGTCTGCGAGGCGTTGAAGAGGGCGCTGGGCGAGCACGCGGTAACGGCCTGGGATCCCTGCGAGGGCCCGGCCGGCGGCGGCGCTGCGGCGGCAAGGTCTGCGAGCGTGGTGGTGCTGGCCAACGACCATCCGGCCCTGAACGACGCCGCGATGCTGGCGGGCTGCGCTCCGGAGGCAATGATCTACGACCTGAGCGGTGTGCTGAACCAGTCGGTGCGCGCTGATCTTCGCGTCCGTCGCCTGGGCGCCGAGTACGCGTCATGAGCCGGACGCTGATCCTGCAGAGCTACCGGGCTCCCAATGTCGAGCCGTGGATCGCGCGTTGCATGAAGAGCGTCGAGGTCTGGGCCGGCAAGACGGGTTTCGACTACCGGCTGACCGGCGATGAGGTGTTCGCGCTCTGTGGCGATGACTATCTGGCGCGAGCGGGCGGCAACATGCGCACCATCACCAATCTCTGCCGGCTGGAGATGGTCAGGGCCGCCCATCAGGAGGGCTACGACTGGGCCGTCGGGATGGACGCGGACATTTTCGTGTTCGATCCCGATCGCTTCCGGATCGAGGGGGTCGAACGCTACGCCTTCGTAGGCGAATCCTGGATCGAGCTGCAGGCGCCAGGAACGTGGGGCGGCCTGCGCAACGTCAACAACAGCGTTTTTGTCTGCAGGGCGGGCGAGCCGGACCTGGACTTTCTGATCCACGCCACACGTCACGTGGCCATGAGCCGGACGATCGTGGACAATTTCCAGGTCGGCCGCAACCTGGTCAACGGCCTGCGCAAGTCGCTGGCCTACGAGACCCTGAACAACGTCGGCATGTTCAGCAATCTGGTGGTGCTGGCGCTGGCCCGTGACGTGCCCGAGCTGCTGCAATTCCAGGCGGACATCCATGGCTATCCGGTGTTCGCCGCCAACTTGTGCGGCTCGGAGAACTATGTGCCGCCGGTCAGCGAGGGCGAAGCGCAGGTCGCTATGGACCGCCTCGAGACAAGCCGTGGCACGGTGATCAATTCATGGCTGTCTCAAAAGCCCATTCCGGTCATGGACCGCTGGGTCCACCTGCAGACGCCGGACATTGAAGCCGCCCTGATCGCCAGACAGCCGCGCGGCGCAACCTGAAACGGCCGGCCGGCCGGCGGGCCCCGGTAAGACCGTGGAGCATGGGCCTTTGCGGCCGCTCTCTGGCCCGCTAGCGTGGCTTTGGCTTCAGGGGCGCGATCTTCGCGTTCGCGAGCCCGGGAACAGTTGTGGTGGGCAACGAGCGACCTTCATCCAAGGTGACCCACGCCGGCGACCGGATCGCCGGCGCGCCGTGGGCCTCGCGCTCGACGGTCTGGGGCGTCAATGGCGCGGCGGCGAGCGCCCATCCTCTGGCCACACTCGCGGCCATCGACATCCTGCGGGCCGGCGGATCGGCCGTGGACGCGGCGATCTGCGCCAACGCCTGCCTGGGCTTACTGGAACCCACCGGTTGCGGAATCGGGGGCGACGCCTTCGCCATGCTGTGGGATCCCAAGGCTGGCAAGGTGGTCGGGCTGAACGGCTCCGGACGCTCGCCTGCCGGCCTGTCGCTCGAGGTGCAGCGCGCGCGCGCCAAGGCCGGCCTCATCGCCAGCCACGGCGCGGTTTCGGTCTCGGTTCCCGGCGCGGTCGACGCCTGGGCCGCGCTGCATGAGCGTTACGGCAAGCTGAAGTGGGCCCATCTCTTCGCGCCAGCCATCGCGCTGGCAGAGCAGGGCGCACCGGTTGCCCAGACCATCGCTGCCTATCTGGGGGCCGCGCACACCCTCTTCGCCGAACCGCCCGCGCGGATCGAGGAGACTGAAAACTTCGAGCGCGTCTGGGCGCCCTTGGGCCGCGCGCCCCTTGAGGGCGAAGTATTCCGCAATCCCGCCCTGGCCCGCACCTACCGGCTGATCGCAGAAGGGGGCGGGCGCGCCTTCTACGAGGGCGAGATCGCCGAAACCATCGCCGCCTATTTCCGGCGCATCGGCGGCTGGTTGACCAGGGATGATCTGGTCGCCCATCGCAGCGAATGGGTGGAGCCGCGCAGCATCACCTATCGCGGGGTGGAGGTCTTCGGCCTGCCGCCCAACAGCCAGGGGTTTTCCACCCTGCAGATCCTGAACATCCTCGAGCAGTTCGACATGAAGGCGATGGGGTTTATGTCCGCCGCCTCGCTGCACCATCAGATCGAGGCCAAACGCCTGGCCTTCGAGGACCGCGCCAAATATTTCGCCGACCCGGCCTTTGCGGACATTCCCGCCGACTGGCTGATTTCAAAGGAATATGCCGCCCGGCGCGCCCAGTTGATCCGCCCGGACGGGATCATGCCGAACCCGGGCGCCGGCGAGGCCCCGGCCCAGGGCGACACGACATACCTGTGCGCGGCCGATGCGGACGGCATGATGGTCTCGCTGATCCAGTCGAATTATCGCGGCATGGGATCGGGCCTCGCCCCTGACGGTCTCGGTTTCATGCTGCAGAACCGGGGCGCGCTTTTCAGTCTCAAGGACGGTCACGCCAACCTCTACGCGCCCGGCAAACGGCCCTTCCAGACGATCATTCCAGGCTTTGCCATTCGGGACGGCGATCCTTGGCTGGCGTTCGGGGTCATGGGCGCCGACATGCAGCCGCAGGGTCAGGCTCAGATCATCCAGAATCTGGTGGACCACGGGCTCGATATTACCGCCGCCGGTGACGCACCGCGCTGGCGGCACGAGGGATCCAGCGAGCCGACGAGCGCTGCCGCCACCGGGATTGGGACCGTGCGCCTTGAAACGGGTATTCCATTGGAAACGCGAAAGGCCCTGGCCGCCCTGGGCTGGCCGATCGGCGAGTCCGACGGGACCTTCGGTGGCTATCAGGCCATCCAGCGCTGGCCCGGCCGCTACGCCGCGGCTTCCGAAATGCGCAAGGACGGCGCGGCGCTAGCCTGCTAAAACCTTATTACTTGACCCAAGGAAGACCGTTCGCCCTGTCCGGCATCGTCACCCTCACCCTGAACCCCGCCATCGATGTGTCGACGGCGACTGATCGCGTGACGCCGGTGAACAAGCTGCGCTGTGACGCCGGACAGCGCGACCCGGGCGGCGGCGGCATCAATGTCGCGCGAGTGATCACGAGATTGGGCGCCCGATCCACCGCCATTTATCCCGCCGGCGGGATTGTAGGCCAGCTGCTCAAACGCCTCGTCGACGCGGAGGGCATCGTCAGCCTCGCGGTCCCGGTCGCTGGCGAGACGCGTGAAGATTTCACGGTCCTCGACCGGTCCAGCGGCGAACAATACCGGTTCGTGTTGCCTGGTCCGCGCCTGGCTGACGGCGAATGGGAGGCTTGCCTCCGGGCGTTGGCAAGCCTCGAAATCAAGCCGGCCTACGTCTGCGCCAGCGGCAGTCTGCCGCCGGGCGTTCCCGACGATGCCTTCGGGCGGGTGGCCAGGACGGTGCAGGGCTGGGGCGGAAAGCTGGTGCTCGACACCTCCGGCGCGGCGCTGGAACACGCTCTTGAAGGGGGCGTTTATCTGGTGAAGCCGAACCTCAGGGAACTGCGCGAGTTGACGGGTCAGGTGTTGGAAGGCCGCGGCGCCCTGATTGCGGCCTGCCGCAGTCTGATCGACCGCGGCGCCTGCGAGGTGGCGGCCCTGACGCTCGGCGCCGAGGGTGCGCTACTGGTGACGGCGGAACACGCCTGGGCGGCGGCGGCGCTGCCGATCCGTCCCGTGAGCACGGTCGGGGCCGGCGACAGTTTTCTGGGCGCGATGATCTGGGGCCTGACCGTCGGAAAATCCCTGGACGAGTCGTTCCGCTACGCGGTCGCCGGTGGGTCAGCCGCGCTGCTGGCGCCCGGAACCGGGCTTTGCCGGGCGGAAGACGTTCACCGCCTGGTCCGCGAGGTCGTCGTCGAAGCCTTGTAAGCCCGCGGCTTCGGTTGATCGTGATCAAGGTCGCCGCGCGCGGCCCGGTCCAAGGTGCGGTTTGTCATCATTGCCGAGGGCGCATGACCGCGACCGACTATACACGCTGGTTCCGCGAGCTCGGCGCAGGGGATGTCGCCCTGGTTGGCGGCAAGACTGCGTCGCTGGGAGAGCTCTATTCCGGGCTTTCGGCTCAGGGTGTGAAGGTCCCCAACGGATTCGCCATCACCGCGCAGGCCTATCGCGACGCCCTGACGGCGGCCGGCGCCTGGGAAAGGCTGCATGGCCTGCTCGACGGGCTGGACAAGAGCGACGTGGGGCGCCTGGCCGAACGTGCCGCTGCGGCCCGGCGCCTGGTCTATGAAGCGACGGGGGGCCGCGAATTGCGCCGTCAGATCATCGCGGCCTACCGGGCGCTCAAGGCCGAGGACGGCGGCGTTCTTTCTGTCGCGGTGCGGAGCTCGGCGACGGCCGAAGATTTACCAACCGCGAGCTTCGCCGGTCAGCACGAGAGCTTCCTCAATGTGCGGGGCGAGGCGGCTGTCGTCGAAAGCTGCCGGCGTTGCCTTGCCTCGATCTTCACGGACCGGGCCATTGGCTATCGCCTGGACAACGGATTTGATCACTTCAAGGTCTCACTCTCGGTGGCGGTCATGCGGATGGTCAGGTCCGACCTTGGCGCCAGCGGCGTGATTTTCACCCTGGACACCGAAACCGGGTTTCCGGATGTGGTGTTCATCACCGGCGGCTACGGCCTTGGGGAAAATATCGTCCAGGGCGCGATCGACCCGGACGAGTTCCACGTTCACAAGCCGACCTACAGGCAGGGATTCCGCGCGGTTCTGCGGCGCCGGCTGGGCGCCAAGCAGCTGCGGATGACCTATGTCGCCGATCCGCACGGCGGTACGACGACCAGGAATAGAAAGGTCTCGCTGGCCGATCGGGCCCGCTTCTGCCTCAGCGATGCCGATGTCCTCACCCTGGCCGGTTATGCGATCGCCATTGAGGAACACTATTCGGTCGTGGCGGGCCGTCCCACCCCCATGGACATCGAGTGGGCCAGGGATGGCCGGGACGGCGCCCTTTACATCGTTCAGGCTCGCCCGGAGACGGTCGCCTCGCGGCGCGGCGCAGGCGCTGTCGAGCGCTATGCCATCAAGGGTAAGGGAAAGGTCCTGGCGACCGGCAGGGCCGTCGGCGAAAAAGTTGCGACCGGCGTGGTCCGCGTCGTCGCTTCAAACCATGACCTGGAATCCTTCCGGCCGGGCGAGATCCTGGTGACCGACACCACAACGCCCGACTGGCAGCCGGTCATGAAAACGGCGGGAGCGATCGTCACCAATCGCGGCGGACGAACCTGTCACGCCGCCATCGTGGCGCGTGAACTGGGCGTGCCGGCGGTGGTTGGGACAGGTGATGCGACCACGCGGCTGGCGACCGGGGTGACCGTGACGGTGTCGTGCGCGGAAGGGGATGTCGGACGGGTCTATGAGGGCGCCGTGCCCTTCGAGACCTCGGCGATCGATATTTCTTCCCTGCCGCAGACCCGGACCGAGGTCATGGTCAATCTCGGTGATCCGGACCTGGCCTTTCGCACCGCCATGCTGCCGAGCGCCGGTGTCGGCCTGGCGCGGATGGAGTTCATCATCCAGGAACATATCGGCATCCACCCGATGGCGCTGGTCGAGCCCGCCAAGGTCTCGACGAGCAGAGATCGCGCCGCGATCGCCAGGGCGATCCGGGGCCATCCCAGCGGGTGCGACTTCTTCGTTCAACAGCTTGCGGAAGGCATCGGGACGATCGCGGGCGCCTTCTACCCGCGGCCCGTCATCGTTCGCCTGTCGGACTTCAAGACCAACGAATACGCGGGCCTGATCGGCGGCTCCGGTTTCGAGCCGAAGGAAGAAAACCCGATGATCGGGTTTCGCGGCGCCTCACGCTATGATCATCCGGCCTATGCCGCCGGTTTCGCGCTCGAATGCGCGGCCCTGCGCCGGGTGCGCGAAGACATGGGCCTGACCAATCTGAAGATCATGGTCCCGTTCGTGCGGCGCGAGGAAGAGGCCCGGCGGGTCATCGCGGCTCTGGAACGACACGGCTTGAAGCGCGGGGAAGGCGGGCTCGAGATTTTCGTCATGTGCGAGATACCCAACAATGTCATTCGCATCGACGCCTTCGCCCAGCTGTTCGACGGGTTTTCCATCGGCTCCAACGACCTGACCCAGCTTACCCTGGGTGTGGACAGGGACTCCGAGATCGTCGCCTTCGATTTCGACGAGCGCGACCCGGGTATGACGGAGATGCTGCGCCTGGCCGTTACCGGCGCCCGGCGGAACGGCCGGCATGTGGGCATCTGCGGCGAGGCGCCGGCGAACTATCCGGAGATGGTAAAGACCCTGGTCGGCTGGGGCATCGATTCCATCAGCGTCAATCCATCCAGCCTGATCGGCACGCTCTTACGGGTCGCAGAAGCCGAGGGCGACCCCGGCGCCGCGACCTAGGCGGGCTTCAGGACAATCCCTGCCCATTGCCAGTCGCGCCCCACCCGCTAGTGTGGCGGAAACATTGGGGAGACTTGGACCATGACCAGATTCTGGACTCGCTTCGCTGTTCTGGCGGGCCTGCTGACGCTCTTTGTCGCGCCGCTGTCGACCGCCCAGGTCCCCCAGGCGCCGCTCGCCGAGGCCAACAACGCCTTCGACAAATGGATGGCCAAGAAGGATCCGGCCTATGGCTGGTACCTGCACAATACCATCAAGGGCCAGGGCTACACTGGCTATGTGCTGGCCATGACGTCGCAGACCTGGCGCACCGCCGCCGAGGTCGACCATCCCTTGTGGACCCACTGGGTCATCGTCACCGTGCCCGACAACCTCGTCCCCGGCCGCAAGGCGTTTGTCTATATCGACGGCGGCTCGATCACCGAGGCCGCGCCGACCAAGGTCTCCGACCGCAATATCAAGATCGCCACCGACACCCACACGATCGCGGTGGAGGTGCGGGGCGTGCCGAACGAGCCGCTCAAGTTCACCGACAACCCGACCCGGGGACGCAGCGAGGACGATCTGATCGCCTACGCCATGACCCGCCAGGTGGCCACGGGCGACGAGGACTGGATGGTGCGTTTCGCCATGACCAAGGCCGCCACCAGCGGCATGGACGCGGCCACCGAATTCCTCGCCAGCACCGCCGGCGGCCAGCACAAGGTCGACCAGTGGGTGGTCTCCGGCGGCTCCAAGCGCGGCTGGACGGCCTGGATGGTCGCCATCTTCGACAAGCGCGTCATCGGCGTGATGCCGATCGTCATCGACATGCTCAACAACGAGGCCATGGTGCACCATCACTATGAGGTGCTGGGCTTTTTCTCGGCGGCGCTGGGCGACTACGTCAATCACAACATCTTCCCGCACCTGATGGGCACGCCCGAGCTGCGCCACGTTCAGTCGATCGAGGATCCGTTCAGCTACCGCGAGCGCGCTTCGATGCGCCGGGTGCCGAAATACATTCTGAACGCGGCAGGGGATCAGTACTTTCTGCCGGATAATTCCCAGTTCTATTACAAGGACTTGCCGGGCTCGAAGGCCATGCGGTACGTGCCCAACGCCAAGCATGACATGGCCGGCACCGATGTCGGCGACTCCATGGTCGCCTACTACCAGCTGATCCTCGCGGGCAAGCCGGCGCCCCGCTACAGCTGGGTGAAGCGGTCCGACGGGACCCTGGTGGTGACGCCGCGCGACAAACCAGTCTCGGCCAACCTGTGGCAGGCCACCAACCCCAATGCCCGTGACTTCCGCGTCGACATCATCGGCCGGGCCTATACCAGTACGCCGCTGACCCCCCAGGCGGATGGGACCTACATCGGCCAGGTCGCCAAGCCGGCGGGCGGCTATACGGCCTTCTTCGTCGAGCTCGTCTACGACATGGGCGGCAAGTACCCGCTGAAGGTCACCAGCGAGGTCTCCGTGGTTCCTGACGTCACCAATTTCAAATGGGAAAACGCCAAGGCCCAGTACCCGTTCAAGACGCCGAAGTAAGCGCATTCCGAAAAGTGGGAACCGGTTTTCGGAACAAATGCGCGCCGATGCAAAAATCTGAAGCTGCGGTCTGATTCCGTCAGATCGCCGCTTCAGGCCTCTCGACAAGTCCTCCCTAGCGGATATTGTAAGTCGATAAGGGGCGGGGAAGCGTCCCATTCGGGAGGAATGGCGATGAGAATTCGGGCGCTGGCTATTGGCGGAGCCGCTGTAGTGGCGACGGCCCTGGGCTTTGTCGGCCTATCGTGGTCCCAGCAGGGCGAGGTCGATTCCTTCGCCCCCACCAACTTCGCCAACAAGTGCGCTACCTGCCACGAGCCGGCGGTGGACCGTGCGCCCGACCGCGCGACCTTGCGCACCCGCACACCCGAGAGCGTGGTCCAGGCCCTCACCACCGGCTCGATGAACCCCATGGCCTCGGGCCTGACCCCGGCCATGATCCGCGATCTGGCGGTCTATGTGACCGGCAAGCCCCTTTCGGCGGCGACTGGTAATGCCGCCAACGCGCTCGCCGCCGGCGCCCAGCCGCGTGACAACAAATGCACGACCAACCCGCCGATCCGCGAGGCCGCCACCGACTGGAACGGCTTTGGCAAGACGGCGAACTCCAGCCGCTACCAGACCAAGACCACCATCAATGCCGGCAATGTCGAGCGGCTGAAGGTCAAGTGGTCGTTCTCGCTCGCCGGCGGACGTCACGCCCAGCCGACCGTCATCGGCGACCGGCTGTTCCTGGCCACCTTCGCGGGCGATGCCTTCTCGCTGGATGCGAAAACCGGCTGCGTCTACTGGCGCAAGGCCGTCGGCTCGCCGATGCGCTCATCCCCCATCGTGCTGCACAAGCCCGGCTATTCGCCCTCAGGCTGGGTGATGTACATCGGCGACTTCAACCGCGACTTCCATGCCTTCGACGCCATGACCGGCGCCGAACTCTGGAAGACCAACCTTGAAACCCATCCGCTGGCCATGCTGACCGGCGGGCCGGTGGTGAGCGGCGATCGCATCTACGTGCCGATCTCATCCTCTGAAGAGAACATGGCCAATGCCGGCGCCTACTCCTGCTGCACCTTCACCGGCGCGGTCTCCGCCCTTGACCTGAAGACCGGCCGTCTGGTCTGGAAGGCGCGTCTGCTTGATCCGAAGCCCACACGCCGGAACATGGCCGGATCCCAGCTCTATGGCCCGGCCGGCGCAGCGGTGTGGTCGCAGCCGACCATCGATAGCAAGCGGGGCGTTCTCTATGTGGCCGCCGGCGATTCCTACACCGAGGTCGATGCGCCAACCTCCGACGCGGTGGTGGCCATCAACCTCGCTGACGGCCACATCAAGTGGTCGAGCCAGGTGACCAAGGCCGACAACTTCCTGATCGGCTGCGGCCCGGCCCGCCGAGGCCAGAACTGTCCGCTGGGCACGACCGGCCCGGACTATGACTATGGCGCCTCGCCCATTCTTTACACCCTGCCGACCGGCAAGCAGATCGTGCTTTCGGGCCAGAAGTCCGGCGCGGTCTACGGCATGGATCCGGATGACGGACACGTGGTCTGGAAAACCCAGGTCGGTAACGGCAGCGCCCTCGGCGGCGTCGAGTGGGGCATGGCCGCTGACACCCGCCTGCTCTACGTGACCATCTCCGATGCGGCCGCCCCGCGGGATGCGGCCAAGCCCGGAACCTATGCGCTCAATCCCGCCGACGGCAAGATCGTCTGGTCAACGCCCGCCCCGCGCGTGCCCTGCGGCTGGTTCCCGGCCCCGCGCTGCAACAACGCCCAGTCCGCCCCGCCCACCGCCATTCCGGGCGTCGTCTTCGCCGGTGGCCATGATGGCTGGCTTCGGGCCTATGCGGCCGGCACCGGCAGGACGCTGTGGAACTTCAACTCGGCGGGCCAGACCTATCGCACCGTCAACGGCGTTCCGGCCCAGCCGGGCGGCTCCTTCGACCACACCGGCTTTGTGGTCTCGGGCGGTACGATGTTCGCCATCTCGGGCTACAACGGCGCCACAGGCGCCTATGGTAATCCGCTGAACGTGCTGTTGGCGTTTACGGTGGACGGGAAGTAGCGGCACACAAATCTCCGCTCAACTCGGCGTTCGCCGGGGTGAGCGGTTCAAGGTGTGCCTAACTTGCGGGCGGGCCACCCCGCCCGCCGGGCGGCATGTTGGGCCGGGCAGCGAGGCCGCCAGGGGTCTGGAAGCAGGTCGCATCCACGATGGTCCCCTCGGGGATCTTGTGCTTCACGGCGTCACCCGCCTTCTTGCCCTTGCAGTCGTCGAAGGCGCTCTGCGGCGGCGGCCCGCGGCCCGGTCCGCCGGGAGGGCCGCCGCGTCCTCCAGCCCCGCCGCGTCCGCCGGGCAGTCCGTCGTCCGGACGGCGGGGCGCGGCGCCTTGCGCATCGACAAAGGTCAGGGTCTGTTCGAAACGCAGGGTCCGGGCTGACCGTGAAGCTGCATCGGGCGCCAGGGCCTGGCCGTTCAGCACATAGAGCCTCCCATCGACCCAGAAGATGGCCATGGTCGAGCGGCTCTCGTCCTTGTTCGCCACGCTCAGCACATGGCCGAAGACGCGGTCGATCCGCTCATTGGTGTCGACCTTGATCTCACCATTGGCGCGCACGCTCGCCAGGGCGTCATTCACGGCGGTCTGTTCGGTGACGCTCGTGCCCCGGAAGTCGGCGACGGTGATGGCGTAGGTGACGCCCTCATGGGTCGCTGACCAGATACTCGACGGGGCCGAGACGCCCGCCGCCGTGCGATAGGTTCCGGTGCTCGCGGCCGGTGCGGCCGGGAACTGAACGGAAAAGCCGGCGGCGGCATAGTTGTAGTCCTGCCAGGTCTGGGCGAGCACAGACAGGGGCGCGATCAGGACGCCGATAAACGCAAGGTTGCGCAAGGTCCGTCTCATTGGCCGCCTCCGCGTCCGCCGGGCTGGGCGACCATGTTGCGACCGTCAGCCAGGGTGGCCGAGACCAGCTGGCCGCCGTTCGAACCGTCTTTCAGGGGGTGCATGCGCACTGTGATGGTGTCGCCCGGCTTGATTCCGGCGCCTGTCCAGCCCTGGGCCTGAAGCTGGCCCGGTCCGCCCATCTCCAGCGCCCATTCGGTGGACCCGCCGGGCTTTGCGACAACAATGTTCAGCCAGCTGTGCGGATTGACGATGTCCAGCGATTTGATCACGCCGCTCAGGGTCTGGGTGGTCAGGCTGTCGAACATCGAGAACGAGTGGTGGGCAAAGGCCGCTCCCGCCCAAAGGGCGAGGCCGGCGGCGGGCGCCAGCAACAGGGGGTTCAGTTTCATCTAAGTCCGTCTCCCTAGATCTTCCGTCACGCCCGCCCCAACCCGTCGCTCTCGGCCCAAGCTGGGCCGTTGAAGGTTCAACGGCGTGACCCCTCCCAATCCGTCGCGGATTTCGCGATTCCAGGGAAGGGGCGACTTAGGTAGGGCGAACCCGCCAGGCCGAACCGCCAGGGCGTTTCGACGCCCTTGCTGATACCAATACGCGGGCCAACCGCGACGGTGGGAGTTTTGGAGGGTGCGGCGAGCGCGAAGGGTGCGCGATCCAGGGTGAGGGTGTTGTGCGCATGGGTCACCGCCAGGGCCTGACAGAGCTTTCCCGGGCCTGAGCAGAGGGCGCGAAGGTCAGCGAGACCCCGCCGCTCGGCCATGATCTCGATGCCGTGGACCGGTTGCAGCGCCCGGATCAGCACCGCGCCGCCTGGCTCGGCTCCGCAGACGACATTCAGGCACCAGTGCAGGCCATGCGAGCGATAGACATAGGCCCGTCCCACCGGGCCGAACATCGGGGCGTTACGCGGGGTCGGGCCCCGAAAGGCGTGCGAGGCGGGGTCGTCCGCAGTGTAGGCCTCGGTCTCGACGATCAGGCCGCCGACGCCTTCCAAGGTCAGTTCAGCCCCGATCAGAGCGCGGGCGAAATCCGGCGGGGCAAGGCCGAAATCCAGCGCCTCAGTCCCCTTGCCATTCGCCGCGATTGAGGAAGGCGCGCGCCGGCTTTCCCGCCTGCGCCATGGCCACCGCGAAGTCGGGCGCGTTGTGGGCGAAGGCGGGCCCTCCGTCGGCGCCCAGCACGATGCAGCCGACCCCACCCTGGCCGCCCATGGCCCCGATTGCGCGGTCGGCGGCGGTCGCAGCGTCGGTGGTTTCCAGGTCCGCCACCAGCCGCGCGCCGAGGATGCGCCGCAGGATCAGCTCGCCCTCGCCCGAGAGCGAGACGGCGCCGACCCCATTCTGCGCGTAGAGCCCGGCGCCGGGGATGGGCGAGTCGCCGATCCGCCCCGGCCGCTTGCCCGGCCGCCCTCCGGTGGAGGTCCCGGCCGCGAAGTTGCCCTCCACGTCGAACACCACACAACCGACCGTGTCGGCCACATCGTCGGTGCGCCGGTGGGGCGCGATCATGGCTTCGGGATCGATCATCGCCGCGCCCTTTTCGGCGGCGTAGCGGCGGGCGCCGTCGCCCGCCAGCAGCACGGGCTCGTCGCGCAGCATCAGATGGGCGACCTCTATGGGGTTTTTCACCCCCTGGACGGCGGCGACGCCGCCAAGATCCAGTGTCGCGCCGTCCATCAAGGCCGAGTCCAGTTCCACCCGACGGTCAGCGTTCAGCACCGCGCCGAACCCGGCATTGAAGTGCGGATCGTCTTCCATCAGCCGGACGGCGGCGACGACAGCCTCGACCGCCGTCCCTCCCGCCGCCAGTACGACGGCGCCCGCCTGAACGGCCGCCAACGTCGCCGCGCGCTTCGCCTCACGGCGCTCGGGTTTGATAAGGCCGGCGCCGCCGTGAACGATGATGGACCAAGTCTCGGACATGCTTCCTGAAACCACGGCGGGAGGCGCGGTTCAACCGCTTCGCGGCGGGCCGTGCTTGCGCTATCACCGCCCAAAGGGAGCCAAGTCTTGACCGCCAACATCACCGCCAGCTTTCACCCGCCGCGCCGCATCCTGATGGGCCCCGGCCCCTCGGACGTGAACCCGCGCATCCTGGCCGCCATGGGCCAGCCGACCATTGGCCACCTCGACCCGGCCTTCGTGGACCTGATGGATGAGGTCAAAGGGTTGCTGCAATACGCCTTCCAGACGCGCAACGAGTTGACCCTGCCGATCTCGGCGCCGGGATCGGCGGGCATGGAAGCGGCCTTCGTCAATCTGATCGAGCCGGGCGATACGGTGATCGTCTGCCAGAACGGCGTCTTCGGCGGGCGCATGAAGGAAAACGTCACCCGCGCCGGAGCGACCGCCGTCATGGTCACGGATGACTGGGGAACGGTGATCGATCTGGAAAAAGCGCAAGCCGCCATCAAGGCCAATCCCGGCGCCCGGGCGCTCGCCTTCGTCCATGCCGAGACCTCGACCGGTGTCGCCAGCGACGCCGCCGCGCTGTGCAAGATGGCCTCGGCGGCGGGCATGCTCAGCATCCTCGATGCGGTGACCAGTGTCGGCGGTATCCCCGTGGCGGTCGACGCCTGGGGCGCCGATGCGACCTATTCAGGCACGCAAAAGTGCCTGTCCTGCACGCCCGGTATTTCCCCGATCACCTTCAGTGAGCGGGCCGCCGAGCGGATTCGCACGCGCGGCGTGCCCGTGCAGAGCTGGTTCCTCGATATGAACCTGATCATGGGCTACTGGGGCGCGGCGACGAAACGGGCCTATCACCACACCGCCCCGATCAACGCCATCTACGCCCTGCATGAGTCGCTGGTGATCCTGCAGGAAGAGGGGCTGGAGGCGAGCTGGGCCCGGCACCGGAAAAACCACGAGGCGCTGAGAGACGGGCTGGAAGCCATGGGCCTTTCCCTGCCCGTCGATCCGAGGGTGCGCCTGCCGCAGCTCAATCTGGTCTCGGTTCCGGACGGCGTCGACGAGGCGCGGGTGCGGGCCGAGCTGCTGGAACACCACGGCCTGGAGATCGGCGCGGGCCTCGGCGCCCTGGCCGGCAAGGCCTGGCGCATCGGCCTGATGGGCTACGGTTCAAACCCTGCCAATGTTCGTCTGTGCCTCAGCGCACTGGAAGGCGCGCTGCTGCGTCAGGGCGTCAAGCTGAAAGCCGGCGCGGCGGTGGCTGCGGCGGATGCGGCCTACGCCTAGACGGCTGCCCCAATCTGCTCACCCCGGCGGAAGCCGGGGTCCAGGAGTTCAGGCGAAGAGTGCGGAGCTGCGGCCCTAGGTCCCGGCTTTCGCCGGGATGAGCGGGTGAAAAGGCCCTACCGCGGCTTTTCAAACAGAAAAACCGAGCGGTCGGTGCCGCCGCGCTCGGTGGGGTCGAACACGCGGATCTTGTAGTTGTCCATCGGGTTGGCGAACAGGCTGGAATCGACCACGAGCCTGAACCCGGCCGCCTGGACCTCGGAGAGGATCAGGGGTTTGTCGATGCGGTGCAGGGTGTTGGTGTCGCGACGGCCTGAGCCGGCTTCGGCGTTGTGATCGACGATCAGCAGGCGCCCGCCCGGCTTCAGGGCGTTGAACATCTTCTTGTTGAAGGCGGCCAGATCGACGTTGTTGATCGACAGGTCGTGGTAATACATGTCGATCGTCACCAGATCGACACCCGACGGGAAGGTCATCTCGTCGAACTTGCCGAAGGCGTGTTCGGTATTCGGGTGCGCGTCGGTGAAGGCCTTGGTGGGCGCTTCCTGGCGGGCCTGCTGATAGGGCAGATCGTACATATAGATGTGCCCGGTCGGGCCGACGATATTGACCATGATGTTGGTGTCGTACTGGCCGAAGGCAGCGATCTCGATGACCTTGTCGCCCGGCTTGATGCCCGAGATGGCGAACACCTCGGCGGGCTTGCGGCCGCCGTCGCGAGCCTTGTCCTTTTCCGACCGCGTGGACGAGGCCACCGCCTTGGCGACGGCGTCGGAAATGGGGGGCACGGGCGGCTTGACCTGGGCCCAGGCGACCGGCGCCCCGATCAGGACGGCCAGGGTGGCGGCGACAACAAGACGGCGGTTGAACATCGATAATCTCCCCGAACGCCCGCTGTCAGATCGCGGGCTCATGGGGCGCAACTTTGCGCGAAAGCGCTCTTAGCGCCAGTCCGAAGTTATCAGACGCGGATGTCGATGATCGAGCCCGGCCGCATCGGTCGGTCGGGATCGGGGGCTGCGGCGGTTGTCGGCGCAGGAATTGGCCCCGCCGCCGGGGATGCGGGCCGGGCCATGACGGCTGGCGGAGCTGGCGCAGGAGCGGCGACCTGTGTGAGCGCCTGGCGGAAGAACGCTGCTCTGGCATCATCGACCCGGGCGGCTGGCCTGGGCGCGACGTCTGACGTGGAAAGGGGCGGAACCGAGGCCATGGGCAAACCCTTGGCCAATCGTGGTTAGCGAAAGGTTAACGGGCCGCCCGGAGCATCCCCAGGAGCTTGTCGGCGTCCTCGGGCCGGGCAAGGGCGCCAGTGTGCTTGCCGACGATCTTGCCGGAGGAATCGACCACGAAGGTTTCCGGAAGGCCCGTCGCCCCGAAGTCGATGGTGGCCTGCGCTTTCTGGTCGACCAGGATCACAGCATAGGGATCGCCGTAGGTCTTGAGGAACGCCGCCAGCTTGTCGGGCGGATCGACCTCGCCGTGTTCGCCCTCGTCGATGCCGATGATGCGCACGCCCTTCTTGTGCAGGTCCATCAGGAAAGGGCTTTCCTGGGCGCAGGTGGCGCACCAGGAGGCGAACAGATTGACCAGGGCCGGTCCCTTGATCTGGGCTCGCAGCGAAACGGGCGGGCCGCCTTCCAGGAAGGGCAGCATCAGCTCGGGCGCCTGTTGACCAACGGTGAAATTGGGCTCCACCCGCGTGGTCGATTTGCGCAGTGCGTAAAGGCCGAACACGGCCGCGAACAGCGCCAGCACGGCCAGTGGCAGGAGCGCGATCAGCCAGCGCCTCACGCGGGGTCCTTCCCGTCCTTTTGCGCCTGCAGCGCCTCGGCCTTGCGCCTCCAGGACCGCGCCCGGAACAGAGTGTCGATGGTCAGCCAGGCGAAGACAATCGCCGCCGCCGCGTAGGACGGCCCGATGTAGATCGCATATTTGCCGGTGAAGAGGTCCATCAGGCTTTCCCCGCCGCCTGCACGGCCAGCGCGCCGGCCTTGCGACGCCACACTTCGCTGCGGATGCGCACCAGCCACAGCGCGGCGAAGAGACAGGCGAGACCGAAGAAGCTGAGTACGAAGGGCGCGACATAGATGGGCGCGAGGCCGGGCTTGTCGGCCTGGCCGCCGCCACTCAAAGAATGGAACCAGGCCATGATGGTGGTGGTGATCGACGAGCCCTGGTGCAGCGAGTTCCACCAGTAGACCGAGAAATGCACCACCGCGAGATTGGGCAGGCCGACCATCGCCAGGATATTGGCCGCGCGCGTGGCTTTGGCCTCATCGTCGACGGCGCTCAGGAGGGCCATATAGCCCAGGAAGAACAGGAACAGCACCAGTTCGGACATGATGCGTGGATCGGTCCACTCCCACCAGGTGCCCCACATCGGCCGGCCCCAGAACGAGCCCGTCAGCAGGGCGAGGAACGTAAATCCAGCGCCGATGGGCGCGGCGGCCCGCGCGGCGGCGTCAGCCAGCAGATGTCTGAAAACCACGCCGAAAAACGCTGAAACCCCCATGGCCGCATAGGCCATCATCGAGACGAAGGAGACCTGGGGGTGCAGGAAGAGCAGGCGCACCGTTTGGCCCTGCTGGTAGTCGTCGGGGACGGTAAAGCCGAGCGTGAAGCCGATCCCCAGCATCCCGACGGCCAGCACGCCGAATATGGGCGCGGCCCATTTCGAAAAGCTCATGAACCGCTGGGGGTTGGCGAGGAACATGTCTAGGCACTTAGAGGCAGGCGGCCCCGGCGGCAAGATGCGCCAGGGCCGCCGCCTTGAGGCCCCTGACGGCTAGCGGGAAGCAAACCGCCGTCAGTGCGCCCCGATCCGCAGGCGAGAGAGGGTCGAACTACTGCGGATTGTATCCTCCAGGTTGGGGCGGCGGCGGACCGTTAGGGACGCCATTCTGAACACCGTTGCGACGCGCCTGGCGGGCGGCTTTGCCGGCGCCCTTGCCTTGCGCCTGAGCGGCCTGCGCCAGCTGACCGCCGCGCCCGGCGCCCGGGCCCGGCTGGCCGAGCGCGACTTCCGACGGCAGGCCGTCGAAGATCTGTTTCTGTTCGGGGGTCAGCACCCCGTAAAACCGCTTGGCCGCGTTGACGCGGGCGGTCAGGTCGGCGAGGCGGCGATCGAGTTTTTGCGGCGTCGTCGTGCCCTGGTCATTGGGTGGGCCAGCCGGCGCGGCGGTCGCCGCGATCCAGGCGTTGAAGGCCTGTTCCTGATTGGGGGTGATGTTCAGCTGTTGATGCAGCCGCTGGCCGCGCAGGGCCGGATCGCCCTGACGCTGGCCGCCTCGGCCTCCAGGACCTTGCTGACCCTGCGGAGGTTGGGCGTTGGTGAACTGGGGACCGCCAAATTGCGGCGGCCCGGGCGGCTGGGCGAAGGCTCCGGCGACGCCGCTGAAAAGGGCGACGCTCGCAGTCGCGGCGATCAGAAAGTGACGGTTGACCATATGGTTGGCTCCTGCCTCGAACGCCCCCGTTCGGGTCGAACGTAAGAATAAACGGACAAGCTTCGTGTTTCCGTCGAAGAACCTACGAAAGGGCGTTCCGGCAGGCCGCGGCCATGGCGAAGGGCGATAGAGCCACCGAGGCCAGGCTGTAGGCGCCGAGCAGGGCGAACCCCGATTGCCAGGCGAGGCCATCGGCGGCCTGGCTGATCGCCGTTGCCCCGAAGATTACCGGCGGCACGAACAGCGGCAAGACGATGACGGCGATCAGCACCCCGCCTCGCCGGCTGCCGATGGCGAGCGCCGCGCCCACGCCGCCGGTGAAGGCGAACCCGAGACCTCCCAGCAAGGCGCTGGTGAAAATCAGTGACCAGAGCTCTGGCTTGGCGCCCAGGCCGAGCGCGATGATCGGCGCGGCGATGGCCAACGGCGCGCCGGTCGCCAGCCACTGAGCCAGGCACTTGATAAAACAGGTGGCGACCATGGAGGGCGCGCCGAGCGCCAGCAGATCGAGCGCCCCGTCCTCGAAGTCCCGCTCGAACAGCCGCTCCAGCGACAGCAAGCTGGTCAGCGCCAGGGCCAGCCAGGAAATCCCCGTGGCGATGGGTGCCAGTTGGGCGTGATCACCGCCCACGGCGAAGGGCAGCAGGGTGGCGATACAAGCATAGAAGGGCAGGGCCAGCATCGGCCCGCCGCCGCGGCCCCAGGCCAAAGCAAGTTCGCGGCGAAAGAGGGTGGCAAGCTCGTTCATCCCGCTACCTCCAGCGTCCGGGCCGGGACCGGCAGGGGGTCGTGCACGGCGGCCAGGATCATACCGCCGCCGGCGAGGTGGGCGGCCATGAGGTTTCCGAACATGGCGCGGCGGGCGGTATCGAGCGGCGCCATGGGCTCATCGAGCAGCCACAGGGTCCGTGGAGCGGCGATCAGACGGCCCAGCGCCAGCCGCCGGCGCTGCCCGGCCGACAGCTTGCGGACTTCGAGGTTCATGAGAGGCCCCAACGCCAGGGTCTCGATGGCGCGCTCGACGCCCGCCGCACTCCCACCCGTCCAGCGAGACTGGAAATTGAGCTCATCGCGGGCCAGCCGCGTGCTTTTGAGTCCATCCTGGTGGCCGACGAAGTGCAGGCCCTGGCCGCGCGCCTCGTCGGGGTCAGCGCCGGCGAATATCACCTCGCCCGCATGCGGCCGGATGAAGCCCGCGACACAGCGCAGGATCGAGGTCTTGCCGGCCCCGTTGGCGCCCACCAGCGTGGCCGCCTCTCCGGGCGAAACCTGAGCCGAAAAGCCCTCGAACAGCAGCCGGTCACCCCTTGTCAGGGCAAGGTTTTCGATCTCTACGCCCGTGATCATGCAATTTCACGCATGAGCGGTCCGGCTGCATGGACGGTTAAGCCTGAGCGGTCTAAGAGGGGCGCGGCCGTGCGGGCCAAGCGCCGCGCGGGAGACGATGCTGTGTGTCCCTCCTGAAAAGCGCGCGAACCCGCTTCCGATCTCCGGACGGCCCGAAGACGAGAGAAAGGATTCTCGAATATGCCTTCCATCAACACCCTCGGCGCCCGTCAGACCCTGAAAGTGGGCCGCAAGAAATACGCTTATTACAGCCTAAGGGTCGCGGAGGAAGCCGGGCTTTCCGGCATCCGCAATCTGCCGGTCTCACTCAAGGTCCTGCTCGAAAACCTCATCCGTAACGAAGACGGCGAGGGGACGAGCGGCGTCGACTTCAAAGCCCTCGCCGCCTGGATCGAAAACAAGGGCGCCGTGAACCACGAGATCAGCTTCCGGCCCGCCCGCGTGCTGATGCAGGACTTCACCGGCGTTCCCGCCGTGGTCGACCTCGCCGCCATGCGCGACGCCATGGCCGTCCTGGGCGCCGATCCGGAAAGGATCAATCCGCTCAACCCCGTCGACCTGGTCATCGACCACTCGGTGATGGTCGACAATTTCGGCACGCCCAAGTCCTTCGAACAGAACGTCGACAAGGAATATGAGCGCAACCTGGAGCGCTATCGCTTCCTGCGCTGGGGCTCTTCGGCGTTCAACAATTTCCGCGTCGTGCCCCCCGGCACCGGCATCTGCCACCAGGTGAACCTCGAATACCTGGCGCAAACCGTCTGGACCGCCGACGAGCAGGGCGAAACGCTCGCCTATCCCGACACCGTGGTCGGCACCGATTCCCACACCACCATGGTCAACGGCCTGTCGGTGCTGGGCTGGGGCGTCGGCGGCATCGAGGCCGAGGCCGCCATGCTGGGCCAGCCGATCCCGATGCTGATCCCGGAAGTCATTGGCTTCCGCCTCAGCGGCGCCATGCCGGAGGGTGCGACCGCCACCGACCTGGTTCTGACCGTCACCCAGATGCTCCGCAAAAAGGGCGTCGTCGGCAAGTTCGTGGAATTCTACGGCCCGGGCATTGCCAACCTGACCATTGAGGACCAGGCGACCATCGCCAACATGGCCCCGGAATATGGCGCGACCTGCGGTTTCTTCCCGATCAGTCGCGCGACCATCGACTATCTGGCCGCCACCGGCCGCGACAAGGACCGCGTCGCGCTCGTTGAAGCCTACGCCAAGGAACAGGGCATGTGGGCCGAGGAAGGGATTTCCGATCCCGTCTTCACCGACACCCTGGAACTCGACCTTTCCGAGATCATGCCTTCGCTGGCTGGTCCGAAGCGGCCGCAGGACCGCGTGCTCCTCTCGGAAGCGGCGGAAAAGTTCGCCGAATCCCTGGCCGGCGAGTTCGGCAAGCCGGACGAGCAACCCCGCACCAAGGTCGAGGGCGAAAAGTTCGACGTCGGCCACGGCGATGTGGTCATCGCCGCCATCACCTCGTGCACCAACACCTCCAACCCCAGCGTCCTGATCGCCGCCGGCCTCGTCGCCCAAAAAGCGGTGGCCCTGGGCCTGACCGTCAAGCCGTGGGTGAAGACCTCGCTGGCCCCCGGCTCGCAGGTGGTCACCGACTATCTGCTCAAGGCGGGTCTCACCAAGTCGCTCGACGCCCTCGGTTTCAACCTCGTGGGTTACGGCTGCACCACCTGCATCGGCAACTCCGGCCCGCTGCCGCCGGCCATTTCCAAGGCCGTGCAGGATGGCGATCTGGTCGCCGCCAGCGTGCTCTCCGGGAACCGCAACTTCGAGGGCCGGGTCAATCCGGACGTGCGCGCCAACTACCTGGCCTCGCCGCCGCTGGTGGTCGCCTATGCGCTCGCCGGCTCCATGAAGATCAACCTCACCACCGAGCCGCTTGGCAAGGACAAGAAGGGCAAGGATGTCTTCCTGAAGGACATCTGGCCGACCAATCTCGAAATCGCCGACATCCAGCGCAAGGTCGTCACCTCGGCCATGTTCGCCAAGCGCTATGGCGACGTCTTTGCCGGTGACAAGCACTGGCAGGGCATCGCGGTGGCGGGTGGTCAGACCTACGCCTGGGAGGCCGGCAGCACCTATGTGGCCAACCCGCCCTATTTCGAGGGCATGTCGATGACCCCTGCGCCGGTTAAGGACATTCTGGAAGCGCGCGTTCTGGCGATCTTCGGCGATTCCATCACCACCGACCACATCAGCCCGGCCGGCAACATAAAGAAGGCCTCGCCGGCCGGTGAATTTCTCACCGAGCATGGCGTCGACGCGCTCGACTTCAATTCCTACGGCGCGCGTCGCGGCAACCATGAAGTGATGATGCGCGGCACCTTCGCCAACATCCGCATCCGCAACAAGATGACGCCGGAGATCGAGGGCGGCGTGACCAGGCACTATCCCTCGGGCGAGGTCATGCCGATCTATGACGCGGCCATGAAATATCAGGGCGAGGGCCGCCCGACCGTGGTGTTCGCCGGCAAGGAATACGGCACCGGCTCCTCCCGCGACTGGGCGGCCAAGGGCGCCAAGCTGCTGGGCGTCCGCGCCGTGGTCGCCGAGACCTTCGAGCGTATCCACCGCTCGAACCTGGTCGGCATGGGCGTGCTGCCTCTGCAGTTCAAGATCGACGGCTGGCACAAGCTCGGCCTTTCAGGCGAGGAAATCGTCTCGATCCGCGGGCTCACGGATCTTTCGCCCCGCCGGACCCTGACCATCGAGCTTTACCGGCCCTCCGACGGCCGCGTGGCCCGCTTCCCTGTCATCTGCCGCATCGATACGCCGACCGAGCTTGAGTATTTCCGCAATGGCGGGGTGCTTAACTACGTGCTGCGGAATCTGGCCAAGACGGCGGCCTAACTTTCCCACACCTCCCCCACAGCTCCGCAATGGGGGAGGTGTTTTACCCCCTCACATCAAGTTGAGCGGGCCTGGGCCCTGTTTTGGCTTATGTCCCGCCCATGCGTATCGGGGTTCTGGCCTTTGTGGGGGGGCTGGCGACGGCCTTACCGGCTTCCGCCAAGGCGCCCGTGCTCGTCGAACTCTACACCAGCCAGGGTTGCGGGACCTGCGCCGAATCAAGCCGCGTCATCGATCGCCTGTCGATGCGCAAGGACGTGCTGGCCCTGACCTTTTCGGTCGATACCTGGGACTATCTCGGCTGGACCGACACTTTCGCGCGGCCGGAGTTCGCCGCCCGCCAGCGCGCCTGCGCCGAAAACCGCGAACCCAACGCAGTCTACACGCCTCAAGTCATTGTCGCCGGCGTCGGCGAGGCCAGAGCCAATGAAACCCGGGCCGTCGATGGGCTGGTGCGCAGGGCCCAGGCGCCTGCGGCGAACAGCCCGGCCGTGCGCTTTATCCGTGACGGGGCGCTGGTCCAAATCAACAGCGGGCCGACGCCCGTTCGCCCCGACGAGGTCTGGCTGATCCGTTACGAGCCCGGCGTGCGCGAGGTCGAAGTGCGGCGTGGCGAAAACCAGGGTCGCACACTTGCCTATCGCAATGTGGTGCGCGAACTCGTCAAGCTGGGCGAGTGGAACGGCAGGGCGCGAGGCTTTGACCTGCCACGTCCGAGCCACGAGGGGCTCACCACCTTGGTGATCGTGCAGAAGGTGGGCTGTGACAAGGTGATGGCGGCAGCCGTTCGCTAAGCCCCTTGCGAGGGGCCTCGAAGCCCAGCATGACGGGGCCATGGCCGCCGCCGGACCTGAAATCGAACGCCTGATAGCGCTGCTCGCGAAGTTGCCCGGCCTCGGCCCGCGGTCGGCCCGCCGCGCCGCGCTCGCCCTGCTCAAGCGCAAGGATCAGTTGCTCGATCCCCTGGCTCTGGCGATGGCGGACGCTTCGTCCAAGGTGAAAGTCTGCACAACCTGCGGCTCGCTCGATACGCGCGATCCCTGCGCCGTCTGTTCGGATCAGAATCGCGATGGCGGCCTGATCTGCGTGGTCGAGGAGGTCGGCGCGCTGTGGGCGCTTGAACGCGCCGGCGCCTTCAACGGCCGCTATCATGTGCTGGGGGGCCTGCTCTCGGCCCTCGACGGCCGCGGCCCCGAGGCCCTGCGCATCGAGGGGCTGGTGGCCCGGGCCGCCCAGGCGCGCGAAGTCATCCTCGCCCTGCCCGCAACCGTCGATGGCCAGACAACCGCCCACTATCTCGCCGACCGTCTGGGTCCGTCGGGAGTCTCCGTCACCATGCTGGCCAGGGGTGTGCCGGTTGGCGGCGAACTCGACTGGCTCGACGACGGCACCATCGCCCAGGCCATGCGGGCGAGACGGCCGGCCTAGGCGGCCGTCCCCGACTCTGTTACGGAACACATCATGAACCCTGCGCTTTTAGCCGCCATCATCGCCGCTTTAGCCGCCGCCGCCTTCCTGGCCTGGGCCCTGATGGAGCGGGCGCGGGCCAACCGGGCGGAACTTCGCGCCTGGGAAGCGGTGCAAGCAGGGGCCGATCCCGGCCAGCTGGCCTTTCTGAAATCCCAGGCCACCGAACAGGCCAATGCCGTAGCCAAGGCCTTGCTGGAGCGCACCGACGAGACCTTCCGGGCTCGCGAACAGATGGCCCAGCAGCGCCTGGAAGCCCAGCTCAAGCCGGTCGCCGAGACCCTGGCCAAGTTCGAGGCCCAGGTGAACGCCGCCGAAAAGGCCCGGGCGGATGAAACCGGCGGCCTGAAGGAGCAGATTGCCGGCCTGATGCGCGCTACCACCGCCACCCAGGACGAGACCCGCAAGCTTTCGGCGACCTTGCGCCGCGGCGCCGGCGTTCAGGGGCGCTGGGGCGAACAGACCCTGCGCAATGTGCTTGAGGCCGCCGGTCTCTCAAACCGCTTCGATTTCGAGGAACAGGTTTCCCTCGACACCGACGAGGGCCGCCGCCGCCCCGACGTCAAGGTGCGCCTGCCGGGCGGGGGGGTATTTGTCATCGACGCCAAATGCTCGCTGAACGCCTTCCTGGATGCGCAGGAAGCGGCCGACGATGCGGGCAGGGAAGCCGCGCTCGCCCGCCATGCGGCCAGCGTAAAGGCCCATATGAACTCCCTGTCGGCCAAGGCGTACTGGGACCAGTTCAAGACCGAGGCCTCGCCCAGTTTCGTGGTCATGTTCGTGCCCGGCGACGGCTTCCTGGTCGCGGCGCAGGAGCGTGCGCCCGAGCTGATGACCGAGGCCATGGACAAAAACATCGTGCTGACAACGCCCTCGACCCTCTTCGCTCTCTGCAAGGCGGTCTCCTACGGCTGGCGGCTGGAAGATCAGGCGAAAGGCGCGGCGAAAATCGCGGAACTCGGCAAGGAGCTCTACAAACGCCTGTCGGTCATGGGCGGCCACGCGGCTTCCGTCGGCAAGGCGCTGGAGGCGGCGGTTTCCCGCTACAACCAGTTTGTCGGCTCACTGGAAAGTCAGGTCATGCCTCAGGCGCGACGGTTTGAGGAACTGCAGGTCGATCACGAGGGCCGCGAGCTGCCTGAACTCACCCAGATCGAGGTCGCGCCCCGCCAGATCACCAAACTCGATGCGGACGAGGATGAAACCCCGCCGGTCCCGCGTCTGAAGGCCGCGCGTTCTTGACGAAGGTAAGGTCCGCCCTTACCTGACGCTCATGGCCGTTCGACCCATTCTCACCGTACCCGATCCCCTGCTCAAACAGGTGTCCGCGCCCGTTGAAGGCGTGGACGAGGATTTGCGCGCCCTGATGGATGACATGATCGAGACCATGTACGCCGCGCCCGGCATTGGCCTGGCCGCCGTGCAGATCGGCGTACCCAGGCGGGTTATCGTCATGGACCTGGCCCGCGAGGGCGAGGACAAACAGCCCCGGTTCTTCGTCAATCCGGAAATTCTCTGGCGCTCGGAAGAGTTGGTGTCTTGCGAGGAAGGCTGCCTGTCGATCCCCGAAATCTATGACGAGGTCGAACGCCCGGCCAAGGTGCGAATCCGCTATCTGAACCGTGAAGGCGAAACGATCGAGGAAGAGTGCGACGAGCTCTACTCGGTCTGCATCCAGCACGAGATGGACCACCTGGAAGGCATCGTCTTCATCGACCACCTCTCCCGCCTGAAACGCGACCGCGCGGTCAGCAAGGTGAAGAAGCTCGTTCGGGCGGCGTAATGCCGTGAAATAAGTACACGGAGATCAGTGAGGCCCTCGGGCAGGCCCCAGGGCATTCACGGGGTTCACAGAGTTCTCCGAGCGCGATGGACCCTCCGTGTCCTCTGTGTCTCCTCCGTGACCTCCGTGTACTTATTTTTCTTGCGGCTGACGCCGCGACAAGAACGTCTGACAGTGACGCCTATTTTGCCGGCTCTTCCTTATTGTCCCCCGTCACCGCGTCCTTGATGTTTGAGCCGACCTTGTTGGCCCCGTCGCCGACCTTGACCGCGCCGCTCTTGATCACCTGACCGGTTTTCTGCAGCGCCGGGCCGGTTTTTTCCCTTACGTTCTGCGCGCTTTCCTTGATCGCCACGCCGGTTTCGTGAACCAGGCCTCCGCCATCCTTTTTGACCACTTCGGCGCCTTCCTTGGCCGTCTCGCCGGCTTCTTTGACGAGGTCGCCCGCGCTTTCCTTCACATCGGCGGCGACGTCGGCGGCCTTTTGCCTGTCGGCGTCGTCGCAAGCCATCAAGGGCAAGCAAAGGATCAGGGCGGCGATCACTGGCTTCATGACAGGCTCCCAAAACCGGGGCGGGTTCCGCATCCCGGCCCGCGAGGCTAAAGACCGCTTATGCGTATCGCGTTCCTGGGGACCCCGCAAATCGCCGCCGACTGCCTGGCCGCCCTGGCGCGCGCCGGCCACGAGATCGCCTGCGTCTATTCCCAGCCGCAAAAACCGCGCGGCCGGGGCCAGGTCGTGCGGCCCTCGCCGGTCGAGGCTCTGGCGATTGAACTGGCCCTGCCGATCCGCCTGCCGCTGTCGATGCGCGATACCGAAGAGGTCGTGGCCTTCCGGGCGCTCGATCTCGACGCGGCCATTGTCGTCGCATTCGGCCAGATCCTGCCCAGCGAGGTGCTGGAGGCGCCGAGGCTCGGCAGCTTCAACCTGCACGCTTCGCTCCTTCCCCGCTGGCGGGGCGCGGCCCCCATCCAGCGGGCGATCATGGCCGGTGATACGGTCACCGGGGTTCAGGTCATGCGTATGACCGAAGGTCTGGATGAGGGGCCGATCGTGGCGTCCGCCACCCTGCGCATCGATGCGGCAGAGACCGCGGGCAGCCTGTTCGAACGGGCCGCCGAGGCCGGCGCCGCCCTGCTGGTGGAAACTCTGGCGAAGATTGAAGCCGGCGCCGCGCGCGAAACCCCACAGGCCCACGAGGGCGTCACCTACGCCCGCAAGATCAGGTCCGCTGAAGCCCGCATCGACTGGTCGCGCCCGGCCGCCGAGGTCGACAGGCAAATCCGCGGCCTGTCGCCCTCTCCCGGCGCCTGGTTCGAGGCCCATGGCGCCAAGGGGCCCGTCCGGATCAAGGCTCTGATCTCCCGCGCCGAAGACGGCTCGGGCGCGCCCGGAATCGTGCTCGATGACCATCTGCTGATCGCCTGTGGCGAGGGCGCCGTGCGGCTGATCAAGGCCCAGCGTGAGGGCAAGGCCGCTCAAGGCACGGCCGAATTCGTGCGCGGCTTTCCGCTGGCGCCGGGGACCAGGGTTTCCTGATGCCCCGCTACAAGCTGATCCTCGAATACGACGGCGGGCCCTATAACGGCTTTCAGGCGCAGGAGGCTTCGCAGCCCACCGTTCAGGCTTCGTTGGAGCGGGCCATCCTCGGCTTTTCCGGCGAAACCGTTCGCGTCGTCACCGCCGGGCGCACCGACACCGGCGTCCATGCCCTGGGCCAGGTGATCCACTTCGATCTGACGAAAGACTGGAAGCCGCAGGTCGTCGCCGACGCGCTGAACGCCCACCTGGTTCCCGAACCCATCGCCATCCTGTCGGCCGAGCGCTGCGCCGACGATTTTTCGGCCCGGTTCGCCGCGACCTCGCGCCGCTACCTCTACCGCATCCTCAACCGGCGAAGCCCGCCCGCCCTCGACCATGGCAAGGTCTGGCCCCTGAAGAAGCCCCTGGATGCGGCCGCCATGCACACAGCTGGCCAGATCCTCGTTGGCCTGCACGATTTCACCACCTTCCGAGACGTCCAGTGCCAGGCGAAGTCGCCGGTCAAGACGCTGGACTCCGTCCGCGTCTGGCGTGAGGGCGAGGAGGTGCGGCTGGAATTTTCCGCCCGGTCCTTCCTCCACCGCCAGGTCCGCTCAATGACGGGGACGCTCGCCGAGGTTGGCGCCGGCCGCTGGACCGCTGCCGAGGTGCAGACGGCGCTGGACGCGAAGGATCGTAAAGCTTGCGGACCTGTGGCTCCGGCCGGCGGGCTCTATCTGGTGGAGGCGATTTACCCGACCGCCTCAAAATAACGTTCGATCACCCGCTCATACACCGCCGTCAGGATTTCGATGTCCTTTACCGGCGCGTTCTCGCCGACCGCGTGCATGGTCGCCCCCATCAGGCCCACCTCGACCACCGGGCAGAGCTTGCGGATGAAGCGGGCGTCGGAAATCCCGCCGGTGGTGGTCAGTTCCGGGGCCTTGCCGGTCACCGCCTCGACGGCCCCGGCCACTACTGACGTGAAATCGCCCGGCTCGGTGATGAAGGCGTTGCCGGTCAGGGATGGGGTAAGGTCGATTTTGCCGGCAAAGCCTTCGCCGGCCAGGCGGCATTCTTCTTCCAGCCAGGCGATCAGGCTTTCCCCGTCGTGGGCGGGATTGAAGCGGATGTTGAGGCGCGCGCTCGCGCGGGCGGGGATGACGTTCGTCGTCGGGTTGCCCACATCGACCGTGGTCACTTCCAGGTTCGAGGGCGGGAAGCGCGGATAGCCTGCGTCGAGCACCCGGCTTTGCAGCACGTCCAGCAGGCGGATGAGCGTGGGCAGCGGGTTTAAAGCGAGGTGCGGATAGGCGACGTGGCCCTGTTTGCCCTCCACCGTGATCACCGCATTGAGGCTGCCCCGGCGGCCGATCTTGATCTGGTCGCCGACCCTGGCGGCGCTGGTCGGCTCGCCCAGCAGGCAGTGATCGACGCGCTCGCCCTCGGCGATCAGGGTCTCGACCACCGGCCCGGTGCCGTCGATGGCCACGCCCTCTTCGTCGCCCGTAATCAGAAAAGACAGCGATCCAGTCACCTTGCCGGCCGCGATGGCCCTCCCCGCGGCGGCGGCGAAGGCAGCGATGGCGCTCTTCATGTCGGCCGCGCCCCGGCCGATCAAAAGGCCGTTCTCGACCACGGCGGCGAAGGGGTCGTGCGTCCAGGCGGCGGCGTCGCCCACCGGGACGACGTCGGTGTGGCCGGCGAAACAGAGGTTGGGGCCACCCGTTCCCCAGCGCGCATATAGGTTTTCAATCTCGCCGAAACGCATGCGGCGGCAAACAAAGCCCAGCGATTCCAGCGCGTTCTGCAGCACGTCCATGGCCCCAGCGTCGGCCGGAGTGACCGACGGGCGGCGGATCAGGTCTTGAGCGAGATCAAGGGCGGAGAGACTCATGGGGGCGTATTAAGGCCCGGTGACGGCCAAGGAAAGCTGTGGATGAATCGGCCGTCATGGTTTGTTCATTGTGGCGGCCTGCTAGAATCGTGGAAGCCTCATCTTTAGGACATCCGGAACTTCCGTGGCCCTCCGCACGTTTGAGAGGGTTGACGCTCAAAAGGCCCCCGGGGGCTGATTAGAAGGATCTTCGCCATGCGCACCGTCGCTCGCCGGACCAATCCCTTCTCCTTCCTGGGTTCCATGGTCTGGGTGGCCGTCGCCTCCTTCGTGGCGGGCTTCGCAGGCTTCCTGATCATCGGCATGACCGTCGGGCGGTAGAGCGGCCCCCTGCGCGCCTCCGGCGCGCTTTCAAAATAAGTACACGGAGATCACGGAGCCCTCGGGCAAGCCCGAGGGATGCACGGAGGTCACGGAGTTGTCCGAGCGCGCTCGGACCTCTGTGTCCTCCGTGACCTCCGTGTACTTATTTTTTCTGCGGCTGCGCCGCTTATCCGCCTCTGGCGACGAACCACCCGTTCCGGAAGCCCTCGCCCGCCTTGCCGTAGGCGAGCGGGGCGCCGTCTGGCGTCTTCACGGTTCCGCCGGCCGCTTCCAGCACGGCGTGGGCCGCGCAGATGTCCCATTCCATGGTCGGGCCGTGACGCGGATAGATGTCGGCGTCACCCTGGGCGATGATGCAGAGCTTGATCGAGGAATCCATCGGCAGGCGCTTTTGAAAGCCATACTGGCCCGCAAGCGCGTCGGCCGTTTCCGGCTTCATGGTGTGGCTGATCAGGGCCACCGCTTCGCCTTCAGGCCACCGCCGCACCCGCACCGGCGCCTCGGGCGCGTCCGGACCGCGCCGCATCGCGCCTGCCGCCGTCGTGAACCAGGTCTGGCCCATGGCCGGCGCATTGACCGCGCCGGCGACCGGCCGGCCGTCCTCAACAAGGCCGATATTGACCGTGTAGTGGGTATCGCCGCGCACGAAGGCCTTGGTGCCGTCCACCGGGTCGACCAGGAAAAACCGGGGCCCGATCGCATCGGGCGTGCCGAACTCGCTGGCGTCTTCTTCAGAAATCACCGGCACGCCGGGAAAACGCTCGGCCAGGCGTTTCAGGATCAGGGTTTCAGCCTGGCGGTCGGCCTCGGTCACCGGGCTCATGTCGGCCTTGGAATCGACGGTCAGCACAGTCCGCCACAGCGGCAGGATAATCCGGGCTGCCTCCTCGACGATATCGGCGAGCTCGCGACCCATATCAGCGTTCGAAATCATGGGCCGCTTCCTGACACGGCGCCTGTCTTTCCCAAAGCGGCAAATCAGGTCAATCCGGCGGGCATGGACGATGCCGCCCTGCCCCGCCCGGCCGAACTCGCCGCCCTCCTGGCCGCCAAGCTGTGCCACGACCTGATCAGCCCGACGAGCGCGATCGTCTCCGGCGTTGATCTGATCGAGGACCCCGACAGCCAGGACATGCGCGAAGAGGCGCTGGCGCTGGTGATTTCCTCCTCGCGCAAGCTCGGCGCCCTGCTGCAATTCTGCCGGGTGGCGTTTGGCGCCTCGGCCAGCGCCGACACCTTTGACGTGCGCGATCTGCAGAAACTGGCGGAAGGCTATTTCGAGACCCAGAAAGCGCAGCTGATCTGGGTCATGGATTGCGAGAGCGTGGGCAAGCCCGCGGCGCGCACCTTACTCAACCTCGCCCAGCTCGGCGCCGGCGCCCTGCCGCGCGGTGGTGAGATGCAGCTTTCGGTGGACGGATCCAGCATCGTCATGGCCGCCACCGGCCCGCGCGCCACCCTGCGCCCCGAGGTGATCCGGGGCCTTTCCGGGCAGTCCATGGGCGAGGGCATGTCCGGCTACTGGGTGCAGGCCTATTACCTGTCGCTGATCGTGACTGATGCAGGCGGAACCATCGCCACGGAGACAGCCGAGGATCAGGCCAAAATCACGGTCGACCTGCCGGGCTGATTTCGCCTTAAAATATCGCTCCATTCTCACCCTCCCTTAACCCTGGCGCGCGATAGATGAGCGCTGGGAAAGGAGTGTCCGCCTTTGCGAACCTGTCTGGTGGTCGACGACAGCCGCGTGATCCGCAAGGTCGCAGGCCGCATCATCGAAGACATGGGCTTTGAAGTCGCCGAGGCCGGCGACGGCATGGAAGCGCTTGCCTGGTGCCGGGCGGCGATGCCGGACACCATTATTCTGGACTGGAACATGCCGGTGATGAACGGCATCGAATTCCTGAAGGCCCTGCGCGCCGAACCCGAGGGCCGCGCGCCCAACGTCATCATGTGCTCGGTGGAAAACGAGCCCGCCCGCATTCTGGAGGCGCTCGAGGCCGGGGCCGACGAGTTCATCATGAAGCCGTTCGACGGCGAGATTATTCTCTCCAAGCTTTCCATCGCCCGGGCCCAACGATGACCCCGGAAGACGCCGAAGCCCTGCGCATTCTGGTTCAGGCCCGCTCGGGCGTTATGGTCAATCCGGCCAACACCTACCAGATCGAGACCCGGCTGGGCCCCATCGCCAGGCGCGAGGGCGCGGGTGGCATCGGCGAGCTGATCGGCGTCATCCGCACTGGCCGGGACGAACGGCTTATGTGGGCGGTGACTGAGGCCATGGTCTGCACCGAAACCTGGTTTTTCCGCGATGTCGAACCGTTCGACCGGCTGAAGCACGAGGTGCTGCCGACCCTCTCGGCCTCGCGCGATCGGCCGATCCGACTCTGGTCGGCGTCGTGCGCCACCGGCCAGGAGGCCTGGTCCATGGCCATGTGTGTGACCGAGGCCCACGGCCTGCGATCGGATGCGCGGATTGAGCTCTTCGCTTCGGATCTTTCCGAAGCCGGACTGCAAAAGGCCCAGAGCGGGCTCTATACCCAGTTCGAGGCCCAGCGCGGCCTGCCGATCCGAATGCTGCTGCGCTATTTCGAAAAGCAGGACGAGATGTGGCAGGTGCGTCCCGAGCTTTCTAGAGCCGTGCGCTGGCGGCGGATCAACCTGTTGTCCGATCTAACGCCGCTGGGCGAAATGGACGTCATTTTCTGCCGAAACACCCTGGCCCAGTTCGACAAGAACTCACGCCGCCGGGTGCTGGAACAGTTCCGCGCCATGCTGGCCGAAGACGGTTATCTGTTCCTGGGCGCCGCGGAGCGGGCGGACGACATTGAAGGCTTTTTCCCCACCAGCCTGAACGGGCTTTACCGCCGCCGGCCCGCGCAGCAGGTCCAGGCGGCCTAGTCCTCGCCGAAGTCCGGGGCCTGTTTGGCGAGGAACGCCGCCCGCCCCCTTGCAAACGTCGGTCCCGTGAAGGACCGGACGGACACTTGCCGCGTGGTTGCATCGTCCAAGGCCTGACCGTCCAGCGCCCGGCGGACCATCCTCTTGGCCTCGCGCACCGAATAGGCGGAGTTGGCGCAGATCAGGCCGCAGCGCTCTTCGGCCAGGGCGGCGAGCTCACCCGCCGGAACCGCATCGTCGATCAGACGAAGGCGCAAGGCCCGCCCGGCATCGATGATCCGGCCCGTGAACAGAATATCCCGCGCCGCGGACGAGCCCACGGCGTCCACCAGCAACCGGGTGTCGAAGGCGTTATAGACTATGCCGAGCTTGGCGGGCGTTACGGCGAAGCGAGCCTCGTCCGACGCCAGGCGGATGTCGCAGGCGAGCGCCAGCGCAACCCCGCCGCCGATGCAAAAGCCTTCGATGACGGCGATGGTCGGCTTTGCCATGCGCGAAAAGGCCAGCAGGCCGTCGTGGACGGCGGCGGCGTATTGCCCGGCGAGCTCTGGCGTCGCGCAGGCGGTTTCAAACTCGGCGATGTCGGCGCCGGCCGCGAAGTTTCCACCATCGCCCATGACCGTCAACACCCTGACGCCGGCTTGCGCGTCCACGGCTGCGGCGATCAGCGACAGCGAGCGCCACATGGCCTGGTTCAGCGCGTTGCGCCGATCCGGCCGGCAAAGTGTCAGCTGGGCCCTTTCACCTTCGAATTCAAGGGTCAGGGCGCCGTCGGCGAAGGTCGGCATTCAGAAACTCCGGAGCTTTTGCCCCGGTTAGACCGGCCCGCCACGCCGGCCAACAGAAAACCCCGCTGCGGAGAGCGCGACAGGGTTAAGTGGAAGCCGGTTAACCCGTCCGTCGCGCTCGCAAAATTTAAGAAGAACCTTTTTGTTCAGGTGGGCGCCTGAACAAAAAAGGGGGGCGGCGGGGTTTGATTTTACTTAAAAAGGCTAGAGCTACTTGGCGTCCTGGGCGGCGTCTTCAACGACCGCACCGGCGACCTTCACGTCCTTGCCGACGCCTTCGACGGTATTGCAGGCGGTGACGACAAGACCGGCCATGACGGCCGCGAAAACCAGAAACTTACGCATAACGAATTCTCCCGTTGAGCTTGACACTATAAGCCTCAGACGGCTCCCGGGTTCCCGGTCTCGACCGGATCAGGGAGAGGAAAGGTCAGCAGGGCCGTGATCCCGCCTTCGTCGTTGACGGAAAAGGTTACGCTGCCGCCCAGTTGCCGGGCGAAAGCGTTCATCAGAACGCCGCCGACACCTCTTTTCAGCCTCTCGATCGCGTTTTCCGCGTCGCCGCCTCCGGAATCGGCGATCTCCAGCCTGGCCTTCTCGCCCTGGGCCTGGAAGGTGATGCGCAGCACCCCGCCGCGTCCGTGGAAAGCGTGCTTGTGGGCGTTGGTGATCGCCTCGACGGTAAACAGCGCCAGCGGCGCCAGCCGGTCCGGATCAACCGACAGGTGATCGGCGGTCAATGAGGTGTCGACCACATGACCCCGGAGGCTCTCGCCCATGACCATCTGGGTCGTCAGATCCTCAAGGAAGGTCTTCAGGTCCACCTGCCGCAGGTTCGGGCCCTGGTAGAGGGTGCGGTAGATCAGCGCCAGGGCGGCGATCCGCTGACGGATGTCGTCCAGCGTCTCGCGCATTACCGGATCGCTGACCGCCCGCTGCTGCATGCTGACCATGGACGACATGACCTGCAGGTTGTTTTTAACCCGGTGGTGAATTTCCCGCATCAGGCTGTCTTTCTCGGCCAGCGACTCCTGCAGGCGCGCGTCACGCTCTATGATGGCGTCGGCCATGGCCTCCAGCGTCGTGGCCAGCTCGGCGATCTCGAGCGGGGCTTCGACGGCCTTGGCGGCCCGCACCGTGAATCGCCCTTTGGCGTAGATCTCGGCGATGCGCTGAATATACTGCAGCCAGCGCACCACCACACGGTCGGCCACGTACCAGACGGCGACGACTGCCAGCAGGAAGGCCAGTATCGGGGGGGCGACGGTCGCCAGCAGATTGACCCTGCTCCATTCGCCCAAGGACTGGACCGGCGCGGAAATCACCACAAACAGGTCATCCGAAACCAGCGGCGCTGCGGCCAGAAGTCGCTTGCCGCCGGTGCGGTCGCGCGCCTCGAACACGGCGCCGCCTTCGGGAATCCTGCCGATGGCCCCGGCGAAGGTGGCGGGGAACGCCGTGGGGCGGGTGCTACTGACGAAATGGCCGTCACCGTCGGCCAGCGCCACCTCCGAACCCTGATAGAGCGAGCGGTCGCGGCGGTCGGGTCGCAGCGCATCGATGCTGATTATCGCCACCATCGCCCCGTCGAAGGCGCCGTCCTGTTCGGACCGGACGGCGGCCAGCAGAGCGGGCGCGCCGGAAAGATCTGACGGCGCCTGGGTGACAACCAGCTGATCGCCGCCGGCAAGCCGGGCAAACCAGTCAGCGTTGCGCCGCTCGAGGTTTTCGGAAACGCTGCCCGAGGCGCAGGAAACCCTGGCAATGGCGTCAAAGCGGATGAGGTTCTCATAGCCGCGCAGATGATCGGCGATGGCGCGCAGATTCTGGCCGCAGCTTAAACCGACGGTTTGCGAGTTCAGCGTCTGCAACAGCTCCTGGCCGCCTTCGACGCGGGTGCGGGCCATGGAGGCGCTGCGCTCGGCCGCATCGACCAGGCGGATCCGCCGGCTCTCCAGATCCCGGGAATAGACGCTGATCGTCTGCGAGACGCCCAGCACAAGCACCGGCGCGAGCGCGATCGCCAGGGCGATCAGCAGGCGCGATCGTATACTGCGAGGCGCCTTTGACTCCCGGGCGGACTTCACCGGGCGGCGCTTAGGCGCTCCGCATCGCCGAGGATGCTGTGCATCGCCTCGCCCGCAGGCCGCCCGTCCCGATCGTACCCGCCCGTGTTCAGGATATCCTGCAGCGCCCGCCGCGCGCGGCTGACCCGGCTCTTCACCGTGCCGACCGCGCAATTGCAGATCTCGGCGGCTTCTTCGTAGGCAAAGCCGCCGGCGCCGACCAGAATCAGGGCTTCGCGCTGTTCAGGCGGCAGCTTGGCGATGGAAAGGCGCAGCTCGTCGAGAGCGAGGGGGCTGGATGGATCGTCAATGGCCAGAAGCGTGCGTTCGGCCGCTTCCTGGTCGAGCTGGGTTGAGCGCCAGGACCGGCGCTTGTCCGAATAAAACTGGTTGCGCAGGATCATGAAGGTCCAGGCCTTCATGTTGGTGCCCATCTGATAGCTGGCGCGGGCGTCCCATGCCTTGAGCATGGCGTCCTGGGCAAGGTCGTCCGCGGCAGCCGCGTTACCGGTCAAAGTGCGGGCGAAGGCGCGCAGGTGAGGGATCAGCTTGACCAGATCGGTCTTGAACTGTTCTTCCATCTTGGGGCTGGAGCGGGCGTTTTCCACGGGCGCCCTTTCGTCCGTGGAGGGGGGAGCAGCGCCCATCATGCACCGTCCGAACGGCGGGCGTCCGCCCGGCGCAGGATTTCCAGAAACTCGTCGGGAACCGGCTCGGAGACGACTTCGTCGAACATCTGACGCAGCTTAACACCGATCGCCTGCTGACGCAGACGCGCCTCGTCCATGCCGGACCTGCCGGAAGAGCGGGTAGGTTTTGCGGGCCGATCGTTCACAGGTCGGACGTCAATCATTTCGTTGGCGCTGCGCATTCACAGCAGACTCCCTCTTTACACCATTTCGATCGAAAAGCCTTTTCCCTTGGCCAAATGCATGGGGACGGGCCTAGGTTCCCCCCGGAATGAAAAAAACTGTCAAGCTTCGGGAACCGCTCCCGGATCGTTGCGTTGATCAATCCAGACGGCGCCCTGGATAATGGGAGCGCTCTGTGGCACGCGCGCCGGACGCCGGCGAGCAAAGGGAGGAATTGATGAGCCTGTTAGCACGCTTGGCGCCGCACTTGCCTTATGTCCGCCGCTACGCCCGTGCCCTGACGGGCGACCAGAAGAGCGGCGACCAGTACGTCCGCGTAGCCTTGGAGGCCCTGGCCACTGGCGATCGGACCCTGGACGCCGGCATGAGCCCCCGCGTGGCGCTCTATCACGTGTTTCACGCCATCTGGCTTTCCACCGGCGCGCAGCTGGAAACCTACAACGATGGCGTTTCGGCGGCCAACGATCCCGGGCAGCGGCTGATGCGCATTGCGCCCCGATCCCGCCAGGCCTTCCTGTTGACGGCGCTGGAGGGCTTTACGCCCGCCGAGGCCGCCCAGATCCTGGAAACGGACTTCGACGAGGTCGACCGCCTGATCAATCAGGCCCAGCAAGAAATCGACGCGGAACTGGCTACCGATGTGCTTATCATCGAAGATGAGCCGGTCATCGCCGCCGACATCGAGGCCTTGGTGCGCGAACTGGGTCACACGGTCACTGACATCGCCGCCACCCGCGGCGAGGCGGTCGAGGCGGTGGCGCGCAAGCGGCCGGGCCTGGTTCTGGCCGATATCCAGCTGGCGGACGGGTCTTCGGGCATCGACGCCGTGCGCGACATCCTCGGGCAGTTCGATGTGCCGGTGATCTTCATCACCGCCTTCCCCGAGCGGCTTTTGACCGGCGAGCGGCCCGAGCCGACCTTTCTGATCACCAAGCCCTTCCAGCCGGAAACAGTGAAGGCGGCGATCGGTCAGGCGCTGTTCTTCCACCCGGCCAAGCGCAAGGAGGCGGCCTGAGGGCATACTGACAACCGGCGGAACGCACCCTTCGGGCGCGCTTTGGTCCTTCAAGAGAGAGTTTTGAAAGGACACGAGGCTGCTCGGTTGGACCCTGGTTTTCGCTATCCTGGCCGTCTTGGCCGGCTACTTCGGGTTTATCGCGCTGGCGGGAGTATCCGCCATGATCGCAAAGCTCCTTTTCCTGGTGTTCCTGGCCTTGCTGATCGTCAGCTTCGCGGTGCGGGCGCTCAAGGGCCAGTCGGTGATCTGACCTCAGGGCGCGGGGGGTATAGCCGTAGATTCACCCGAAGAGTGTTCAACCAGCCGGGTGTGCGGACCTTGGCGCTCAAGGTGGTTGGCGCTCGACTGAATGGCCAGGGCCGCGAACAGCACGATCATCGCCAGCGCGGTCGAAACGATCAGCACGGCCAGGATATCGCGATCAAGAAATCCTCCGCGCGCTTTCGTCGCCAGCATGCGGACGGGCCGTTCTTCGTTTGTGGTAACGGTTGCCCTGGCCATGAGAAGTCTCCGAAAACAGTCGGCGCGATCTGCGCGGTCTTGTGCAGGTAACGCCACCCAGTGGCCGCCGTTCCGCGACATCGGCTTGCCGGACCGCCCGAAGAGTTTTTTGGAGGCCCCCGGGAACCAATCTTCGGGCTGAATGTTTCATGCATACGGAGGCGGCGACGCCCCCCGACTTTGGTTGGCAATAGTCAACCAGCCGTCTCCGTACCCATTCTCGATGATGCAAACTCGAGAGGCGGCCCTGTCAAAAGCGGGGCCGCCTCATCTTTGCCGGAACCGCCGCGACGTCGGACCGTTTCATCTAGAGGATTCCAGCGCTTCAAAGGAGTTGTGTCATGGCGTTTTGGATAAAACGGACGTCTCCCGCCGAGGGTGACTTTGAAAAGCTCAGTCCCCCGCTCCGCGAGGCCTATGAACGCGGACGCAAGGACGAGCGGGCCGCGCGCAAGCACCACCCCTTCGTCATGGCGGGCCTTCTGGTGCTGGCCGCAACCGGGGCTTCCATGATCACGCTGGCGGCCATGACGGGCTCTTTCGGTGAAGGCGGCGCGGTGGCCGACATGAAGCTGGCCCAGGCCGCCGACACTACGGCCCCAGTCATGGATCAGGCGATCACTCGCACCCAGGACGCCGCCCGCAACGCCGGCGCGGCGATTCAGGACAAGACCAAATCGGTGCTGCGCGGCGGCAAGGAAAATTAGGCGCGCTGCTCAGCGCCGGCCAGGATAAAGGCCGCCTCCAGTCCGGAGGCGGCCTTTTCTTTAGCCTAGAGGCTCCTGCCGCGAGCCAGGTGCATTATACCGGAAATCACGAACAGCACGATGAACACCAGGAACAGAAGCTTGGCGATTCCCACTGCCGATCCGGCGATGCCGCCGAAACCGAACAGGCCTGCCAAAAGCGCGATGACCAGAAATATGAGCGCCCACCTGAGCATGATCTTTTCTCCTTGTTTGATCTCAAGGAGAACGCGGGGCCATTCGCCACGTTCCGAACCTGGAGCGGTGATTTGACGGAATCAGATCGCCGCTATGGACGTTTATTTTGTCGCGCGTTTATTCCGAAAACCGGTTCCCACATTTCGGAACGCGCTCTAGCGCTTGTCCTTGGGCTGTTGCACGAAGGCGGTCAGGATGGTGGCGACGAGGGCCGGATTGCGGACCGCCAGTATGCCAGCGGCGATCGCCGCGCCCACAGCCAGCAGGGGCTTTTCGCGGGCAATGCCGAGCAGTCTTTCAATGAGGCCGTGATCCTCTTCTTCGCGGCGCCGGGCCTGGCCGCGCATAGCCATCAGGATGGCGAAGAGCAGCAGAACGACGATGAACGCCAGGGCGACAATGGCCGCCGCCCCCGCTCGGCCGAGCGAGGGCTCCAGGGCGAAATAGAGCGCGAAAGCAAGGGCGACCACCGCAATGGCGACGCCGGTGGCCAGGGCCACAGCTCCGATCAGACCAGCGAGCGCCTTGTTCAGCATCAGCGGCGACGGCTGCCGATCAGCATGCCCAGCAGAAGGCCGACGCCGGCCGCGGCCAGAAGGCCGGTCAGCGGACGCTCGCGAACCTTGTCACGGGCGACGGTCTTGGCCGAGTCGAACTTCTGGGCCGCCGCGTCGGCGTAGGCCTGGGTGTGCGAGCGCAGGGCTTCGACCCCATCATGCAGCACGACCTCAGCGCGTTTGGCGGCCGATTCCGCCCGGTCCGCCAGGTTGCTGATCTTGCGATCAGCCTGTTTGGCCAGGCCATTGGCGACCCTGTCGATCTTGCGGGCTCTGACGGTCGCGGCGGACGCGGTTTGAGTGGTCATGACAATCTCCGGCGAAAAGAGGGGTGGTTACGCCGAGCGGAAACGGACAATCGCAGCCGTGGTTCCGCTTGTCACCTGATTTACTGGCGTTTTGTGGCTTTGCTGCGCTATTCTGTCGCGGTCCATGAGCCTTTTTAAACCCATCCGCCCCGCGCCGCCCGCTCCGCCGCCGGCCATACGGCCTGCTGACGCCTGGCTGGAACTTGCCATGCGCGCCGCCGACATGGGCGCGAGTTTCTGGGATCTGGAGAAGGATCAGCTCTATCTCAGCGAGCGAGCCGCCGCCATTCTCGGCGCACCCGCCGGCATGATGGGCGCGGGAAAAGGCGAGAGCCTGGTCAGCTTCACCCATCCGGACGACGTCGATCTGGTGCGCCGCACGATCCTCGAGGCGGCCAGGACTGGCGAGCCCTACAAGATCGAGCACCGCAGCTTTCGGGTTGATAACGGCCAGATGATATGGATCCTCAGCGCCGGTTCGCCGGTGCGCGACGAGACGGGCAAGGTGACGCGGGTCCTCGGGGTTTTGCAGGACATCACCAATCGAAAGGCCGCGGACGCGCGGCGCGAGATGTTGGTCGCCGAACTCGATCACCGGGTGAAGAACGTGCTGGCCTCGGTGCAGTCGATGGCCCTGCAATCGGCCCGCCGGGCGCCTTCGCTCGACGGGTTTCTGAAAACCCTCTCCGGACGACTGAAGGCCATGGCCTCCGCCCACACTCTGCTTACCGCCACCCGCTGGCGGGGCGCGGAAGTGCGCCACATCGTCAACGCCGAGCTGGGGGGTCTTTCGCCCAGCCAGACCCGGTGGGATGGCCCCGACATGGCTCTGACCCCCAAGGCCACCAACGCACTCTCTCTGGCTTTGCACGAGCTCGCCACCAACGCCCTGAAGTTCGGCGCCTTGTCGACCGGCGCGGGCCGGGTGGATGTGCGCTGGAGCCGCAACGCTGAAGGCGGGTTTGACCTGGAATGGGTGGAAAGCGGCGGTCCAGCTGTGGCGTCGCCGGCTCGTGAAGGCTTTGGCACCGTCCTCCTGCAGAACGTCACCGGCCGCGAACTGGGCGGCGAGGTGCGGCTGGAATTCCGGCCGGTGGGCGTTTGGGCGAAATTGTCCTCCGATGCGGCGGCGCTGGTTGAGACCGCTCCGCCAGCCGTTGAAGCCGACGCCGGCCCCGTCCCGGCCCCGGCGCCGAGCGAAGCTAACCGCCAAGCGCGTACGATGCTGTCCAAAGGCCTTTCCGGCCTGAAGGTGCTGATTGTCGAGGATTCGATGCTTCTTGCGCTGGAGCTGGAAAACGGTCTTTCCGAGGCCGGAGCATCAATTGCCGGCCAGGCGGGCAGCGTCGAGGAAGCCATGGCGCTGGTCGGCCCCGATATCGAGGCCGCGGTGCTGGACGTTGATCTCAACGGCCGCTCGGTCGAACCGGTTGCCCACGCGCTGGTGCGCCTGAAAATCCCGTTCGTTTTCGCCACCGGATACGGCGACAATGGCATGGCGCCCCAGGGCTTCGACGCCCCGATCATCCGCAAGCCCTACGACGTGACCCAGGTCGTCGCCGCTCTCGCGGACGTCACCGGACGGGGCTGATTCCGTCCTGAGGTTTGACCTTTCCCCACCGCGGGCCTAAGCCGTCGCGGCATTTCAAACACCCTCTCGAGGACCCCGCCATGGCCCACGATTCCGGCGAAGCCGTCAAAACCTATCAGTGGGAAGATCCCCTCGATCTGCAATCGCGCCTGACCGAGGACGAGCGGATGATTTCCGACGCCGCCCAGGCCTATGCGCGCGAGCGGCTGCTGCCGCGCGTGGTCTCGGCCTACGCTGACGAGCGCTTCGACCGCGAGATCATGACCGAACTGGGCGAACAGGGCTTCCTGGGCGCGACCCTGCCGGAGAAATACGGCGGCTCGGGCGTTTCCCACGTCGCCTACGGCCTGATCGCGCGCGCCATTGAGGGCGTTGATTCCGGCTACCGCTCGGCCATGAGCGTGCAGTCCTCGCTGGTCATGTACCCGATCTACGCCTTCGGCTCGGAAGAGCAGCGCATGAAGTACCTGCCCGGCATGGCGCAGGGCAAAATCATCGGCTGTTTCGGCCTGACCGAGCCCGATGGTGGCTCTGACCCCGGTTCGATGCGCACCAATGCACGCGCCGTGGACGGCGGCTATATCCTCAATGGCGCCAAGATGTGGATCACCAATTCGCCGATCGCCGACGTCTGCCTCGTCTGGGCCAAGCTCGACGGCCGCATCCGCGGCTTCCTGGTCGACCGCGGCTCAAAAGGCCTCGAGACGCCCAAGATCCAGAACAAGCTTTCCCTGCGCGCTTCGGTGACCGGCGAAATTGCCCTGCAGGACGTTTTCGTGCCTGAAGAACAGCTGATGCCCGGTGTCGAGGGTCTGCGAGGACCGTTCTCGTGCCTCAACAAGGCCCGCTACGGGATCAGTTGGGGCGCGATGGGCGCGGCCGAGTTCTGCCTGCACGCCAGCCGCGAATACACCATGAGCCGGATGCTGTTTAACCGCCCGCTCGCGCAGCGGCAGCTGGTGCAGAAGAAGCTCGCCGACATGTCGACCGAGATCGCGCTGGGTCTGGAAGGCGCCTATGCCCTGGGCCGCCTGATCGACACCGGCGCCTGGGTGCCGGAAGCCATCTCGATGATGAAGCGCAACAACTGCGGCAAGGCGCTGGATATCGCTCGCGTCGCTCGCGACATCCATGGCGGCAATGGCATTTCCGGTGAATATCATGTAATGCGCCATGCCTCGAACCTCGAGACCGTCAACACCTACGAAGGCGCCCACGACGTTCACGCCCTGATCCTGGGCCGCGCCATCACCGGTTTGAACGCCTTCTAAAAAACGCCGCGTTCATTTTTGGGCGCAACAGACTGTTTACGGCTGCCCCCTATCTTCGTGCTGAATACCTCAGGGGAAAGTCTGCGTGAATCACGAAGAGGACTCCGTCCGCTGGCTTTTTGAAAACAGCCGCGAGTTGATGGCGGTCATTGGTCCGGACAATGACTTCAAGGTCATCAATCCAGCCTGGACCCGCGCGACTGGCTGGAGCAAAGCCGAACTCATCGACCGCCCGTTCGTCGAAATACTACATCCAGATGATGCTGATATAACCGTACAGGCCGCTGATCGATTGCGCGCCGGTCTTGACATCGAGCACAGCGCCCGGATTCGACACAAGGACGGGTCCTGTCGCTGGTACCGAGGTTACAGCAAGCCGCTCGAGAATGGCCAACTCATCGCTGTATTGCGCGATGTCACCGCCGAGCGCGAACGCGACATTGAGCTTGAGGAAGCCCGCCTCAACAGCCGCCTCCTGGCCGAGGCGGCCGGCATCGGCACCTGGTCGTTCGACCCTGAGGCCGGCCGCCACATCTGGTCGTCTGATTTTCGCGCCATGAGCGGCTGGTCGCAGGAAGATCTGGAGACCTCAGAGCAATTCCACCCCAAGATTCACCCCGACGATCTGGACGGGATGCTGCGGATCACGGGCAAGGACATCAAATACGGCGTCGACGGCAGCTTCCAGCACCGCATGATTACCAAGAACGGCCAGTGGATCCACGTCCGCGCGACCTTTAGGGCCCTTCCATTGCCGTCCGGTCTGCACATGTTGAAGGGCATTTCGCAAAACGTCACGCCGCTGGCCGAAGCGCTCGAGGCCGCGGAGGCGGCCAGCGAAGCCAAGGCCAGTTTCCTGGCCAATATAAGCCACGAGATCCGCACACCGCTGAACGGGGTAATGGGGGTGTTGCACCTCCTGAACGAAGAGCCCCTGACGCGCGCGGGCCGCGGGATGTTGCGCGAGGCTGTGGGTTGCGGGGCCATGCTGGCTGAACTGCTCAATGACGTCCTGGACTTTTCCAAGATCGAGGCCGGCAAGCTTGAGATGAATCCCGAACCGGTCAATCCGGGCCATCTGGTCGAAGGCGTCGCCAGCCTGATCCGCAGTCAGGCCGAGGCCAAGGGTCTCAAGCTCAATGTTGAGCGCTCCGGCGCCAAGGGCTGGGTGGCTATCGACCCGGTGCGCATGCGCCAAGCCCTGTTCAACCTCGTGGGCAATGCGGTGAAGTTCACCTTGCACGGCGAGGTCTCGATCTTTGCGACCTTGATCGACAATCCCGAGGGTCAACGCCTGCGCGTTGAGGTCAGCGACACAGGCGTCGGCATTTCGAAGGAAGCCCAGTCCAGCCTCTTTCAGCGGTTTTCGCAGGCCGACGGCTCGACGACGCGACGGTTCGGCGGCACGGGGCTCGGTTTGGCTATCACCCAGCGCCTGGCCGAGATGATGGGCGGTAAGGTGGGCGTGCGCTCCACCCTCGGCCAGGGCTCGACCTTCTGGATCGAGGTCGCCGCTCCGGCCACCGAGGCTGTACAGCCCCAGGTGGTCGCCGAAGCCGGCTATCTCGACGGAATCTCCATCCTGGTGGTCGAAGACAATGCCGTAAACCGGATGATCGCCAGCAAGATGCTGGAAAACCTGGGCGCCACCGTCGCCACCGCCGAAGACGGCGAACACGGCGTCGAGGCCGCCGCCCACGGCGCTTTTGATCTCATCCTGATGGACATCCAGATGCCGGGGATCGACGGGGTGGAAGCGACCCGCCGCATCCGCGCCCTGGACGGACCGGCGAAAGATCTGCCGATCATCGCGCTTACCGCCAATGTCATGGCTCACCAGCGCCAGGACTATCTCAACGCCGGCATGAACGGCGTCGTCGGCAAACCGATCAACCCCAACGCCCTGCTCGCCGAGATCACCCGGCTGGCCGGCGCGGGGGGCGCCTCATCCGAGAAGGCCGCTTAAGCCCTTTCCCTCTTCGCGCCGGGTGCTACACCTTCCCCAAAATCGGGGGAGAGTGAGCGTTGGCGAACAAGCAAGCACCGGGCATCAAGACGGTTGTGGCGGCCTCGACCGCGGGCACGGCCTTCGAGTGGTACGACTTTTTCCTCTACGTCCCGCTCGCCCCGATCCTGACCAAGGTCTTCTTCTCGAACCTTGATCCCACGACGGGCTATCTGATGGCCCTGCTGAGCTTCTCCGTGGGCTTTGCGTTCCGCCCGGTGGGCGCTCTGCTGTTCGGCCGCGTCGGCGACCGCATCGGCCGCAAGGCGACGTTCCTGATCACCATGTCGATGATGGGGGTGGCGACCTTCGCCATCGGCTTCATCCCCAACTACAGCCAGATCGGCATCGCGGCCCCGATCATCTTCATCGGCCTGCGTATCCTGCAGGGCCTGGCGCTCGGCGGCGAATGGGGCGGGGCGGCGATCTACATCGTCGAGCATGTCGATGCGAACAAGCGCGGGGCGATGTCTGCCTGGCTGGGCTGTTCGGCCGCCTTCGGGCTCGCCGCGGCCTTGCTTGTCGTCCTGGTCACCCGCGACTTCATCGTCGGCAAGGAAGCCTTCAACGATCACGGCCTGTGGCGGATTCCCTTCTTCTTCTCCGCCGTGCTGCTGGCGATCTCGCTGTGGATACGCCTCAAGCTCAACGAAAGCCCGGTGTTCTCCAAAATGAAGGAAGAAGGCCGCCGCTCCGAGCGCCCCTATGTCGACTCCTTCTTCGACTTCAAGACCGGCTGGAAGAACGGGCGCAAGGCCATCCTGGCGCTCTTCGGCATCATGGTGGCGCAAGGGGCGGTCTGGTACTGCACCTTCTTCTACGCCCAGACCTTCATGGAGAAATTCATCAAGGTCGACCCCAAGATATCCAGCATGGTCATCCTCGGGGCCACGGCCGCAAGCGTACCGCTCTATCTGTTTTTCGGCCGGCTTTCCGACCGCATCGGCCGCAAGCCCGTCATGCTGTTCGGCCTGGTGGTCATGCTGGCCGCCTATTTCCCGGCTTTCCACATGTTCGAGAAATTCGGCAATCCGGCGCTGAGTACGGCGGCCGCCGCCTCGCCGGTGGTGGTGCGCGCCGATCCGGCCGACTGCCACTTCCAGTTCGACCCGGTGGGCAAGACCATTTTCCTGAACTCCTGTGATATCGCCACCAGCACGCTTTCCAACGCCGGGGTCAGCTATGACCGAGAAGCGGCGCCCGCCGGTTCGCTCGCCGAGGTTCGAGTCGGCCAGACCGTGGTCGCCATGGACAAGGCCGAGGGCGCGGACCTCAAGGCCCTGACCGCCAGCCGCAACACCATCGCCGGCCGCGTGACCACAGCGCTCAAGGCTGCCGGTTATCCGGAAAAAGCCGACCCGGCCAAGACCTCGTCGGTGGGCCTGTTCCTGGTGCTGCTGGCCATGGTGGTGGGCGCGACCGCCCTTTACGGGCCCCAGGCCGCGGCCCTGGTCGAGATGTTCCCGGCCAATGTGCGCTACACGGCCCTGTCCCTGCCCTACCACATCGGCACGGGGTGGATTGGCGGGTTCCTGCCCGCCCTGTCCTTCGCCATCGTCACCTGGCGGGGCAATATCTATTCGGGGCTCTGGTACTCTGTGTTCTTCACGGCCGTCTCGCTGGTGGTGATGCTCTTCTTCGTCAAGGAGATGCGCGGCGCGCCGGTGGATTAATCGGCGGGCGGAACCGGCGGGGTTTCCTTGCCCTCTTCGTGGGCCATCATGTCCTTCATCATCAGCGGCACCTGGCTGAACGAGAAGAGCAGGGCCAGGATCATGATGCCGGGGAAGCGGTAGAAGACCCAGACGTCCTCGCTCCACACGTGGCCGGCTCCGGCGTTGCGCCAGATGATCTCGTTGCCAATGGCGCAGGCCGCGAAAAAGCCCGCATAGCGCCAGGTCAGCTTGGTCCAGGTCGCGGGCTCAAGATGCAAAGCCTCGCCCAGCATGGCCTTCAGGGGCGCCTTGCCCATCAGCTGGCCGCCGATCAGGGCGCCGGCCAGGATGCCATCGATGATGGTCAGCTTGATCTTGATGAAGATGGTGTCGTGGAAGATCAAAGCCAGGCCCGCGAACACCACTGCCGACGCCCCGGTGAACAGCGGCAGGGGCGGGATCTTTTTCAGGATAGCCAGGCCCAACGCTAAAGCCACCGCTGAACCTGCGGCCATGCCCCAGCTGGCGGTCAGCAGGTCCTCGTTGTTTGTCCGGTCGGTGAACACGCGGCCCGCCAGATAGACGCCGACGAAGGCAAGGAGGCCCAGGTAGTCGACAGTCGGTTTCACCCACTTGGGTGGGGTTTTGGTCATCTCGGTCATCCGTCCAGTCCCACCAGTGAGCGCGAAAAGGCTACGGCGTCGAAATCCTGCAGGTCCTCGATGCCCTCACCGACGCCGATCAGCTTGATGGGCGCATCCGAGGCCTGGGCGACGGGCACGAGCACGCCGCCCCGCGCTGTGCCGTCGAGCTTGGTCATGACAATACCTGTGACCCCGGCCGTGTTGCCGAAGATGTTTTCTTGCGACAGTGCATTGCGCCCCACCGTCGCGTCGAGCACCAGCAGGGTTTCGTGCGGCGCGCTGGCGTCGAATTTCTTGAGCACCCGGACGATCTTCAACAGCTCGTCCATCAGGCCCTGCTTGTTCTGCAGCCGGCCGGCGGTGTCGATCAGCACGACGTCGAAGTTCTCGGCCCGGGCCCGTTCGGCCGCCTCGAAAGCCAGGCCCGCGGCGTCCGAATTGATCGGCCGCGACATGAAGGCCGCGCCCGAGCGGTCGGCCCAGACCTTCAATTGCTCGACGGCGGCGGCGCGGAAGGTGTCGCCCGCCACCACCATCACCTTGGCGCCGCGTTTGGTCAGGCTCGAAGCGATCTTGCCGAGTGTCGTGGTTTTGCCCGAGCCGTTGACGCCGACGAACAGCACCACATAGGGGCGCATCGGATGGGCTAGGGGATCGAACTTTCCCTGCCGTGGCGCGAGCTCCGCGGCGACCAGTTCGGCCAGCGCGCCCTTGACCTCGGCCTCATCGGGGGTCTTGCCAAAGCGGTTCTCGCCGAACGCCTTGGCGATCTTGGCGGCGGTGCGCGGGCCGAGATCGGCCTCGATCAGCATTTCTTCCAGCTCATCGAGGGTCGACTGGTCGAGCGGCTTTTTCACCACGGCGGCGACCACCGTCTCGGTGATCTGTTGCGAGGTGCGGGTCAGCCCCTCGGTCAGCCGGGCGAACCAGCCCTTCTTCTTGGGTTCTTCGCTCATCAGGCCAGGGCCCGGCGGCCGTCGTGGCCGGTGAGGGTCATGGACGTGATCGCGCCCACCGGCGCCTCGCCTTCAAAGGCGATCTCGGTGAAGTCGGGCGCGCGGCCGACGCCGGGTTTTTCGACGAGGACGGGTACGGTGCGGCCGACCTGACGGTCCAGGTGGCGGACGAGGGCCGCGTCTCCGGAGGCGCGCAGGCGAGCGGCGCGGTCCTTGGTGACGGCGCCGGGCACAGCGGGCATCCGCGCGGCCGGCGTGCCGGGACGGGCGCTGTAGGGAAAGACATGCAGGAAGGAGAGGCCCGCTTCTTCGACGAACGACACCGTCTGTTCGAACATAGCCTCTTCCTCGGTGGGAAAGCCGGCGATGAAGTCTGCCCCGAAGGCGACATCGGGGCGAACGGCGCGCACGCGGGCGATCAGATCGAGGGCTTGCTCACGCGAATGGCGGCGCTTCATGCGTTTTAGGATCATGTCATCGCCCGACTGCAGCGACAGGTGCAGATAGGGGCAAAGGCGCTCTTCGCCCGCCAGGCACGCCATCAGCTCATCGTCGATCTCGGCCGCGTCGATTGACGACAGGCGCAGGCGCGGCAGCTCCGGGACCTCCCGCAGGATCGCGGCCACCAGCGCGCCCAGCGGCCGGTTCTCGAGGTCGGCGCCCCAGCTGGTCAGATCAACGCCGGTGAGCACCACCTCGGCGACACCAGAGGTGGCGAGGCGGCGGACGTGGGCCACGACTTCCCTCGACGGGACCGAACGGGAATTTCCCCGTCCGAACGGGATGATGCAAAAGGTGCAGCGGTGATCACAGCCGTTCTGGACCTCGACATAGGCCCGCGCCCGCTCGCGCAGGCCGTCGACCAGATGCCCGCCCGTGCGCCGCAGGGTCATGATATCGGCGGCGCGGACCTTGTCTTCGCCCGAACCTTTCTCAGCAAGCGCATAGGCCCCGGCCTGGGTCTTCTCGGCGTTACCCAGCACCAGGTCCACTTCGTCCATGGCCGCGAATGCCGCCGGGTCGATCTGGGCTGCGCAGCCGGTGACGACGATCTTCGATCCCGGCCGCTCGCGCCGGGCCTTGCGGATCGCCTGCCGCGCCTGGCGCACGGCCTCGCCGGTCACTGCGCAGGTATTGAACACGACCGCATCGGTCAGCCCGTCGGCAAGGGCGCGAGCCCGCGCCTGCTCGGACTCATAGGCGTTCAGCCGGCACCCGAAAGTGACGACCTCGACGCCGTGCGATGCGGAAATGTTTGAGCCGTCGGCCATAGGGCGCCCGTCTTAGGGCAGCACCCCTGAATATTCCAGCGCCACCGGTCCGGTCATGATGACGTGGTTGTCGCTCTCGCGCCATTCGATGTGGAGCATCCCGCCGTCCAGTTCCAGGTCAGCGGCCCGTCCGGTGAGCCCCCGACGGTGGCAGGCGACCAGCGCCGCGCAGGCGCCGGTGCCGCAGGCCTTGGTCAGGCCAGCGCCGCGCTCCCAGACGCGCAGCCGGATGCGATCCGGCCCCTTCACCTGGGCAAACCCGACATTGACCCCTTCCGGGAACAGCGGGTGGTGCTCCAGCAGGCTGCCATCGCGGGTGACGTCGACGACGTCGATATCGCGCACGAAAAACACCACATGCGGATTGCCCATGGAGACCGCGCCGGGGGTGTGCAGGCGCGGATTGTCGATGGGGCCGACCTGAAGCTCGATGCCTCGCGTATCCATCTCTTCGGCCAGCGGGATTTCGTTCCAGGCCAGACGCGGCTCGCCCATGTTGACCGAGACGAGGTTTTCGCCGGCTTTCGTGGCAGAGAGCCGGCGCTCGATGGTGGAGAAATTCGCGTGGTCGAGGCCAGAGGCCCGCATCAACAGCCAGCCGACGCAGCGCGAGCCGTTGCCGCACGCCCCGATCTCTTCGCCGTCGGCGTTCCAGAACCGCACCATGGGCTCAGCCCCGGCGCCGGACGAGATGCCGATCAGCTGGTCGAAGCCGACGCCGCCCTTGCGGCCCGCCCAGGCGCGCACTTGCTCCGGCGAAGGCTCGAAGGCCTCGCGTCCGGTCTCAACGACGGCGAAGTCGTTGCCCAGACCATTCATCTTGAGAAAGGGGCGGCTCATGGAGCAGGGCTATAGCGCATCATGCCGCCCGCATCACCTCGGCCAGCAGCCGGCCCTCGGCGGCGCGCGAGGAGCCTTCGCGCCAGGCGATGACGATCTGTCGGCTCGGGTGGCCTTCGCCAATGGGGCGCACGCAAACGCCGGCGGCCTTGGCCAGGCCCGCCTCGGCGGCCATGGCCGGCAGGAACGAAATGCCGAGGCCCGAGCCGATCATCTGCACCAGGGTCGGCAGAGAGGTGGCGGCGATGATTTCCTCGCCATGGCGCGCGGGCGGGGCGAGGCCGCAGGCGGCCAGCGCGTGGTCGCGCAGGCAGTGGCCGTCTTCCAGCAGGATCAGTTCCTCGCGGTCGATGCAGTCGGAGGTTACGCTGGCGAGCGCCGCCAGCGGATGACCGTCGGGCAGGGCGGCCAGAAGCTCGTCGTCGGCGACGTGGGCGAAGGCCAGGCCGGTCATGTCGTAGGGCAGGGCGATGAGAGCGGCGTCCAGCTGACCGGCCCTGAGCGCGGCTGTGAGGCGGTGGGTCTGGTCCTCGCGCAGATAGAGACGCAGGCGCGGGAAGCGCTTTCGCAGCGAGGGCAGGGCGCGGGGCAGCAGGAAGGGGGCGATGGTCGGGATGACGCCTAGCCGGAAGCGCCCCGAAAGCGGATCGGCGGCGCCGCGGGCGGCTTCGACCAGATCGCCGGCCTGGGTCAGGATGGCGCCGGCGCGGGCGACCACTTCCTCGCCGGCGGCGGTGAGGATCAGGCCGGAACGCGCCCGGTCGACGAGCGGCGCTCCGAGAATCTTTTCCAGTTCGGCCACCCCGGCCGAAAGCGTCGGCTGGGTGACGTGCGCCGCTTCAGCCGCCCGGCTGAACGAGCCATGTTCGGAAAGCAGGGTCAGGTACTGCAGTTGGCGCAGGGTCGGGAGCATCGCGCGCCGCATAGGACCGATCTATCGAAATGTCAAAAATAATAGATCAAACGCCGGGCTTCCCTAGCACTGCTATGGCGCGCAGGCCACACTTCCATCAATCTTAACCACGTGGGCATCTGCAACCCTGTTCTGCGGCCACAACCTTACTAGGTGACGAAGAGTTTTTTTGCGGGCTCAACCTAAAGAGAGCCTTGCATAAGCAGTTACCTTGTTATACACGTCACCAACGTTCGGGATTTGAAAGAGGGAATTGAGAGCCGTGGCCCAGGGTCTTCGCAAGGAAATTATCTTGAGTCTGGCGCTCGCCCTCGCTTTGATCGCGGCCGGCGTCGCGTTTGGGATGCTCTGACCCAAATTCCGCTCATCCCGGCGAATGCCTGGATGAGCGGGTTTAGATAGACCTACGCCGCCTCAAAGGTCACCGGTCCGCCCCAGAAGGCTTCGACCAAGGCGTTCTGCGCGCCAGGCTCGCCTGTGGTCAGGAACCGCCGCGCGCCGCCCGTTCCCGGGTCATATTCCGGATGCCGTTCAAGATAGCGCTCCACCGCGTCCGCCGTGGCCGCCGGTTGGTGGATGATCGGGCATCCTCTCGGCAGGGTGGCGCGGAAGATGTCGGCCACCAGTTCATAGTGGGTGCAGCCGAGGATCGCCCGGTCGGGCGGGCGGCCGATGCGGGTGGTGATGGCCTTCACATGGGCGTCTATGGTTTTGGCGAGGTCCACCGCCCCGGCCCCGTCCTCGATCATCTGGGCCAGGCCCGGGCATGCTTCTGAAAACACCGCCACGTCCTGGCGGCGCTTGTCGATCTCGATCTCATAGACGCGGGAGGCGACCGTGGCCCGGGTGGCGAAGACGGCGAGGATGTCGACCTTTTCCACCTTGTCGCCGCGCCGCTCGCTCTCATGCTCCCAGGGAAGGCCGGTCGCCGCCTCGATGGTCGGCACGATAATGCCCAGCACATTGACCGGCCGGCTGAGGCTCTTGCGATAGCCCGGCAGCCAGGTCTGCTGCAGGCGGCGAAGGGCGATGGCGGAGGCGGTATTGCAGGCGAGCACGATCAGGCTCGCGCCCTCGTCGAACAGGCGTACGCAGCCGGCTTTGGTCAGTTCGACAATTTCTTCGCCGCTCTTGCCGCCATAGGGGGCATTGGCCTGATCGCCCAGATAGATGAAGTCGGCGGCCGGCAGCTTGCGCACCAGCGCCCGGTGCACTGAAAGTCCGCCCACGCCGGAATCAAAAACCCCAATCGACATGGTGTCCGGATTAGCTGGCGTCGCCGGCTTCGTCCACGCTGGACGCCTGGCGATCAATCCGCTCGCGCCAGAAGAAGAGGGCAGGGGTGACCGCCAGTTCCATGACCAGAGCCATCGCTGCTTCCTTCTCGAGGCCCTGGCCGAGTCCGGTGGCGGCTCTCGCCAGACCGCCCAGCACCACAAGGGCGCAGAGCATGCGGAAGGGCCAGCGGTGGGTCTCGATGGCCGGGATCATGATCCAGAAGAAAACTCCCACGCCGAAAAGGATCGCCGAAAGATAGCGGTACTGGCTGTCGGCGAAGAGCCCGGGGGCGCCGAAGCCGGAAAGCACGCCCCACATCCCCACGCTCACCGGCACGCAGGCGGCGGCGGCGAGGCAGATCTGAAAGGCCCGGCGCTCGCGCCGCTGGGAAGGGGTCATGAATACCAGATCGGGTCCGACAAGGTTTCCCCTATCGGACCCGATGGCGGCCACAAAGGGGCTAGGTCCTAGCCCGCGTCCGCACTCCCGGCTGCTCTCCGGGGCGCGGCCGTGGCCGCGGCGAGTTCGGCGGGGTCCAGGCCGCCGTCGCCGTTGCGGTCGAACATGGCGAACATCGGCCTGAGCGCGGCGAACTGTCGGCCGTTGAGTTCCGACGCCTCGATCTTGCCCGACACGTTCTTGTCCAGGACGCCGAAGGTGCGGCTGGCGGCAAGCTGGGTGTCATAGGTGACCGGGTGCGCCGAAGTCTCGTCGTTCCAAGTGTAGGTGTAGGCCATGTAGAACATTTCATCGAAGGACTGCTCGCCCCAGCCGGTGACCCTGTTCGGGTCTGGATTGGCCGGATTGCGCTTGGAATTGTCATAGGTGAAGTGCGCGATCAGCTTCGAGCTGGCCGGAATGTCGATCGGGTGCTCGAACTCGTAGGCGCCCTGCCAGTTGAAGTCATAATGCGGCATGGCCAGCAGGGTCTCGCGCCGGCCGTCCGGATACTGGATTTCCAGCATCGACGAGCGGCCGCGGTAGTGGGCGTGGGGGAAGGCGGTGAACAGCTTGGCGTCCTTGGGGAAGGTGACATAGGCCACGTCCTCCCAGTTCGGATCGTTGGCCGGGATCTGGAAGGTATTGTCGATAATCACCGAGTTGTGCATCACCCGGGTCGGGACCTCGCCTTCCTTGTAGAAATAGAGCCCGACCCTGGTGTGGTCGGTCACTTCCTTGCCGAACGGCGAATAGTGCATCTGGAAGCCGACGGCGCCGCCCTTGGCGAGGAAGGTGCCGGTATCGGCCGGCATGACGGTGGATTCGGCGCCGACGGCATATCCGCCCACCGAGGGGCCGCCGAGGCCGCCGCCCCGGGTGTTGGGCCCGTTGGGGACCTTGCTCAGATAGCCGGTGAGCACATGGTGCACGGCCTGGCGTTCATCGATCTTGATCGTCGAGGCGCGCAGCCAGCGGTCGCCCACGCCCTCGGGCATGGCGGCCCACGGGTTCTGGTAGTCGACGATGCCGTTGGCCGGAATGGTGTAGGCCGGGATGTTCAGCACCACGTCGGGCGTACCCAGAGGCCACTCGGCGGCCGCGAACTGATGGCTGGCAAGGGGGTCAATCCCCGTGCCGCGCGGCGCGCCAGCCTCAATCCAGTGGACCAGGGTCTTGACCTGATCGGCCGACAGCGACTTGTCGTCATGGAACTTGCCGATGCGCGGATCGACGTGGAACGGCGGCATGCGCCGCGTGCGGACCACCTCGCGGATCATCAGCGAATGGCCCTTGATGTCGTTGTAGTTGACCAGTGTCATGGGACCAATGCCACCCTGCTGGTGGCAGGAGATGCACTTTTCCTGGATGATCGGGGCGATATCCTTGACGTAGGAAATCTTCGCCGCGTCGGTTTTCGCTTCAAGGAAATTGATCAGGCAGCCGGGCGCGTCGACGCGAGCCGTGCGGATCGGCCGTCCCGCCAGGAAGGTGTCGAGGGCGTCCTTGGCGTAGGTCTTGGTGGGCGCGGTCTTCTGGCGCTCATAGGTGACGCGATCATCGATCGGACCGCGGAAGACAATGTTCCAGGTCTTGGGGTCGATGATGATGACCTCGCCGGTGCGCTCAAGATTGAGTTGCTCGCCGACCAGCTGGTTGAGGTCCTGCAAAATGCGGAAGTCGTAATGGAACTCGGCGGCCTCCTTCAGGATGTCCTCACGGCTGTCCTGGCTGTTGGCGTTGAGCATGAAGAACTCGACACCCTTGCCGGCGTAGGCGGCCTTCAGGGCGTTGTAGGCGATGGCGTTGTTGCGCACGACCGGGCAGCCGTTGCCCTGGGTGATCAACACGATCGCCCTGGCGTCGGCCATCGAATAGAGGCTGTGGCCCAAAAGGTTCTGGTCAGTCAGTTCGAAGTTATCGACTTTCTGGCCGGCGGCGGCCGAGGCGATACTCGCGCCTCCACCCATGCCCCAGATCCCAACCAACAATGCGACGGCCGATGCGGCCAGCAGGCGCTCGCGTTTCATGGTCTTCTCCTTCGGCCGCGTATCGGCCGTCTGGTCCGAAATCTCCCCCCGCATGCGCGCGACGGGCATTGATCTGGATCAAGCCTTGCCCGTTGGAATGGTCCGCCGGCTGTTGCCGTCCGACTGGTTTGCGGGCTCAATGGGCCCTGGGGCGAACGCCCGTCCGAGGGGAGAACTGCCGGTGCAAAGACGAACCTTTCTGGCCGCGGGAGCGGCCGCGACGGTCCTTCCGGGCGTGGCTGGTGCGCAAGTCGGCAACCCGGTCCTGGCCAAATGGACGGGACCCCACGGCGGGGTTGCGGCCTTCGACAAGGTCAGGGTCGCCGATTTCAGGCCGGCCATCGAGGCGGCCATCGCCGAGCACGACCGGGAGATCACAGCTATCCTCGCCGACAAGCGCCCGCCCAATTTCGCCAATACCCTGGCGCCGCTTGAGCGCTCGGGCCGGGCGCTCGACCGGGCGACCACCGTCTACGGCGTCTTTTCCGGCACGCTGTCGACGCCGGAGTTCCGTGACGTGGAAAAGGAACTCGATCCCAAGCTTTCGGCCCACTACGACGCCGTCAACCAGAACCCTGCGCTCTATGAGCGGGTCAAGGCGGTCTATGCGACGCGCCAGACCGCCGGCCTGACGCCCGAACAACAGCGCCTGGCCTGGTTCTACTGGAAGACTTTCGACCGGGCCGGCGCGGGCCTTGCGCCCGCCGCGAGAGCGCGGGTGGTGGCGATTAACCAGCAGCTTTCCACCCTGTTCAACCGCTTCAATGAAAACCTGCTGGCCGACGAGGAAACCTTCAGCGAAGTCACCACGGCCCAGATGGCCGGCCTGCCGCCCTCAGTCGTCGACGCGGCCAAGGCCTCGGCGGTTGAGCGCAAACTTTCGGCCGCGGGCGCCATCGTCAACACCCGCTCCAGCGTCGAGCCTTATCTGTCCTACGCGACAGACCGGGCCTCCCGCGAACGGATCTGGCGCAAGTTCGTGAACCGCGGCGACAACGGTGGCGCCCACGACAACAACGCCATCATCCGCGACATCCTCAAGTTACGGGTCGAGCGGGCCAGGCTGAAGGGCTTTGCGACACACGCCCACTGGCGCCTCGACGATGCCATGGCCAAAACGCCGGAAGCGGCCATGGCGCTGATGGAAAAAGTCTGGGGCCCGGCCGTGCAGCGCGTGCATGAAGAGGTGGCCGACATGCAAGCCATCGCCAACCGCGAAGGCGCGCGGATCACCATCGAGCCCTGGGACTATCGCTTCTACGCCGAGAAGGTGCGGGCGGCGAAGTACGACCTCGATCTCAACGAAGCCCGGCCCTACATGCAGCTGGAAAAGATGCGCGAGGCGATGTTCTGGACCGCCGGCCAGCTGCACGGGCTGACCTTCGCCCAGGTCCACGATATCCCGGTCCACCATCCCGATGTCCGCACCTGGGAGGTCAGGAACGGCGCGGGCGCGCAAGTTGGCGTCTGGTACTTCGATCCCTTCGCCCGGGGCGGCAAGCGCTCCGGGGCCTGGATGAACCAGTACCGCAGCCAGGAGAAGTTCGAAGGGCCGATCGTCGCGGTGGTCTCCAACAACTGCAACTTCGTCGAGGGCGCGGCGGGCCAGCCGGTGCTGATCTCATGGGATGACGCCACCACCCTGTTCCACGAATTCGGCCACGCTGTGCATGGCATGCTGTCTGCCGTGAACTATCCCTCGCTGTCGGGCACGGCGGTGCAGCGCGACTATGTCGAGTTCCCGAGCCAGTTGAACGAACACTGGCTGCCGACGCGCCAGGTGCTCAACCGGTTCGCCCTGCACTATCAGACCGGCCGGCCGATCCCGACGGCGCTGGTCGACAAGATCAAGAAGGCGGAAAAATTCAACCAGGGCTTCGATACGGTCGAGTTCCTGGCCAGCGCCCTGATCGACATGAAGCTGCATCTGGCGGGCGATGTAACCATCGATCCGGACGCGTTCGAGCGCACGGAACTCGCGAAACTGAACATGCCCCGGGAAATCGTCATGCGGCACAGAACGCCGCAGTTCGGGCACGTTTTCTCGTCCGACGGCTATTCGGCCGGTTACTACAGCTATCTGTGGGCCGATGTTCTAACCGCCGACTGCGCCGAGGCCTTCGGGGCGGCGCCCGGAGGGTTCTTCGACAAGGCCACCGCCGATCGCCTGCGCCGCACCATCCTGTCACGCGGCAACAGCATCGAGCCGGCCCAGCAGTTCCGCGATTTCCGTGGCCGCGATCCTGACCCCGCCGCACTGATGCGCAAGCGGGGCTTCCCGGTTTAGCGTCGGGCCCGCGCCCAGGCCTGGTACTGGGTCTGGGCCAGGGCCACGAGATTGCCGATCGGGATAGACATGTCGCCGTTGTGCATGCCCCAGGTCGGATCAGGACCGCCGCCGCCCGGCAGGTTTACATTGCCGCCCAGGGTCACCACCCGCCCGCCCGCGGGACCCGGTGTCTCGGTCACCTCGAGATAGGTGTACTCGCCCTTGGTCACGCACTCGCCGGTCACCGCGCCGGGCAGGCGGACATAGGGCGTGGTCACCGCGGTCTTGGCCCCCATGATCGTGCCACGGCCCTGATAGAGATCGAGCGGCGCCTTGCCGCCGGCGAGCGCGGCCGGATTGGTGCAGCTGGCCACCGTGGGCGGCACTGCGCGGGCAAAACGCGAGGGCGGGGTCACCGACGGCGGGCGCGCTGCGTTGAAGGAGGAATAGACCACGATGCAGCCCGATTGGTCGGACCGACGGCAGAGCGGCATGGACTGATAAGTGCCGCCGACGTCCTTGCCTGGCGGAACCTGGACCGTGGTGCCCAGCTGATGCACCGCGACAATGCGGGCTTGAACCGGTTTGCCCTCGATTTCCTCGCGCACCAGCCGGGTGATCAGGCCCGCTCCCTGGCTGTGGCCGACGATCAGGACGGGCCGGCCGCCATTGTCGTGCTGCAGGTAATAGTTCCACGCATCCTTGACGTCGTTGTAGTTCAGGTTGCGGTCGACGCCCGCCATCGCGCCGCCTTGCCGGCTGATGCTGAGCGCCGCCAGGGTCACGGAGCGATAGAGCGGTGCGAACTGGCGGCAGACCGCCCCATAGCGGCCGAACTGGCCGGTGGTGACGGTGACCTCGCGGCCCGCGATCATGTCGCTATTGGGCGTCTGATCCTCCGAGGCGGTCGGATAGACATAGAAGCAGTCCAATGGCGGATTGGCCGGGCGCGCGAAGATGGCGGGTTTCACCGACCCGTCGGGGGCGACCTCAGTGGCCGACTGATCCGAAGCGCAGGCGCCGGTGGTCATGCCCGGCCGGCAGAGCCAGGTCTCGGGTTTGGAATAGTCGATCGGCGCGGGCGGCGTAGCCGGCGCCGCGGCGGGCGGGGCCGCCGGTGGCTGGGCCCAGACAACGGCGCTGAGTGCGGCAAGGGCGGCGCCGGCGGCGAGCGCCAGGGTGACGGTCTTCATGATCTCCTCCCCAGGATGGTCAGACCGCAGGTTTTGCGCCTTGCGGCGCGCATCGTCCAGAACCCTTTAGAGCGATGCCGCTTCCTCCACCTGGCCCAGGCGGTCCTTGCCGAAGAACATCTCACCGCCGACGAAGAAGGTCGGGATACCGAAGACACCATGCGCGACGGCGGATTCCGTATTGGCGACCAGTTCGGCTTTCACGTCCGGGTCTGAAGTCGCGGCGATGAGAGCGGCCGCGTCGAGGCCGGCGGCTGAGAGCACGCGGGCGACGACTTCTGGATCGTCCATCTTCTCGCCGGTCTCCCACATGGCGGCCTGGACGGCGGCGACGTAGGGTCCTTCGACGCTGGCGTGGCGGGCGGCGATCAGGCCGCGCATGATCAGCAACGTGTTGACCGGGAAGTGCGGATTGAAGCGGAAACTGCTCAGGCCGTGCTTCTTCACGAACCTCTGGGTCTCCAGCCGCTCATAGTCCAGCTTGCCGCGCACCTCGCCGAACGCCTCCATCGGCGAGCGGTTGTTGGTCGCCTTGAAGATGCCGCCGAGCAGACATGGCGTCAGACTGACGGCGGCGCCGGTTCGGGCGGCGATCTCGGGCAGCACCTTCCACGACAGGTAGGCGTTGGGGCTGCCAAAGTCGAAGATGAATTCGATCGTGCTCATCACCAGATCTCCGTCCATGGCCGCACATCCATCTCGAACGTCCAGGCCGATTTTTTCTGGCGATGCAGAGCAACGAACGCCTCGGCGATGTCATCGGGTTTGAGGATCTCGTCACGGTCCAGCATCGCCTGGGCCTGATTGCCCATGCGCTCACGGGTGAAGTTTCCATCGATGGCGCCATCGACCACCACATGGGCGACGTGAATGCCTTCAGGCGCCAGTTCGCGAGCCATGCTCTGCGCGATGGCTCGCAGCCCCGACTTGGCGGAGGCGAAGGCGGCGTAGCCCTCGCGGCCACGCGTGCTGGCGGTCGCGCCGGTAAAGAGGATTGAGCCCCGGCCTCGGGGTCCCATAACCCGAGCGGCTTCCCGCCCCGCCAGGAAACCGGCGAAACAGGCCATCTCCCAGACCTTGGTGAAGACGCGGGCCGTGGTTTCCCGGACGCCAAAGCGCACATTGGCCCCGATGTTGAACACCACCACCTCCAGGGGACCGACCTCGGCCTCGATCTGGTCGACGAGGGCGATCATTTTCTCTTCCGAGCGCGCATCGACCCCGAAAGCCCTGGCCTTGCCGCCCTCAGCCTCGATTGAGGCCGCCAGGTCCTGAACCTGGGAAACATTGCGCGGCCGCCGCGTCACGCAAACCGTCAGGCCCTCGCGCGCGAAAGCCCGGGCAATGGCCGCGCCCAGGCCGTCTCCGGCGCCGATAATCAGACAGGCGGGCTGAGGCATGGAACGCCCTTTCATTCCTGCGGGCATTCAGACACAGGGCGGTTAAATCCGGGCGCGAGAATTTCTCAATCCCCGCCGCCCGATTCCTATGGGGCCGCTATTTCTTCGGCTTGAACGCCAGCAGCACATTGCCGCCCTGCTGGCCGAACGAGCCGTAGCCGGAGTTCATCAACAGCAGGCCCGCGCCGGCGGTGATCGAGACCGAGTCGATCGCCCCGCCGCGGCCGGCCACGCCGTTGACGCCCTGATAGTTGCGGGCGGTGTCGTATTTCCACAGCACCTTTCCGTCTTTCGCATCGAGCGCATAGACGTAGCCGTCGAGCGCCGCGGCCACGACCGCCCCGTCGATCACGGCCGGCGCCGTGGAAAAGCCGAGGGCGCGCTGGCAGGCCGGCATACGCTGGGGCCGGTCGCCCGAGCAGTCGGGGGTGGACACATAGTTCCACTTGATCGCGCCTGTGTTAGCGTCGAGCGCATAGAGACCAGACTTGATGACGTTGGGATCAACCGGCAGTTCGTTCGGCACGGCGCCGCCTGCGGCGGCGACCGGCGCGAACACCGTCTCGTTCCAGAAGGCCATGCCCCAGTGCACGCCGCCGAGCGCGCCGCCGGTGCCGAGGTCCTTGCGCCACAGCAGGCGGCCGGTGTCGGGCTGCAGGGCCCAGACGGTGCCGGACTTCTGGCCGTTGTAGACGACCTCCGTGCCCCGCTGCATGCGGCCAAGGATCATAGACGAGCCGAAGTCGACATCGCGGAAGACCGTCTCGCGCACGCAATTGTACTGGTCGGTGCGCGGATTGAGGCTGCAGCCAATGTTGTAGATGTCGTTGGCGGTGGCCTGCATCGCCCACTTTTCCTTGCCGTCGGCCAGGCTGATGGCGATCAGGGCGTCGGTATTGTGGTGCGCGGGCGGCGAGTTGGCTTCGCCGGTGCCGAAGTAGATCAGGCCGCGCTTTTCATCGACCACCGGCGAGTTCCAGATCGGCGCGCCGGAGGGTCCCAGCAGCATCTTGCCATCGCCCCGGTCGCGGATCGGCCGCGCGTCCGGCATGGTGTCATAGCGCCATTGCTGGGCGCCCGTTTTTGGATCCAGCGACAGGACGTAGCCGTGGTTGGTGCAGCAGGTGTAGGTGTTCTGCCCGGCGCTGGAGATCTCGTTCTGCGAGACCGGCACGATGATGCGGTCCTTGAGCACTGTCGCCGTGCCGGTGTTCATCGACAGCGAATAGGTCCCCACCTTGCGCGGCGCCCAGATCGGCACGCCGGTCTTGGCGTCGAGAGCATAGACCGTGGTGTCCAGGCCCGAGACCACGATGATCCCCCGCCCGTCGGCGATGACGCCATAGGCGGCGTTGGTGCGCATGGGCGCGCCGGTCGGGGTTTTATAGACCCACTTCAGGCAGGGCTTGGCGGTGTTCGAGACATCGAACGCATAGACCGCGCCCGCCTGGCTGACCGGCCAGAACACGGTCTTGCCGACGATGGCGGCCTGCGAGCGCATTTCGGTCGCGCCGGGAATGGCGATGGCCCAGGCCAGTTCCATGTTCGAAAGCTGGGCCTTGGTCAGGCCCGCCTGAGCCGCGGTCAGCGAGCGGGTGTTGCTGCGGTCAAAGCCGAAGCCGGTCACCGTCGGTCTGGAAAGGTCGACGGTCCGGTTGTTCGCCGCGCACATCATGTTGCGCGTCCAGGTCTCCACGGTCGGCGAGGTGTTGCCGGTAAGATAGTTGATCAGGGATCCACGCTGGTCCTCGGTCAGGCCGGTCCCTTGCGTCTTCATCTTGCCGTCGGTCAGGGCGTAGCTGATGGTCTGGAAGCTCATCGCAGCCAGGTTGGTCTTGGTCGGCGCGCGCAGCGCCGCGGCATTAGCGTCATCGTGACAGGTCGCGCAGCGCTCGGTGTAGATCGACTGTCCCGAGGCGGCCGCGCCGCCGCGTCCCGGCGCGCCGGCGCGAGCAGGCGCCCCCGCCGCCGCCGCGCCTGCCGGCGGCGCCCCGCCATCCCGTCCCTGCTGGGCCATGGCCGCCTGCCAGGCGCCGAGCGGCGCCAGCGTCAGTCCCGCCAGGATGATGGCAGCCAGCACCGGTTTGCGGCGCAGAGTATCGATCGGATTGTTCATCTGGTTGCTCCCTGAATTTCCTTGTGGTTCAGGCCAGGATGACTGGCAAGGGGCGTAAGGCCGCAACAACTGCGGGTGCGCCGGCGTCCTCTTCGGCCCTGGCCGAAAATCGTGTCCTCCGCCGTAAATCGATTACGCTCGATGACGTCCCGGAGAGGAGCGCTTGTGTGGGTGGCCCAGGTTTGATGGTTCGCCGGCTTGTCACCTTCACCGCCACCTTGGCGCTGGCCGGGATGGTTATTTAGCCTTTTCGCCGAGGGGCGCTGAAAGAGTCATAGGCTCGCCGCCTTCTCGCCGGTACAATCGCGCCATGACCGCCAAAACCCTCCTGGCCGTGATGGCCGCCGCCTTTCTGGCCGCCGCCCAGCCGGCGCCGGCCCAGACCCCAGACACCGCCGCCCTCATGGCCCGCGCCAACACCGGCGACACTGCCGCCATGGTGAGCCTGGGCCTGGCTTTCTACAATCAGGCCCGCGCCTCCGCTCCCGCGGGCGATGACGATGATGACGGCGATGACGATGCGCCCATCGATCCGAACAGCCCCGCCGCCAAGGCCGTCTTCTGGTTCCGCGCCGCGGCAGAGAAAGGCGATCCCGCCGCCATGTTCAGCCTGGGCTCGGCCTATCTGGACGGAGTGGGCGTCCACAAGGCGCCGGCCGAGGCCATCCGCTGGCTGACCCAGGCCGCCGGCAAGGGCGAGACCCGCGCCATGTTCAACCTCGCCTATCTCTACGCCGGCAACGAGGGCGTGGCCAAGGACGCCGCCCAGTCCCTGCGCTGGTACCGGGCCGCGGCGGAGGCTGGAGAAGTGGTCGGGATGTTCACCCTGGCCAACAAATATCACGACGGCGACGGTGTTCCGAAGGACCTCAGGGAAGCCGCCCGCTGGCAGCGCGCCGCCGCCGACAAGGGCTATGCCTACGCCATGCTGAGCCTGGGGCGCTATTATGCCGCCGGCGAAGGCGTGCCGAAAAGCACTGACGAGGCGCTCGCCTGGTACCGCAAAGCCGCCGCCGCCGGCTCGGCCGAAGCGGCCAGCCTGGTGCAAATTCAGACGCAAGGTCGGGCGGCCCAGCCGAAGGGGCGCTAGAGGGGGCCTCCACAACCCACTGGACGGGGCGCCGCAGCCTGACAATATGGCGACCGGGGAGATTGCCTTGGCCGGAACCGTTCACGTTGAAACGATCGAGGGCGCCTGGGTGCAAACCTCGCTGCTCAACGCCGAGATCGAATCGGTCACCCTCACCCGTCCCGCCCCCCATTGGGTCGAAGCAATGAATGCGGCGGGCGTGCCCTGCGGCCCTGTCAACACGATCGATCAGGTCTTCGCCGACCCTCAAGTTGTGCATTCGAAGATGGCCCGGCCGGTCACCCATCCGAGGCTGGGGGAGCTCAATCTGGTCGCCCAGCCTTTCGATGTCAGCGGTCACGAGCGGACCTTGCGCGCCGCCGCGCCCGACCTTCACCAGCCCGCCGATGACATATTGCGGGGTCACGGGTTCACCCCCGCCGAGATCACAGCCTTCCGGGAGACCGCCGATGCTCAAGGTTGAACCTTCCGGCCAGGCTTGCGGAGCCCGCGTCACCGGCGTGGATCTGTCGCGCGAGATCAGTCCCGGGCTGGCGTCTGAAATCCGGTCCGTCTGGCTTGAGCACCACGTGCTGGCTTTTCCAAACCAGAAACTCACCGACGATGATCTCGAGCGCTTCACCCTGGCCTTCGGCGGTTTCGGTGAAGACCCGTTCATCGCGCCCATCCCCGGCCGCAAGCACGTTGTCGCCATTCAGCGCCGGGCCGACGAGATCTCGCCGCTCTTCGCCGAGAACTGGCATTCAGACTGGAGCTTTCAGGCCCGCCCCCCGGCCGGCACCTGCCTCTACGGTATCATCATACCGCCCCACGGCGGCGATACCCTCTTCGCCAACCAGCACGCCGCCCTCGACGCCCTGCCGCCCGAGTTTCGAGCGCGGTGCGAAGGCAAGATCGCCATCCATTCGGCTCGCAAGCCCTATGCTCTCGACGGCGCCTATGGCGAAAAGGACGTCGCCCGCCGCTCGATGGATATCCGGCCCTCGGCGGAGGCCCACAAGACCGAGCGGCACCCGCTGATCCAGCCGCATCCGGAAACCGGGCGCCCGGCCATCTTCAGCTGCGCCGGCTATATCGTCGGCATCGATGGCATGAACGAGGCCGAATCCCAGCCCCTGCTCTCCGAGCTCTACCGCTGGCAGGGCCGGGACGAATTCCAGTACCGCCATGTCTGGGAACCGGAGATGCTGGTCATGTGGGACAACCGCTCTTTGCTCCACGCCGCGACGGGCGGTTACGACGGCTATGACCGCCTGCTCCACCGCACGACCATCGCCGCCTACGATCCGGCCGCCGGATGAGCTTGCGGTCCCTTGCCCTCGTTCTGGCCCTGGCCCTGGCCGCCTGCGCAACGCCTGGCGATACGGCGAAGCGAACCCCTCGCGAACTGGTCTTCACCGGGACCGTCACCCGCGCCAACTGGCGGACCTACACCGAGGTCCCGTTCACCGTTCCCGCCGGGACCGACCGGATCACCATCGCGGTGAGTCATGACGGACGCGAAGCGAGGACCACCCTCGATCTCGGCCTCATCGGTCCGAACGGCTTCCGCGGCTGGAGCGGCTCGAACAAGACGACCTTCACGGTGGCTTCGACCGATGCGACGCCGTCTTACCTGCCGGGCCGCATCGAGCCCGGCCGCTGGACCCTGCTCATCGCCGTGCCCGCCATCCGCGAGGGGGTGACCACCCGCTATGAGGCCCGTATCACTCTGGCGGGCGCGAACGCCGGACCGATCGAACTCGCCGCCGCCCCGATCAGGACCGAGGCCGGCTGGTACCGCGGCGACTTCCACATGCACACCGCCCACTCCGACGGCTCGTGCGCCGCCCTCTCGGGCAAGCGGGCGCCCTGCCCCGCCTTCCTGACCCTGGACGCCGCCAAGGCGGCCGGCCTCGATTTCATTGCGGTGACCGACCACAACACGGTCAGCCAGAACAACGAACTGCGCGAACTTCAGGCTTACTACGACACCCTGCTGGTCATACCCGGCATCGAGGTCACCACCCTCTTCGGCCACGCCAATGCGCTGGGGGTCACCGCACCCATTGAGTTTCGGCTGGGCACGAAACACCTCCCCACCCTGGAGAACCTCCGCAACGACGTGGCGGCCCATGGCGGCCTGCTCTCGGTCAACCACCCTGGCCAGCCCACCGGCGAGACCTGCCTCGGCTGCGGCTGGAACCCCATGGATCCGCACCCCGAACGCATTGAGGCGGTGGAAGTCATCAACGGCAGCGCCCTCGTCGGCGCCGGTGCGGAAGGACCCAGTTCCGGGATCGGATTCTGGCAAGGCCTCCTCGACAAGGGCATCCACGCCACGGCTATCGGCGGCAGCGACAACCACGACGCCAAACTGGGGACTCGTCAGTCGCCCATCGGCACGCCGGCGACCGTGGTCTACGCCCCCGAGCTGACGGTAGCCGGCGTCCTCGCCGGCGTCCGCTCCGGCCGGGTGTTCATCGACGCGAGCGGCGGGCCGGGCCGCCGCATGATCGACCTGACCGCGACGGCTCCGAACGGCGCCAGCGCGCACATGGGCGGAACCTTGCACATGCCGGCGGGGCAGACGGGCGCGCTCACCATCACCACCGAGGGCTTTTCCGGCCTGAAACTCCAACTGGTCACCGGGACTGGCGCTCCGGCCCTTGCCCCCGCGCCTGAAATCCGCAGCAACTCAGACGTGGCCCGGGTTTCCCTTCCCGGCGCGCGCGCCCTCTATTGGGTGAGGGTCAATGTCCGCGATCCGAATGGCAAGCTGGTGCTGCTCTCCAACCCCGTGTGGGTGGCGCCCTGAACCTTCAGGGCTTCAGCGCCGCCACAAAGAACGCCACCTGCTGTTCGGCGAAATCCGAGCGCATCTGATGGCTCCCCCAGGCGATCAGCAGCTGGTTGGCGATGTCGCGCTGGTGCGACCCCGCCGGGGGCATGGTGTTGAGCTGCATGATCTCGGCCTGACCGATCTTGGGCTTGTCCTTGAAGACAAGGCGCTTGCCCGCCGCATCTATGACCTTGCGCTCGACCAGCGCCGTCAGGATCTCCTCGCGGTCCTTGTCGGTCAGGCCGGGTATGGTCTTGAAAGTGTCGGCATTGACCAAGCCCTCATGCACGACATGCATCTCGACCCTGGTCCCCGACGCCTTCAGCCGGTCGGCCACCGGCTCGACGTTTTCCTTCGCCACCAGGCCATCATTGTCGCCCAGCACGATGAACAGCGGCGGATAGGCCTTGCCCGGCGGGGGCGTGCGCGCGGGAGCCGGAATGGGGCCCATATAGTCGCCGATCGCCTTGACCGGGAGGCCCTGGGCGAGCGCGGCGATGGCGAAGAGGTTTGAAAACCCCCCGCCGTTCGACATGCCCATGCTGAAGACCGGCGTCTGGTCGGCGATCTCGCCTGAGGCGATCAGCGCCCGGTGCAGGGCCAGCATATAGGCGACATCGACATTGGTTTTGGGATCGATGGATTCCAGGTTCCATCTGGACGCCGTCCGGTCAGCCGACGGTGCGGCCGCGTAGCCGAAGCCGTTCGCGACCAGCCGGTCGAGCACGATCTTGCTGTGGATGCGGGTCGCGAAATTCTCCGATCCTCCCGTGCCGTGGAAGAGGTAGACAATCCCCTTCGGGCTTGCCGGGATGTAGCGAATGGTGTTGCGGCCCGCGAGCATGGCCGTCTTGGGCGCCGGAGACGATGGCGCGGGCGTATCGGCCGCCCGTACGGCCGGAACCCCGCCCGCGATCAGGGTCAGGGCGATGAGCAGGGTGGTCAGTCGCATGGCGAACCTCTCGGGGGCTAATGCTCGAAGTCGCTCGCCGGGATCGGCGTCAGGGTCACCTGCTTCAGCTCTTCGGTCAGGGCCGCGACGCGGGCGGCGTCATTGCGGTCGGACATGGTTGAGCGGACGATCATCACCGCCGTATTACTGGACGAGCGCGCGACCACCGGGGCGACCCCGGCCTTCAGTTTCTGGCCCGGCCCGATGAAGGCGATCTTGAACCGCTCGCCGGTTATCTGGCGGTCGGAGATGATGAAGTCGGTGTCGGTGTTGTGGGCGAACATTGAGCTCGACCAGTAGGCCGCGTTCTTCGGCAGCGGCCCTTCCAGGATGAACCCGCCCTTGGTGAAGTCGAAGAACGCCCGCAGCGTGCTGGTGTCGCCATTGTCGCGTGGCACCTTGGAGGTGGCCGCTGTCTTGATGCCCGAGGGATACAATTTGTTCGCCGTCCGTCCCATGGCCTTGTAGTTTTCGATCTGCTTGTCGGTGGCCTGGCGCGGAATGATCATCAGGCCGGCGGCGTGGCTGACCGCGCCGGCCACCAGGAAGAGGATCAGGGCCCCGATCAGGGTCAGGCGCATGAGAGCCTCCTGACAACGGGAAGTTTGATTGTGGCGCGCTCGGCGAACACGTTGGCGGCCGGATGATAGAGCCGCAAGGCCAGGTCAAAATGCCCCGCCTTGTCGCACATCGGAATGGCGTTTTCGCCCTCGCCCATGCGGTTGACGTTGATTGTCCAGGTCCCGTCCGCCTGCGCCTTGATGTTGGTCTTGGCCACCGAGTAGCGGTCGCCCGGGTTCGCCACCCAGAAATTGTCGCGATAGAGGGTGATGCTCCACCAGCGGGCCGGAACCTCGCCGCCCTCGACAACATAGCGGCAAGCGTTGGTCAGCGCCTTGCCCTCGCTGTCGGTCTCAGCCGAATAGTAGATCACCTCGCTGGGCGGCAGCGCCCAGATCCCGGTCCGCGCCACGCTGGCGCGCATATAGGGGCCGGCTTTCGCATCGCCCACCTTCGCCGGCGTCATCCACTGGCCGTCGTGGATCTGCGCCGCCGCGCTGGTCTTGCCGGTCATCAGCCAGGCCGATTCCCCGCCCGCGTAGATTCCGGCGCCGATGGCGACAAGCCAGACCGCCGTTCGTGTGATGATGACCCGCAGGCTCATCGCTTCGCTCCCCTTTGCGGGCGATCCTAGCCCAGCGGGGCGGGAGTACAATGGCGCCGCGTTGTTGCTTTTTCCCCCCATCCCGCGCATAAGCCGCCCCTTCCGGCGCAACCTCCGTTCGCGCCCTCCACCTTGACGACCCCGGAGCCTTAGTCCGGACGAGCAAGGCGAGGCCCCCAGTCGACGTGATCGTCCACTGGGGCGAACGGCGTTTGGGCCATCACTTTTGCTCAACGGCCTCATGTTCGAGAACCTGACAGACAAGCTGACTGACGTCTTCGACCGGCTCTCCGGGCGCGGCGTGCTGTCGGCCAAGGATGTCGACGAGGCCATGTCCTCGGTGCGGGAAGCCCTGCTCGACGCGGACGTCGCTTTGCCCGTGGTGCGCGAATTCATCGCCTACGCCCGCGAGAAGGCGGTCGGCGAAGACGTCGTCAAATCGATCCGCCCGGCCGACCAGGTGGTCAAGATCGTCCACGACGGCCTGGTGGAGATGCTCGGCGGCGACGGCCCGCCGGTTCCGCTGAACCTGGCCGCCAATCCGCCGGTGGTGATCCTGATGGCCGGCCTGCAGGGCTCGGGCAAGACCACCACCTCGGCCAAGCTGGCGCTGCGCCTCACCCGTGTGGACCGCAAGAAGGTCCTGATGGCCTCGCTGGACACTCGCCGTCCGGCCGCCATGGAACAGCTGGCGCAACTGGGCGCCCAGGTTGAGGTCGAGACCCTGGCCATCGTGGCGGGCCAGTCGGCCACGGACATCGCGAAAAGAGCCCTGCAGACCGCCAAGCTCGGCGGCTTCGACGTGCTGATCCTCGACACCGCCGGCCGCACCACCCTGGACGAGGCGATGATGGCCGAGGCCGCCGAGATCGCCAAAATCGGCAAGCCCACCGAAACCCTGCTGGTCGCCGACGCCCTGACCGGCCAGGACGCGGTGCGCACGGCGAAAGCGTTCCATGAGCGCCTGCCGCTCACCGGCATGATCCTGACGCGCGCCGACGGCGATGGCCGCGGCGGCGCGGCGCTCTCCATGCGCCATGTCACCGGCCTGCCGATCAAGTTCCTCGGCACCTCGGAAAAGGTCGATGGGCTCGATGCCTTCGACGCCCAGCGGGTTGCGGGGCGCATCCTCGGCATGGGCGACATCGTCAGCCTGGTTGAAAAAGCCGCCGTCGAGATGGACCAGGCCAAGGCCGAGCGGATGGCCCGGCGCATGGCCAAGGGCAAGTTCGACTTCGACGACTTCGCCAACCAGCTCGACCAGATGAAAAAGCTGGGCGGCCTTGCCGGCTTGATGGGCCTGCTTCCCGGTGTCGCCAAGCTCAAGGGTCAGATGGCCGAGGCGGGCGTCAACGACAAGATGCTCGACCGCCAGCGGGCGATCATCAACTCCATGACCAAGGCCGAGCGGCGCAAGCCCGACATCCTCGACGGCAAACGCCGCCGGCGCATCGCGGCCGGCGCCGGGGTTCAGGTCTCCGAGCTCAACCGCCTGCTCAACCAGCACCGCCAGATGGCCGACACTTTCAAGGCGATGAGTCGCGACGGCGGCCGCGGCATGGCCAAGATGGCCCAGATGATGGGCATGGGCGGACCTGGCGGCGGCATGCCCGGCATGGGCGGCGGGGCGCCCGGCGGCATGCCGGATATGGAACAGCTCAAACAACTCACCGGCGGCAAGATGCCGTCGATGGAAGAATTACAGAAACTGACCGGAGGCTCGGGCGGCCTTCCTGGTCTTGGAAACCTGCCGCCCGGCCTTAACCCCTTCAAGAAATAACGTAAGGAATACAATCAAATGCTTAGAATTCGTCTGGCCCGTGGCGGCACCAAGAAGCGCCCCTACTACTCCATCGTCGTCGCCGACAGCCACTCGCCCCGCGATGGCCGCTTCATCGAAAAGGTGGGCACCTATAACCCGCTGCTCAAGAAGGACGACCCGGCCCGCGTGACGCTTAAGACCGAGTCCATCGAGGCCTGGCTGAAGAAGGGCGCCCAGCCCTCGGACCGCGTGGCGCGCTTCCTGTCGACGCAAGGCCTCGCCAAGTGGGAACACGGCAATAACCCGAACAAGGCCAAGCCGGGCGTGAAAGCGCTCGAGCGCGTTGAGCAGAAGGCCCAGCGCCTGACCGCTCGCGCCGAGGCCGCCGAAGCCGCCAAGAACGCCCCGCCGCCGCCGGCGCCCGAGCCGGAACCGGAGGTGGTCGCTGAAGAAGCGCCCGCCGCCGAGGAAGCCGCTCCGGCCGAAGCCGCCGCCCAGGAGGCTCCGGCCGCCGAAGAAGCGCCGGCCGCTGAAGAGGCTCCGGCCGCTGAAGCCGCCGCCGAAGAGCCGGCCGCTGCAGAAGCGCCGGCTGCTGAAGAAGCTCCGGCCGCCGAGGAAGCGCCCGCCGAGGAAACCTCGGAAGGCTAGATCTCTTGCCCATCAACCCTTCACGTCTAATCCGCGTCGGCCGCGTGGCCGGGGCCTTCGGCGTGAAGGGCGAGGTGCGTATCACCGCTTTCACCGAAAAGCCCGCCGGCCTGCTGGCGCTGGGCGACCTTTTGCGCGAGGACGGCTCGCCGGGCCTGAAACTGGTCTCGGGCCGCACCCACAAGGATTCCGTCGTCGGTCGCGTCGCCGGCATCGAGGACAAGGACGCCGCCGACGGCTTACGCGGCCTGCAGCTTTTCGCACCGCGCGAGCGCTTCCCCGCCCCGGCTGAGAACGAGTTCTACGTCACCGATCTGATTAATCTCGCGGCGGTTTCACCCGCCCGCAAACCCCTCGGCCGGGTAAAGGCCATCCACGATTTCGGGGCCGGCGACGTGCTGGAAATCGCCCCGCCCGAGGGCGCGACCTGGCAGGTCGCTTTCACTCAGGCCAACGTCCCCTCGGTCGACCTGGCGAGGGGCGAGATCGTCGTCGACCGGCCGGCCGAGGTGTCGGAACGCGATAGCTGAGTTTTCATGGGCCAGCGGCGCGGCGTCACCCGCAAGAAATAAAACCACAAAGGCACAAAGGAAGATCAACGCTTCACAAAGATCTTGGCCATCCCCAGGGAGATGCGAGTCCCGATTTCCTGACGCCGCCAAGCCGTGATCAAATCTAATGGCCGGTCAGCGCTGAAGACTGTTACAGGCACGGGCTCCTTCGTGAAGCTTGATCTTCCTTTGTGCCTTTGTGGTTTTATTTCTTTCTTGCGCCCTTCGGGCGCCTAAGGCGCTCTCTAGAACTGCCCGAACTTGGTCCGGTGCAGCTCCGGGATGATCGCGTGATAGACGCGCAGCTGCTGCAGTTTCTCCCCGTCCGGAACGCGCCACAGGAAATAGAGCCCGATACAGCGCTCGATGATGCCGCCCATGTGGCCGAGGAAGCGCTTGTGGCCCTCCTGGGCAAAGGAATAGGCGTGCAGGTCCTTTGAGATGGCTTCGAGCCAGCCGGAAAGCTCGACGAAGATCTCGGTCTTGACGATGAAGCTGTTGAGCAGGCTGATCTGCTGGCCCTCGATACTGCGTTGGGCGATGCGCCGTTTGAACGCCTCGGGCGTGACCTTGAAGTGCCCGCAAAACCGCTCGATCACCCAGGCCATGGGAAAGCCGTGGAACGGCGCGTCGGTCACGTAAGTCTGTTCGAGCAACTGCGGCTGGACGATCCCCCAGCGGGCGTCGGAAATGATCGAGACACCCTTTTCCATCAGCATCGGCCACCAACGGAAATGGTCGTCGGTGATGGCCATGTCGTACTGCAGTACGCCCACATAGTCCGACCCCTCGTAGAGCCGGTTCTGCAGGGCGTGGATCATGCACGAGGTCTCGTTGAAGGCGTTGGCCTGGTAGAAACCGTCGTAGATCGGCAGCTCGTATTCCTTGACCACCGGGGCGGTCCGCGGCTCCAGCCCGAACTCAAAGGGGATGGTTTCGTTGGCCTTGTAGAAGGTCAGTTTGCTGAGGTTCTCGTCGGACAGATGCACATAGAGCGCCGGGTGCATCCGGTGGTGATAGACGATGAACAGCTTCAGCTTCGGGTCTGCGGCGCCCGTCATGGCGGCGTCAGGATTCGACCAGCGGATCGCGCCGGCGGATCAGGCCTTCCTGGGCGACGGAAGCGACCAGCGCGCCGGCCTTCGAATAGATATTGCCGCAGGTAAAGCCGCGCGCGCCCGAGGCCGACGGGCTCTCGTGCACATAGAGGTGCCAGTCGTTCATCAGCACGGGGCGGTGGAACCACATGGCGTGGTCGAGGCTCGCCACCTGCATGCCGGGTGAAGCGAAGGTGACGTCATGCGGCCGCATGGCCGATTCCAGAATGCCGGCGTCCGACACATAGGCCAGCACCGCTTGGTTGAACCCTTCATCGCCGCCCAAGTCCGCCTTGGGTTTGATCCAGGCATAGGCGCCAGACTTTTCCGGTCCGCCCCAGGGTTTGAAGTATCCAGCCGGTCTGATCTCCATGGGGCGGGATTCGAACCAGGCCCGCTGCTCGGGCGGGCGCTTGGCGAAGCGGGCCTGGTAGTCGTTTTCCAGGTCCTCAGGCGGGGGCGCCTCCGGCATGGCGAACTGGTGGTCGAAGCCGTCTTCCTTCACCTGGAAACTGGCCGCCAGGTTGAAAATCTGCTCGCCGTGCTGGATGGCCGCGACCCGCCGGGTAGCGAACGACTTGCCGTCACGCGCCCGCTCGACCTGATAAAGAACCGGGACCTTGGGATCGCCCGGCCGGATGAAATAGCAATGCAGCGAATGGCAGGTGAGGTCCTTGACCGTGTGATAGGCCGCCACCAGCGCCTGGGCGATTACCTGACCGCCGAAGATGCGCCCGCGCGCCGTATCAGGGGTATGGCCGCGGAACAGGTTCACCTCGATCGGGTCGAGAGTCAGGGTCTTCTTGAGGTCTTCGTACGCCATGTCCCGCGTTAGAGCGCGGGGGGGCGGATTTCGCAATCCCTAGCCGCCGAACGCCGCCAGCAGCTGGCTGTGCTGGGACAGCACCGGATGCGGTTTTTCCTCGGACGTCTGGTCGACGTACATGCGCCGGTCGAGGTGCCGGATGCGGTCATAGAGCCGGTGCGAGTGCGAAATCAGGCTGGCCATGGCCTGGGGCAATTCCGAAGCGCCGTCCTGGGCGGCTTCTTCCGGGCCCTCGCGCAGGCGATAGCGGTCTTCGCAGGCGGCGAGCGCTGTCATGCTGCCCTCCTTGACCGCCCGCTGAACCAGCAGCCACGAGGCCACCTGCATCAGCCGCGTGGTCAGGCGCATGCTTTCTGACGCATAGGCGATGGCCCCGGTGCGCGACAGTCGACGTGATTCCTGGCGGCCCGGGCCGTCGAGATAGGCGGCGGTCGCCTCGACCAGTTCCATGCCTTCATCGAAGACGCGGTCGAATAGCTCGGACTTGGTGAAATCCATCACCACACCGGCGCGCCACGGCAACGGCAGGTCCTGATCCACATCATTCATACGTCAGTCCTCGTCCCCGCCATCGAAAGGCGCACGCTTGCAACAGCCTCAAAGACTGCAACCCCTATGCCACGGAAAATCCTAAAATTTGAACAGCGCGTCAGCCGCCGACTTTCCGGACTGCTTCTTGTCGAGCGCGCGGCGGGTTCTATCAGCCTCGGCCTGCAGCCGCTCAATGCGCTCGGTCAACTCGGAAACCCCAAACAGATCAAGGTCTTCGCGTTCAACCAGGACCAGGGCCGCACCCCGGGCCTGTCTCGGTTCAGCGGGTTCTTCGATCATGTCTTCGCCCTTCGCTTGGTTTGGGTGAAAAGCGAGGGTATCTGACGCGCCTTGAGCCGCTTTCGCAAGGCTTGGAGAGCCCATGACCCCCAAAACCATGACCGCCGTCGCCATCGAGGGCGGAAAAGGCCCGGCCTCGGCCCTGCATGCGGCGCAAATCGAGGCGCCTTCCCCCGGACCGGGAGAGATTCTGATCGCGGTTCGCGCGGCGGGCGTAAACCGTCCCGATGTGCTCCAGCGCAACGGCGCCTATCCGCCCCCTCCGGGCGCGCCGGCCACCCTGGGCCTGGAAGTCGCCGGCGAGGTCGTCGTCGCGGCCGGGCGCTGGAAGGTGGGCGACAGGGTCACCGCGCTCTTGGGCGGGGGCGGTTACGCCGAATACGCCAAGGTCGATGCGCGCCACGCCCTGCCGGTGCCGAAGGGTCTCGATTTCGTCCAGGCCGCGGCCCTGCCTGAGACGGTGCTGACGGTCTACGTCAATGTCTTCGAGCACGGCTCGCTGAAAGCCGGTGAAACCCTGCTGGTGCACGGCGCCACATCCGGGATCGGCGTCGCCGCCATCCAGATGGGCAAGGCGGCCGGCGCGCGCGTCATCGCCACCGCCCGGGGCGCGGACAAGGCCAAGACAGCGCTGGCCATGGGCGCCGATATCGCCATCGACGCCTCGGCCGAGGATTTCGGCGAGGCGGTTGCGGCCGCCGGCGGCTGCGACGTCATCCTCGATATGGTTGGCGGCGGCGGCTATTTCGAAAAGAACCTCGAATGCCTGAACTATCGCGGGCGCCTCGTGTACATCGCCTCCCAGGGCGGGGGGACCATCGAGGTTCCGGTCTGGCGGATCATGATCAAGCAGCTGGTCATCACCGGCTCGACCCTTCGTCCCCGGGCGCCGGACGAGAAAGCCCGTATCACGTCCGAGGTGGAACGTGTTGTGTGGCCCTGGGTGGAACAGGGTCTCGTCAAGGCGGTGGTCGACAAGACCTTCCCGCTGGCGAGGGCCGCCGAAGCGCACACCTATCTTGAAGGCGGCGCTCATGTCGGCAAAATCGTTCTGGTTCCCTGATGAAGAAGCCCGCCCCCGCGAAAAAAAAGTTCGCGCCGGCGAAACGACGGACCGCCTCGGCGGCCAGGGTCGAGCCGGAGGTTCTCAAACTGCCGGCGATCGGCACGCCGGCGCCCCGGTTTCATGCCCGTAGCGACGTCAATGAGCGCTTTTCCTTCGACACACTGGGCGGCCGCTACATCGTCCTGGGTCTTGTGGGCTCGGCCGGCGGCGCCCATGCGGGTGAAGCGCTGAAGGTTGTGGAGAAGAACCGCAAGCTGTTCGACGATAGCAATATCGCCCTCTTCTGGGTCACCAGCGACCCCGCCGATAAGGCCGAAAAACGCCTGGCCGACAGCGTCCCCGGCATCCGGGTGTTCTGGGACTTCGACATGGAAGTCTCACGCCTGTGGGGCGTGGCCAGGGCGGAAGGACAGGCCAGCCGCTATGCGCCGATGTGGTTCGTGGTCGATCCCATGCTTCGGGTCATGGCCTTCATGCCGATGACCGAGACCGAAAAGCTGATCGCCACGCTGACCAGCTTGCCACCCGCAGGCCTACACAGCGGTGGCGCAACGCCGGCGCCCGTGCTGATCCTGCCCAGGGTCTTTGAACCGGAATTTTGCAGGACCCTGATCGAGGCCTACCGGACGGGCGAGGCCATCGATTCCGGTTTCATGCAGCAGAAGGACGGCAAGACGGTGCTGGTGCTCAACCATCTCCACAAACGCCGCCGGGACGTCAATCTCGAGGACGAAGCGCTGATCGCCGGCGCGCGCGGCCGTATCAACGCGCGCATGGTTCCCGAGATCGAACGGGCTTTCCAGTTCAAGCCGACTCGCATCGAACGCTACATCGTCGCCTGTTACGACGCGGCCGATGAGGCCCATTTCAAGCCGCACCGGGACAACACCACCAGCGGCACGGCCCACCGCCGCTTTGCGGTGACCATCAATCTGAACGCCGAGGACTATGAGGGCGGGGATCTGGTTTTCCCGGAGTTCGGGCCGCAGCGCTATCGCGCGCCGACCGGCGGGGCGGTAGTGTTCTCCTGCTCGCTGCTGCACGAGGCCCAGCCGGTGACGCGCGGCGTGCGCTACGCCTTCCTGCCATTCCTCTACGATGAGGCGGCCGCCAAGGTGCGCGAGGCCAACCTGCATCTGCTGGACGAAAGCCTCCGGGTCCCGGGCGGTTGATCGCCGATTTGCCGGATTAGACGTTTCCTTTCCGCCCCTTGTGGCCTATATCACCGACCCTCACCGCCCGGCCGCAAGGCCGGGCGCCTTCATTTCAGGCTAGCCGAAAGAGCACCCGCATGGCCGACCAGATTCTCTATCCCAAGGCGACCGCCGTCTGGCTGGTGGACAATACCTCGCTGACCTTCGAACAGATCGCCGACTTCTGCGGCCTGCACCATCTGGAGGTCAAAGGCATCGCCGACGGCGAAGTGGCGCGCGACATCCGCGGCGCCGATCCCATCGGCAACGGCCAGCTGACCCGCGAAGAACTGGACAAGGCTGCCGCCGATCCGAAATTCCGCATGCGCGCCCAGCAGGGCCGCCACGCCGAACTGCTGCGCGTCAACAAGAAGGGCCCGCGCTATACGCCGGTCTCGCGCCGCCAGGACCGCCCGGACGCCATCGCCTGGTTCATCAAGCACCACCCGGAAGTCACCGACGCCCAGATTTCCAAGTTCCTCGGCACCACCAAGGCGACGATCGAAACCGTCCGCCAAGGCGAGCACTGGAACAAGGCGCAGATCAAGCCGGTCGACCCGGTGACGCTAGGCCTCGGCACCCAGCTCGAACTCGACGCCCTGATCAAGAAGGCCGCCGAGAAGAAAGCCCGCGACGACAAGCGCAAGGGCATCGCGCCTCAGGGCGCGACCTTGAAACCCGCGGCCGAAACGACAGCGCCAGACGAGGTCGAGGAAGAGCCGGTTGAGGACTTCGAGGACGAGGTTGAAGCCGGCGCGGACACTGAAGTCGAAGTCGCGGCCGACGACGACGAGGACGAAGCCTAGCCTCCCGTCTACCGGCTGTCCCCGCGAAGGCGGGGATCCATCCGAACTCTCCCAGCCACCGGGGTGTGCCTATTTGGGCATTGGCGGGGTCTCCGCCTTCGCGGGGACAATCGGATTTTGTAGGCGCTACCCCGCCTCGCTCATCTCCACGTCGATGCCCTGTTCGCGGACCTTGCGATAGAGCGTCGAGCGGCCGATGCCGAGCCGGCGAGCGACCTCGCTCATGTGGCCGGCGTAGGTTTCGATGGCCAGTTCGATGAGGTCTTTCTCGATATCCTCGAGTTTGCGCAGGTGTCCGCGCTCATCGAGGAAGCGCACTGGCGCGGTGCCCGGCATGTCGGCGATCAGCTCGGCCCCGGTCGGAATGGCCACCGGAGCGGACGCTGGCCTTGCCTCGCTCATCGGCGGCTTCAGGCCCGAGATGGCCGGGAAGTCGTGCGGCGCCAGGTAAGGGGCGTCGGCGAGCACGATGGCCCGATAGACGGCGTTTTCCAGCTGGCGGACATTGCCCGGCCAGTCGAAGTCGCACAGCATCTGCAGGGCTTCCGGGGATGCGCCCTGGATGCGCTTGCCTTCCTCGACATTGAAGCGGCGGATAAAGGCCTCGACCAGGGCCGGAATGTCCTCGCGGCGTTCGCGCAAAGACGGCGCCTCGATCGGGAAAACGTTCAGGCGGTAATAGAGATCCTCGCGGAAATTGCCTTCGGCGACGCGTTCCTGCAGGTCGCGGTTGGTGGCCGAGACGATGCGCACATCGACGCGCACGCTGCGCTTGGAGCCGACCGGGTCGATCTCGCTCTCCTGCAAGGCTCGCAAGAGCTTGACCTGCATGTCGAGCGGCAGCTCGCCGATCTCGTCGAGGAAGAGCGTGCCGCCATTGGCCTCCTGGAACTTGCCCAGGTGCTTGTCGGTCGCGCCAGTGAACGATCCCTTTTCGTGGCCGAACAGGATGGATTCAATCAGGTTGGCGGGCAGGGCGCCGCAGTTGACCGCTACGAACGGCTTGCCCGACCGTTCCGAACAGCCGTGCACGGCCCGGGCGATCATTTCCTTGCCGACGCCGCTTTCGCCCAGAATGAGGATGGGGATTGAGGACTTCGCCGCCCGCTCACCCATGCGCTTGACCGCCATCATGGGAACGCTGTCGCCGATCAGGTCATCGAACGTCGCCTTGCCGCCGGCCCGCTTGGTCAGCCGGGCGACCTCGCCCTTCAGATCACCCATCTGCAGGGCGTTGCGCACGCCGACGATGATCCGTTCGGGAGACGCGGGTTTGACGAAGAAATCGCCCGCGCCGGCTTGCATGGCCTTGACCACAGTCTCAACGCCGGCCGCGGCGGTGACCACGATGACCGGCTGGGTAAAGCCGCGCTGGCGCATTTCGGTCAGGGTCGCCATGCCGCCGAGGCCGGGCATGGTCAGATCGAGCAGGATGACATCGGCGGCGCCCCCGGCCATCAGCCGGTCGATGGCCGCTTCGCCGGTCTCGGCATGGGCCACGCCGAAGCCTTCACGCTCCAGCACGCCCTGGACCAGCCGCCGCTGGGTCGGATCATCGTCGACGATAAGGACCGTTTTGGTCATCTGCAGACACACCCATCATCACCGTCCCTCATTGCCCGGAGACGGCTCTTCAGCCCTCGCTTCTACAGGGCACGGGTAAAGGCGAGGTTTCGGAGAGGTGAGTCGGGGGTTAACAACCGCGCTCAAGCAGCGAGCCCCGGACCCGATCCGGGGCGAGCGATAGCGCAACGCAAAATGCGTCAGGCGTTCCCGGTAATCCCGCTCCAGAACGCCTTGGCCTTGCCCGCAAAGCCGTGGCTTTCCGGGTGTTGCTGGTCGCCGCATTCGGCAGCCAGTTCGCGCATCAGTTCCTTCTGACGGCCGGTCAGTTTCGTCGGCGTTTCCACAAACAGCTCGACCACCAGATCGCCGCGCTGGGGACCGCGCAGGGACGGCATGCCCTTGCCCTTGATGCGCACGGTGCGGCCGGTCTGCGAGCCTTCGGGGATCTTCACGGCCGCGCGGCAGTCATCGTCGGCGTCCGCCTTCAGGCACGGCGCCTCGACCTCGCCGCCGAGGGCGGCCTTGCACATCGGCACCGGCACGGTGACCAGCAGATCAAGTCCGTCGCGTTCAAAGAGGTCGTGACCCCTGACCGACACAAAGATGTAGAGATCGCCCTTGGGCCCGCCGCGGGCGCCCGCCTCGCCCTCGCCGGACAGGCGGATGCGTGAGCCGTCGTCGACGCCGGCCGGAATGGCGACATTCAGGGTGCGTTCCTTGCGCAGCATGCCGTGGCCGCGGCAGTCGCGACAGGGATCGAGCACGATGCGGCCCTGACCGTTGCAGCGCGGGCAGGTGCGTTCGACCGCGAAAAAACCCTGCTGGGCGCGCACCCGGCCCTGGCCGTTACAGGTTCCGCAGGTTGTCGGGCTGGTGCCGGCCTTGGCGCCGGAGCCCTCGCAGGTCTCGCAGGTGAAGGTGACGGGGAATTTGATCTCGACGTCGGCGCCAGCATAGGCCTGGGCCAGGTCAATTTCGAGGTCGTAGCGCAGATCGCCGCCCCGTTGCGGACCCGGGTTGCGGGTCCGGCCGCCGCCGAACATGTCGCCGAAAGCCTGGCCGAATACGTCGCCGAAAATATCGTTGATGTCGCCGAACCCGGCGCCGCCGGGACCGCCGCCGCCCTGTCCGTTCACGCCCGCATGACCGAACCGGTCATAGGCCGCGCGTTTCTGCGGATCGGAGAGGATGGAATAGGCTTCGTTGATTTCCTTGAAGCGGCCTTCGGCGTCCTCGCAACCGCCATTGCGGTCGGGGTGGTGCTCCATGGCGGCCTTGCGGAACGCCGACTTCAGCGCGGGTTCATCGCATCCGCGGTCAACCCCGAGAACTTCGTAATAGTCACGCATCGCGGGCAGCCTTAACGCTTAACCGTAAAGGGGAGGTAAGGTCCCCGCCGCCGGCCTGCAAGCGGCCGGCGGCGATCTTCCCTTTAATTTGAGGCCTCAAACTCAAGGCCTACTTCTTGTCGTCGTCGACTTCTTCGAATTCGGCGTCGACGACGTCTTCGTCGGATGCGGCCGCCGGCTCGCCTTCGGGCGAGACGTCAGCGTCCTCGCCGCCCTCGCCGGCCTTGTACATGGCCTCGCCGAGCTTCATCGAGGCCTGGGCCAGCGCCGCGGCCTTGGCGGTGATCTCTTCGGCGTCTTCGCCTTCCAGCGCGGTCTTTACCTCGGCCAGAGCGGCCTCGATTTCGGACTTCGTGGCCTCATCGACCTTGTCGCCGTGGTCCTTCAGCGCCTTTTCCGTCGAGTGGACCAAACCATCGGCGCGGTTGCGGGCTTCGATGACGGCCTTGCGCTTGTCGTCCTCGGCCTTGTGGGACTCGGCGTCCTTGACCATCTGCTCGATGTCGGCGTCGGAGAGGCCGCCGTTGGCCTGAATGCGGATCGACTGTTCCTTGTTGGTCGCCTTGTCCTTGGCGCCGACATTGACGATGCCGTTGGCGTCGATGTCGAAGGTGACCTCGACCTGCGGAATGCCGCGCGGGGCCGGCGGAATGCCAACGAGGTCGAACTGGCCCAGCAGCTTGTTGTCGTTCGCCATCGGCCGCTCGCCCTGAAACACCTTGATGGTCACGGCGTTCTGGTTGTCGTCGGCGGTGGAGAAGGTCTGGCTCTTCTTCGTCGGGATGGTGGTGTTGCGCTCGATCAGCGGCGTGAACACCCCGCCCAGGGTCTCGATGCCGAGCGTCAGCGGCGTGACGTCCAGCAGCAGCACGTCTTTCACATCGCCCTGCAGCACGCCGGCCTGAATCGCGGCGCCGAGGGCCACGACTTCGTCCGGATTGACGCCCTTGTGGGGTTCGCGGCCGAAGAATTCCTTCACTGCCTCGACGACCTTGGGCATGCGGGTCATGCCGCCGACCAGAACCACCTCGTCGATTTCGTTCTTCTTCAGGCCCGCATCCTTCAGCGCCTGCTCGCAGGGCTTTATGGTCTTGGCGATCAGGTCCTCGACCAGGCTTTCCAGCTTGGCGCGGGTCATTTTCACGTTGAGGTGGAGGGGTCCTGACGCATTCATCGAGATGAAGGGCAGGTTGACTTCGTACTGGGGAACGGTGGACAGCTCCTTCTTGGCCTTTTCGGCCTCTTCCTTCAGGCGCTGCAGGGCAAGCTTGTCCTTGCGCAGATCGACCGAGGTTTCCTTCTTGAACTCGTCGGCCAGGAAATCCACGACCCGCAGGTCGAAGTCCTCACCGCCGAGGAAGGTGTCGCCGTTGGTCGACTTCACTTCAAAGACGCCGTCGCCGATCTCGAGGATCGAGACGTCAAAGGTGCCGCCGCCGAGGTCATAGACCGCGATCTTCTTGCCGTCGTTCTTGTCGAGGCCATAGGCCAGCGCCGCCGCGGTCGGCTCGTTGATGATGCGCAGGACTTCCAGGCCCGCGATCTTGCCGGCGTCCTTGGTCGCCTGACGCTGGGCGTCGTTGAAATAGGCCGGAACGGTGATCACGGCCTTTTCGATCTTCTCGCCAAGCACCGCTTCGGCGTCTTCCTTCAGCTTTTGCAGGATGAAGGCGGAAATCTGCTGGGGTGAGTAATCCTTGCCGTGGGCGCGCACCCAGGCGTCGCCCGTGGGGCCCTTGACGATCTCATAGGGCACCATGTTCTTGTCTTTCGCCACGACGGGGTCGTCGAACTTGCGGCCGATGAGGCGCTTGATGGCGAAGAAGGTGTTGGTGGGGTTGGTGACCGCCTGGCGCTTGGCCGGCTGGCCGATGACCCGCTCGCCGTCGTCCTGCAGGGCGATGATCGAGGGCGTGGTGCGGGCGCCCTCAGCGTTTTCAAGAATCTTGGGCGCCTTGCCGTCCATGATGGCGACGCAGGAATTGGTGGTGCCAAGGTCGATGCCGATAATTTTGGCCATGGATTAGTCGTCTCCTTTAGTGGCGGACAAAGGGGTAACGCGGGCCTTGTCGATAAAGCGCCCTATAAACCCTTGTCCCCGAACTCAATTGATCTGCCGCATATGGGATGGCGGGGGGCTCACGCAAGGGGGACTTAAGCTCTGATTTGATTCAGCTTGTGGAGCAAAAGCGGTGTTACTCGCCAGGGCGGCGCCCGATTGCGGGATTTCGATTTTGCCGATGTGCGGAAATGCGGCCGTGGTTTAGTATCGCCCCGGAGGAGAAATCGGATGCTCAAGCTCACGCGCCCCGAAGGCACCCCGGCAGGCGATCTTCACCTCAGTCGCCGTGCGCTCGTCCCGGTGTTCTTTGCTGGCTACGCCGCTGCGGCCGTTTCAGCCAATGCCCAGGCCCAGACCATTCATACCGATGAGCAGGGCCTGATCTGCCAGTCTATCCTCATCCCCGGCCCCGATCAGCCGCTACCGGCCTATGTGGCGCGGCCCAATGCGCGCGGCCGGTTCCCGACCATAATCGTCATTCCCGAGGTCTTCGGCCTGCACGAATATATCCGCGACACCTGCCGCAGGCTGGCCAAGCTCGGTTATGTGGCGCTCGCTCCTGATCCGTTCTTCCGGGCCGGCGATCCCGCGCCCCTGACCGATTTCGCCAAGATCCAGGCCATCGTCGCCAAGGCCACCAACGAACAGGTGATGGGCGATCTCGACACCCTCGGCCGCTGGATCGAGCGCCAGCCCTACACCAACGGCAATTACGGCGTCACCGGCTTTTGCTGGGGCGGGGCGGTAGTGTGGATGGCGCTCGCCCGCTTCCGGGGCTTCAAGGCGGGGGTGGCCTGGTACGGGCGCCTCAAGAAACCGCCGGCCGGGCAGTTCCTGGGCGATGAAGTGCGGCCCTGGCCGTTCGACGTGGTGGCCGGCATGCACGCGGCGGTCCTGGGCCTCTACGGCGGCATGGACACCGGCATTCCCAAGGCCGACGTTGAGGAGATGAACGGCGCCCTGCGCCGTCTCAACCGGCGGGGCAGCGAGTGCATAATCTATCCGGACGCTCAACACGGCTTCCACGCCGACTACCGCGCCACCTACAACGCGGCGGCGGCCAATGACGGCTGGCAAAGGATGTTGGCCCACTTCGCCAGAAACAGCCTCGCGGCGAAACCGCCGGGGCGGTAATTTTAGTTGCGCTAACGCTCGGCTACGCCTCGCTGCTTGAGCGCGGGCGCTACTTTTTGGCGGTGAAGCCTGCGAATTTGGCGTTGAAGCGCGAGACGCGGCCGCCGCGGTCGAGCATCGCCGAGCCGCCGCCGGTCCAGGCCGGGTGGGTCTTCGGGTCGATGTCGAGGTTCAGGGTCGCGCCTTCCTTGCCGTAGGTGGAACGGGTCTGATAGGTGGTCCCATCGGTCATCACCACATTGATCATGTGGTAATCGGGGTGGCCTTCTTGTTTCATCGCGCGGTCCTGCCGACTTGAAGAGGTCCGGGCGGGCCCGGAAATTGGATGGGCGGCTATAGCGAAAGCGGCCCCGTGAAGCAAGGCCGGGCGGCAAGGGGTGACCATGAGTGACGGCGTAACGGCAGAGGACCAGGCCCCCGGCAGGCCGGGAGCGGGCGCGAACCTCGCCGGGGCGATGAGCGATGCGGCCGCCAAACGGCCCCGCTCACGGGATATCCGCCCGTTGGGACGGCTCGGCCCCTTTGTCGCCGCGCACAAGGCCGAGGCCCTGCCAGCCTTGCTGTTTCTGATTCTGTCGACAGCTTCCAGTCTCAGCATCACCTTCGCCTTCCGGTACCTGATTGACGACGGCTTCATCAGCGGCACGGATGCGAAGCTCAACGAGATGTTCCTGCTGCTGGGCAGCGTGGCCGTCGTCCTCGCCCTGGCCTCGTCCCTGCGGTATTTCTTCGTCACCCGGCTGGGCGAGCGGATCGTGGCCGACCTTCGCCAGGCGCTCTATTCTCACATCCTGACGCTCGATCCTGCCTTCTTCATGCACACCCGCACGGGTGAGGTGCTCTCGCGCCTGACCACCGACATCACCATTGTCGAAAACCTGCTGGCCTCGTCGGCCTCCATCGCCCTTCGCAACAGCCTGATGATGATCGGCGCAGTCACCGTGCTGATGGTGTTCTCGCCGAAGCTGACGCTCTATGTACTGGTCCTGGGCGTCCTGGTCATCGTGCCGATGTTCGTGGTCGGCCGTCAGGTGCGCAAGCGCTCGATCGCCGCTCAGGACAAATTCGCCGAGGCCATCGGTTATGCCGGCGAGAGCCTGGATGCGCTCGACACCGTCCAGGCCTTTGGACGGGAAAAGAGCGCCGCAGACCGCTTCGTTGGCGCCGTCGAAATTGCGTTCAGAACCTCGGTCAAGCGCATCACCGCCCGGGCGATGATGACCGCCCTGGTCATGGCGTTGATCTCCGGCGGCATCGCCACCGTGCTTTGGCTGGGCGCCTATGCCGTGCGCTCGCACGAGATGACTGTCGGGGAGCTTTTGCAATTCGCCATGCTGTCGGTGATGGCGGCCGGTGCGATCGGGGCGCTGGGCGAGGTCTGGGGCGAGGTCCAGAAGGCGTCCGGCGCCATGGCGCGGATCTCCGAGCTTATGGAAGCCAGGCCCACCATCGCTGCACCGGCCCATCCCATACCGCTGCCAACGCCCGCGCTCGGCGAGATCGCCTTTGAGGCCGTCACCTTCGCCTATCCCGGCCGCGACGACGCGCCGGCGCTGCGCAGCTTTTCCATGCATGTGCGGCCCGGCGAGACCGTGGCCCTGGTAGGCCCGTCCGGCGCCGGCAAGAGCACGGTGCTGCGCCTCTTGCTTCGCTTCTACGATCCGCAGTCCGGCAGTGTGCGCATTGACGATGTCGACCTGAAGGACGCCGACCCGAAAGAGGTGCGGGCCCGCTGCGCCCTCGTCGCCCAGGACGCTTCGCTGTTTTCGGGGCCCGCCATCGACAACATCCGTTTCGGCCGCGAAGAGGCCACCGAGGCCGAAATCCGCGAAGCCGCCAACCAGGCCGAGGCCGAGGGCTTCCTGAACGCCCTGCCCGAGGGCTTTCAGACAAAGATCGGCGAAAAGGCCAAGACCCTCTCCGGCGGCCAGCGCCAGCGCCTCGCCATCGCCCGGGCCCTGGTTCGCAATGCGCCGATCCTGCTGCTCGATGAAGCCACCAGCGCGCTGGACGCCGAAAACGAGCGACTGGTGCAAAACGCCCTGGCCCGCGCCATGACCGGCCGCACCACCGTGGTCATCGCCCACCGCCTGGCGACGGTGCTCAAAGCCGACCGCATCGTGGTGATGGACGAAGGCCGCGTGGTCGAACAGGGCACGCACCACGAGCTGTCAGCCAAGGGCGGCCTCTATGCGAAACTCGCCAGGCTGCAGTTCGCGGGAGAGCCAGCGTAACCTCCCCCGCTTCGCAGAGAAGGTTCGCGCGCGGCCTTTAGCGATTCCGCGCTTCCACACCAATCGCCGGGAAGTCGGTGAAGAAGCCGTCGATGCCCATGTCGAGATAGGTGCGGATATAGCCCACCAGATTGCCGTGGGCGTTCGCGTCAGTCCCGACCTTGTAGGCGGCCGGCAGATAGCCGTTCTCGGCGCGGAACGTATAGGGGTGCACCTTGATGCCCAGCTTGTGGGCGTTCTCGACGAGCTGGGGCGTGACCAGCGAATAGTCGGGGCCAAGACCAGTGGCGTATTCGGCGACTTTCTTCAGGCCGTCGGGCGTGAGCAACGATCGGTCCGACGTCGTCTGGACGATCACCGAGGCCGTCTTGCCCAGCACGGCCTTCAAGGCCTCCGGCTCGAAGCTCTGCAGATAGACCGGCACCGCCGCGCTCGGCAGATGGTTCTTGGCCAGCATGGCCAGCAGCAGTTTGTCGGTTTCAAACCCCTTGGCCTTCAGCTCGGCCCACTGCTTGAGTTCGGGATAGATTCCGATCGGGCGCTTCAGCCGGGCGCTCTCCGATTTCGCCAGGTCGATGACCTGCTGCAGGCTCGGCGGCGCCTCGCGGCCGTTGTATTTGGCGTTCTCCGGGCGCTGGGCCGGGATGCGCTCGACGCACCGCAGCGTCTGGTATTCCTTCAAGGTGAAGTCCTCGACGTGCCAGGCCGGCGCGCCGCTGCGGCCGGCGGGCCGGGCGCGACCCGCGAACTCCGGCCGGGTCGAGACATCCGTCGTCACCGTGATGTCGTTCTCGTGGCGGGCTACCAGGATGTGGTCCTTGGTCACCACCAGATCCGGCTCGATGACATCGGCCCCCTCGGCGATCGCCTCGCGATAGCTCATCAGGGTGTGCTCGGGTCGAAGCCCGCTCGCGCCCCGGTGGCCAATGACGATGGGCCGGTTCGTCTGAGCGAAACCGAACGAAGGGGCCAAGGCGGCCCCGGCGATCAACAGGCCTGCGGCCGTGCGGCGGGTCATATCCATGGCGAAGCTTTTAGCGCCAATTCGTGACGGATGCATCACGTCACCGCGCTCAAGCAGAGGAGGCTAGGCCGCGGCTTTCAGCCTCGCCGCCAGCTGCGGCTGGATCTCGGCATTACCGGCGACGATCCCGCCCGATGCCAGCACGTCCGTGCCGCCGTCCATATCGGCCCAGAGCCCGCCGGCTTCGGAGACCAGCAACAGGCCCGCGGCGAGGTCCCAGGGGGCGAGATCGCGCTCCCAGAAGCCGTCGAAACGGCCCGCCGCCACAAACGCGAGATCCAGCGAGGCCGCGCCGAAGCGCCGGACGCCCGCCACATGCTGAGTCACCTGGTGCAGTTCTTTCAGGAACCGGCCATGCTGGCCGTGACCAAGGAACGGGATGCCGGTGGCGATCAGCGCTTCTTCCAGGCTCTTGCGGGCCGAGACCCGCAGTCGCCGGTCGTTGTGATAGGCGCCCTTGTTCTTTTCCGCCCAATAGAGATCGCCGGTGGCCGGATTGTAGGTCACCGCCGCCACGATGACGCCCTCACGCTCCAGGGCGATGTTGACGGCAAAATGCGGGATGGCGTGCAGAAAGTTGGTGGTGCCGTCGAGCGGATCGACGATCCAGCGGTGAGACTTGTCGGTGCCCTCGACCATGCCGCATTCCTCGCCGAGGAAGCCGTAGCCGGGACGCACGCGGCTTAATTCCTCGCGCAGGATGTTCTCGGCCTTGGTGTCGGCCGAGGTGACGAAATCGGCCAGGCCCTTGCGGGTGACCTGCAGGTGTTCAAGCTCGCCGAAGTCGCGGGAGAGCCCCTTGCCGGCCTTGCGGGCGGCGTCGGTCATCACCTTGAGGAGTGCGCTCTGAGCCAAACTAGTCCGCGCGGCGCATGTACTCGCCGGTCTCCGTGTCGACCAGAACCCGCTCGCCCGCCGCCATATAGGGCGGGATCAGGATGCGCATGCCGTTCGAGGCGACCGCCGGCTTGTAGCTGGAAGACGCCGTCTGACCCTTCACGACGCCATCGGCCTCGATGATCTCGAGCACGACGGACGAGGGCAGGGAAATCCCGATCGGTCGTTCCTCGTGGAACTCGACCTCCACCTCCATGCCGTCCTGCAGGAAGCGCACCTGATCCTCGCCGACGAAATCCTTGGCCAGTTCGATCTGCTCGTAGGTGGTGGTGTCCATGAACACCAGCATGTCGCCTTGCTCGTACAGGAACTGATAGGTCTTTTGCTCCAGCGTGATGCGCTCGACGGTGTCGGACGAGCGGAACCGTTCGTTGAGCTTGCGCCCATCCAGAAGGTTCTTCAGCTCGACCTGGGCGAAGGCGCCGCCCTTGCCGGGTTTGACGTGGCTGGTCCTGACCGCGACCCAGAGCGAGTTCTGGTGTTGCAGCACATTGCCGACCTTGATGGCGTTGGCGATGATCTTGGGCATGCAGGGGCTCCGCGAAAGGCGGCGGAACCTAGCGGCGAGGGGCGTTCAAGGCAAGGCGGCGGTCTGGGACGCCTTCGCGATCGCCGCGTTGAAGTCACGGACCGCCGCCGCCGGGCCGGCCGGATAGTCCCAGACGCCGGTGACCACGGCGATGAAATCGGCGCCGGCTTTCACCAGAGCCGCGCAGTTATCGACCTTGATGCCGCCGATGGCGACGCACGGCGTCTGCATGGTCTCCTGCCAGACCGTGAGGATCTCCGGATCCGGCCGGTATTGGGTCGCGTGCGTCTGCGTCGGATAAAACGCCCCGAACGCCACATAGTCGGCCCCGCCTTCGGAGGCTTCCATGGCGCGGTGACGGCTGTCGGCGCAGGTGACGCCGATCATCGCTTTCGGGCCCATGATCGCCCGGGCGTCCTTCAGGGCGCCGTCCTTGGCGCCGATATGGACCCCGTCGCAGCCATAGCGAGCCGCCCAGTCCGGCCGGTCGTTGAGGATCACCGCGACATCCCGCGCATGGCAGATTGGGGTTAGCACGTCGACCGCGGCGGCGACCGTTTTTTCATCAGCGCCCTTCAGCCGGATCTGCAAGGCGGCGACATCGCCCGCGTCCAGGGCATGGGCGAGGTCACGGCCGAAAGCCGCGAGATCGGGGATGGCCGACGGGGTAATGATGTAAAGGCGGCAGGTCATGGCGGGCGGCGCCCGTTCTGGGCTGTGGACTGAATCTCTGCAAGCCTTTCCTGCCCTGCGCATGGCCGCTAGCTTCCCACCCATGAACGCCCATTCCGCCTCACCGATTCCGGACGTCGCCGAAGGCGCAAGCCCGGTGATGGCCCAGTTCTTCGAGGCCAAGGCCAAACAGCCCGACGCGCTGATCTTTTTCCGCATGGGCGATTTCTACGAGCTGTTCTTTGAGGACGCGGCCAAGGCTGCCGCGGCGCTGGGCATCACGCTCACCCAGCGGGGTAATCACGGCGGCGAGCCGATCCCCATGGCCGGCGTGCCGGTCCACGCGGCCGAGGCCTATCTCGCCAAACTGATCCGCGCCGGGTTCAAGGTGGCGGTCTGCGAGCAGCTGGAAAACCCCGCTGAGGCCAGAAAGCGCGGCTACAAGGCCATCGTCCGGCGCGACATCGTCCGGGTGGTGACGCCGGGAACGCTCACCGAAGACGGCCTCCTCGATGCGCGCGGCGCCAATCGCCTCGCCGCCATCGGCTGGCGGGCGGGGCAAGGGGCGGTCGCCAGCGTCGAGCTTTCGACCGGCGAGGTCGAGGCCTTCAGCGTCGGCAAGGATGCGCTGGCGGCGACGCTCGCGGCCCTCGCCCCCTCCGAAATTCTCGTCCCCGACCGCCTGTTCGCCGATGAGGGGCTGGCCGCAGCCCTGAAATCAGTCGGCGGCCTCATCCAGCCCATGGCCCAGGCGCTGGCCGAACCCTCGGCCTCGGAAGCGCGGCTGAAACGCCTCTACGACGTCGACACCCTCGACGGCTTCGGCGCCCTGACCGGCGCGGAGATCTCAGCTCTGGGTCTGATCGCCGCCCACCTCGAAACCACCCAGGGCGGCAAACTACCGGCGCTCTCTGCCCCCCGCCGCGCTGGCGAGGCCGACGTCATGGCCATCGATCCGGCCACCCGCGCCTCGCTGGAACTGGAAAAGAGCCAGGCCGGCGGGCGCGACGGCTCGCTGCTGGCCAGTCTCGACCGAACTGTTACCGCCCCCGGCGCGCGGCTGCTGGCGGCCCGCCTCGCCCGGCCTCTGCTCTCGCCCGCCGCCATCAACGCGCGCCTCGACGCCGTCGAGTGGCTGGTCGAGCGCAAGGCTCTGCGGCGCGACCTGCGCGCCACCCTGAAGAGCGCCGGCGACATGGCCCGGGCCCTCTCGCGCCTGGCGCTGGGCCGCGGCGGCCCGCGCGATCTCGCCGCCATCCGCGGCGGCCTCGAGGCCGGCGGCGCCATTGCCGCCCTACTGGCCGGCGATGCGGACAAGCTCACCCCGCCGCCGGCCGAACTCGCCGCGGCGCTGATCGCGATCGACCTTGCCGCGACAACGGCGCTCGCCGACCTGCTGTCGGAACTGAAATCCGGCCTCTCCGACGACCTGCCCCTGCAGGCCCGCGACGGCGGTTTCGTCGCCTCGGGCGTGCGCGCCGAACTGGACCAGGCCCGGGCCCTGCGCGATGACAGCCGCCGTGTGATCGCCGCTCTCGAAGCCCAGCTGGTCGCCGAGACCGGCGTGTCCCTGAAAATCCGCCACAACGCCGTGCTCGGCTATTTCCTGGAAACCAGCGCGCTCAAGGCCGACCCGCTGCTCAAACCGCCGCTCAACGCGACCTTCATTCATCGCCAGACCCTGGCCAACCAGACCCGCTTCACCACCGTCGAACTGGCCGATCTCGACGTGAAGATCGCCGCCGCCGCCGACCGGGCCCTGGCCATCGAGGTCGAAACCTTCGAGGCCTGGCGCAGCATGGCGATAGGCCGCGCTGCCGATATCCAGGCGGCCGCGGAAGGGCTCGCACGTCTCGATGTCGCCGCCGCCCTGGCCGAATGGGCGGTCGAGGCGAACGCCGTTCGTCCGGTTCTGGACGACAGCACCACTTTCGAAGCCGTCGCCGGCCGCCACCCGGTGGTCGAGGCCGCAGTCACCCGGGCCGGCGATCCCTACACCCCCAACGACTGCAAGCTGGATGGATCGGGCAAAGGGGCGGCGCGCCTGGCCATTGTCACCGGCCCGAACATGGCCGGCAAGTCGACTTTCCTGCGCCAGAACGCGCTGCTGGCGGTGATGGCGCAATCAGGCTGTTTCGTGCCCGCCAAATCCCTGCGCATGGGCGTCGTCGACCGCCTGTTCAGCCGGGTCGGCGCGGCCGATGACCTGTCGCGCGGCCGCTCGACCTTCATGGCCGAGATGGTCGAGACCGCCGCCATCCTGACCCAGGCCACGCCCCGAAGCCTGGTCATCCTCGACGAGATCGGCCGGGGCACCGCGACCTACGATGGCCTCGCCATCGCCTGGGCCTGCGCCGAGGCCCTGCACGACACCAACCGTTGCCGGGCCCTCTTCGCCACCCACTATCACGAGCTCGCCAAGCTGGAGACGCGGCTCGCCCACGTCTGCAACCTCTCGCTCCGCGCCAAGGAGTGGAACGGCGATCTCGTTTTCCTGCACGAGGCAGCCCCCGGTCCCGCCGACCGCTCCTACGGTGTCGCGGTCGCCAAGCTGGCCGGGGTGCCGCCGGTGGTCGTCGCCCGCGCAAGGCAGGTGCTCGAACGGCTGGAAAGCCAGAGCTCCAGCCCTGCCCGCCTCGATGACCTGCCCCTCTTCGCCGAGGCCGCCGAAGACGCCCGCGCCTTCGAACCCAGCGTTGTGGAAGCGGCCCTCACCGATCTTGATCTTGACGGCATGAGCCCGCGCGAAGCCCAGGCCGCGCTCTATAGGCTGAAAGGGCTGCTCCCTTAGGGACATCCGATCAAAACCCCTATATCAACCGCCCTAATGCCTGCCCGCCTGAAACCCACCCGCGTGGAATACGTCGTCGACGGGGTGAAGCTGCGCTCGCAGCTGACCGCGGCGGCCAGGACCTTCGAGGGCGATCAGGCCGCCCAGCGCAAACAGGCCATCGAGATACTGCGCCAGGCGCTCTTTCGCGGCCGGATGATCGCCAAGGAGCGGCTGGAAAACGGCGCCACCGGTCTCGACACCGTGGTCCTGCTCTCGGGGGTCACTGACGAGGTGATCCGCTCGCTCTACGATTTCACCACCGTCCACGTTTTCCGCGCCCGCAATCCCACCGAAGGCGAGCGGATGTGCCTGGTGGCGGTGGGCGGCTATGGCCGGGGCACGCTGGCGCCCTTCTCCGACATCGATCTGCTTTTCCTCAGGCCCTACAAGGAAACCGCCCACACCGAGAGCGTCATCGAGTTCATGCTCTATGCCCTGTGGGATCTGGGTTTCAAGGTCGGCCACGCCTCGCGCACGGTCAACGAGTGCATCAAGCTCAGCCATGAGGACTTCACCATCCGCACCTCGATCCTCGAAGCGCGGCGCATCACCGGCGATGAAAGCCTGTTCGGTGACCTCGTCCGCCGCTTCAAGGCCGAGGTGATCAAGGGCTCAGGCGTGGAATTCGTCACCGCCAAGCTGGCCGAGCGCGACGATCGCCACGCCAGAGCCGGCGCCAGCCGCTACCTGGTTGAGCCCAATGTGAAAGAGGGCAAGGGCGCGCTGCGGGACCTCAACACCCTCTTCTGGATCGCCCAGTACCTGAATCCCGACACGCCCGGCAGCCAGCTGATGCAGCTGGGCTTTCTCGACAACCGCGAGATCGTCGCCTTCAACCGCGCCTTCGATTTCCTCTGGGCGGTGCGCTGCCACCTGCATTTCACCACCGGGCGGGCCGAAGAGCGGCTGACCTTCGATCTGCAACCCGAGATCGCCCGCCGCATGGGCTATGGCGACCGGGGCGATGCGCCCGCTGTCGAGCGGTTCATGAAACGCTATTTCCTGGTGGTGAAGGAAGTCGGCGCCCTGACGCGGGCCTTCTGCGCCCAGCTGGAAACCGAGGAGCGCAAGAACAACCCCTCGGGCCTGTCACGCTTCCTGCCCGGCCGGCGCCGGCGCATGGGCAAAAAGCCGCTGGATGCACCGGGCTTCGTGATCGAGGGCGGACGGCTTTCCATCGCCGGGCTGGAGACGTTCGAAAAGGACCCGGTCAACCTCCTGCGCCTGTTCCAGATCGCCGACCGCCGGAACCTAGACCTGCACCCGGACGCCTTCACCGCCGTGATCCGCTCACTGCGGCTGATCAACAATTCGGTGCGGCGCGACCCGGAAGCCGTGAAGCTCTTCCTCGACGTGCTGGCGCGCGGAAAACAGACCTTCCGCACCCTGACGTTGATGAACGAGTCGGGCGTGCTGGGCCGCTTTATCCCCGAGTGGGGGCACATCGTCGCCCAGATGCAGTTCAATATGTATCACTCCTACACGGTCGATGAGCACACCCTGCACGCCGTGGGGGTGATCGCCGATATCGCCGCCGGCAAGCACGAGAGCGAGCATCCCCTCTCCGTCGCCGTCTGGCCGCAGATCGAGGACAAGGAAGCCCTGTTCCTGGCCATGCTGCTGCACGACACCGGCAAGGGCGATGAGGCCGGCCAGGAGCTCGGCGGAGCCCGCGCAGCAAGGAGCGCCTGCACGCGCATGGGCATCGAGCCCGAACGGGTTACCCTGATCGCCTGGCTGGTCGAGCACCACCTGGTCATGTCCGACTTCGCCCAGAAGCGGGACGTCTCCGATCCGGCAACCGTGGCCGCCTTCGCCAAAATTATCGAAGACCCGGCGCGCCTGCGCTTGCTCCTGGTTCTAACCGTTGCCGATATCCGCGCCGTGGGCCCGGGTGTGTGGAACGGCTGGAAAGGCCAGCTGATGCGCGACCTCTACGGCGCCACCGAGGCGGTGTTCCGTGGCGGTCTGGGCGCCGACCTGACCGCCAGCGTTCGCGGCCACCAGAACGAATTGGCCGAAGAGGCGCGCGCCCTGCTGCTCTCCGTCGATCCGCAGGGCAGCGACTGGGTGACGGTGATGGAGGACGCCTATTTCGCCGCCTGGGGGCCGCTGGAAATCCAGACCCACGCCGCACTGGCCCGACGCGCCCTGGCCCAGGGCGGAGCGGCGGCCAGCGCCCGCATCCTGCCCGAGCACAACGCCGCCGAGATCACTATCGCGGCCAGGGATCGCACAGGCCTCTTCGCCGACCTCGCCTCGGCCATCGCGGCCATGGGCGGGGATATCGTCGGAGCCCGGGTCTATACCTCAAGGAGCGGCCAGGCGCTGGATGTCTTCTATGTCCAGGATGCGTCAGGCGCGCCGTTCGGCGACCGCGAGGCATCGCCTCTGCACCGGCTGATCCGCACCCTGGAAAACGCCGCCCGCGATGGCTTTACGGTGTCGGAATCGCGGCGCGCTTCGGAGATGGCGCGCACGGCGGCCTTTGCGGTGACGCCCTCGGTGCTGATCGACAATGACGCCTCGCCGGACGCCACCATTCTCGAGGTGTCTGGCCGTGACCGGCCGGGCCTGCTGGGCGAACTCGCGCGCGCGCTCTCGGAGAATGGTCTGTCCATCGCCTCTGCCCATATCGACAATTACGGCGAGCGCGCGGTCGACGCCTTTTATGTCCACGCCGAATCCGGCGCCAAGGCCGATGATCCCAAGCGGGTCCGCAGCCTCAGGAAGGCCCTGATCGAGGTTCTGGAAAAGGAAGACATCCCGGCCGCCTCGCGCCTTCGCCTGCAGCGGGCGCGGGCGAGCAGTGCGCGTTAGGACTTTTTCCTCCGAAACCGCATTTGCGCAGGAACCCAACTCGGCTTAGCGCGGGGGCGTGAGCGATGACGCGCCAAAGCCAGTCAAACCCGCGGCCAAGCGGCCGAGCCTGATCGGCTCGTCGATGACCTTCGCCTCGCTCACCCTGGTCAGCCGGGTGGCGGGCGGGGCCCGCGATTTCGTGGTCGCCAAGGTTATCGGCGCGTCCCAGTCGATGGCGGCGGACGCCTATTTCACCGCCCTCACATTTCCCAACCTCTTTCGGCGCATCTTCGCCGAGGGCGCCTTTGCCGCCGCCTTCGTACCGGCCTATTCGCGCAAGCTGGGGGCTGAGGGCGAGGAGGAAGCCGATCGCATGGCCACCGACGCCCTGGCCGCCGTCGCCGCCGCCAGCGTCATCCTGACCATCCTCTGCCAGCTGGCCATGCCGTGGATCATGCGCTTCTACAGCCACGGCTATCTGGCCGATCCGGCCAAGTTCAAGCTGACCGTCATCCTCACCCAGGTTACCATGCCCTACCTGCCCTGCATGGTGATCGCCTCGCTGTTCGCAGGCGTGCTCAACGCCCGTGGCCGGTTTTTCATCTCGGGCCTTTATCCGATCCTGCTAAACCTGATCATGCTGGCCTTGATCCTGCCGCAGCATGATCCTGTCCGCGCCGCGTGGGCCGCCTCGATCGGCGTGGTCATCGCCGGTGTTGCCCAGGCCGGGCTCGTCTGGTGGGCGGCGGCGAGGGCCGGCGCGCGCATTCGCCTCGTTTGGCCGCGCTTGACCACCGAAGTGGTGCGCCTGCTGCGGGTCGCGGGTCCCGCGGCCCTGGCCAATTCAGCCACCCAGATCAATCTGGTGATCTCCGGCGTGCTGGCCAGCCAGGTCGCCGGCATGCGCTCATGGATGAACTACGCCGACCGTCTCTATCAGCTGCCCTGGAGCTTGGCGGGAGTCGCCATCGGCATCGCGCTCTTGCCGCGCCTGTCCCAGGCGCTGCAGGCCAAGGACCATGACGATGTCAAACGGGCCATGGACCAGGGCCTGGTCATGGCGCTGTCCCTCACCTTGCCGGCGGCGGCGGCGATGATCGCCATGCCGGTCTTCCTCATCGACGGCCTGTTCACGGGCCGGTCCTTTCTGCACCAGGACGCGGTCAATTCGGGGATCCTGCTGCTGCACTACGGCTGGGGCGTGCCGGCCTTTGTCCTCTTACGCATCCTGCAGCCGGCTTTCTTCGCGCGCGGCGACACCCGCACCCCGACGGTCTTCGCCCTGGTTTCCGTGGCCGTGAACGCCATCCTCAGCGTCACGCTGTTCTACACCATCGGCTTCTACGGGGTCGCCATCGCCACCTCAACGGCCGCCTGGCTCAACGTCATCCAGATGTGGATCACCCTGAAGCGCCGGGGCCTTTATTCGGCCGATGCGGTGGTGTGGTCGCGGATGCTTCGCATCCTGGCGGCCAGCGCGGGCCTGGGCCTCATCCTCTTCGGCGCGGTCCTCTTACGGCCGCAGATCGAGGCGGTGGTCCACTACAAGGAAATCGCCATCATCCTGGTCTGCATCGCCGGCGCCGCCATCTATCCGGCCCTGCTGTTCGCCTCGGGCGGGCTGACCATCGCCGAGTTCAAGGCCGCCTTGCGCCGCAAGCCCAAGGACCCGCCGCCCATCGCGCCTTAACTAGATGGTGTCGAGGGCGATGGTCGACAGATCGCCCTTCCAGACCTTTCGAGCCTCGCTCAAATGCCGCCGCGCCGCGCCCGTCTGTTTCAGGCCCTCTTCGGCCTTGCTGAGCACCAACAGCGCCAGCGGATCCTGTGGCCAGGCGGTCAGACTTTTCCGGGCCTCGGTGGCCGCCCGGTCAAAACGCCCCGCCTTCAGATGGGCCGCGGCGATGCTGCGCCGGACCGGATACCAGAACGGCGGCGGATCGCGGGTCGAGAGCGTGTCCTGCACCGTCGCGGCCGCCTCGAACGCCTTGATGGCGTCGTCATAGCGCCCTTCCAGCATGGCGATGCGGCCTTCCAGCACGCCCTTGCTGATCTTCGGCACGGCCGGGTTGGGCGAGCCCATCTTTTCCAGCTCGCGCTTCATGCCCGCCACGTCGCGCTGCATGGCGAAGGCCTCGCCCCGGCCATAGTGATAGAGGGTGCCGGTGTTGGTGCGGTTCTCCGCCGGCTCGCCGATGGCAAGCATCCGGAAGGGCGCATAGCGGGCATAGATCGCATAGGCTTGGCCCTCGGTGACCGACTGCATGTCGCCCTCGAAGGTCCGTGGCGGATAGGCCTTGCGCACGTGGTCGGCAAAACGCAGCCCCAGGCCTGCATCGCCGGACATCAGCGTTCCCGCCATGCCGAAGCGCAGATCGTGGGTGTAGTAAAAGGCGGTCGAAAGCTCGCCCGGCTTGTTGGTGGCGGTCAGGTGCCGGGCGTCGGCGCCCAGCGCATCGGCGTTCACCACCGCGGCGTCCTGATAATAGCCGACATCGAGGAACGTGTGGGCCGCCATGTGCACCAGATGGCTGGCCCGGGGCGCAAGGCGCGACAGCTTGCGGGCCCCGGCCAGCGCCTTGCCGGGCGTGCCCGCAAACTCGGTGGCGTGGATGTAATAGTGGATGGCGGCGGTGTTGTTGGGCTCACGCCGCAGGATCGGCTCGATGATCGCCATCGCGGGTTTGGCCTGGGTCTTGTCGCCGCGCCGCCAGGCCGTCAGCAGGGCCTCGCCGGCGATCAGCGGAACGTCGCCCGCCTTTGGCTCCAGGCTGGAAGCGGCGAGCAGATCGTTGGCAAAGGCGACCTCGGCCGCCGCGTTCTGGATCCCGGAATAGCGCTTGACCATGGCCTGCGTCACCGCCGTCTCGAACGGGCCTTGCGCCGCCGCGCGCGCCTTGGTGGCGATTTCCAGGGCGGCCTTGGTCTCCGTCGCGTTGACATCGAAGTTCTGGGTCGGCCCGCGCGACAGCGCCTGGCCCCACAGGCACATGGCGCAATTTGGGTCGGCGGCGACCGCCTTGTCGAAAGCGACCTTGTTGTCGGCGTGATAGAAGGCGTGGAAGAGCTTGATCCCGTAATTGAACCAGGCTTGCGCCTGCGGGCTGGTGGTGCGGATCGCAAAGCCGCCGTCGCCCATGCCGTTCTCGATGGTCAGCCGCGGATCGCCGCTGACCATCAGCGGCCGCTGCTCGGCGCCGCAGATCTGGGCGATGCTTTCGCGGGTCGCGTTACCCGCCGCCCCGCTCCAGGCGGCGAAGGCGAGCAGCGCGAGCGGGGCGGCGATCAGGATGTTGCGCGTGTTCATCACCGCCAGCTTGTCTCAGCGTCGAACGCGCGTCCAGACTTGCTCTTGAGGCGCGCCCGGCCTAATCGGACGCCATGGTTTTTGAAGGACAGCAACCGGTGCGATGGCGCGGATAGCAATTTCTCCGCCCAGCTCCCTCATGCCCTTTTTCCGAAAGCCTTTGCCATGACTGACCAAGCTCCGCCCGCCTACGTAGGCCCCAAACGCGTGCTCTCCGGCGTGCAATGCTCCGGCGCCTTGCACCTGGGCAACTATCTCGGCGCCCTGATCAAATTTACCCGTCTGCAGCACGAGATGGACACCTTCATCTTCGTGGCTGACCTGCACGCCATCACCGTCTGGCAGGACCCGGCCCAACTCTCGGCCCAGACCCGCGAGATCGCCGCGGCTTACCTGGCCTCGGGCCTCGACCCGGCCAAAGCCGCCATCTTCCCGCAGTCGGCAGTGCACGAGCATGCGCAGCTTGCCTGGATATTCAACTGCGTCGCCCGCCTCGGCTGGCTCGACCGCATGACCCAGTTCAAGGAAAAGACCGGCCAGCACAAGGAACGCGCCAGCGTCGGGCTCTACACCTACCCGGTGCTGCAGGCCGCCGATATCCTGGTCTACAAGGCCACCCACGTGCCGGTGGGCGAG
>CANJME010000011.1 GCA_947475875.1 Caulobacteraceae bacterium | reverse complement strand
ACGCGGGATATCGCCCAGAAGTTCAACAATGACTTCGCAGCCCCCGGTTTCTTCCCCCTGCCCGAACCACTGATTCAGGGGCCCGGCGCGCGGATCATGAGCTTGCGCGACGGCGCGGCCAAGATGAGCAAGTCCGACCCCTCGGACGCTAGCCGTATCAACCTGCTCGACGATGCCGACACCATCGCCACCAAGATCCGCAAGGCCAGGACCGATCCCGCGCCCCTGCCGGACAATCTCGAAGAGCTCAAGACCCGCCCGGAAGCCGACAACCTCGTCGGAATTTTCGCGGCGCTCTCCGGCAAGACCAAAGAAGCCGTGCTCGGCGAATACGGCGGCCAGGGCTTCGGCGCCTTCAAGCTGGCGCTGGCTGACCTGACAGTGTCGGTCATGGGCCCGGTCGGCGCCAGGATGCGCGAATACCTCGACGATCCGGCCGAACTCGACGCCACCCTGATGAAGGGCGCGCTCCGGGCGCGGGCCATCGCCGCCCCGGTCCTGGATGAAACCAAAAAACTGGTGGGGTTCTGGCGGGCCTGATTTTCTGATCCGCTCACCCCGGCGACTGCTAGCAGAGGCGCGAAGCAGCCAAAGCCGGGGCCCAGGGGATCAGGCCCCGGTCGACTGTGGTTGGGGCACTGGGTCCCGGCCCGTCACCCCGACGGAGGCCGGGGCGGGATGAGCGGCTTTTTGGGGACGGGTCACTTTGTCTCTGCCCTTCACCACCGGATGCCGCGCCCGCCACACCTCCGGCTCGACGATTTGGCCGGGGGGCGCGGACCACAATCCCGCCTTGCCGTTGCGCGCCGCCTGTTCAAGCACCGTCAGGCGCGGGTCGACCACATAGTGCGGGTTGGTCCAGGCCAGGCCTTCGCGGACCATCTCAAAGTTCACGTTGATCTCGCCCGCGTGGACGATGGCGAGCGTGCGCCCCTGACCGTCGATGCCGCCGGACCGCAGTTTCACCTCGCCGCTGTCCACCAGCCGCACGAACACCGCTTTCGCCTGCGGACCCCAGGGTTGGGCCATCTCCGGCGCATCGATCTGGGCGAGGCGAACGGTAAGTTCCTCGCCGGCGGTGGTCTTGAACTCGAAGGTGTCGCCATCGACGATCTTGACGATCTTGCCGTCCGGTCCGGGCGGGCCGGGGATGGCGGCCTCGACATCGGGCGGCAGGGCGAGGGCGGCGATGCCCGCGCCAGTGATAAACGCCGCCAGCATGGCCGCCGGCAGCCAGAGGGGACGATCGGGGTTCGCCATGGCGAGCCTCCCTGGGGACTGTCCCGAAGTCTGGCTCACTTTGAGTTAAGGCCACGCGCACAAGCGTGGTTTTCGTCGGCTCACCATGAATCCGGATTAGCCAATTCCTAAATAGGACCCGAAAGCTTGAACTTGCCTCCCCCCCGCCCTAAACCCCGCGCCACTCGCAAAACTTCCGGAGACCCCGCCCCATGACTGTTCGCGTCGCCATCAATGGTTTTGGCCGTATCGGCCGCCTGGTCCTGCGCTCGATCGTCGAGCACGCACGCCGGGACATCGAGGTGGTGGCGATCAACGACCTGGGCCCGGTGGAAACCAACGCCCACCTGCTGCGCTATGACAGCGTGCACGGCCGCTTCCCCGGCACGGTCACCACCGGTGAAGATTGGATCGATGTGGGCCTCGGCAAGATCAAGGTCACGGCCATCCGCGACCCCAAGGACCTCCCGCACAAAGCGCTTCAAGTCGACATCGCGCTCGAATGCACCGGCCTCTTCACCAGCCACGAAAAGGCCGCCGCGCACCTGGCCGCCGGCGCCAAGCGCGTGCTGGTCTCGGCGCCTTGCGACAACGCCGACAAGACCATCGTCTTTGGCGTCAACGACAGCGCCATCACCGCCGATGACATCATCCTCTCCAACGCCTCGTGCACCACCAACTGCCTGGCGCCTGTCGCCAAGGTGCTGAACGACCTCGTCGGCATCGAGCGCGGCTACATGACCACGATCCACAGCTACACCGGCGACCAGCCGACGCTGGATACGATGCACAAGGACCTCTACCGCGCCCGCGCCGCGGCCCTGAACATGATCCCGACGTCCACGGGCGCGGCCAAGGCGGTGGGCCTGGTGCTCCCCGAACTGAAGGGCAAGCTCGACGGCTCGTCGATCCGCGTGCCGACCCCGAACGTCTCGGTGGTGGATCTCAAGATCGTCCCCGGCCGCGACACCACGGTCGAAGAGATCAACAACGCCATCAAGGCCGCCGCCGCTTCCGGCCCGCTGAAGGGTATCCTCGCTGTCACCGACGAGCCTTTGGTCAGCGGCGACTTCAACCACAACGCCGCCTCCTCCACCGTCGCCCTGAAACAGACCCAGGTCATCGAGAGCAAGCTCGTGCGCGTGCTCACCTGGTACGACAACGAGTGGGGCTTCGCGACGCGGATGAGCGACACGGCGCTGGTGATGGCGAAGTTCCTGTAGGACCAATACTCTCCGCTCACCCCGGCGAAAGCCGGGGCCCAGGGCGGCATCCACCGGCGAAATACACCTGGATCCCGGCCTTCGCCGGGATGAGCGGATCAGGGAAGTGATGGCGTTTCGAAATCTCGAAGATGCTGAGTTGAAGGGCAAGCGCGCGCTCGTGCGCGTTGACTTCAACGTGCCGATGGAGAACGGCAAGGTCGCTGACGACACCCGCCTGCGCGCCGCCCTGCCGACCATCCACTTCCTCTCCAGCCGCGGCGCCAAGGTCATCCTGATCGCCCACTTCGACCGGCCCAAGGGCAAGCGGGTGGCCGAGATGAGCCTCAAGCCCATTGTCGAGCCGCTCTCCAAACTGCTCGAACAGCCGGTCACCTTCGCCGACGACTGCATCGGTCCCGAAGCCCGCAAGGCGGTGAACAGCCTGGAGCCCGGCGGCGTCGCCCTGCTGGAAAACCTGCGCTTCCACGCCGGCGAGGAAGCCAACGAGCGCGAATTCATCGACGCCTTGGCCTCGAACGGCGACCTCTTCGTCAACGACGCCTTCTCCGCCGCCCACCGCGCCCATGCCTCGACGGAGGGCCTGGCCAAACGCCTGCCCGCCTATCCGGGCCTTTCCATGCAACTGGAGCTGGAGGCGCTGGACAGCGCGCTCGGCCATCCCGAGCGCCCGGTCATCGGCATCGTCGGCGGCTCCAAGGTCTCGACCAAACTCGACCTCCTGAAAAACCTCGTCACCAGGCTCGACAAGCTCGCCATCGGCGGCGGCATGGCCAACACCTTCCTCTATGCGCAAGGCCACGATGTCGGCGCCTCCTATTGCGAAAAGGACCTGGCCGAGACCGCCCGCGAAATCGTCCGCCTGGCCGGACGCAACAAGTGCAAGCTGTTCCTGCCGCTCGATATCGTCGTCGCAGATCGTCTTGGTCCCGGCGTCGCCTCGCGTGTCCGCGGCCTCGGTGAAGTCGACGATGACGAGCGCATCCTCGACGCTGGTCCAGAGACCATCGCGCGGCTGAAGCGGGCGATGGAAAACTCCAAGACCCTGGTGTGGAACGGCCCCCTCGGCGTCTTCGAAACCCCGCCCTTCGACGCCGGCACCAATGAAGCCGCCCGCCATGCCGGCAAGCTCGCGCTAGAGGACAAGCTGGTGGCGGTAGCCGGCGGCGGCGACACCGTGGCCGCCCTGCACCACGCCGGCGTCGCCTCGCAGTTCACCTTCGTCTCGACGGCAGGCGGCGCCTTCCTGGAATGGATGGAAGGAAAGGATTTGCCGGGCGTCTCGGTGCTGAAGGTCTAAAGCCGCTTTCCTCCTTCGCGAGTAAGACGTGGAAAATAAGTACACAGAGATCACGGAGGAGACACTGAGTTCACGGAGAATGTCCGGGACTTGGCAAGCCCGCACCACGACGCCGCTGGGGGCGGCCAGAGCGCCGAAGGCGCTCGAAAAATCGCTTTGCCCTGAACAGCCTTAAAGCTCCGAATGGCGCTAGCGCCCTCTGTAATCTCCGTGTCTCCTCCGTGATCTCCGTGTACTTATTTTGCCGGCGCCGCTCTCCGTTTGAGACGAGGCCGGATTCGGCTATACCTCTCGCCCACAAGAAATTTCACTAAGGGGACCTGCCGCCTTGGCCCGGATTACGCTTCGACAACTGCTCGATCACGCCGCTGAAAATGACTACGGCCTGCCCGCGTTCAACATCAACAACATGGAGCAGGGCCTCGCCATCATGGAGGCCGCCGACACGCTCGACGCGCCGGTGATCATCCAGGCGTCCCGGGGCGCGCGCGCCTACGCCAACGACATCATGCTGGCCCGGCTGATCGACGCCCTGGTCGAGATCTACCCACACATCCCGGTCTGCATGCACCAGGACCACGGCAATTCACCGGCCACCTGCGCCACCGCCATCCAGTACGGCTTCACCTCGGTGATGATGGACGGCTCGCTGAAGGAAGACGGCAAGTCCCCCGCCGACTACGACTACAATGTCGAGGTCACCCGCACGGTCACCGAAATGGCCCACAGCTGCGGCGTCTCGGTCGAAGGCGAACTGGGCGTGCTCGGCTCGCTCGAAACCGGCATGGGCGAAAAGGAAGACGGCCACGGCTTCGAAGGCAAGCTCGATCACTCCCAGCTGCTCACCGATCCGGACCAGGCCGTCGATTTCGTCGAGCGCACCAAGGTCGATGCCCTGGCCATCGCCATGGGCACCAGTCACGGCGCCTACAAGTTCTCACGCCAGCCGGACGGCGATGTTCTCGCCATGCACGTCATCGAGGAAATCCACCGCCGCCTGCCCAACACTCACCTGGTCATGCACGGCTCATCGTCGGTTCCCCAGGACCTGCAGGACCTGATCAACCAGTACGGCGGCAAGATGCCCCAGACCTGGGGCGTGCCCGTCGCCGAGATCCAGCGCGGCATCAAGAACGGCGTGCGCAAGATCAATATCGACACCGACAACCGCATGGCCATCACCGCGGCCATCCGAAAGGTGTTCGTCGAAAAGCCGGGCGAGTTCGATCCGCGCAGCTACCTCAAGCCCGCCAAGGAAGCCATGCGAGGCGTCTGCGCCCAGCGCTTCACCGAATTCGGCGCCGCCGGCCAGGCCTCGAAGATCCGCGTCAAACACACCTCGGTCATGGCCAAGGCCTATGCGGCGGGAAGTCTCGATCCGAAGATCGGCGCCTCTGCGAAGGCTGCGGCGGAGTAAATAACGCCGTCATCCTCGGGTTGGTCTACGGCCAACCCGAGGATGACGACCAGGTATCACACCACCCCGTAAGCCAGCATCGCATCCGCCACTTTCTTGAACCCTGCGATATTGGCGCCGCGCACATAGTCGATGTGGCCGTCCGCCTCGGCGCCGTATTCCAGGCAGCGGTTGTGGATGCCTTCCATGATGTCGAACAGCCGCCTGGTCAGTTCCTCCTGGGTCCAGGAGATCCGCAGGGAATTCTGGCTCATCTCCAGCCCTGAGACCGCCACCCCGCCGGCGTTGGCCGCCTTGCCTGGCGCATAGAGGATCCTGGCCGTCTTGAAGACGTGAACCCCGTTCAGGTCGGTCGGCATATTCGCACCCTCGGCGACGGCGATAACGCCGTGTTTGACCAGGGTTTTCGCGTCCTCGCCGTTCAGTTCGTTCTGGGTGGCGCAGGGCAGGGCGACATCGCAGGGCACCCCCCAGGGCCGGGCGCCGTCGTCGTGAAAGGTCGCGCTTTTGAACTCTTTCGCATACTCGGAAATCCGCCCGCGCCGCTTGGTCTTGTGCGCCTTGACCCAGTCGATCCTCTCCTGGTCGATCCCGGCCGGGTCGTGGATGAAGCCTTCGGAATCCGAAAAGGTCACCACCTTGCCGCCCAGCTTCACGGCCATCTCGGCCGCGTGGGTCGCCACATTGCCCGAGCCCGAAATCACCACCGTCTTGCCGTCCATCGACATGCCGCGGGTCTTCAGCATCTGCTGGGTGAAACAGACCGCGCCGTAACCGGTCGCCTCGGTGCGAACGAGACTCCCGCCATACTCCAGCCCCTTGCCGGTGAGCACGCCGGTGAACTCGCCGGTGATGCGCTTGTACTGGCCGAACATGAAGCCGATCTCGCGCGCGCCGACGCCGATATCGCCGGCCGGCACGTCCACGTCGGCGCCGATATGCCGGTAAAGCTCGGTCATGAAGCTCTGACAAAAGCGCATGATCTCATTCACGCTCTTGCCCTTGGGGTTGAAGTTCGACCCGCCCTTGCCGCCGCCCATGGGCAGGCCGGTCAGCGAATTCTTGAAGGTCTGCTCAAAGGCCAGGAACTTCAGGATGCTTTCGTTGACGGAGGGGTGAAAGCGCAGGCCCCCCTTGTAGGGCCCGATCGAATTGTTGTTCTGCACCCGCCAGCCGCGCTGCACGCGGATATTGCCGGCGTCGTCCTGCCAACAGACGCGGAAGGAGACCACACGGTCGGGCTCTGCGATGCGGCGCAGAATCTGGTACTCGTGATATTCCGGTTTGCCCTCGCAAAAGCCGAAGATGTCCTCGGCGACTTCGCGCACCGCCTGGATGAACTCGCTCTGCCCCGGGTTTCGGCGCTCGACGCCGGTCATGAAGCCTTCGAGATCGACGTGTTCGCTGCTGGCCATCGGCATTGCCCTTGCGCTGGTGTCTGGCCTCAACCTACCACGAGCGGCCTGGTTCCGGGTTGCAAAACCGGCGGGGGCCGCTATGGCCACCCCGCAATGAACGACAAGACCGACCTCCCGCCCGAAGTCGCCGCCCCGCTTGCCCCCTTCAAGGGCGAGCGGCCGCCCGCGCCCGAGTGGTTCAACGCCGCCATCGCCGAAGAGCCCGAACGCTTCTTCGTCGAAAGCGGCGGGGCGAAGATCGAGTGCCTGGCCTGGGGCGAACGCGGCAAGCCGGGCCTCGTTTTCGTGCACGGCGCCTCGGCTCACGCCGACTGGTGGAGCTTCATCGCGCCTTTCTTTTCGAAGGACTATCGCGTTGCCGCCCTGTCGCTCTCCGGCATGGGCGATTCCGACTGGCGCGAGGCCTATGGCTTTGACCTCTTCGACGCCGAGGTCGACGCCTGCGCCCGGGCCGCCGGTCTCTACGAATCCGAAGTCCTGCCCGTCTACATCGGCCACTCCTTCGGCGGGGCGGTCGTTTATGTCTGCAGCCTCGCCCACCCCGAGCGGATGCGCGCCACCCTGCTGCTCGACACCGGCTTCGGCCCGCCGCCCAAGGAAAGCGCCGCCCACGCCGCCAAACCCGACATGCCCCAGGTGCGCATGGGCCGGATCTATCCCTCCCTGGAAGCGGCTATCGCCAGGTTCCGCCTCTTGCCCAGCCAGGCGCCGGGCAATCTCTACATCGCCGATTTCATCGCCAGGCGGTCGCTGAAGCGCGTGCCCATGCCCGACGGCTCAGGGATGGGCTGGACCTGGAAGTTCGACCCCAACCTCTTCCCGCACCTGGATCGCGCGTCCTTGCGAGCCTTGGCCGCCCGCGAGCCCGGCCCCTGTTTCCACATCCACGGCGACCGGTCCCTCGTGTTCCAGAACTTCCAGGGCCGCCCGAACCTGCTGGCCGCGTCCGTCAAAAACATCGCCGTCCCCGACAGCGCCCACCACCTGATGATCGACCAGCCCCTGGCTCTGGTCGCCGCGATCCGCGCAACCCTGGCGCACTGGCCGTAGTCTTACTCCCGATTGTCCCCGCGAAGGCGGGGATCCATCCGAATCCCGTTCAGGCGCTTGTGGATGTCATTGAGGGCTGTTGGATCCCCGCCTTCGCGGGGACGGTCGGTTAGGGGGCGAGCATCTTCCCCGAAATCTCCCCCACGCCCGTCACCCCACACAGCGCCAGCGTCACGCCCATCTCCGCGCGGAGCAGCTCCAGCACATGCGCCACGCCCTGCTCGCCGCCGCCCGCCAGCCCAAACGCCCAGGCCCGGCCCAGCAGCACCGCGTCGGCCCCCAGCGCCAGCAGCTTCACCACGTCCAGCCCCGACCGCACCCCGCCGTCGGCCAGCACCTTGAGCTTGCCGCCGACCGCCGTGGCAATCTCCGGCAACGCCGCCGCTGTTGACCGCGCCCCGTCCAGCTGTCGCCCGCCGTGGTTTGAAACGATCACCCCGTCCGCCCCGATCTTCGCGGCCGAAAGCGCATCCTCCGCCTCCAGCACGCCCTTTAAAATCAGCGGCCCCTTCCACTCGGCCCGCAGCCATTCGAGGTCTTTCCACGTCGCGGTCGGATCAAAATTCCCTCGCATCCAGGCGAAGAAATCCGACAGGCTGCTCTTTGAGCCCAACGCCGCCGCCACATTGCCCAGGCTGTGAGGCCGGCCCATCAGTCCGACGTCCCACGCCCAGCCCGGCCGCAGCATCCCCTGCCACACCCGCCGCGCGTCGCCGCTTAAGCCCGGCGCGCCGGCCAGGCCTGAGCGATAGTCCCGGTACCGCGTCCCCGGCACCGGCATGTCGACGGTGAACACCAGCCGGCTCACCCCCGCCTCCCTCGCCACCCCCAGCAGCTCGCGCATGAACCCCCGATCGCGCAGCATGTAGAGCTGGAACCAAAAGGGGACGCGCGCGGCCTTCACCTCGCCGATCGAACAGGCGCTCATGGCCGACAGGCAAAACGGAACCCCTGCTTTCGCCGCTGCCCGCGCCGCCTGAACCTCGCCCCGTCGCGCCATCAGCCCCGAAAGCCCGATCGGCCCCAGCGCCACCGGCATGGCCAGCCGCTCGCCGAACAGCTCGGTCGACAGATCAATCGCCGAGACATCCCGCATCACCCGCTGGCGAAGCTGCACGGCGTCGAGGTCGGACCGGTTGCGGGCCAGGGTCGTCTCCCCGTGCGCCCCGCCGTCCAGATACTCGAACAGGAAATGCGGCAGCCGCGCTTTCGCCAGCGCCCGATAATCCCCGATGGATGCCGCTCTCATGAGCTGATGCTATCTGTGCAGGTTGTCAGACGCCAGCACCCGCGGCGTCCAGCGAGCTTCCACCGTCTTGAGCCTCACCTCAAAACCGTATAGTCGCGGACAAACCAAACGTAGTTCGAAACAGGGCAGGACCGATGGCTGGCAAATCCGGCGATTATCACCGCGGCGAAATGGACGTCCACGAGCAGGCGCGGACCTACACCAATTTCCTGGCCGCCTATAAGTGGTGCAGCCTGGGCCTGGCCGCGGGCCTGCTGTTCTTCGCCCTCCTCTTCGCTGTCGGCGTCGGCTTCATGGGCTCCGCCGCCACCGCCGTCGTCGTCCTCGCCGTCGGCATCCTGATCCTGCGCGACAAGAAAAAGCCCGGGCACTGACCCGTGCGCGCCTCCCGCGCGCCTTAGGGTGCACACGACGAACACGACGATTTCACAACGGTCACGACGCTTTTCGTGCGCGTCCGATCCCGTCGTGTTCGTCGTGCATCCGTTGTGATCGTCGTGTGAACCCTTTTTGCCGGCGCCGAAACGACTTGCCCCCCGTCGTAAACCCAACCTAATCTCTCTTTCTGGGGAGATCGCATGGCTGTTACGATTGCAGTACTGAAAGAGCGGCTTTCGGGTGAAACCCGGGTCGCCACGACGCCGGAAACCGTCAAGAAATACATCGCCCTCGGCGCCGCCGTCATCATCGAGACCGGCGCGGGTGAAGGCTCATCCATCCCCGACGCCGAATTCGCCGCCGCCGGCGCCAAGATCGCCAAATCGGCCGCCGAGGCGCTCAAGACCGCCGACATCGTCATCAAAGTCCGCGCCCCCGACGCCAAAGAGACCGCGTCCCTGAAAAAGGGCGCCATCGTCGTCGCCCTGATGGACGCCTACAACAACGCAGCCGCCGTCAGCGCCCTGGCGAAAGCCGGCGTCACCGCCTACGCCATGGAGTTCGTCCCGAGGATCACGCGGGCCCAGGTGATGGACGCCCTCTCCAGCCAGGCCAACCTTGCCGGCTACCGCTCGGTGATCGAGGCCGCCGCCGCCTTCGGCAAGGGCATGCCGATGATGATGACCGCCGCCGGCACTGTCGCCGCCGCCAAGGTGTTCGTCATGGGCGTGGGGGTCGCAGGGCTCCAGGCCATCGCCACCGCCCGCCGTCTCGGCGCCGTGGTCACCGCCACGGACGTTCGCCCCGCCACCAAGGAACAGGTCGAAAGCCTCGGCGCGAAGTTCACCGCCGTCGAGGACGAGGAGTTCAAGAACGCCCAGACCGCCGGCGGCTACGCCAAGCCGATGAGCGCGGAATATCAGGCCAAACAAGCCGCCCTGGTCACCGAGCACATCAAGAAGCAGGACATCGTCATCACCACGGCCCTGATCCCGGGCAGGAAGGCGCCCATCCTGGTCAGCGCCGCTCAGGTGGCCTCGATGAAGCCCGGCAGCGTCATCGTCGACCTCGCCATCGAACAAGGCGGCAATGTCGACGGCGCGGTGCTGGGCAAGACCGCCGTCACCAAAAACGGCGTCATCATCCTGGGCAGCCCCAACCTGCCCGGTCGCATCGCCGCTGACGCCTCCAACCTCTACGGCCGCAACCTGCTGGCCTTCGTCGGCCTGCTGATCAAGGACGGCAAGATCGCCCCGGACGCCGAGGACGAGATCCTCAAAGCCGCAATGCTGACCAGCGGCGGCAAGGTGGTGCATCCTAATTTATCACCGAACCCCCCCGCGCAGGCGGGGGCTCAACCGGCGGCGAAAAAAGCCCCGGCCGCTAAAGCCGCGCCCGCGAAGAAACCCGCAGCCGCCAAAGCGGCTCCCAAACCCGCCGCCACTGCGAAGCAGACGCCCGTAGCAGCGAAACCGAAGGCCGTGGCGAAGCCTAAAGCCGCAGCCCCGGCGAAAGCCGCCGCCCCCGCCAAAAAGACCCCGCCCAAAAAGAAGTAGGACCACACCCATGGAAGCCGTCGATCCCACCGTGTTCCGCCTGGCCATCTTCGTGCTGGCCATCTTCGTCGGCTACTATGTGGTCTGGAGCGTCACGCCCGCCCTGCACACGCCGCTGATGAGCGTCACCAACGCCATCTCCTCGGTGATCATCGTCGGCGCCCTGCTGGCCGCCGCGGCCGGCGGAGGCGCTGAGGGAACATCCGGTTCGATGTGGGTTTCCAAGGGCGCCGGCGCCATCGCCGCGGCCTTCGCCGCCGTCAACATCTTCGGCGGCTTCCTGGTCACCCAGCGGATGCTGGCCATGTACAAGAAGAAGGAAAAACCGGCGGCCAAGGCAGAGGTCAAGTGACCCGCACCGCCTTCCTCTTCGCCTACGGCATTGTGCTCGGATGGTTCGGCGCGCGGCTGGCGCGCGGCCTGATCCGCTATGACAGCAACGACATCTGGTTCGGCGTCGTCGGCATCGCCATCCTGGGCATCATCGTCTGCTTCCACATCTCCAAATCGAAGGGCGCCAAGCCCACCGGGGGAACTAAGTAATGAACGCCAATCTCGCCGCCGTTCTCTATCTCGTCTCCGGCGTCCTGTTCATTCTGGCGCTCAGGGGCCTGTCCAGCCCGGTGACCAGCCGGCGGGGCAATACTTTCGGCATGATCGGCATGACCATCGCGGTGCTGACCACGCTCGCCACCCTCTATGGCGAGGGCCTGCTGGACACCACCACGCTGGGCCTCATCGTCGGCGGCATCGCTGTCGGCGGCGGCATCGGGGCGGTGATCGCCCGCAAGGTCGCCATGACCCAGATGCCGCAGCTGGTCGCAACCTTCCACAGCCTCGTGGGCGCGGCGGCCTGTCTCGTGGCCGTGGCCGCCATCTACACCCCCGGCGCCTACGGCATCGGCGCGCCGGGCGACATCCACATGCAGTCGCTGATCGAGCTGTCGCTCGGTCTCGCCATCGGGGCCATCACCCTCTCCGGCTCGGTGATCGCGGCGGCCAAACTCAACGGCAATATGTCGGGCGCGCCGATCCTGCTGCCTGCCCGCCACCTGATCAACATCGCCATCGCCGGCTCCATCGTCGCCCTGGTGGTCGTGCTGATCATAAGCCACGGTGCAGCCATCTGGGCCTTCTGGGCGATCGCGGCGCTGTCGGTCCTGATCGGCGTCACCCTGATCATCCCCATTGGCGGGGCAGACATGCCGGTCGTGGTCTCCATGCTCAACAGCTATTCCGGCTGGGCGGCGGCGGCGCTGGGCTTCACGCTGGAAAACACCACCCTGATCATTACCGGCGCCCTCGTCGGCTCCTCCGGTGCGATCCTCAGCTACATCATGTGCAAGGCCATGAACCGGTCCTTCATCTCGGTCATCCTCGGCGGCTTCGGCGGCGAGGATGCGGTGGCGGGCGGCGCGGGCGGCGAGCAGCGCCCGTTCAAGCAGGGCTCAGCCGACGATGCGGCCTTCATCATGAAGAACGCCTCCAAGGTGATCATCGTCCCCGGCTACGGCATGGCGGTCAGCCAGGCCCAGCATGCGCTGCGCGAAATGGGCGATGAGCTGAAAGCCCTCGGCGTCGACGTGAAATACGCCATCCACCCGGTTGCCGGCCGCATGCCCGGCCACATGAACGTGCTGCTGGCCGAAGCCAATGTGCCCTACGACGAGGTCTTCGAGCTGGAAGACATCAATTCCGAGTTCTCCTCCGCCGACGTCGCCTTCGTCATCGGCGCCAACGACGTCACCAACCCCGCCGCCAAGACCGACCCCAAGAGCCCGATCTACGGCATGCCGATCCTCGACGTCGAAAAGGCCGGCACGGTGCTGTTCGTGAAGCGCTCCATGGGCGGGGCGGGGTACGCGGGCGTAGAGAACGAACTCTTCTTCCGCGACAACACCATGATGCTGCTCGCCGACGCCAAGAAGATGGTCGAGGGGATCTTGAAGGGGCTGTAGCCCGAACCTCTTACCCCCAGCCCGTCATCCCCGGACTTGTTCCGGGGATCCATTGTCCCGCCGCACGGACCGTGGATTGATCGCCGCGCGCGCGGCGATCACGCACTCTATCGAAGCGCACAGCGATGGATCCCCGGAACAAGTCCGGGGATGACGATGGTGGGTTAGGCAAACGAAACCCCATTCCATCATGCGTTCGAAGGGCCCACTATGGCCAAGGTTTCGGGCGCGAGGGGGTCATCGCCATGAACTCAAACCATGCCGGGCCAATCGCCGCCCACGCGTACCGCCTCACTGACGCCGACGTCACCGGTGCGGTGCGGCTCGAAATGTCACGCAGCCTCGTTCGGCCGCGCGTCCTCATCCTGCCCGCCATGCTCATCGTCGGCCTGATCGCCGCGTGGCAGGGTTATATCATCGGCTGGGCGTTCATCGGCGGGTTGACCGCCGCTGGCTTGATGACGCTCCTGGGCTGGTTCCTGGTCATTTCCAGAACCAGACGGAACCTCCGCACCAACAAGTTACTGCACACAGAACTGGCCTATTCCTGGGATGACGCCGCCTTCTTCGTGAAGACCGATTATTCTCAATCCCGCATTCCCTGGCCCGATTTTTTCGCCTGGCTGGAAGGCCCGGGGTTTCTGCTGATCCACACCCAGACGGTGAGCTACTTCATTCTGCCAGACCGCATATTCGCCAGGCACGAAGACCGAGCCGATGTCATCGGCCACCTCCGGGCCGCCGGCGTGCCGGTCAGGTTCAAGAAACGGCGCCAAAAGCCGGAGGGATGAAAAGGTCGGCGGAGCGAATCTACGTTCGTTTTGTCTGCTTTCAGCAGGTCGGGTCACAGCGCCAAAGGCTGGGCCTCTTCCAGGCCATCGATTTCGCCCGGCAGTCCGAATTCTCCGAAAGCTGGGCGCTCAAGGAAGCTGGGGAACTGAGCGGCTGGTTTTCCAAAAACCTGAAGGTGCCGGACAAATTCCAGCGCGGTGGGTGGAAGGGCGATGGTCAGCCAGGACTGTCATGGTTCAAGCCCGAAGCGGACGAACACATAAAGCAGATGCACCGCCTAAAGCTGGCGCTGGAGGCCTGTGGCGTCCACGTGGAAATCCTGACCACACGCGATCCCGGCGAGATTATTTACCGCGACCCACATCAGATTGTCGCCGAACCGGGCAACCGAAAATTCTGACTTTTTTCTACCGACTGTCCCCGCGAAGGCGGGGATCCATCCGATCTTCAAATCACCCTCGAACGTCGAAGGTCTATCGCCGCATGGATCCCCGCCTTCGCGGGGACAATCGGAAGGAGGTTGCAGGCAGGGCTCAGGCCGCCTCGACTTCCTCCCAGAAATCCTGCCGTCGCCAAACGCTGCATTCCGTGGAAATCTCGTCCTATGGCCGCCGAGGAAAACAAGACCCGCCCTACTGCCGTTTCCGTCGATGACTTCATCGCCGGGTTCGAAAACCCGCGCCGCCGCGAGGACGCCGTGGCCTCGCTGAAACTCTATGAAGAGGCCACCGGCTTTCCCGCCGTCATGTGGGGCCCCTCGATCACCGGCTTCGGCACGCGGCACTATCGCTATGAGTCCGGCCGCGAGGGCGATGTGCCGCTCGCCTGTTTTTCGCCGCGCAAGCCGCACATGACCTATTATCTGCACTCAAGGTTCGACGGCGGTCCCGAGCTCTACGCCCGCCTCGGCAAATACAAGAAGTCCGGCGGCTGCGTGCACATCAACAAGCTCACCGACATCGACCTGGCCGTCTTGCGAGAGATCGTCGCCCGCTCCTTCGCCCACATGAAAACCCACGGGCTCGATCTCGGATGACCCGCCCCGTCATCGAATTCTGGTTCGAGTTCGCCTCGACCTATTCGTACCTGTCGGCCATGCGCATCGACGAGGTGGCGGAAACGGCCGGCGTCGACATCGCCTGGAAACCGTTCCTGCTCGGTCCGATCTTTGCGGGGCAAGGCTGGCAGACCTCGCCGTTCAACATCTATCCCGACAAGGGCCGCAACATGTGGCGCGACATGGAGCGGCGGGCGGCCGCCTATGGCCTGTCCTTCGTCCAGCCCGACCCCTTCCCGCAGCACAGCCTGCTGGCCAGCCGCCTGACGGTCGCGGGGCTGGAGGACGGCTGGGGCGAGGCCTTCGCCCGCGGCGTCTATGAGGCCGAATTCGCCCACGGCCTCAACATCAGCCGCGAGACGGTGCTGGAGGCCATTCTGATCAAGGCCGGGACAGATCCAGACGCCGCCTTCGAGCGCGCCGCCTCCGAGCCCATCAAGGCGCGCCTGAAAGCCCAGACCGAAGAAGCCATCGCCCGCCACATCTTCGGCGCCCCCACCTTCATGGTCGGCGAAGAACTCTTCTGGGGCGATGACCACCTCGAACAGGCGATCGATTGGGCTCTAGAGCGGCATCCGGCGCAGGAAAAAGAAAAAGCCTGACTTCCACCCTTCTTGGTGGCGTCAAGTCCTGCAAGATTGCTTTCGCGGCGCGCCCAAGTGGGCGCGCGAGGTCACGGAGAAGGCACGGAGGTAACGGAGTTCTTGGCCGTTCCCGAGACGGGAACAAGTCCGGCATTTCTTGCGGCGGCTACGCCGCGATCATTTCGGATCGATGTTTCGCACCGATAGTCGGAACATCTCCGGTCCCTCTGTGACCTCCGTGTCTTCTCCGTGACCTCGCGCGCCTGAAAGGCGCGCCGCGAAAGCAATCTTTCTTGCCGTCCTCGCCGCAACAAAAAAGCCGCCGGTTTCCCTGGCGGCTTTTTAAAACTCTTGAAAGACTCGCGTACTACCGCGCGCCGACCGGCTTTTTGGTCGGAGGCAGCAGGCCTTCGCGCTGCATGCGCTTGCGGGCCAGTTTGCGCGCCCGGCGGACGGCTTCGGCCTTTTGGCGCGCGCGCTTTTCCGACGGCTTTTCATAGTGCACGTGGCGCTTCATTTCGCGGAAGCTGCCTTCGCGCTGCATCTTTTTCTTCAGGGCTTTGAGCGCCTGATCGACATTGTTGTCGCGGACGAAAATCTGAACGATGACCCTATCCTCCGATGTCGCCCGATCCAGTGATCGGGAAACAGAAACACCTGAACCGCGCGGGGAACCCCGGCGGAATTGGCGGGGCTGATAGCAGAGCGCCCCCTTCCTGTCCATGCCTCACAAGGGCTAGAGTGAGCAAATGACCGACTGGGCCGACGAGACTGAACAGCGCATGCTCGAGGCTGCGCTTTCCTTTGCCCCGGAGATGGGCTGGGGACCGGCTATGGTGGACAGAGCCGCCCGCCGCGTTGGCCTCTCACGCGCCGAAACCGAGCTGCTTTTGCCCAATGGCGCAAAAGATCTGGCGGCTCTGCTCTCGCGCCGCCACGACCGGCTGACGCTGGAGAGATTGTCGCTCATCGATCCATCCACCCTCAAGATCCGCGAGAAGATCGCCCGCGGCGTCGAAACCCGCCTCGCCGTCGCTTTCGAGGACGAGCAGGCCCTTCGCCGCTGGATGGGCTTTCTCGCCCTGCCGTCCAACCTGCCGCTCAGCTTTCGCCTGGTTTGGGAAAGCGCCGACCACCTCTGGCGCTGGGCCGGCGATGTGGCGACGGATGAAAACCACTACTCCAAACGCGCGATCCTCTCGGGTATCCTGATCTCCACCCTCGCCGTCCGCCTCTCGAGCGGCCCTGAAGCCGCCAGCGCGGAACTCTCCGCGAGGATCGACAACGTCATGGCGTTCGAAAAGTGGAAGGCCGGCATCAAACCCGCCAAAGCGATGAGCGACTTCGCGGCGGCGATGGGGAAGCTGCGGTACCGGTAGAATTCACACGAAGGCTTATTTTCATTCGACTTGCGATTTTTGGACTTGTGCTAAAGCTGACCTTTCCTTAGACCGGCCGTCCAAACTTCGTTTCGGCGGTCCAGCTCCTGTCCATGCTTGCCAAAAGACTTCTGCGGATAGGGATTGCGCTGATTGTGCTCGCGGGCGTGGGCGTCGGCGGTCTCTACTGGTGGCGTGACAAACAAGCCTTCGAGAAAACCGACAACGCTTACGTCGCCGCCGAGACCGTCGAGGTCGCGCCGCAGATCGAAGGCTATGTCACCGACATCCTGGTCACCGACAATCAGACCGTCATCCCCGGCCAGGTGCTGGTCCGCCTCGATCCGGTCGACGCCCAGAATCGCCTGAACCAGGCCGCCGCCAATGTCGATGTCGCTCACGCGGGCGTCAGCAGCGTCGCGGATCGCTCGGCTACCGAAGAAGCCATGATCGCCCAGCGCCAGGCCGCCATCGTGCGCGCCCAGGCGGCGGTCGAGCAGGCAAGGCTGGAACTCGAACGCTACAAGGCTCTCGTCTCCCGCGGCGCCGCCACCCAGCAGCAGCTGCAACTGGCCACCGCCAACGCCGCCTCGACCGCCGCCAGTCTCACCGAGGCCGAAGCCGCCCTCGAGGCTGAAAAACGCACCCGCGCGGCCCTCGGCTCCACCCAGTCGCAAACCCAGGCCCAGGTCCAGGCGGCCCAGGCCCTGGTCGCCCAGGCCCGCACCAGCCTCGATCGCACCATCATTCGCGCGCCCGTCGGCGGCGTCATCGGCGCGCGAACCGTGCGGCAAGGACAGTACGTGCGCCCCGGCGCGCCCATCCTCGCCATCGTGCCCCTGGGCCAGACCTATGTGGTGGCCAATTTCAAGGAGACCCAGGTCTCCCGCCTTCGCATCGGCCAGAAGGTCACCATCCGCGCCGACGCCTTCGGCGGGGCGGAGATCACCGGACACGTCGAAAGCTTCGCCCCGGCCACCGGTTCAGAGTTCGCCCTCATCCCGGTCGAAAACGCCGTCGGCAACTTCACCAAGATCGCCCAGCGCCTGCCGGTGCGCATCGCGCTCGACAAGTCATCGCCGCTGATCGGCGCCCTGCGGCCCGGCCTGTCGGTCACTGTCAAGGTCAGCATGGGCGGCGGCGGGGCCAGTTTCGCCGATTCCGCGGCCCGCCCGCAGGTCGCGGCCGAACCCCCCGCGGGGCCGGCCAAGCCGTGAGCGTCGCGGCCGCACCCGCAGGCGCCGGTTTCGCTACCCCGGTCGAATACGACCTCGTAAAACTCTTCCTCGGGTTTTCAGGCCTGGTCATCGGCCAGTTCATGGCCATCCTCGATATCCAGATTGTCGCCGCCTCCATCGCCCAGATCCAGGCCGGCGTCGGCGCCACCTCCGACGAGATCGCCTGGATCCAGACCATCTACCTTTTGACCGAGGTGATGATCATGCCGCTGTCGGCCTACATGACCCGCCTGTGGGGCACCCGGCCGATGTTCATGGTGGCGTGCGTTGCCTTCATGGCGACCAGCGTCTGGGCGGGTCTTTGCACCTCGATCGACATGATGATCTTCGCCCGGGCCCTGCAGGGCCTGGCGGCCGGGGCGATGATCCCGCCGGTGTTCGCCACCGCCTTCACCGCCTTCCCGCCCGAGCGTCGGGTCACCGCCACCGTGATCGTCGGCATGATCGTGACCATCGCCCCCACCATCGGCCCGACCCTCGGCGGGCACCTGACCGAGGCGCTCTCCTGGCGCTGGCTGTTCTTCATCAATGTGCCGCCGGGCCTCCTGGTGCTGTTCCTGGTCGGCCGCTGGGGCAATTTCGACAAGGGCGATCCGTCGCTCGCCAAGGGGGTCGACTGGCTCGGCCTCATCGCCATGTCGGTCTCTTTGCTCTGCCTGCAGTTCGTGCTTGAGGAAGGCGCCAAGAACAACTGGTTCGAAGAGGACTTCATCCTTGGGCTGACGGTGCTCAGCGTCCTTTCAGGCGCCGCCTTCATCTGGCGCGAGCTCACCTATCGCCAGCCTATCATCAACCTGCGCCTGTTCGCCGACCGCAACTTTTCGCTCGGGATATTCGTGTCGCTGATCACCGGCATGGGCCTCTTCGGCGGCACCTTCATCCTGCCGCTCTATCTCGGCCAGATCCGCGGGTTTTCAGCCGCCGACGTCGGCATGACCATGCTGGTCTCGGGCGTCACCATGTTCGTGACCGGCCCCATCTGCCGCATGTTCCTGATCCATTTCCCGGTCCGCTACACCATCTTCGGCGCTTTCCTGATCATCGCCGCCAGCTTCGGCCTCGGCGTGCGGCTGACCGACGACTGGGGCTTTCTGGAATTCATCGCCCTGCAGGCCCTGCGCGCCTTCGGCATCATGGTGGCGATGATCTCGGCCCAGCAACTGACTGTCTCGACCCTGCGCCAGGATCAGATGAAGGACGGCTCGGCGATCCTCAATCTCACCCGCAATGTCGGCGGCGCCCTGGGCCTGGCCATGATCACCACCATCCTGATTACCCAGACCCGGGTCCATTTCGCCGAGCTGTCGGCGGCGATGGGCGGCTCGGTTCACGGCCAGGGGCTGATCGCCGGCATGACCGGCTTCATGGCCGACAAGGGCCTGACCGATCCCGACGGCGCGGCCCTCAAGGCGGTGCGCCACATGATCGGCCGCAACGCCCAGGTCATGGCCTTCGCTGACGCTTTCTACTGGCTCGCGATCTCGGCGCTGGTCGCCGCGGTCGTGGCCCTTTTCGGCAATCCCGTTCGTCAAGCCCCCCAGTCTTCTTCAGGAGTACACTGACATGCCCCGCGCCATAGGCCAGATCGACCGCGCCAAGAGCGAAGCCATCCTCAATGCAGCGGGCCGCATCCTGGCCGAGCAAGGGTTTTCGGCGCCCATGTCGGCGATAGCCAAGGCCGCCGGCGTTTCCAAACAGACGATCTACAACCACTTCGGCGCCAAGTCGGATCTGGTGCGCGCCATCGTCGCCCGCCGGGCCGGGGTGCTGACCGCTCCGCTCGATGCGCCCGGCGCGCTCGACCACCCGCTGGAGACCCTGCAGGCCTATGCCCGGATGATGCTGGACCTCATAATCGCCCCGGGAGGGCTCGGTTTGATGCGGCTGGTTATCCAGAGTTCCGGCGAAATGCCGGACCTGGCGCGCGATGTTTATGATACCGGCCCGAAAGCGGCGCGCGCGCGCCTCGCCCGCTTTCTCGCCGCCGAAACCAAGGCCGGGCGTCTGGCCTGCGAGGATCCGGCCGAAGCGGCCGAACTCTTCACCGGCATGGCCATCGGCCACCGCCAGCTGGCCGGCCTGATCGGCCTGCCCACCGACCTGGATTCACGCCGCATGGATGCCTTGGCCCACACCGTGGCGACCCGGTTCGTGCGCGCCTACGCTCCGTGAGCCAAAGCCCGACTTTGTCGGGCTGTTGAATCCTGACACAGAGCGCGTTGTGATCGCAAAACCGGAAACCACTTTTGCGCAACGCGCTCTCACGTCCAACGTCCGCGGAGCCCTGTGGATGCTGGCCTCGGCCCTGACCTTCACGGTCATGGCCACCCTGATAAAGTTCCTCGGAGACGACTATCCGCCGGCCCTGCAGGCCTTCTACCGCCAGGCGGCAGGCGTCATTGTGCTCCTGCCCTGGATGGCGCGCGACTGGCGCGGGGCCTTTCACACCACGCGCCCCTGGATTGTCATCTATCGCTCGGCGGTAGGCTCGGTCGGCATGATCCTCAGCTTCTACGCCGTCCAGAAACTCCCGCTGGCCGACGCCAACGCCCTGTCGTTCACCCGCTCGCTATGGATCGTGCCGCTGGCCGCCTTCGCCTTACGCGAAAAGGTTGGGCCCGCCCGCATCGGCGCGGCCCTGGTGGGGTTCGCCGGTGTCCTGCTCATGCTCAAGTCCCTGGCCGATCAGGGACATACGGTCTTCGGCCTGCCGCAGCTGGCGGCGCTGGCCTCGGCGGCGATGTTCGCCACCACCATCACCGGTCTGAAAAGCCTGACCCGCGATCATTCGCCCTTCACCCTGCTGGTCTGGGCCCAGGCCCTGGGCTTTGTCTTCATCCTGCCGCCGGCCCTGCTCGTCTGGCGCTGGCCGACGCTGCCAGACTTTGGCCTGCTGGTCGCCATGGGCGTCATCGGGGCCATCACCCAGGCCTGCTACATCAAGGGCATGCAAGAGGGCGACGCTGCCGCCATGGCCCCCATCGACTACACCCGGCTGGTCTTCGCTACCCTCATTGGCTTCCTGATCTTCCACGAAGTGCCCGGTCTGCTCACCCTGGCAGGCGCCGCCATCGTCGTCGGCTCGGCCCTGGTGATCACCTGGCGAGAACACCTCATAGCCCGCCGAGATCCCCCGCCGCCGCTGAGCTAGGGGCAGTAGGAAAAACTGGCTCGGGTCTGGTGCTTGACACGCGCGGAATGTTCTTTATTTGTTCTCCAATCCGCGAAGCGGCAGAAAAGTCTTTCACACGACGATCACGACGGATGCACAACGATCACAACGAAGTGCCGGCTGCTGTTGAGGCCATTGGTGTCGCCATCTTGGACGCGGCATTCAAGGTGCACAGAACTTTGGGGCCGGGACTTCTTGAGGGCGCCTACGAAGCTTTTCTTGCGCACGAGCTGGAGCGCACCAACCACAAGGTAGACCGGCAGCTGGCGCTGCCGGCCATATTTGAGGGCGCTCGCGTCGGCATTGGCTTTCGCCTGGATCTGATGGTGGACGATCTCGTTCCCGTCGAAATCAAGGCTGTCGAACAACTCCTGCCCGTGCACGAGGCCCAGCTCTTGACCTACCTTCGGCTGTCACGTCGAAAGCTTGGCTATCTCATCAATTTCAATGTCGCGATGCTGAAGCAAGGCATCAAGCGCAAGGTCATGTGAGCCACGGCCGTCGTAGTGATCGTTGTGCATCCGTCGTGATCGTCGTGTGAACCTGCCGACCCTCACAACCGCTCCGCAGGCGCGGGGCGCGCTAGTTGCCCCGAAAGTGCGTCACCATCGCCTTGGCCATCTGCCGGTGTTCCTTGCGGATCGAAGCGCCCAAGAGGGCGATCATGCCGGCGATCACCGCCGCATCGTCGGTGAAGCCGATGCCGGCAAAGACGTCGGGAATGGCGTCGACCGGCATGACAAAATAGGCGAGCGCGGCGATCATCATCGCCTTGGCCTTGCGCGGTGTCGCCGGATCGCGTGCGGCGAAATAGAGCGCCAGAGCGTCGGCCGCGAACGGGATGCGCGCGGCCACCCGGGCCAGCTTGCGGCGAAAGCCGGTGCGGACCAGGGCCTCGTCTCCGGCCTGCGGAGTAACCTGTGGCGCGGCGGTCTTGCGGGCTATGTCCTGTCCTCCGGACGCTGGATCGTGGGTTCGAGATTGGCCACGACTTCACGGGCGTCAAACGCTCTGGGATCGTTCGCTGGCTTTGCGCCCCTCCCTAAGAAGATTTCGGCGCTGGCCTGATAGCGGGTGATCTCCTGGCGTTCATAGTGCTCGTACCAGAGCGGCTCATAGGTATTGATCACCGTCCAGCGGTTGTTGCCCAGATAGGCCCAGGTCGGCCGCCAGCCCCAGTAGGTGTCGAGCGTCGGCACATCGATCCGCCGGGTCTGGCGGTCGGTGTCGCGGTCGACCATCTCGAACCAGTCATAGCCGGCCTGGGTGGTCAGCTCGGCGGCGCGATAGAGCAGATAGCGCTCAACGGTATCGCGCTGGGTGAGGGAATTGCCCTGGAAGGTAACGCGGTAGCGGTCGCTGCTGATCTTCTGATCGGAATAGCCGCCCGAGGCCGCGTTCTTCGCCGCCAGGGCCTGATAAGGCGTCGCCGTCTCGCAGGCCGAGGCCAGCAGGAGCGCCGCGCCCGTCAGCGCGACCCCTAAGGTCTTGAACGTCAGCCGCTGCATGAGATCCTCCTTCAGATCCTCAGATGGTGGCCCCCGCCATTAAATCCAGAACGCCTGAACGCGCGCCTTTGTTGCTAGGCCGCCCCAGCGCTAACCAGCGCCCGGATCGCCCCGGCCGCGGCTCCGACCAGGAGGACCAGGTTGACGAGCGAGCCGGCGGCGAACGCCAGGCCCCGTTTGGACGGCTCGCGCACATAGGCGATGATGTAGATGCTCCGGGCGATCAGCCACAAAACCCCCAGCACCGCGGCGACCAGGTCGCCCCAGTAGATGGCGTAGAGCCAGAGCGCCGGCAGGAACACCACCAGCTGCTCCAGCGTGTTCATCTGCGCCCGGATATGGCGCTCGAAGATGTCGTGGCCGGTCACCGCCGGCGCCTGGACGCCATATTTGTAACGGGCCCGGCCGACGCCGATGCCCGAGGCCGTGAAGACCAGCAGTGCCCCAAACGTGACCAGTGCGACGAGATTGTGATCTTGCATGGCGTGGTGATTCCCCCTGATGTTGAGCGCGCATCCTGCGCCAGAGCGCGGCAATAGGGAACGGCCTGCGCTCTTGCGGTGTTGATGCATAGGATTCGGTGGAGGCGCGCCTATGGCCAGCGATCATCCCATCACGGAAATCGGTTACGACGAGCCGCACACCAAGCTGTCCATTCGCTTCGAAAATGGTGATGAATACGTCTTCGTCGGCGTGCCCGCCGCGGTCCACCGCGCCTTCCATGAAGCCCCCAGCCTGACCGACTATTTCGGTGAGCGGATCATGGACAGCTACCCCTACAACATCCTGACGGCGCTGTAGCGAACCCGCAGCGGCCTTGGCGCGCCCCTGCGCGCAAAATAGAATTTCACACGGCGATCACGACGGATGCACGACGATCACAGCGCATTTCGTGCGCGCCCGGTCTCGTCGTGTTCGTTGGGCATCCGTCGTGATCGTCGTGTGAACCCTTTTCTTGACCCAGCTCGCGAGTGTTTTGAGTCGATCCTTGCAGATCGGCTTTCGGGGGAACCTCAGGCAGGCTATCTGTCCAAAACCGCCAGGCTCCGGCCTGGACCTGCCAATCGAAACGGGAACACCCATGAAATCCAAACGCCTCGGCAAGAGCGCCATCACCGTGTCCGACATCTGCATGGGCACCATGACCTTCGGCGCCCAGGCCGACGAGAAGATGAGCTTCGCCATCCTCGACAAATGTTTCGAGGCGGGGATCAATTTCTACGACACCGCCGAGAACTACCCCGTGCCCCCCAAGCTCGAATGGGCCGGCCGCACCGAAGAGATCTTCGGCCGCTGGATGAAGACCAAGAACCGCGACGCGATCATCCTCGCCACCAAGGTCTGCGGCCCCAGCCACGGCTGGATCAAGGGCTCACAGCGCGCCGAGATGACCGCGCTCGACCGCCACAACATCACCCGCGCCCTGGAAGCCAGTCTCAAGCGCCTCGGAACCGACTATGTCGACCTCTACCAGACCCACTGGCCCGACCACGGCACGGCCTATTACGAGACGCTGGAGACCCTCGATGACCTGGTCCGCGAGGGCAAGGTGAGGATCATCGGCTGTTCCAACGAAACCGCCTGGGGACTGACCAAATCGATCGCGGTCTCCGAAAAACTGGGCGTCGCCCGCTATCAGACCATCCAGAACAACCACAGCCTCAACAACCGCCGCTTCGAGGACGAGCTGAAACAGGTCTGCCTGCAGGAAGGCGTCTCCTCGATCCCCTATTCGCCGCTCGGCGGCGGCGTGCTCTCCGGCAAGTACAACGACGGCGCCCGGCCTGAGGGCGCGCGGTTCTCCAACTATCTGAACATGGGCGGGCGCCAGGAGATTATGGCCCGCCGCTATGTGAACGAAAAATCTCTGGCCGCCACGCAGCGCTATCAGGCCATCGCGGCCGAGGCCGGCATGTCGCTGATCACGCTGGCCACAGCCTGGAGCAAACAGCACGACTTCGTCGCGTCCACCATCGTCGGCGCCACCCACATCGACCAGGTGGAAGAAATCCTCGCCGCCGCCGACGTGGTGCTGGGGGCGGACGTCCTGAAGGAAATCGACAAGGTCTCGAAGGAGATCATGTACCCGATGGGCTAGCGCTCAAGTAACGAGCCGAAGGCGAGCGATAGCGCGACTAAAAATGAGTTCCACCGCTTGTCACAAGCCAGACGCGAGGACGGGTCTAGGGTGCGTCCAGAGTCACAGCCACTAGCCGGCCCCTGATGTTCATCACGCCAATCATCCTGTCCCTGCAAACCGCCATCGGATTGGCCGCAGCGCCGGCTGTGCCTGCGGCGGCAGTTTTGCGCACCTATCAAGACACCCACGCCTCGCAAGGCGTCGCGGTGGACACGCGGTCGATTTATGCGGTTTCCAACTCGAAGATCGTCAAGTTCGACAAACGCACCGGCATCCAGACCGGCCAGTGGTCGGGCGATCCGGCCCGCCATCCGCACATCAATTCCTGCGCGGTCATCGCCGCCGACCTGGTCTGCGCCAGTTCCAACTATCCGGCCGTGCCGATGCGCAGCACTGTCGAGGTGTTCAATCCGAAGACAATGACGCTGATCCGCTCTATCCCGCTGGAAGGCGCGCCGGGCTCTGTCACCTGGATCGACCGTCGGGCAGGGTCCTGGTGGGTGGGGTTCGCCAACTATGACGCCAAAGGCGGCGAGCCCGGCCGCGACCACACCTTCACGGCGATGGTGCAGTATGACAACGCCTGGCGGCCCAAGGCGAGTTGGGGCTTCCCGGCCTCGGTGCTGGAGCGGTTCAAACCTTACAGCACCTCTGGCGGCGGCTTCGGCGGCGACGGCCTGCTCTACGTCTCGGGCCACGACCGCCCCGAACTCTATGCCCTGCGAGTACCCGCCGCCGGCGGTGAACTCACCCACCTCGCCACGATCCCAATCGCCGTCGACGGCCAGGCCATCGCCTGGGACCGGGGCAAGAAGCGGGTGCTCTACGGCATCAGCCGAGCGAGCGGCGCGGTGGTGGCGATGCGGGTGCCGGCGGTGGGACGGCGACCGCAAGAGAAATAGGAACCCGGTCCATTTTTTGGGGTTTTAGATTCCCGAGTCGGGTCAGGTGTAGCCCATCCCTACCGGAAAATGGTCTGACTCATCACCCGTTATGCGGTGGAGATGAGGGATTGCGCCGCAAGTAGATCCAATTCCGAATGAAGCCGACGGCCTCGATCCAGACCGTAAAAAATGGCGCGGACAGGATCGCGAGCAGCAAGTCTCCCCAAGAAAGGCCGCGTCCATGTTGGGTTCGATCAACAAACGTGATCAGAATTACGAAAAGGAAGATTCCGCCGCAGGTTGAAGCGAGGCGGGGCAAGGTCTTCACTCCCGCGCCTCCACCACCACCTCGCTCTTCACCGAATTGGCGATGAAACACCGCTCGTGGGCGTCATGGTGGACCTTTTCCAGCATCTCGGCGGACGCCGCCGACGCCACCTTCGGCCGAAGTGTAACCTTCGTCATGGCGATCTTGCCCTCACCGTTCTTGGCCAGCACGCCCTCGGCGGCGTCCTCATAGGCCTCGATGACGATGCCGGCCCGGTGGGCGAGGTCCAGAAACCACAGCATGTGGCAGGTGGAGATTGAGGCGACAAGCAGCTCCTCCGGATCGGCGGCCTCCTCGATCGCCAGGGGCGCGGGCACATTGTGCAGCGAGGCTGAGCCCTTCACCGTCAGGCCGTCAAAGTCGATATCGTGCACCCGCGAGTACTGGCCGGCCAGAAAATCGCCTTCACGGCGCCAGCGCACCGTGGCGTGGTAGAGGCCCATCAGAACGCTTCGGCGGGCAGGGCCATCATGGCGGCGGCGCCGGTCTTCATCCGTGTCAGGTGCAGCGCGCCTTCCGGGGCGATGCGCTCAAGGAAGAAGCGGCCCGTCGCCAGCTTGTTGGCGTAGAAGGGATTGGAATCGCCCGCCGCGACCCGGGCGGCCGCGATCTTGGCCGCCTTGGTCCAGACCATGCAAAGACCGGCGAGCGTCACCAGCCGCAGAAAGTCGGTGCTGGCCGCGCCGGCGTTATCCGGGTTGGCCATGGCGTTCTGCATCAGCCAGCCGGTAGCGTCCTGCAGTCGCTCGCGGGCGGTATTGAGCGCATCCACGTAAGGAGCCACCGCCGGATCTTCGCCGGCGTCCGCCGCGACGGCGTTGAGCTCGGCCAGCAGGGCCATGGCCGCCCGGCCGCCTTTGGCCGGCAGCTTGCGGCCGACCAGGTCAAGCGCCTGGATACCGTTGGTGCCCTCATAGATCATGGTGATACGCGAATCGCGGAGGTACTGGCTGGCCGGGAAGTGCTCGGTAAAGCCCGAACCGCCGTGCACCTGCATGGCCAGCGAGGCGATCTCAAAGCCCTTGTCGGTCAGATAGGCCTTGCAGATCGGGGTCATCAGGCCAACCAGGTCGCCCGCCTTCTGGCGCGCCTGCTCGTCGGGGTGAACGTGGGCCAGGTCCTCTTGCAGGATCGTCCAATAAAGCAGGGCCCGCATGCCCTCGATGGTGGCCTTCGATTCCATCAGCATGCGGCGAACGTCCGGGTGGACAATGATCGGATCGGCCGGGCCGTCGGGATTTTTCGGACCGGTGAGCGAGCGGCCTTGCAGGCGCTCCTTGGCGAAGGTCACCGCAGCCTGATATGCGGCTTCTGCCTGGCTGAGGCCCTGCAGGCCGACCCACAGGCGCGCCTCGTTCATCATGATGAACATGATCGACAGGCCGCCGTTTTCCTCGCCGATCAGGTAGCCGATGGCGTCGTCATAGGCCATCACGCAGGTCGGATTGCCGTGGATGCCCATCTTGTGCTCGAGGCCGGCGCATTTGACCCCCTCATTGCGCGCGCCCGGCGAGCCGTCGGCATTGGGAATGTATTTCGGCACGATGAAGAGGCTGATGCCCTTGACGCCGGGAGGCGCGCCTTCGATGCGGGCAAGGACCAGGTGGATGATGTTTTCGGAAACATCGTGCTCGCCAGCGGAAATCCAGATCTTCTGGCCCGAGATGCGATACGTCCCATCGCCGCGCGGGACGGCCTTGGTGCGCAGCAGGCCCAGGTCCGTGCCGCAATGCGGCTCGGTCAGGTTCATGGTGCCCGACCATTCGCCGCTCGCCAGTTTGGCGCAATAGGTGGCCTTCTGCTCGTCGCTGCCGCGTGAGGCGATGGCCGCGTAGTTGCCGCTGGTCAGGCCGGGGAACATGGAAAAGGCCATGTTCGACGAGGACGAGGCTTCGGAAAAGGCGACGTTGATCACGCCGGGCAGGCCCTGGCCGCCGTGGGCCGGGTCGGCGGCCAGCGCCGGAAAGCCCGTCTCGACCAGCTGTTTGTAGGCCTCCTTGAAGCCGTCGGGCGTGGTGACGGTGTTGTCGGGCAGCCACTTGCAGCCTTGCGTGTCGCCGACCTTGTTGAGCGGGGCGAGCACGTTTTCACAGAACTTGGCGCCCTCCTCGACGATCTGCTCGATCAGATCCATCGGCGCGTCGGCGAACTTCGGCAGGTTGGCGTAGGTCTCCAGGCCGAGCACGTCCTTTAGGACGAACAGCTGATCAGCGGTTGGGGCCTGATAGGGCATCTTTTCGGTCTCCGGGGGAGGGAATGTCGGCAGCTTCGATAGCGCTCTTCAGAAGGTCGGGCCTCAACTCGCCCAGCCGCGCCTCGACCGTCGAGCAGGTGGTGCGCAGGCCCTCGATCGCCAGGCCGATCTCTTCGCGCTGCGCCTCGAGCGCGACGATGCGTTTGCGGAACCGGGTGATCGAGGTGGCCATCTGGGTGACGTGAACGTCGTCCTCGTCGTAGAGGTCGAGCATTTCGCGGATTTCGGAGAGGCTGAATCCGACCCTTTTGCCCCGCAGGATCAACAGGAGCCGCGCCCGGTCCCGGGGCGAATAGACCCGGTTCATGCCGTTGCGCGAGGGGCTCAACAGCCCCTTGTCTTCATAAAATCGCAGGGCGCGCGGCGTCACCGCGAACTCGCGGCACAGCTGCCTGATCGTAAAGGTCCGGTCGGCGGTCATTGAGAACGCCGAAGCTACATTCCCTTAACGTCAACGTCAACTGGAACGGCCAAGCGAAAGGGCGGAAATCTTCCGATCTCCGCCCTCCCAGAAACGTCTAAAAAATGGAACTAACGGGTAGGCGTCAGATAGCTCGCGCTCACATATCCCACCTGGCCGCCCGCATAGCGCACCCGGGCCCAGTTGCCCGAATAGGCCATCACCTGCACGCGCGTGCCGGCCGACAGCGTGTTGATCCGTTGCGAGCTGGTCGAAGGCGCGGCGCGGACATTGACGTTGCTGCGCACCGCAAAGGTGCCGGTGCCGCGGGCAGCGGCGCGCTCACGCTGCTGCTGGCAGCCGATGTAGGAGCCGGCGGCCGCGCCGGCCACCGCGCCGACCAGCGGCGCGTTCTTGCCGTGCGAGACGTTGTTGCCGACGATGGCGCCGCCGATGGCGCCGATAATAGCCCCATTGGCCTGGCGGTTGCCGGAAGCATCACAGTTGATGATCGAGCCGGGTCCAGCGCCGGTCTGATCGGCGAAAGCGGGCGCGGCGGACAGGGCGGCGGCGGACATCATCAGTCCTATGGCGGCCGTAGATATGAACTTGTGCATGGAAGTCTCTCCTCTGGTTCGATGGACCGAACCCTTACGTGCAACTTGCTGAACGCATGAGGAGCGAAAAAGTTATCCCCCGTTCATCGGGAGGCGACCTTTTCTTCGATCAGGCCGATGGTGCGGGAAAGACCGAAGATAGCGACGAACGAGCCGAAACGCGGTCCAGTGGTCTGGCCCAGCAGCACTTCATACAGGGCGGTGAACCATGCGCGTAAGGGTTCAAAGCCCGCATCCTTGCCCGCCGCATAGACCTCGTTCTGGATGACCTCGCCGTCGCGGCAGTCGGCCGGCAGCGCTTTCAGACGCGCCAGCAGGTCGAGCATGGCCGCCCGCTCATGGTCGCCGGGCGCGCGGAACGCCTTGGCCGGCTTCACGAAGTCATCGTAATAATGGATGGCGTAGTCCGCCAGCCGATCGAGCAGGGGCTGATTTTCCGGCGTGGCGCCGGGCAGGTAGTTCTGCAGGAATCCCCAAAGGATCGCCTTGTCGGAGGCGTTGGCCGCCGAAACCAGGTTCAGCATCAGCGAAAACGACACCGGTGACCCGTATTGGGGCGGGCGGCCGCCGTGGACATGCCAGGCGGGATTGTCGAGCTGTTTGGGCGGTTCCTGTCCGGCAAAGGCGTCCAGGTGCTGCAGATATTCGTCCGTCGCCTTGGGGATGACGTCGAAATAGAGCTTCTTGGCCGACTTGGGCGAGGTGAACATGTAATAGGCCAGACTCTCTGGCGCGCCGTAACGCAGCCACTCTTCCATGGTCAGGCCGTTGCCCTTGGACTTGGAAATCTTCTGGTTGTTCTCGTCCATGAAGAGTTCGTAGTGGAAGGCCTCGGGCGGGGTCCCGCCCAGCACCTTGCAGACCTGGTTCGACAGGTGGACCGAATCGATCAGGTCCTTGCCCGACATTTCGTAGTCGACGTCGAGCGCGGTCCAGCGGGTCGCCCAGTCGGGTCGCCACTGCATCTTGACCGCTCCGCCGGTGACCGGAACCTCGGTTGGCGTCCCGTCCTCGTCCGGGAAGATGATGGTCCCGCGATCCAGATTGCGTTCCAGCGTCGGCGCCTGCAGGACGCGCCCGGTGGTCGGGCTTACCGGCAGGAACGGCGAATAGGTCGCGCGGCGCTCGGGGCCCAGCGAGGGCAGCATCACCTTCTGGATGGCGTCGAAGCGTTCCAGCGCCAGCAGCAATACCTTGTCAAAGCGGCCCGACCGGTAGCAATCGGTTGAGGACATGAACTCGTAATCAAAGCCAAAGCCGTCAAGGAACGCCCGCAGCCGGGCGTTGTTGTGGTCACCAAAGCTCGGATACTCGCCGAACGGATCGCGCACCGACGTGACGGGCTTGTCATGATCCTCTTCCAGAATGTGCCGGTTGGGCACGTTGGTCGGGATTTTCCGCAATCCGTCCATGTCGTCCGAAAAGACGATCAGGCGCGTGGGAATCGCGTCGTCGGTCAGGGCGCGGAAGGCGTTGCGGACCATGGTCGGACGGGCCACCTCGCCAAAGGTGCCCATGTGCGGCAGGCCCGAGGCGCCGTAACCGCACTGGAAAACCACCGGCCGCGACAGACCCTCAAAGGTCTCCACCGCTTCGTCGGCCTTGCCTGAATCGATCAGGGTCAGCGCCAGATCGCGCTCCGCATCCGAAAGCCTCAGCTTCAGAATGCGCGCCAGCAACAGGCGCGCCTGCTCGAACGGCCAGGCGCGGGCTTCGCGGGCGAGGGGGGAAAGTCCTTCAAACATGGGGGGTGGCGGTACCGGCCCCGGCGTCGCCGGTCAATCTTAGTCGGGGGTGTCGCCGATCAGGAAGCGGCCCTGCAGCAGCGCGATCGGCGTGCGCGACTCGTCCTGCCAGGCCTCGACATGCAGATTGGCGATCGTGCGGCCCATGCGTTTGAACCTTGCCTGGGCAAAGGTTTCCTTCGGCCGGCCGGGACGCAGGTACTCTACCGTCACGCCGATGGTCAGGGGCGCGCGGCGGGCTTCAATGCGCAGGCGCAGGCTGAGCAGGGCGGTCAACTCGAGAAAGGCGCCGATGGCCCCGCCATGAATGGCCGGCAGCCAGGTGTTGCCCACCAGGTCCTCGCGGAACGGCATGCGGGTGATCAGCTCATCGCCCGCGAGCTCGCCGCTCATGCCCAGCAGCGCCGTATAAGGCATGGCTTTCAGCGCCGCGTCCAATTGCTCGCTCATGGATCCCGGACCTTCAACGCCGTCAGCACGAAGGTCGCCTGGGCGGTAGCCAGCGGATGGTCGGGACTCTCATCCCAGGCGCTGGCGCGCACAAAGGCGATCTGGCGGGTCATCCTGTAACAATGGGCCTCGGCGGTAACGGCCTTTCCGGGTTCGGCGGGCCGTTGATAGTCAATGCGCAGATCCAGCGTGGCGCAGGATGACGGCTTGATCATCGAGGCGGTCACCGCCAGGCCGCAGGCGTGATCAAGCAGGGCGGTCACCGCGCCGCCGGAAAGCACCCGCGTATCGGTGTCGCCCTCCAGATCCTCGCGCCAGGGCAGCCGGATGACGCCACGGTTGGCCTCGAACGAGACCATCTCCATCCCCAGCAGGCGCGCATGGGGCGTGCGGCTGACGAAGTCTCCGCGGCTCAACCACTGCAGGGTGATCGGTTCGGTCATGCCCTTGGATAGGGCGCCAGTTGGGCGTCGCGAAAGAGGGCGACGGGTTCGCCACTGGTTTCGCGCTCGGCCGATGGTTCGTTCATGAAGGTTCATTAGCCGGATTTGCACGCGCGGCCAGAAGGCCGTTTTGTTGCAGGCGAGAATTGTGCGCCCTGCCGGGAACAGAGATCAGCGCTATTGCGTTAGAGGCGGTCGAAGCGCAGCGGAAACGGTGAAATTCGGGGGTTTTCGGCAAATTTGCCACGGTGGCGATGTTCCGTGGAATTCCGGTTGAAGCCTGACCTGTCTTTCGTTAGCTTGATCAGGTCTGTGGCTGGAAAAAAGTCAAAGTGTGGCGTAGCTGACACTTTCGGGATATTCCAGTGTTGATATAACACTGCTCGGCCGACCTGGTCGTGTAGAGGGCAAGAGAGGGCTCTTGATATGAAATTCAAACTCATGGCGGGGGCCGCGGCTGCGGCGTTCATTTCCGCTTCCGCTGCTCACGCGGCCGATGGCTGGTACGCGGCCTTCGATCTCGGCATCGACGATCCGGGTCCGTGGAAGTCCAAGAACTCGAACCTCGCCGGAACCAACGACCGGGGCAACTCCGTCTCGCAGATCGTTGCGCCGGACACCAACCTGAACGGCGGCATCGCCAACTGTAACAACCAGGTTTGGGGCGGCAGCGCGACCGGTTCGCGCGCCTCGACCGATACGGTCAACGGCCTGAACTTCAACAGCGGTCCGTTCCAGAACGGTTTCCTCCTCAACTCGACGCAGGCGCTGTATAATTGTACGGTCGTCCCGCAGTCGGCCTCGCCCCGCGACGTTTACCACTTCAACTATGACGAAGACTGGGTGGGCTTTGCCCGTCTCGGCTATCGCGCCGCGCCGCACTGGCGTGTCGAACTCGAGTTCGGCCATCGCTACAACGAGCTGCGCTCGATGACCGGCGGGGCCGCCAACTCCTTCAACGCCGCCGTCCTGTCGCCCCGGTTCATCCCGACCGTGTCGACTGTCGCCTCCACCCAGGCCGCGTTCGTTGCAGCCTCTCTGCTGGCCTGCCCGGGCATCGCCACCTCGGCGAGCGCGCCCACGGGCACTATCTGCGGTCCCGACATCGCCGCAGGTCAGGTCTATGACCGCCGCACGACGGACAATGTGCACGGCGACTGGAGCCAGTTCTCCCTCGTCGGCAACTTCCTCTACGATTTCGCGCCGGAATCGCGCATCGATCCGTTCGTCGGTGGCGGCTTCGGCCTCTCCTGGGTTTCGATCGAAGCCGAAGGCAGCTACCACGCCGCCGTCCTGACCCCGCCGGCCGCCCTCGTCGCTGGCGGACAATTCTGCGGCCTGGGTGTGTCGACGACCTCTTGCGCCTCACCGCGCATGCAGTTCGGCCCGAACATCCGCGGCGTCGGCATCGACGACAAAGACATCCTGCTGACCTATCAGCTGATTGGTGGTGTGGCTGTTGAGATCAACGACCGTCTGACGGCCGATCTGACCTACCGCTACACGCAGCTGAGCCGCGCTCAGGTTCTGGCCCCGGCCTATGTCTATACGCCGGACGGCCTCGGGGGCGGCACTCGCACCCCGATCCCGAACCCGTCGTCGAACGGCCAGCAAGGCTCAACCAACCGTGGCCCGGCCGGTTATCTTGGCAGCCGCAACGATCAGACCCTCACCCTGGGTCTGAGGTATGCGTTCGCCTCGCCGCCGCCGCCGCCGCCGCCGCCTCCCCCGCCTCCTCCGCCGCCGCCGCCGCCGCCGCCGCCGCCGCCGCCGCCGCCGCCGCGTCCTGCGCCGCCTCCGCCTCCGCCTCCGCCTCCCCCGCCGCCGCCTGCGCCGCGTCCCGCGCCGCCGCCGCCGCCGGTCACGCGTGAGTTCATTGTTTACTTCCCGTTCGATCAGTTTGTGCTGACGACTGACGCGCAAAACGTGATCAAGCAGGCTTCGGACTATGCGAAGACCGGTGCGGGTGCGACCCGGGTCGTGGTTGTCGGACACACCGACAGCTCGGGTAGCGACAAGTACAACCTGACCCTGTCCCAGAACCGCGCCAAAGCGGTGGCTGACGGCCTGGTCAGCAACGGCGTCGCTCAGTCCAAAGTCCAGACGGACTTCAAGGGCGAGAGCCAGCTGGCTGTTCCCACCGGCGACGGTGTGAAAGAGCCTCTGAACCGCCGTTCAACGGTCTCGGTCGCCTTCTAGACCGATACCTTAGGCAAGACCTGGAGAGCCCGGCCCAAAAGGCCGGGCTTTTCTTTTGCGGCAAGTGGTGGCGAGCGCGGCCGCACTGATGTAACGAGCCCGCCCATGACCTCGACCGTTCCCGCCGAATGGGCCCCCCATCGCGCCCTTTGGCTCGGTTTCCCGAGCGATGGGTCGCTGTGGCTGGACGACCTGGAACCGGCTCGCGCCGAGGTCGCCGGGCTGGCCCGGGCGCTCGCCGGTCCTGGCCGGGAGCAAGTCCGCTTGCTGGTCAGCGGCGCTGAAGCCGCGGCGGCGGCGCAGGCCGCGCTCAGACAAACCCCTGGCGTCGAAATCGTGCCGGGAAAACTCGGCGACATCTGGTTGCGCGACACAGGACCGATCTTCTTCGGCGACCGTGCTGTCGGCTTCCAGTTCAACGGCTGGGGCGGCAAGTACGTGCTCGCCGGCGACGAAGCGGTCGCCGCGCAGCTGGCCGATAACGCCGGTAAACCTCTGACCGTGTGGGACTATGTTCTTGAGGGCGGAGCCCTGGATCATGATGGCGCGGGGACGGTGGTGACCACGCGCCAGTGCCTGCTCAATCCCAACCGGAACGCCAGCTGGACGGCCGCGGCGGCCGAACAGCTGCTCGCCTCGGCGCTCGGGGCGCGCAAGGTGCTTTGGCTTGGCGACGGACTCGCGAACGACCACACCGACGGCCACGTGGACAATCTCGCCCGCTTCGTCTCGCCTGGCGTTGTGGTCTGCCCCGTCGCCTATGGCCAAGGCGATGTGAACGCCGCCGCTTACGACGCGGCGGCCTTGGCGCTCAGCGGCATGAGCGATGCCGACGGCCGACCACTGAAGGTCATTCGCATTCCGTCCCCCGGTCTGATCGAGGATGAAGACGGCAAGGCCATTCCGGCCAGCCACATGAATTTCATCATCGCCAACGGTGCGGTGATCATGCCGGACTACGGGACGCCCTCTGCCCCCCTCGCACTGGGGGCCCTGCGGCCTCTGTTTCCAGGGCGAGAAATGATAAGACTGCCGTCCTCCGCCATCCTGACCGGCGGCGGATCGTTCCATTGCATCACCCAGCAGGAGCCGGCGTGACGTGACCAGACGGCTGAAGCTCGCCGCGGTGCAGGCCGCCTTCGGATCCGACCTCGCGGCCAATATCGCCAGGGTCTCCGACCTTGTGCGCGCTGCCGCAGCCGATGGCGCGCAAGTCATTCTGCCGCCTGAACTTTTCCAGGGTCCCTACTTTTGCGTCGCCCAGGAAGAGCGCTGGTTCAAGGAAGCCCATCCCTGGCGCACCCACCCGTGCACCGTGGCCATGAGCGAGTTGGCGCGCGAGCTGAACGTCGTCATCCCGACCTCGATCTTCGAGCGCGAGGGCCCGCACTATTTCAACAGCCTGGTGATGATAGACGCCGGCGGCGAGGCTCTGGGAGTCTATCGCAAGAGCCATATCCCCGACGGGCCCGGCTATCAGGAAAAGTACTATTTCCGCCCCGGCGACACCGGCTTTCGGGTCTGGGACACCAAATTCGGCCGTCTCGGCGTCGGGATCTGTTGGGACCAGTGGTACCCCGAAGCCGCTCGCGCCATGACCCTTATGGGCGCCGAAGTCTTGCTCTATCCCACCGCCATCGGCTCTGAGCCCCACGATCCCACCCTCGATACGGCCGCGCCCTGGCGCCGGGCCATGCAGGGCCATGCGGTTTCGAACGTGATCCCGGTGGTGGGCGCCAACCGCACCGGGTTTGAGCCCTGGGATGGCTACCCTGGCGGCGGCCAGCGGTTCTATGGCTCCAGCTTTATCGCCGACCATCGCGGCGACCTTCTTTGCGATATGAGCCGCGACGAGGAAGGTGTCTGCGCCGCGAGCGTTGACCTCGATTTCCTGACCACGCACCGGGCGGCCTGGGGCTTTTTCAGGGACCGCCGCCCCGATCTCTATGGCGCGCTGACCGCCAAGCGTCCTGACTAGACTTAACTTTCGGAGACTTCACAGCCATGTCCGCCAATCGTCCGCGCCGCAGCGTCCTTTACATGCCCGCGTCCAACGCCAAGGCTATCGAAAAGGCCCGCAGTCTGCCCTGCGATGCGGTCATCCTCGACCTGGAAGACGCGGTTGCGCCGGAAGCCAAGGATATGGCCCGGGCCCAGGCGATCGAGGCGGTCGCAGCCGGCGGCTTCGGCGCGCGCGAAGTCATTATCCGGGTCAATGGCCTCGACACCCCCTGGGGCGGCGACGATCTCGCCGCCGCCGCCAAAGCCGGCCCTGACGGCATCCTGGTTCCCAAGGTCAACGATGCCGCCGATGTCGCCCGCTATGACGCCGAGATCGCTTCCGCCCCAGCCAAAACGCGCCTCTGGGCCATGATCGAGACCGGCCGCTCGCTGTTCCGCCTGGACGAGATCGCCGCGGCGGGAGCCTTCAGCCGACTGTCGGTCTGGGTCATGGGCACCAACGACATCGCCAAGGAGATGCGCGCCCGCCAGACGCCGGGGCGCGAGCCCTTCCACGCCGCGCTTGGCCTCTCGGTCGCGGCCGCCCGCGCCTACGGACTGGTTATCCTCGACGGGGTCTACAACGACATCGACAATGACACCGGCTTCGAGGCGATCTGCGAGCAGGGCGTCGACTTCGGCTTTGATGGCAAGACCCTGATTCACCCGCGTCAGGTCGAAATCTGCAACCGCGTCTTCTCGCCGTCGGACGCCGATATCACCTTCGCCCGGGCGGTCATCCAGGCCTTCGCCCAGCCGGACAATGCGAACAAAGGCGCGATCCGTGTCGAGGGCCGCATGGCCGAGCGGCTGCATCTGGCGCAGGCCGAACGCCTGGTCGCCGTTCACGAAGCGATTACCTCAGCCGGGTGAGCGCGCCAGGGTTAGGTGGCTACCGGCTAACCCGCCCGGCGCGCACACGATGTTAGAAAGACGGGCTTTTTTCCGGCTGAGTTGTCCCAAGCTGAGCCGCTAAAAAAGCCCTGGGCGTCTTGAACCGGACTCAATCCGGCGTAATCAAGACCTTGTGCGACTCGCGACCGTTTTGATTGTCATGCTCTTGACGGCCCTGCTCGCTGCGGGCGCCGAAGCCCAGAACCCGCCACGGTCTCTGGAAGACCTGCTCCGTCAGCAGGTCGCTCCGGCCGGAGCGACCCACGTCAACGACCCCGTAGTCGAAACCGATCCGCTCACCGCCGCCGACCGCGACTATGACAACAAGGTGCTGGGCGCCTTCCAGAACGCCCAGGCCAGGCAGGGCCCGCTCGACGGGCGCTGGCTTGTAAAATCACCAGACGGTTCAGTGCTTTATGCCTTCCAGATCACCGATCCGGGCGACGGGCCAGGCAAGGTGGAAGGCGTCTGGCGCGATCCGCGCGTCAACGGGCCTGATGCGACCGGCTTTGTCGATGATGTCTCGCAGGCAGGCGGCGAGACCGTGCTCGCGTTCAAACAGGCCGGCTTTGAGCATCAGCTGCGTTTGCGCTCAGGCGGATCGGGCTCGTGGAGCGGGCAGATCCGGACAGCCGGCATCAATTCGGCCGTGCTGATGCTGCGCGACGACAGCCTGGAAACGGCGGCGGCCGAGGCCCCGCCCTATACGCCGCCGCCAGCGCCCAAGGCGAAATCCCGCTCAAAGTCGAAATCGAAGTCGAAATCAAAAGCTAAATCCAAGTCGACTCCGGCCCTCCGCCGCTAGCCCTTCCAGCGGTGTTGGACAAGGGACAGGGACGTCGCATCCCAGGAGCTTGCCTCGCCCACGCCCCATACCGGCCGCGGCCAGGCTGCATCGTCGGACCTTCGCCCGATGACGTGCACATGCAAGGCGCGGGTCACATTGCCCAGGGCGGCGATGTTGAGCTTCTCTACCGGACGGCCCAGCGCCTCGCCGATCCTGCGCACCCGGCGGCCGGTCTCGACGCTTTCCTCGAGCAGAAGGATACGCTCGGCCAGATCCAGATCATCGATCTCGACAGCCCCCGCCCGGCGCGGGACCAGCACCACCCAGATGAAGCGGGCGTCGTTCATCAGCCGCGCTTCACAAAGCTCCAGCCCGTCCAGGGGCGTGCTGACGGCCTCGATGTCGGGCGGCAGGCGGAAGGGCTCGCTCATCGGCGTTTCGGAACAGCGGCCCAGTAGTCGAAATCCAGAATCACCTCGGGCGGATACTTGCCTTCGGCGTCCTTGTCCGGGAAGTCGGCGCAAGGCCGATCCTTTGTTGCGACCAGACGAAGGCGAAGCGCGCCGACGTTGCCGAGATCGGCTTTGTCCAGCACTTCCGACCAGGCGAAGATCGTTCCGCCGGCGAAATAGGGGTTCACGTGCCGGCCCCCATTTATCCCCAGCATCAGCCCGGCATTCTCCAGGCCGTTGAAGGCCAGGGCCCGGGCCGTCGAGATCACCACCCCGCCATACACCAGCCGCCGCCCGGAGGGGTCCCTGGCGCGTTCGAAGGCGTTGAAGTGGACCTTGGCGGTGTTCTGATAGAGCCGCGTGGCCATGGCGTGTTCAGCCTCTTCGACAGCCATGCCGTCGATATGGTCGATCTTTTCGCCCACCGCATAGTCCTCGAAAGCGTGGGCCGAGCCGCCAAGCGTGAAGTCGTAGGACGTGAAATCGAGACCCGCCGGCAGGACCAGGTCCTTGGCCGCCACCGCGCCGGAAAGACCGGGAACGGTTTCGGACGCGATGACAGCCGCCTCATCGTTCTTGCGCACCATCACCCAGCGCACATAGGTCAGCACGATGTCGCCGCGCTGGTTGGCGCCGACCGTGCGCACATAGACAACGCCGGTCTTCTTGTTGGAGTTTTCCTTCAGGCCGATGACCTCAGAGGTCGAGGTGATCGTATCGCCAGGATAGACGGGCGCCAGGAACCGGCCATCGGCGTAGCCCAGGTTGGCCACGGCGTTCAGGGAGATGTCCGGCACCGACTTGCCGAACACCATGTGGAAGACCAGCATCGGATCGACCGGGCTTTTCGGCAGGCCGGCGGCGCGCGCCATCTCGTCCGATGAGGTGACGGCGAACCGCGATCCGGTGAAGGCGACATAGAGGGCGACATCGCCCTCGGTAATCGTGCGGGGCGTTGCGTGGCGGATGATCTGGCCGAGCCGGAAATCCTCGAAATAGTTGCCCGGATTTGTCTTGGTCATGTGCCGCCCTGAAAAACTGTCGCGCGAGGCTTCTAGCCTTGCGCAACCGCGCCGACAAATCCGGATTGGCCTGCACCCCGTAATGAGTCAAAGCTGGCGCCAAATGTTCAATCACCGGAGGAAATCATGATTGGCTACGTCACCCTGGGCACCAACAACCTGCAAAAGGCCGCGCCCTTCTACGATGCGATCGCCAAGGAATTCGGCGGAACGCGGACGATGGAAATGGGCGACGGTTTCATCGCCTGGGGCTCGGGCGCGGGTCCCATGGTCAGCCTGATCAAGCCCTATGACGGCAAGGCGGCCACCGTCGGCAATGGCGTGATGGTGGGCCTCGCCGCCTCGAGCAAGGAACAGGTCGACCGCGTGCACGCCACCGCCCTTGCCAACGGCGGAACCTGCGAAGGCCCTCCCGGCCAGCGTATGGACGGCTTCTACGCCGCCTATTTCCGCGATACCGAAGGCAACAAGCTCAACGCGTTTTATATGGGGTGAGAAGCCGGCGGCGCGTTCACGCGCCGCTATGCTTTGGCCCACGATTTGGCCATTCCCGCGACGAACACCGGGCTTTCAAGCCCGGGCGGGTTCTGGCCGAGAGAAAGCCTGGCCCAACCCTTGCCCGGCGTAGCGCCAAGGTCTAGACCGCGCGCCAACATCCTTCCCTGACTCGGAGACTAGAATGGCTCGCGCGAAGATCGCCCTTATCGGCGCCGGCATGATCGGCGGCACCCTGGCCCATATCGCGGCGCGCGAAGAGCTGGGCGACATCGTCCTCTTCGACATCATGGAAGGCACGCCCCAGGGCAAGTCGCTGGATATCGCCGAGGCCTCGGCCGTGTTCGGCAAGGACATCACGCTGAAGGGCGCCAACGACTATGCCGATATCGCCGGGGCGGACGTGTGCATTGTCACCGCCGGTGTGCCGAGGAAGCCCGGCATGAGCCGCGATGACCTCCTGGGCATCAACCTCAAGGTCATGAAGGCGGTCGGCAAGGGCATCAAGAAGCACGCGCCCAAATCGTTCGTAATCTGCATCACCAACCCGCTCGACGCCATGGTCTGGGCCCTGCAGCAGTTCTCGGGCCTGCCCAAGAACAAGGTGGTCGGCATGGCCGGCGTGCTGGACAGCGCCCGCTTCGCCTATTTCCTGGCCGAGAAGACGGGGGTGTCGGTGGAAGACATCCACGCCTGGACCCTGGGCGGTCACGGCGATGACATGGTGCCGATGGTGCGTCACTCGACCGTCGGCGGCCTGCCGCTGCCCGATCTGGTCAAGCAAGGCTGGATGACCCAGGAAGAGCTCGACGGCATCGTCAAGCGCACTCGCGGCGGCGGCGGCGAGATCGTCGCCTTGCTGAAGACCGGCTCGGCCTTCTACGCCCCGGCCGAAAGCGCGATAGCCATGGCCACCAGCTATCTGAAGGACAAGAAGCGCGTCCTGCCGGTGGCGGCCTATCTGTCCGGCCAATACGGCCTGAAAGACCTCTATGTCGGCGTCCCGGCCCTGATCGGCGCGGGCGGTGTGGAACGGATCGTCGAGTTCGACACCAATTCGGCGGAAAAGAAGATGTTCGCCAAGTCGGTGGAGTCGGTCCAGGGCCTGATCAAGGCCTGCAAGGATATTGATCCGAGCTTGAAATAGCGTTCACCGCTTTTCTACCGATCATCCCCGCGAAGGCGGGGACCCATCCGAACATTACCTCGGACCTTCGGCGCCAAGGGTGACTGCTCATGGATCCCCGCCTTCGCGGGGACGATCGGAAGAGTGGGGAGGCGCCTACGCCTTCTTGTCGACGCCGTGGCTGTCACCCGCGCCGTTCGCCGCATACCCGCCCTTGGGAGGCTCAGCCCCGCCTGAGGCCTTGTCGGCCACGACGACCATGGCTGGGCGGACCAGGCGGCCCATCAGCTCATAACCCGCCTGCATGACCTGCAGGACGCCGCCGGGGGCCACATCTTCGGCGGTCTGTTCCATCATCGCCTGGTGGAAATTGGGGTCGAACTTTTCGCCCCGGGCCGGATCGATGGCCTTCAAGCCATTGCGTTCGAACGCGCCGAGCAATTCCTTCTCGGTCATGTCGAGGCCGACGACGAGGTTCTTGACCGCCGGGTCGGCGTCGTCTCGCGGAGCGTGCTGCAGAGCCCGCTGCAGGTTGTCGGCCACGCCCATGAGGTCGCGGGCGAATTTCTGGATGGCATAGGCTCGCGCGTCGTTGGACTCTCGCTCGGCCCGCCGCTTGGTGTTCTCGGCCTCGGCGGCGATGCGCAGCATCTGTTCCTTCAGGCGCGTGATTTCCTCGTGCGCGACGTCGAGCTCAGGAAAGCCCGTCTCGGCGACGGCGTCGGCATAGTCGTTCTCAGGCATGTCGTCAGAAGTCATTCCAAGTCCTATCCGTCAATCAATCGCCCGAGCACCCTGGCTGTATAATCAACCAACGGAATAACCCGCGCATAGTTCAGCCGGGCCGGGCCGATCACCCCGATCGCACCCAGCACCTTTTGCTGGCCGCTCATATAGGGCGCCGCGATCACGGCGGAACCCGAAAGTGAAAAAAGCCGCGTTTCCGCGCCGATGAAAATGCGCACGCCGGGCGCGACGCCCACCCCTTCCAGCAAGGTGATCAGCTGTTCCTTCTGCTCCAGGTCTTCGAACAGCATGCGCACCCGCTCCAGATCGGCGGCAGCCGACCGGTCGTCCAGAAGGTTGGCCCGGCCGCGCACGATCAGGCTGCGGCCTTCGTCTTCACCGCCCGACCAGGCGGCGAGGCCATCTTCAACCAGCCGGGCGGCGGTTTCGTTCAACTCACGCCGGGCGCCGTCCAGCTCGCCCTTCATCTCGACGCGGGCCTCGGCCAGGGTGCGGCCCTTCAGCCGCGAGGCGAGGAAGTTGGAAGCTTCCGTCAGGGCTGAGGGCGTGATCCCCGGCGCCAGCGTCATCAGCCGGTTTTCGACCTGGCCGTCCTCGAAGACCATGACCACCAGCGCCTGGTCGCCCATGTAGACAAACTCGACGTGCTTGACCCCGGCCTCACGCGAGGGGGTCACCACCACGCCCGCGCCGCCGGCGAGGCCCGACAACAGGCCGCTCGCCTGATCCATCACCGCCTCGAACGAGCGCCCCTTGGCCAGCAGGCGCGCATCGACGGCGGCCCGGTCCTCGGCCGAGAGATCACCGACTTCCAGAAGGCCGTCGACGAACAGGCGCAGGCCCGCATGGGTCGGGATGCGTCCGGCGCTGATGTGGGGCGCGTCCAGCAGGCCCATCTGGGCCAGGTCCTGCATGGTGTTCCGGATTGAGGCGGGCGACAGAGACAGACCGGCCCTGGACATGGTGCGCGATCCCACTGGCTCGCCGGTGGCCAGATAGTTCTCCACCACCCGCCGGAAGATGTCGCGCGCGCGCGCGTCCAGCTCGCCAATGGACGGGGCGGGCGTGATCGCAGGTCCGGGCTGGAAGAGGCTCGTCATGGCTGTCCATCTAGGATAAGCCCCGCGCACCTCACCGCAACCCCGGAGAATCCCCATGCGCCCGTCGAGCCGCGCCGCCGACCAGCTTCGTGACGTCACGATCGAGACCAAGGTCAGCCGCTATGCCGAAGGCTCGTGCATCATCAGTGCGGGACATACCAAAGTTCACGTTACCGCCAGCATTGAGGACGGCGTGCCGCCCTTCCTGCGCGGCAAGGGCCAGGGCTGGGTGACGGCCGAATATGGCATGCTGCCGAGGGCCACCCACACCCGCGGCCGCCGTGAGGCCGCAGCTGGAAAGCAGTCGGGCCGCACCCAGGAAATCCAGCGTCTGATCGGCCGCTCCATGCGCGCCATCATCGATATGAAGGCGCTCGGCGAGCGGCAGATCTCCATTGACTGCGACGTGCTGCAGGCCGACGGCGGCACCCGCACCGCCTCGATCACCGGCGCCTGGGTTGCGCTGCGCATGGCCACGCAATATCTGCTGGACGAGGGCGTGCTGACCAAGGATCCGATCATCGATTCCGTCGCCGCCATCAGTTGCGGCGTGTTCGAGGGAACGCCGGTGCTCGACCTCGACTACGACGAGGATTCCAACGCCGAGGCGGATGCGAATTTCGTGCTGACCGGCTCCGGCGACATCGTCGAGGTGCAGGCGACCGGCGAAAAGCGCGGCTTTACCCGGGCGGAGTTCGAGACGCTGTTTTCACTGGCGGAAAAAGGCATCGGCGAACTGGGCGTGATCCAGAAGGCGGCTCTGAAGGGCTAATCCGCGGCGTCGTCCGGATCGGGCGGGCCATCTTCCCACACGAGGATATCGCCCGGCTGGCATTGCAGTTCGCGGCACAGCGCGTCCAGGGTGGAGAACCGAACGGCGCGGGCCTTGCCGGTCTTCAATATCGACAGATTGGCGATGGTCACCCCGACCCGGTCGGCCAGCTCGGTCAGCGACATGCGCCGCTCGAGCAGAACTCGGTCGAGATGGACCCGGATCGGCATTAGAAAGAGCGTTCCTTGTGTTTGCCCGGCTTGTCAGTTGCGGGCTTGTCTTCAGGGTTAGTCACATATCGTAATTCGATCAACGACCTTTGATGTGCGTCAGATCGTCAGGTCGAGGTCCTTTCGCATCCGCGCGCCCTCGTCGAACACTTCGGCGAGCACGAACATCACGATGATTCCAAAGATCGCCACCGGATTGACGTCTGGCCGCAGATACTCAACGCGGTCGGGCGCACCCTGGCCCACCACCGCCCAGATCACCCATTCGGAAACCTGCAGGGCAGCCATAACGAGGCCGATGATCCGCAGTCGCCGCGCGTTTTCCGCCTGGAAAGGCGTGTCGCTGGTCAGGGTGCGGAAAATTCTGCGTAAGCGCCCGACGATGACCAGGGCGCCGATGTGATTGAGCGAAATCCACGAGAGCAGCGCAACGGCGCGCGGCGTGCCGGCGAACATCGGCCAATGCTGGCCGACGGGCCAAATCCAGTCCGGCAGCTTCGCGCCGGTGATCAGGCCGAAGGCGTTGATCAACGCCAGACCGCCGAAGAACAGCAGGCCGATCACCAACAGGATGAAGGTGATGTCGAGGACGACTTTCAGAAAGCTCGATACCGAGCGTGGGCCCAGGGTTCGCATGACGTGGGGCCTCTCCCCTTTTTTGTTCAGCTTCCGGTTCTCCGGCCGGAATTAACACATTCCGCCGAACTGTCCGACGGCAAAGCGCGCGTCAGACAGCTGGCGAGAATGCCCCGTAATGGCCGCGCATGAAAGCGGGGGACATTACAGGGACTGCAGGACCAGAAGAGCTGCGCCGAGGATCAACCCCGACAGCAGAGCCAGCGAGCCGGTAAGGTTGGCCACCCGGTCCAGAAGCGTGACGCGTCCGTAGGTCATGTTAAATGCTCCCAATTGTGCACCGCACCATCAAAGCCGGCCAATCCGGCTCCGACAGGGCAGAAATAGGTAGCCCCATGGCGATATTCAATACGGCATTATCGAAAAACAATCAATCGATATGTTGTTTCCATACCGCAATGCACAACGCGCTTAATGTCGCAATCCTGTCGCCCCTTGCAACGCGTCCCGCAACACGTGAGGAACATTTGGGCAAATCGGCCTCAAGCTGGGCGACAAATGGCGCTATCGCTACCCAAGGGATCGCGGCTGGTGGCCGCCACGCACAACCCCGGCAAGGCGGTTGAGCTCGCCGCCCTGCTTGACGGGCGGTTTGACCTCGTCAGCGCCGGCGCCCTTGGCCTTCCTGAACCGGATGAAACCGAGAGCACCTTCGCCGGCAACGCCATCCTGAAGGCGCGCCATGCGGCCGGCCTTTCGGGCCTGATCGCCATCGCCGATGATTCCGGCCTGTCGGTCACGGCCCTGGGGGGCGGCCCGGGTATTTATTCGGCTCGCTGGGCAGGGCCGGACAAGGATTTCGCCCTCGCCATGGCCAAGGTCGAAGAACGCCTTGAGGAAGCCGGCGCAGGGGACTTCTCCGCCTGGTTCACCTGCGCCCTGGCGGTCGCCTGGCCGAGCGGGCCGGCCGTGGTCTTCGAGGGCCGCATCGACGGCGCCCTGACCTTTCCGGGACGGGGCGCGAACGGCTTTGGCTATGACCCGATTTTCATCCCGGAAGGCTTCGATCGCACCTTCGGTGAGATGGACCCCGCCCAAAAGGAGGCCATGAGCCACCGGGCCAGGGCCTTTTCCCAGCTGAAGGCGGCGCTGTTTGACTGAGGCGCCCCCGCTCGCGGTCTATGTCCATTGGCCCTACTGCGCCCGCATCTGTCCTTATTGCGACTTCAACGTGGTGCGCGACCGGGGCCAGATGGAGCAGGCGGCGCTGGCCGAGGCCATCGTCCGCGATCTGATGGGCCAGGCGGCGCTGATCGGGCCCCGCCGGCTGACCTCGGTGTTTTTCGGCGGCGGAACTCCCTCGCTGATGCGCCCCGAGTGGGCCGGCCGCATCATTGAGGCGGCCAGGCGGCTCTGGCCGAGCGCGGAACCGGCCGAGGTCACCCTGGAGGCCAATCCCACCGACGCCGAGGCGGGCCGTTTCCGCGCCCTTGCGCAGGCCGGAATCACGCGCCTGTCGCTCGGCGTGCAGTCGCTGGACGACGCGGCGCTAAAATTCCTCGGCCGCAACCATTCCGCAGCCGAGGCCCGGCGGGCGGCCGCGCTGGCCGGTTCGATCTTTCCAAGGCTTTCGCTCGACTTCATCTATGCCTTGCCTGGACAGACGCTCGACCACTGGCGCGCTTCTCTGCGCGAAGCCATCGCTCTGGGCCCGGAACACCTTTCGCCCTACCAGCTGACCATTGAGGCGGGCACCCCCTTCGAGCGGGCCGTGCGGCGCAAGGTCATCGAGCCGGTCGCCGAAGACGCTTCGGCCGATCTCTACGAGCTGACCCAGGAGATGCTCGGCGCCGCCGGTTTCGAAGCCTATGAGGTGTCCAACCACGCCCGGCGGCGCGAGGCCCGCTCGGTTCACAACATGGCCTACTGGCGCGGCTGGGACTATCTGGGCGTGGGCCCCGGCGCGCACGGGCGCCTTGCCGCCGAGACGGGTCGGCTGGCGTTGGAGGGCGAAACAAAAGTCGCCGACTACATCGCCTCGGTCGAGGAAACCGGCATCGGCTGCCGCGCGCCGGAGACCCTGAAGCCCAGGCAATACGCCCTGGAGCGCCTGCTGCTGGGACTGCGCGGCCATGAAGGCGTACCCTTGGCCGACATCGCGCCTCTGAACATCAAGCCTGAGAAAATCAACGACATGGTGCTGGGCGGCCTGCTGGTGCGGGCGGGCGGACGGCTGATGGCCACCGCGCGGGGACGATGCCTGCTTGACCACGTGACCTCCAACCTGATCCGATAGCCCATGGCCCGCCCTCCGATTGCTCCCCCGTCACTGAATCCTGTTCCGCTGGATCCGGGGCTATATCTGGTGGCGACTCCGATCGGAAACCTGAGGGACATCACCTTGCGCGCGCTGGATGTGCTGGCGGCTTGCGACCTCATTCTGGCCGAGGACACCCGCGTCACCGCCAAGCTTCTCTCCGCCTATGGCCTTTCGAAAAAGCTGGAGCGCTGCGATGACCACGCCGCGCCACGAATTTCACCGAGGATCATGGAGCGGCTGGCGGCAGGCGAGCGGGTCGCCCTGGTATCCGATGCCGGAACGCCGCTGGTCTCTGATCCCGGCTATCGCATTGCCCGCGACGCCATTGAGGCGGGACACAAGGTCTGGCCGATCCCCGGGCCTTCCGCCGCGCTGGCGGCCCTCACGGTCGCCGGCCTGCCCGCCGAGCGGTTTCTGTTCGCCGGTTTCCCGCCGCCGAAAACCGCCGGACGCCGCACGTTTTTCGAGGGTCTCGCGCCTGTTCGCGCCACCCTGATTTTCTACGAGGGCGGCTCGCGCCTGGCCGCCAGCCTAGCCGACATGGCTGACGTCTTCGGGGATCGCCCGGCGGCGGTCTGCCGCGAACTGACCAAGCTCTATGAGACGATCACCCGGGGAACCTTAACGCAGCTCGCCGCCGATCCGGCCTTCGCCGATCCGAAAGGTGAACTGGTTGTAGTGGTTGGGCCGGGTGCTGAGGCCCTGGCCAGCCCGCAGGACATCGACCAGGCGCTCGCCGAAGCGCTCGGCCGCCTCTCGCCCGGCGCCGCCGCCGCCGAAGTCGCCAAGGCGCTCGGCCTGTCGCGTCAGGACCTCTATGGTCGCGCGCTGGCGCTGAAGGCCAAACCGTGAGCGAGGCGCGGCGAGCGCGGGGTTCGGCGGCGCGGGTCTCGGGACGCAAGGCCGAGTGGCTGGCCGCCCTGTGGCTACTCTGCAAGGGCTACCGCATTCTCGGCTTTCGCCTGCAGACCCGCCAGGGCGAGATCGACCTGCTGGCCATGAAGAAGGGCGTGCTGGCGGTGGTCGAGGTCAAGCGGCGCACCACGCTGGAAGCGGCGCTCGAGTGCGTCGAAGCCGAACAGCGCGAGCGGCTGCGCCGGGCGGGCCGCGCCCTGGCCGGCAATCGGCCGGCGCTGAAGCATCTGGCCCTGCGTCTTGATCTGGTTGCGCTTGCGCCCGGACGCCTCCCGCGTCACATCCCCGGGGCCTGGCAGGACGATGTGAGCGCGCCATGAACCGGCAGGACGTCGAAGAGGCCCTGCGCCATCTGGGAACCGCAGGCGATGAGGGCTTCGATCTCTTCGAAGTCGCCCTGACCTGCGCGCTGCACGAAGACCCCTCGCGCGACGCTGGCCAGGCCCGCGCCCTGCTGACCCAGGCCGCCGAGCGCCTGAGCGCCAGCGCAACCAAAGGCCGCCGCGAGGAAACTCTTGCCGAGGTGCTGGCGGGCGAACTGGGCCTCGACGGTGACCTGATCAACTATGATCACGCCGCCAACGCCGATCTGATCAGCGTCGCCGAGCGGCGCAAGGGTCTACCGGTGGCCCTTGGCGTCTATTACATCGCCGCCGCCCGGCGCTGTGACCTGCCGGTGGCGGGCGTGGACTTTCCTGGCCACTTCCTGTTGCGGGTCGAGACCGACGAGGGCCCTGTGGCCATCGACCCGTTCAGCCACGGCCGGTTGGTGCTGCCCTCGGAGCTTACCGCCCGGGCCCTGCAGGCCGGCCTGATGCCGGGCGTGGCCGATCAGCTGGAAGATCTCATGAAACCGGTCGCCGACCGGGCCGTCGCTATCCGCCTGGAGAACAACATCTTCGCCAGGGCCGCCGCCCGTGGCGACTATCCCAGGGCCGAACGCTCGGCCCTTCGCCGCGCGCTGATCGACCCGAAGGACCACCGCCCCTGGCTCGACGTCGCCGCGGCCCGGGAGGGGCAGGGCGCACTCGCCGGCGCCCTGCAGGCCCTGGCCATGGCCCAGACCCTCGATGGCGGGGCTGCGATCGCGGCGCGGGCGCAACGCGAACGGGTCAGGCTAAAGCTGAACTGACGACCTAGCGTGACCGGACCTGGTGCACTAAGTCTCGCCCATGACCCTCTCCGTCGCCATTCAGATGGATCCCGTCGAAGGGATCAATATCGACACCGACACCACTTTCCTGCTGATGCTGGAAGCCCAGACGCGTGGGCACGGCTTGTGGGTCTACACGGCCGACAAGCTCAGCCTCGAGGACGGACGGGTGTTTGGCCGGGGCAGGGCGCTGAATCTGCGCGCCATCAAGGGCGATCACCATGCCCTCGGCGGCTACGAGACCCGCGAGATGAGCGAGTTCGATGTGGTGCTCATGCGCCAGGACCCGCCCTTCGACATGGCCTATATCACCGCCAGCCACTTCCTGGAGCGCATCCATCCGAAAACCCTGGTGGTCAATAACCCGGCCGAGGTGCGCAATGCGCCGGAAAAGCTGTTCGTCACGGAATTTGCCGGTGTGCAGCCGCCGACCCTGGTGACTTCGGACGTCGAGGCGATCTACGACTTCCGCGCCCGGCACGGCGCCATGGTGCTGAAACCCCTCTACGGCGGTGGCGGCTCGGGCGTGGTGCGCCTGCGGCCCGACGACCCCAATCTCGACGCCCTGCTTGAACTGCACGCAATGATCAGCCGCGAGGCCGTGGTCTGCCAGAAGTTTATCCCGGCGGTCTCCAAGGGCGACAAGCGCATTCTGCTGGTCGACGGGGTGGCGGTGGGCGCGATCAACCGCATCCCGGCCAAGGATCAGGTGCGCTCGAACCTGGCGCGCGGCGGCCGGGCCGAGGCGGTCGAGCTGACGGCCCGCGACAAGGAATTGTGCGCCATCATCGGGCCGGAGCTGAAGAAGCGTGGTCTGCTCTTCGTCGGCATCGACGTGATCGGCGACTACATGACCGAGATCAACGTCACCTCGCCCACCGGCGCCCAGCAGCTGAAGAGATTCGGCGGGACCGACGCGGCCGCCGCGCTGTGGGATCGGGTCGAGGCGATCCGGGCCGGCTAGTCTCACGGCTGAGCAATGTCGACTATATGACTGTTTTATCTCATTTTCACATATAGTTCCCTTTTTGTTCTTGATCCGCTCCGAAACCCATGATTATGATTGTGGATAAGTGCGGGGGATCGCCATGGTCGCAAGGGTTGTCACGGTCGCCTTCGATGGCGTCGAGGCGCGCCGGGTCGACGTGGAAGTCACCTTCACCAACGGCGAGCCGAAATTCATCCTTGTCGGGCTGGGGGACAAGGCTGTCACCGAGAGCCGTGAGCGGGTGCGTGGGGCGTTTGCCGGGCTGGGTCTGGCTTTCCCCGCGGTGCGTCTCGTCTGCAACCTCGCGCCCGCCGACCTGCCCAAGGAGGGCAGTCACTATGACGTGCCGATCGCGCTCGCGGTCATGGCGGCCATCGGAGTCATTCCGCCCGATGCCCTGAACGGCTGGGCGGCGATCGGCGAGTTGTCCCTGAACGGCGAGATCGCCCCCGTCGCCGGCGCGCTTCCCGCCGCTATCGCCGCCAGTTCCATGGGCCTTGGCCTGATCTGCCCCGAGGCTTGCGGGCCGGAGGCGGCATGGGCGGGGGACTGCTCGATCATCGCGCCGCGCTCGCTGATCGGCGTGGTCAATCATTTCCGTGGCACCCAGGTGCAGAGCCCGCCCAAGCCGGGGCCGGTGGTCGAGGGCGACACCGGGCGGGATCTTTCCGACGTCAAGGGTCAGGAGAGCGCCAAGCGGGCGCTGGAGATCGCCGCGGCCGGCGGCCACAATCTGCTGTTCGTCGGCCCGCCCGGCTCCGGCAAGTCGATGATGGCCGCGCGCCTGCCCGGCATATTGCCGCCGCTGACCCCGAACGAACTCCTGGAAACTTCCATGGTCCATTCGGTAGCCGGCCTGATCGCTCGCGGCACGCTCACTCGCGCCCGGCCGTTCCGCGCGCCCCACCATTCGGCCTCCATGGCCGCCCTGACCGGTGGGGGCCTCAAGGCCAAGCCGGGCGAAATCTCCCTTGCCCACAATGGCGTGCTCTTCCTGGACGAACTGCCGGAATTTTCGGCCCAGGCGCTGGATTCGCTGCGCGCGCCGCTGGAAACCGGCGAGGTCATCGTCGCCCGCGCCAACGCCCACATCCGCTATCCCGCCCGCGTGCAGCTGATCGCGGCCATGAATCCCTGCCACTGCGGCCACGGTGGCATGGGCAAGGGCGCCTGCGGGCGGGCGCCGCGCTGTCAGCAATCCTACCAGACCAAGGTTTCAGGGCCCCTGATGGACCGTATCGACCTGCAGATCGAAGTCCCGCCGGTGACCGCCGCCGATCTTTCGTTGCCACCGCCCGCCGAAGGCTCGCGCGAGGTCGCCGCGCGGGTCGCCGCCGCGCGGGCTGTGCAGACCGAGCGCGCCAGGGTTGAAGGTGACGGCGTCGCCGACCTCAATGCCCGCGCCGATGGCGGCTATCTGGAAAGGATCGCCGCTATGGATGATCCGGCCAGAGCCCTGCTCGCCCGCGCCTCGGAGGTCGGGAACCTCACCGCGCGCGGCTGGACGCGGACCATTCGCCTGGCCCGCACAATCGCTGACCTTGAAGGCGCCGATGCGGTTCGGCGCATCCACATCGCCGAAGCCCTGGTCTATCGTCGCGTCGCGCCGGGGGCTGAAAGCGCGATGGGTCGCGTCTCCGCCTAGCGGTAAAACACGTGGCGGCCGACGACGGCCATTTTGCGCAGGGTCGGCGCCCAGTAGGGCCGTACATAGTCGGCGTGATAGTGCGTCGCGGCGCCGACCTCAGGCACGAAGACCAGCCCGTCGATCAGCAGGCTGGCGATCCGGCGGGCCTGTTCCAGCTGCGCGGCCTCCGGCGGCCGGCGGGTCAGAGAGCCGTCGCAGGTGAACGAAAACTGGCAGCCGGTGCGCCGCTTGTGGCCCTGATAGACGACGCCGCAGACATCATCCGGGTAGTGGCCGCTGCGGGCGCGGTTGAGGATGACCTGGGCCACGGCCTCCTGGCCGGCTTGGGGCTCAAACCCGGCCTCGTAGTAGATTGCTTCGCCGAGGCACTCGATCGCCGCTTCCTGTTCGGCGGGGCTGGCGGCCAGAGAGGCGAGGAGAGGGTCGGTGCGGGGTAAGGCCGCCAGCGCCTGGGGTGAATAGGCCAGGCCCGGACACGCCAACACCAGCAGCAGAGCGCCCTTCAGCGCCAGGGCTGAATGCAGGATCCGCCGGATCGTCCGCCGGAAACGGCTCTGAATCCGGACTGTGGTCCGGTGCTTCACCAATCGCATCGTTCGGTCTCCAGTCCAGCTTCAGTGCAGGGTCTAAAGTTCCAATGACGAACCTCAGATTTCCCCCTGCGCAGCCGAGCTGAAGAAGCTTTACCGTGAAATCCCGTCGCGTCTACGAGAGCTATAGGTCGAGATGGACTTGACAATACATGTGGCAATTCCGCGCAACGACGTTATTTCATTGATGAAATTGGCAGCCGCAAAATTGTTGTTATGGTTAAGCTGAATAAATTGTGGAGTCGGAATAATACTATTCAACTATATTGGAAATTGCACCGGCTAGAACGAAAGCCGTGTTGAAACCACTGGCGGTTGACATCCCAAGCGTGGAAGTGACAACCCAAGCTTGGGCTTGGAGGCCAAACCGTGGACGATGAAAAGCGTACAAGGTCGGTTCTTGAGAACCTCGACAGGAAAAGCGCGTCGGAGAGGTTCGACGACGTCAACAACTGGCAGTTGAACCTGTTGGGTTTTTTTGCGCCGAAGCACTTCTACAAATGGCCGCTTTGGAAGAAGCTGTTGCTCGCGATCCCGGTCGCAATCCTGTTCGTTGCTTTCCTGGCCCTGCGCGGCATGATTAGCAGCGGCCAGTATTAAACTTGCCGTAGGCTGAGCGCTTGACCGCCTGTTAAGCTGCAGGCGCTAAAAAGCTGCGCCATGGACAGGCCCACGCCACCCCAACCTTCAGCCTTGGCGACGCTTAGCCACGAGTTCCGCACTCCGCTCAACGCGGTGCTGGGGATGGCGCGCCTTTTGGAGGGCACGCGGCTCACCGCCGAGCAGAAATCCTATGTCGCCGCTCTGAAATCGAGCGGCGATCACCTGCTCGCCCTCGTGGGCGATGTGCTCGACATGGCCCGCCTCGAAGCGGGCGCCGTCACCCTCAATCTACAGCCCGTGAACATCGCCGAGCTTCTGCAGACGGTGGCCGAGCTCCTCAGTCCCCGAGCCCACGAAAAGGGGCTGGAGATCGCCTGGGCGGCGCCCAACCACCTGCCGACAGTGATGGCTGACGAAGGGCGTCTTCGTCAGGTGTTGTTCAATCTGGCTGGCAATGCCGTGAAATTCACCGACCGCGGCGGCGTTCTGCTGGGCTGCGACTTTGCAACCTTGCCGCAGGGCGATGTGCGTCTGCGCCTGACGGTGCGCGACACCGGACCCGGCGTGCCGGCCGACCGGCAAGCGAGAATTTTCGAAGCCTTTACCCACGCCGAAGACGGCGATGGAGCCCGCCCGGATTCAACGGGTCTGGGCCTGGCCATCGTCAAGCGTCTGGCGCAAGCCTGCCATGGGTCGGCCGGTGTGGACTCTCAGGCCGGCGAAGGGGCGACCTTCTGGTTTGAGGCCGCTTTTGATCCGGCCGGTGAGGTCCGCTCGCATGCGCCTCTGGCCGGTGTGACAGTCATGATCGCCTCGCCCTCACAGATCGTCCGCGAGGCCGCGGCGCGCCAGATCGAAGCGGCCGGCGGCAAGGCCATGGCCTGTCTTTCCAGCGAGGACGCGCAGCGCCGGGCGCCGCCGGGGGCCGTCGTGCTGGTCGACGAGAGTCCAGGGAAGATCCGGCCGGTCGTCGGCCACCCGTGTCTTGTCTTGCTGCGCCCAGAATCAAGGCCGCGTATCAACCGGAGCCGCGATGCCGGGTTTGCCGGCTATCTGATCAAGCCGCTGCGTCAGACCTCGCTGAGCGAATGGGTGCTGTCCGCGCTTGGTCGGGCCGAGGCCGGCGCGCCGGCGCCCGCCGACGAGCGCGCCGACACCCAACCTGCCAAGGGCGCGCGCGTGCTGCTGGTCGAGGACAATCCGATCAACGCGCTGCTGGCCCGCAAGCTTCTGGAACGCGAGGGATGCGTGGTCAGCCTCGCGCCCAGCGCCGAGGAAGCCATGCTGGCCGCCGAGACCATGACCTTCGACCTCATCCTCATGGACCGGCGTTTGCCCGGCGCTGACGGCGTCACCGCCACCCGCAATATGCGCGCTGCCGGAATTACGGCTCCCATTGTGGCCTTGACCGCCGACGCGTTCGAGGAGGACCGCCAGGCGTGCCTCGCCGCCGGCATGGACGATTTCCTGACCAAACCCCTCGATCCGGCCGCCCTGAACGCGCTACTGGCCCGGGTGCTGTCAGACGGCTGGACGAAAGCCCGAGAGAACGCCAAGCTCGCTTCCTGACTCGCGCCCGCGCAAGCGCGCGCTCAAGCAGGCGCGATCCTTCGCGCCGGTAGCGCAAGGGGATGCAGGCATGACCGATGTGGCGGCGCCGAAGCGCACATTCCTCGCGGCCCTGGCCATCTTTTTCGAGGTGCGCACCCTTTGCATGCTGGGGCTGGGCTTTGCCTCGGGTCTGCCGAACCTCCTGATCTTCGACACCCTGTCGGCCTGGCTGCGCACCTCAGGTGTGTCGCTGTCGGTGATCGGGTTTTTCGCGCTCGCCACGCTCTCCTATTCCCTGAAGTTCGTCTGGGCGCCGCTGGTCGACCGAACCGCAATCCCGGTCCTGACCCGGCTCTTCGGGCATCGGCGCTCGTGGATGCTGGTCACGCAAGGCCTGATCATCGCGGGTCTCTGGCTGATCTCGGGCCAGGATCCGGCCACAGGGCTGTGGCGCATCGCCCTCTTCGCCGTCGCCGTCGGGTTCTCGGGGGCCACCCAGGACATCGTCATGGACGCCTGGCGGATCGAGGTCGCGCCGGACAGCCGCCAGGGCCCGATGCTGACGGCCTATCAGTGGGGCTATCGTATCGCCATCATCGTGGCCGGCGCCGTGCCGCTGCTCATGGCCGAGCGGGTCGGCTGGAACCTCTCCTACGCCGCGATGGCGGCGCTGATGAGCATCGGCGTCGTCGCCGTACTGTTCGCCCCACGCGAGGCCCAGCATAATTTGCGCCCTGTTCCCGTGGGCGACACGCCATCGAGGCCCGCGTTGGAGGTGATCGAGTGGATCATCCGGCTGGCGCTCATTGCGCTCGTGGCGTTGATCATCGGTTCGGGTCTTTCCGGTTCGGCTGACCTCCTCGCCAATATCCAGACCTGGCTCGGCGGCAGCGCCGATCAGGCGGCGGCCCTGAAGAAGGCCTGGACCTCCAAGCCGGGCGGCGCCTACCTGCAGTTCGCCGCCGTCGCCATTGGCCTGACGGGCCTGGTTCTCGCGTGTTGGCCGATCCCTCGGTTCAAGACCCGACCGGGCGTTTATCTGGCCGTATCGTTCGGCGCCCCGCTCAAAGATTTCTTCGACCGGTTCTCAGGGTTGGCCGGGCCCATCCTGGCGTTGATCTGCCTCTACCGGCTGGCCGATTTCGTCCTCAACATCATGAACCCGTTCTACATCGACCTCGGGTTCACCCTCGACCAGATCGCTGAGGTCCGAAAGGTGTTCGGCGTGGTGGCCTCCATGGTCGGAGTCTTCATCGGCGGACTGTCTGTGGCCCGGCTCGGCATCATCCGCACCATGGTGATCGGCGCCTTCGCCAGCCCCGTCTCCAACCTGATCTTCGCCTGGCTGGCGACGCAAGGGCCGCACACCAGCGCCCTCTATGCCGCCATCAGCGTAGACAATGTCGCCACCGGCTACGCCGGCACGGCGCTGATCGCCTATATGTCCAGCCTGACGAGCGCGGGCTTTACGGCCACACAGTACGCGCTGTTCTCATCCCTCTACGCTCTGCCGGGAAAACTCATCGCCTCGCAATCGGGGCGGCTGGTCGAAAGCTGGGCCAAACTTTCGCAGGACGGCGGGCCGCCGGCCGTCTTCAAATCCTGGTTCTCGGGCCTGCCGCCGATCTCGTTTTCCAAGGGCTCGGCCAGCCTCAATGTCACGCCGGCCGATCTCGGCGCCGGCTATGCGACCTTCTTCGTCTATTCGACGGTGATCGGCGTCTTCGCCATCGCGCTCGCCTTCTGGATCGCGCCCCGGCACAAAAAACTGCTGGAAGACAACGCCGCGGCCGCCGAAGCGACCGAGCATCCCGCCTAGCCGTTCGCCGCCGCCTCATAGGCGGCGAAGGTCGCCATATTCAGGATGGTCGAAACCGACGCTGCCAGCGGGCAGATCTGCACCGGCCGCGACATGCCCATCAAGAGCGGCGGGATCACCGTTGCTTCGCCCAGCGAACGCAAAAGCTTGGTCGAGATCGAGGCCGAGTGGATGGCCGGCATGATCAGCACATTGGCCGGGCCGGTCAGGCGCATGAACGGGAAATTGCCGCGCATGGTCGGATCAAGCGCCAGGTCGGGCGGCATGTCGCCCTCATATTCGAAATCGACGTCCATATCGTCCAGCATGGCGACGGCGTCGCGCACCTTGTCGGCCCGCTCGCCCGACGGATTGCCGAAGGTCGAATAGGACAGGAACGCCACACGCGGGGTGTGCCCCAGGCGCTTGACCGCATAAGCCGCCTCGATGGCGATCTCGACCAGTTCCTCGCCGGTCGGCAGCTCGGTGATGTTGGTGTCGGCGACGAACAGGGTGTGACCCTTGGCCAGCACCACGGACATGCCGATCACCCGGCCCTCGGGCTTGGGATCGATGGCGTTCAGCACGCCTTCCAGCGCCACGTCGAACGAGCGCGTCACGCCGGTGACCATGCCGTCGGCGTCGCCCGTGGCCACCATGGTGGCGGCAAAGACGTTGCGGTCGTTGTTGATCATCCGCTGGCAGTCGCGGCGCAGGAAGCCGGAGCGTTGCAGGCGGTCATAGAGGAAGTCGGTGTAGTCGGCGTTCTTGTCGGTCAGGCGGGCGTTGATGATCTCAAGGTCCATGTCGGATGGATTGAGGCCGGCTACGCGAGCATTTTCGCGAATTTCCTCTTCGCGGCCGAGCAGGATCGACTTGCCCAGGCCCTGGCTCTGGAATGCGTGGGCGGCGCGGATGACGGCCGGCTCTTCGCCCTCGGCGAAGACGATGCATTTCTGCGGGGCAGCCTGCACCATGCTGGTGATCGACTGCAGGAACGCCGCAGTGGGATCGAGTCGCTGGGCGAGGCGCGCGCGGTACTCGTCCATGTCCTCGATGGGCTTGCGGGCGACGCCCGTATCCATGGCGGCCTGGGCGACGAAGGGCGGGATGTACCAGATCAGGCGCGGATCGAAGGGCGCAGGAATGATGTAGTCGGGGCCGAACTTCAGCTGGCGGCCGTGATAGGCGGCGGCGACCTCGTCGGGCACATCCTCGCGGGCCAGCTGGGCCAGCGCCTTGGCGCAGGCGATCTTCATGTCGAGATTCACCCGCCGCGCGCGCACGTCCAGGGCGCCGCGAAAGATGTAGGGAAAGCCCAGCACATTGTTGATCTGGTTTGTGTAGTCGGAGCGGCCCGTGGCGATAATGGCGTCCGAGCGGACGGTGCGCACCTGCTCGGGCGTGATCTCCGGGTCCGGGTTGGCCATGGCGAAGATGATCGGCTTGTCGGCCATGGTCTTGACCATCGCTGGCGTGACCGCGTCCTTGACCGAAAGGCCGATGAAAACGTCAGCGCCCTTCATGGCGTCTTCCAGGGTGCGCGCCTTGGTCTCCACCGCCAGCGCCGATTTTTCCTGGGTCATGCCCTCGACGCGGCCGCGGTAGATAACGCCCTTGGTGTCGACGGCGATGCAGTTCTCGCGCTTGACGCCCATAGCCTGGAACAGGCTCATCGTGGAGAAGCCCGCCGCGCCGGCCCCGTTCATCACCACCTTGATGTCCGAAAACTTGCGGCCCGTAATGTGGCAGGCGTTGATCAGGCCGGCGGCCGAGATGATCGCCGTGCCGTGCTGGTCGTCGTGGAACACCGGGATATCCAGCAGTTCCTGCAGCTCGGTCTCGATGCGGAAGCACTCGGGGCTTTTGATGTCTTCCAGATTGATGCCGCCGAAGGTGACACCAATGTTCTTGACCACGGTGATGATCTCGTCCGGGTCCTGGGTCGAGATCTCGATGTCGATGGAATCGACGTCGGCAAAGCGTTTGAAGAGCACGGATTTGCCCTCCATCACCGGCTTGGAGGCGAGCGCGCCGAGATTGCCAAGGCCGAGGATCGCCGTGCCGTTGGTGATCACCGCCACCAGGTTGCCCTTGGAGGTGTAGTCGTAGGCAAGGTCCGGGTCTTCGGCGATGGCCAGCACGGGGATGGCGACGCCCGGCGAATAGGCGAGGCTAAGGTCGCGCTGGGTCGCCATCGGCTTGGTCGCGACGATCGCGATCTTCCCGGGGGTCGGGTATTTGTGGAAAGCGAGGGCTTCCTCATCGGTAAAGGTGGCTTTTTCGGTGGTCATAAGTCTTTGCGGGGATTGAGGATGCGGGCGCGCAACCTAGCGGCGCCGACCGCAGATCACAACCGCGTCAGCTTGCGCGAGGACGGGAGCGGCCTTATCGACGCATTATGGCCACAGCAGCTCCCATCAAAATCGGCATCGCCGGCGCTCTCGGGCGCATGGGCTGGGCGGTCGCGCGCCTCATCGACGCGCGCGACGATGTGGTGATTGCGGCCATCTATGATGTGCCCGGGTCCGAAGGCCAGGTGGTGGACTACGAAGGCGGCCACAGCCGCGTGATGGTGACGCGGGAAGAGGCCCTGGGCCTTTGCGACGTTATCGTCGATTTCACCGCGCCCGAGGCCACGGTGGCCCTGGCGCGCCAGGCCAGTCAGAACGGCAAGCCCGCCCTGATTCTGGGGTCCACGGGCCTATCCGCCGAGCAGGAGGCGGTGATCGCCGCCGCCGCCGCCAAAATTCCCATCGTGCGCTCGCGCAGTTTCTCGCTTGGCGTCAACACCCTGCTGGGCCTCGTGCGCCAGGCGGCCGAGCGGCTGGGTCCCGAGGCCTGGGACATCGAGGTCTTCGAGGCCCACCATAAGCGTAAGGTCGACGCCCCTTCCGGCACCGCCCTGATGCTGGGCGAAGCCGCCGCCGAGGGCCGCGGCCAGACCCTCGCCGACATCAGCGACCGCGGCCGCGACGGCATCACCGGTCCACGCAAGCAAGGGCACATCGGCTTTTCAGTGATGCGCGGCGGCGACATCATCGGCGAGCACCAGGTGATCTTCGCGGGTCAGAACGAGATCCTGACCCTCGGCCATTCCGCCAGAGACCGCGCCCTCTTCGCGCAAGGGGCCGTGCAATCCGCCGCTTGGATCGTCGGCAAGAAGCCCGGCCTCTACGACATGCTGGACGTGCTGGGGTTCAAGGCCTAGCCCTGCCCGGTCGACCCGAAACCGCCAGCGCCGCGCGCTGTTTCGTCCAGTTCCGATGTCTCCAGCCATTCCGCCCGCGTTACCGGGGCGATAACGAGCTGGGCGATGCGGTCGCCGCGGCGGATGGTGAAGTCCTCTTCGCCGAGATTGATCAGGATGACCTTCACCTCGCCGCGATAATCGGAATCGATGGTGCCGGGGGTGTTCAGGCAGGTGACCCCCGCCTTGGCGGCAAGGCCCGACCTTGGGCGCACCTGGGCTTCGAAACCCGGCGGGACGGCGAAGGCGAGGCCCGTCGGAACCATGTCGCGGGCGCCGGGGCGCAGGACCATCGGCTCGCCTTCGGGCACGGCGGCGCGCAGATCCATGCCGGCCGACCCTTGCGTCTCGTAGGCCGGCAGCGGCAGGCCCTCGCCGTGCGCCAGGCGTTTGATCGGGATGGTCGGGTTCACTTCAAAGCCTCTGCGATACGGTCTGCGATCTTGGCCGAAACGGCGCCCTTGGCGGCGCGCTCCCAGCGCTCGACGGATTTGGCGGTGACCAGCAGGACGGCGTTCTCGTCGCCGCCCATGACGCCCTTTTCGGTGACGTCGTTGGCGATGATCCAGTCACAGCCCTTGCGGGCGAGCTTGGCGCGGGCGTGGGCCTCGACATCGTTGGTCTCGGCGGCGAACCCGACCACCAGTTTCGGGCGGCGTTTCTTCAGCGAAGCGACCGCGGCCAGGATGTCCTTGTTTTCCACGAGGGTGATGGTCGGCGGGCCGGCGTGGCCCTTCTTGAGCTTGACGCCGAACACATCGTCCGGCCGCCAATCGGCCACGGCGGCGACGAACACACCCACATCCAGCGGCTCGCCGGATTTCGCAACCTCAAGCGAGGCCTTGTACATCTCCTCGGCGGTGACGACGTCGATGCGCTTCACGCCCGTGGGTGTCGGCAAGGCGGTCGGGCCGCTCACCAGGGTGACGTCCGCACCCAGCATGGCCAGCGCGCCGGCGATGCCATACCCCTGCCGTCCGGACGAGCGGTTGGTGATCACCCGCACCGGATCGATGGGCTCCTCAGTGGGGCCCGCCGTCACCAGCGCCCGCTTGCCCGCGAGGGGGCCGGATGCTCCACCCTGCAGAGCGTTCATGATGGCTTCGAAAATCACGCCGGGTTCGACCAGGCGTCCCGGCCCGAATTCGCCGCAGGCCATGGCGCCTTCGTCGGGACCGACAAACGACACGCCGTCGGCCTTCAGGGTCGCCAGATTGCGCCGGGTGGCCGCATGGCTCCACATCCGCACGTTCATGGCCGGCGCCATCAGCACTGGCTTGTCGGTGGCAAGCAAGGTGGTGGTCGCCAGATCATCGGCGATGCCGTTCGCGGCGCGGGCCATCAGATTGGCGGTGGCGGGCGCCACGACCACCAGGTCGGCCGAGCGGGAAAGCTCAATGTGGCCCATTTCGGACTCGTCGGTCAGGTCGAAGAGGTCCGAGTAGACCTTGCCTTCGGCCAGCGCCGAGAGCGATAGGGGCGTGACGAATTTCGCTCCGCTTTCGGTCAGGATCGGCCGCACCGCGACGCCCGCCTTGCGGAGCAGGCGCGTCAGTTCCAGCGCCTTGTAGGCCGCCACCCCGCCGCCGACGATGAGAAGCACGCGCTTTTCCATGGCCTGCCAATACCCTGAAAAAAGGACTCGACAAAAGTTCAGATATGTTCTTCTTTTGTTCCGTGCCACTGTGATGGCGGGTTCAAGGGATGGAGGGTGTCATGAAATTCAGTCCGGTTTTGAGCGTTGCGGCGCTCGGTTTTGTACTGGTCGGCGCGGCCTGCCAGAGGAATGTCGCCGATCTTCCGGCGCGGGATCATTCGCAGGATGGGGTGATAACTCCCGTCTCGCTGACAACGCCCTCGGCCGACGCCAGGGTCGATCCGCGCGATCTGCCGGTCGCCAAGGTTGCCGGCAAGCCCATGTGGGCGGCGAACAAGGACCATACGGCCCAGGAAAACGCCCAGTACCAGTTCGAGCATCACGGGACCGACTTCGGGTCGGCGAACGTGGATGCCTATGTCGCCAAGGCCCACGATTTCACCGGCCATCCGCCGTCCGGCGCCGAAAGCCTGAAACGAGCCAATGGCGATACTCTGATCTATGACGCCCGCGAGAACATCTTCGCGGTGATGTCGAAGGAAGGCGCACCGCGCACCCTGTTCAAGCCGGCCGACGGCAAGGCCTATTGGGCCCAGCAGAAACAGACGCTGGCGTCCGCCAAGGACAAGGCCCCGCGCAAGGCCGCTACGAAGTCAGCACAATCCAGATCGTCACAAGGCTGACGAGACTGGCGCTCGCCGCGCCCGCCAGGAACCACAGCAATGCCCGGCCCGGCCTTGGCGCTTGGATCGCCACGACCGGGGCCGGCTCGCGTTCGGCCAAGCGGACGATGGCGCGGGCGGCGGCCGTGATCTCTTCCAGATGGCCATTGATGCGTTTCAAAGGCGACAGCTCGCGGGCGATATAGCGCTCGACGATGGGGCGCGATGTGGCCCACAGGTCAAGGTCGGGATAGAGCCTGCGGGCGACGCCCTCGACCGCCACCATGGTCTTCTGCAGTAACACCAGCTCGGGGCGCAGGTGCATGTCGAAGAGCGCGGTGATGGCGAAGAGCTGGGTCAGCAGCCGCCCCATGGACACCGTGTCGGCGGCCTTGCCGATCACCGGCTCGCCGACCGAGCGGAGGGCCTGGGCGAAGAGCTCCAGCGACTGGGTTTTCGGCACATAGCCCGCTTCGAAGTGGGCCCGGGCCACGCGGATATAGTCCCGCGTAATGAAGCCCCAGAGAATTTCGGCGAGATACCGTCGCACGTCCGATCCGATACGGCCGATGATGCCGAAATCCACCGCGGTGATCCGGTCTGGCGCGGTGAGGAAGAGGTTTCCCTCATGCAGGTCGGCATGAAAGACGCCGTGATCGAGCGCCTGGGCCAGAAAAGCCTGGATCAGCTTCTTCGCCACCGAATGGCGATCGACGCCGGGCGCCGTCATCGAGGCTGGATCGGAGAGCGGCATGCCGCCGGCCCACTCCAGCGTCATCACCCGTCGGCCCACCCCGTCCCAGACCACGGCGGGCGCGTCCATCAGCCCGTCCTTGGCCATGACAGCCTTGAGTTCATCGGCCCCCCCGGCTTCGAGCCGAAGGTCGGTTTCCAGCTCCAGCGAGCGGATCACGGTGGCGACCAGGGCCCTGGCCTCCAGCCGTCGCGCCAGGCGCACATGGCGTTCGGCCAGCCGGGCGGCCAGCATCAGAGTTTCGCCATCGCGATCGATCCGCGCCTCGATGCCGGGCCTGAGCACCTTGACCGCCACCTTGCGCCCGTCGTGCAGGGTGGCGGGGTGAGCCTGGGCGACGGAGGCCGCTGCGATCGGCGGATCAATGGAGATGAATAAAGCCTCGGGCGGGCGTCCCAGGCTGGTCTCGATCTCGGCCCGGGCCAGGGCCAGGGAAAACGGCGCCAGCCGGTCCTTCAGGTGCGAGAGGTCGTTCGCAAATACGTCTCCGAAGATGTCGGCGCGGGTGGAAAGCAGCTGTCCCAGCTTGATGGCGGCCGGACCCATGCTCTCCAAGGCGCCGGCCAGCCGCTGACCCGGCCGTCCGGCCCGCGCCGCGCGGCCCGAGAACAGCCGCAGGAAGCCGGCGATGACCCGCACGCTGGCGGGCAGCAAATGATCGATCTCGCGCGGCAGGAGCGCATCGGCGCGCACCAGCCGCCAGCCGATGCCGACCAGTCTGAAAAACGCCGGAATATCCTTCAAACCGCCCAGCCGTGATGCAGGGCGGCGACGCCGCCGGTGAAATTGGTCCAGCCGACATTGGAAAACCCGGCTTCGCGGATCAACTGCGCGAACCGGTCTTGCGGCGGAAAGCGCCGGATGCTCTCGACCAGGTACTGATAGGAGGCCCGGTCCCGGGCCACCAGTTCGCCCATGGCCGGGATGACCTTGAACGAATAGGCATCATAGGCCTTTTGCAGCGTCTGCGTGACCGGCCGTGAAAACTCCAGGCAGAGGAACCGCCCGCCGGGCTTCAGCACCCGCCGGGCTTCGGCCAGCGCCGCCGAAATATCGGTGACGTTGCGTATGCCGAAGCTGATCACATAGGCATCGGCGCATCCGTCCGGCAGCGGCAGCCTCTGGGCATCGCCCACACTCCAGCGGATCGCCGCGTCGAAGGGCTTTGCCCGGCCCGCGGCGATCATCTCGGCATTGTAGTCGACCACAAAGATCTCGGCCGGGGCTCCGCCGCGCCGCTTGCGGGCCTTTTCCGCCAGGCGGGCGAACCGCCGGGCCATGTCGCCGGTGCCGCCCGCGCAATCGACGATCACCTCGCCGGGCTGGGGATTGAGCCGGGCGGCCGTAATGTCTTTCCACACGCGGTGGACGCCCGCGCTCATCACATCGTTCATCAGGTCATAGCGCGAGGCGACGGAATCGAAGACGCCGCGCACGAGCCCCGCTTTCTCGCCCGCCTCGACCTCGCGAAAGCCGAAGCTCGCCTTATCGTTTCCGGCCGCCGGTTCCATGGCGCATGCCTTTAGACCTTGCGCGGGCGCGCGTCATCTTCGATGAGCGGAGGCATGCCTGAGTTGCCCGAGGTCGAAACCGTTCGCCGGGGTCTGGAGCCGGTGCTGGCCGGCGCCCGGCTGGTGCGCGTCGAGGCCCGCAGGCCGGATCTGCGCTTCCCCTTCCCGGAGGGTTTCGTCCAGCGCCTGACCGGCGCGCGGATCGAGCGGCTGGAGCGCCGCGCGAAATATCTGCTGGCCCCGCTGGACCGGGGCGACACCCTGGTGATGCACCTCGGCATGACCGGCCGCTTCGAGATCGAGCGGGAAAGCCAGGCTACCCATCCGGGTGAATATCTCTACGCCAGCGCGCCCGATCCGAAACACGCCCATGTGGTGTTCGAAACTGAGGCCGGCGCGGCGGTCACCTTCTACGATCCGCGCCGCTTCGGCTTTATGGACCTGATCGGCACCGAGGGGCTGGAGCGCCATCCCTGGTTCGCCGGCATGGGCCCCGAACCCCTCGGCCCGGATTTCAACACCGGCCTGCTCGCCCGCGCTTTCGCCGGTCGCAAACAGGGACCCAAGACCTTGCTGCTCGACCAGCGCATCGTCGCTGGCCTCGGCAACATCTACGTCTCCGAGGCCCTGCATCGGGCCCATATCTCGCCGCTCAAAGCGGCGGGCGGGGTCAAGGCCGCCCGGCTGCCGGAGCTCGTGGGCGCCATCCGCGATGTCCTGGCCGAAGCCATAGAGGCGGGCGGGTCCTCCATCAGCGACTACGCCGCCGCCGACGGCGCGCTCGGCTATTTCCAGCATCGTTTCCGGGTCTACGACCGTGAGGGCCAGCCTTGCCCGACGCTGGGCTGCGAAGGCTCCATCGAGCGCGCCGTTCAGGCTGGCCGCTCAACCTTTTTCTGCCGCGTTTGCCAGAAATGATCGACTCCGTGCGCAAGCTCGCCTTTCTCTTTGCCCTGTTGGCCTTTTTCGGTTCCGCCTGCGCGGCCCACGCCGAGCCGCCGGTCTGGGTTATCCGCGACAAGGACTCGACGATCATCCTCTTCGGTTCGGTTCACATCCTGCCTCAGGGGCAGGATTGGCGGCCCGCGGTGCTGAAGTCTGCTCTCGCCCGGGCAGACGACATCTGGTTCGAAACCACTTTCGATTCAAAAAGTCGGCTGGCCGGCGCCCAGACAGCAGCGCGGCGCGGCGTCCTCCCTGCCGGCGAGAGCCTCAGCGCCATGCTGGATACTGTTTCGCTCGATCGGTTGAAGCGTTTCGCCGCCACCCATGGCCAGGCGCTGGCCTATTATGATCGCATGACCCCCTGGATGGCAGACCTCACCCTCTCCCAGGTCGACGCGTCCTCCCACGGCGGCGAAGCCGCGCTGGGCGTCGAAGAGGTGCTCGACCATGATACCCCCGCCCGCGTTCATCGGCGGTCGTTCGAGACCGCCGAACAGCAGATCTCGACCCTGGCCGACGCCTCGCGTGCCGACCAACTCGCCAGTCTCGTCGAAACCCTCCACACCATCGAGGACGAGCCGGAGAGTTTCGGCGATATCGTCGGATACTGGATGAGAGGCGATACCGCCGGCCTCGTAACCGAAGCGCTCGATCCCCTTAAGAAAGCAACGCCCGGCATGTATGACCGGCTGATCAAACAACGGAACACGGCCTGGATCCCGAAAATCATGGATCGGCTGGCCGGATCGGGCGAGACCGTCATCGTGGTCGGGGTCGGCCATCTGGTTGGTCCCGACAGCGTGCCGGCCATGCTCCGGGCGCGGGGGATCACGGTCGAAGGACCATAAAACTCGCTGTCACGCCGGCGCGCGTTGACGCGAAGGGGTCCTTTCGCTATAGGCGCGCCTTCCTGAAATTCCGGCGTGGATCAAACCTCCGCGCATACGAGGAACTACCGAATGGCCAATACGCCCGGCTCCAAGAAGGCGATCCGCAAGATCGCCCGCCGCACCGAGGTCAACAAGGCGCGCCGCAGCCGCGTCCGCACCTTCCTGCGCAAGTTCGAAGAAGCCCTGCAAGGGGGCGACGCCGCCGCCGCCAAGACCGCCTTCGTTGAGGCCCAGTCGGAACTGATGCGCGCCGTCGGCAAGGGTTTGGTGCACAAGAACTCCGGCGCGCGCAAAGTGTCGCGCCTGCACGCCCAACTCAAAAAGCTAGGCGCGGCCTGACAACCCTCCAGGGTTGAGTTTAATCTAACACCTCTAGATTCCACGACAATTTCGGCGTGCGATTTCGTCACCCGTTCAGCGCGCGTTTTTGGCCGCAGCGCTGCAAAGTTGCGACCTAGTTGTCCCTCGGAAAATTTTTTTGCGACAGTTTTCTTAAGCCTCCCAACGACCTGTCCGGAGTCAATAACGATGTTCGCGAATCAGTCCTGATTCTCCCATTGACCGGGGTCAATGGAAGGCTATCGTAAAGATCGGAAACGCGCTTCTCCGGGGCGGAACATAACCGCCAGGACCAATGATGATGCCGGATAAGCGCTTGTATCTGTTGTAGATATTTTGACTTTGACGGAATGTGACGTGGGCGCCTGATGGCTCCTGCGACGGGCGGGGCATTGATATGACGATCGCGGAAAGAATGGAGAGCGCGAAGGTGTCTCCGGGCAGTATCTGGACCGCCGCGTGCCTCACATTGAAGGGAGAGCTGGGTGCCGATGCGTTCGGCTCCTGGCTCGGTCAGGCTTCGCTCCGCCAGGACCGCGATGGCGGCGTTGTTCTCGTCACCCCGACCGGCATCGCCCGCGACTGGATCCGGCGTAACGCCTGGCGCCGCATCCAGGAGTTGTGGAGCCAGAACGATCCGGAGGGCCGCCATCTGGCGCTGAAGTCGCGGATTGAATTCGACTCTTTGGCCGCCCGCACCGGCCAGGCTGACTATCTGGAGGCCGCTGATCCGGTCTCCTCTGACCTGCCTCACCTGGCCCCCGGCCGCGGTGACGCAAGCCGGTTGGCCCCTGTCCCCGGCCTGCAGGAGCGTCTCACTTTTTCAACCTTTGTCGCCGGCGCGCCCAATGAGTTCGCCTACGCCGTGGCCCGCCGGGTCGCCTCCTGGTCGGATGGCCATTTCAATCCGGTGCTGTTCCATGGCCCCTACGGCTTCGGCAAAACCCACCTGATGAACGCCATCGCCCATGAGGCGACCCGCGCCGCGCCCTCGAAAAAAGTTGTCTACCTGACCGCCGAGCGGTTCCTGTCGACCTTCGTGCGCGCTATCCAGGACCGCAAGACGGCCGTCTTCAAGGAAACCCTGCGCGATGCCGACCTCCTGCTCATCGACGATGTGCACTTCATCGCCGGCAAGCAGTCCACCCAGGAAGAGCTGTTCCACACCCTGACCGCCCTGATGGAAGACGGTCGCCGGGTGGTGTTCACCTCCGACCGCGCGCCGGTCGATCTGGCCGAGATGGAGCCTCGCCTGCGCAGCCACCTCCAGGCGGGCCTTGTGTGCGGCATCGAGCCGGCAGACCGGGCTTTGCGGCTCGGCATTCTCGAAAAGAAACTTGATGCCCTGGGCCGCTCGGTCGGCGTCTCTGGCCTGACCGTCAAACCGGAAGTCCTGCAATTCCTGGCCGACCGTTTCACCGACAGCGTTCGCGAGATGGAAGGCGCCCTCAACACCCTGATGGCACGCCTCGGCGGCGGGGTCGCCCGCCTCAGCCTCGATGAAGCGCAAGCCATCTTGCGACCGAACCTGCGCGGCGGAGAGCGCCGGGTCACCGTCGACGAGATTCAGAAGACCGTGGCCGAGTACTACAGCCTCAAACAGGCCGACCTGATTTCCGAGCGCCGCCAGCGCGCCATCGCCCGGCCCCGTCAGGCCGCCATGTGGATCGCCAAACAGATCACCACCCGCTCTCTGCCCGATATCGGCCGCCGTTTCGGAGGCCGCGACCACACCACGGTGCTTCACGCCGTGCGGCGCATCGAGGAGCTTAAGGCCGGCGATCCGGTCCTGGCGCGCGACCTCGAAACCCTAGTCCGAAAGCTGCGTGGATAAAGGCCCGCGCGGGGCTTCCTTCGACGGTGGATTTGGATAAGCTCACCGCCCCAATAAGCGAGACCGGACGGACTTTATGAAGCTGACCATCGAGCGCGCGGCGCTGTTGAAGGCGCTGGGACATGTGCAGAGCGTGGTCGAACGGCGAAACACCGTCCCGATCCTCTCCAACGTGCTGCTGTCGGCCGAGCGCGAACTGGTGGGCTTTTCGGCCACCGATCTCGACATGGAAATCGTCGACGAGACTCCGGCCAATGTCGAAGGCACAGGCCAGATCACCGCGCCGGCCCACACCCTCTATGAGATTGTCCGCAAGCTGCCGGAAGGCGCCGATGTGGCGCTGACCTACACGGGCGAGGATCCGCGCCTGACCGTCCAGGCCGGCCGCTCGCGTTTCAACCTGCCGGTTCTGCCGGCCGGCGATTTTCCGATCATGTCTGCCGATGGCCTGGGCTCGCGGATCACCATCGACGCCGCCGACCTCATCCGTCTGATCGACAAGACGCGCTTTGCCATCTCCACCGAGGAGACGCGCTACTACCTCAACGGCCTCTATCTCCACGTCGTCGTCGAGGATGGCGAGACGCGGCTGCGCGCCGTCGCCACCGACGGCCACCGCCTGGCGCTGGCCGAAATGCCCGCCCCCGAGGGCGCGGCCGGATCCCCCGGCGTGATCATTCCCCGGAAAACCATCCAGGAAGTGCGCCGCCTGCTGGAAGACGCTGGCGAGACCATCGAAATGCAGGTCAGCGCCCAGAAGGTGAAGTTCCAGTTTGGCCTGGCGGCCCTGACGTCGAAAGTCATCGACGGCTCGTTCCCCGACTATGTGAGAGTCATTCCGCGCGACAATCGCAAGATCCTGCGCGTCGATAATGCGTTGTTCGCCGCCGCGGTGGACCGCGTAGCCACCATCTCGGCTGAAAAGTCCCGCTCGGTGAAAATGGCGGTCGAGCCCGGCAAGATGGTGCTGACCGTGCGCAACATGGAAGCCGGCCAGGGCGTCGAGGAACTGGAGATCGACTACGACGGCGAGCCCTTCGAAATCGGCTTCAACGCCCGCTATCTGCTCGACGTCGCCGGCCAGATCCACGGGGCCGAGGCCGAGTTCCGCTTCGCCGATCCGGCCAGCCCGACGCTGGTCATCGATCCCGAGGACGGCGGGGTTCAGTATGTGCTGATGCCGCTCAGGGTCTAGCGGACAGCCTCCACATAAAGGGTCTCGGCGCGCCGGGTTTCCTGATCGATCAAGAGAACGGGGTCCCGACCCTTGCCGAACGCAACATGGGCGATATCCCGAAAGCCCTGGGCGCCCAGCATCAGCGCCAGAGTCTCGAAGTCATAGATGAAACGGTGACCCGAGCCGTAGAAAATGCGGTTCACGCTCATGGCCGGCGTGTAGCCGATATCAATCGCGTCCTCCTCGCCATAGGGCATCGGATCCCCGGCGGCATAGCTGCGCACATAGGCTTCAATATCAGGCACCGAAATTCGCAGGACGGCGCCGGGCCGCATGACGCGATGGAACTCAGACAGCACGCGCCTGACATCGTCGAAATCGAGATGCTCAAGGCAATGCTCGGTAAAAACGCCACGCGCGACGCCCGAAGCGATCGGCAAGGGCTTGCGCAGGTCGTGCGCCATGTCGATGCCTTCATAAAAACGGAAATCGATATTGAAGAAGTCGGGGTGCAGATTTCGGCCGCAGCCGACGTTTAGATAAGCACCGGCCGCCTTACGGCCGCGGGTCGGCCAACGCCGGGCGAAAGGCCCAAGGGCCTTGCGCACCTTGTCATAGCTAAGCGGCGAGCGACGAAGCGAAAGCCTGGTGCGCGAGAATTCAATCATCGGCGGATGCTTGAACCAAAAAGCGACGATGTGACAAGCCTGAATGCGCCGGCCGATCCCTAGGTCCTCCAGCCGGATGGGGTTATTCCAAAGCCAATGACGTTTCTGACTCGTCTGGTCCTGACCGACTTTCGCTCCTATGGGCGCGCGCAGCTGAGCCTCGGCCCGGGCCCTGTCTATCTGTTCGGCTCGAATGGCGCGGGCAAGACCAACCTGCTTGAGGCGATCAGCTTCCTGATGCCTGGCCGCGGCTTGCGCGGGGTGCAGGCCAGCGAGGTGGGGCGGCGGCTGCCGGGCGAGGTGCAGGGCCGGGCCTGGGCGATCTCGGCGATCATTTCTGGTGATGAGGGCGAGACCCAGGTCGGCACCGGCCTGGAGACCCCCAATTCGCCGCGCCGGGCGGTGCATATCGAGGGCGAGACGGTGGCGCCGGGCCGACTGCTCGACCTGGTTCGCCTAGTCTGGCTGACGCCGCGCGAGGATCGGCTGTTTCTTGAAGCCGCGTCCGACCGGCGGCGGTTCTTCGACCGGCTGGTGTTCGCCGCCGAGCCCGCTCACGCCCGCGCCGTGGCGGCCTATGACAAGGCCATGCGCGAGCGCAACGCCGTGCTGGGGGGCGAGGAGCCTGACCCGCTGTGGCTGGACGCGCTGGAGCTGCAGATGGGCGAGGCGGGCTCAATGATGAGCGAAGCGCGCATCCGAACCCTCGAAGCCCTGCAGAGCGAGATCGACAGCCGCATTGACCGGCCCTTTCCGCTGGCCGGTCTTTCGCTGGGCGGCGACTTCGGCGCGGCCGCTGAGCCGGCTGAACTGGCTCAAATTCTGGCCGGGTCCAGGGCGCGCGACACGGCCGCCGGGCGGGCGCTTTGCGGCCCTCATCGCGGTGATCTGGAGGTGGTTCACGCAGGCCGCGACCGCCCCGCCGCCGAATGTTCCACCGGCGAGCAGAAGGCCTTGATTCTAAATCTCGTTTTGGCGCAGGCCTCGCGACTTTCTCGTGTCAATTCCGACCCGAATCCTGTACTCTTGCTGGATGAAGTCGCCGCCCATCTGGACCAGTCCCGGCGGGCGGCATTGTTCGATGAAATCGAGGCGCTGGGCCTGCAGGCCTTCCTGACGGGAACCGACCAGTCGCTGTTTGAGGATTTAAGGGGCAGGGCTCTCGGCGTTCGCGTCGAAGAGGGCCATCTGACCCCGCTGGAAGACTGAATGGCTGAAGACATTACGCCCGAAGAAACCCCTTCCGAAGACGGAAATGGGCTCTACGACGCCGATTCCATCAAGGTGCTGAAGGGCCTGGACGCGGTGCGCAAGCGCCCGGGCATGTACATCGGCGACACCGATGACGGCTCGGGCCTGCACCACATGGTCTATGAGGTGGTCGACAACGCCATCGACGAGGCCCTGGCCGGCCATGCGACGCTGGTCCAGGTGATCCTCAACGCCGACGGCTCGGCGACCATCACCGACGACGGGCGCGGCATTCCCACCGACATGCACGATGAGGGCGTTTCGGCCGCCGAGGTCATCATGACCCAGCTGCACGCCGGCGGAAAATTCGACCAGAATTCCTACAAGGTCTCAGGCGGCCTGCACGGCGTCGGCGTCTCGGTGGTCAACGCCCTATCCGACTGGCTGCAGCTGAAAATCTACCGCGACGGCAAGGCCCACGAGATGCGCTTTGAGCGCGGCGATGCCGTGGTGCCGCTGAAAATCACCGGCGATGCGCCGATCCGGAAAGAGGGCCCCAAGACAGGCGAGCCGACCACCGGCACTGAAGTCACCTTCATGCCCTCGCTCGACACCTTCGCCCATATCGACTTCGACCTGAAGACGCTCGAGCACCGCCTGCGCGAGCTCGCCTTCCTGAACTCGGGCGTGCGGATCGTCTTCAAGGACCTGCGCGGTCCCGAGCCCTTTGAGGAGATCCTCTCCTACGAGGGCGGCGTCGAGGCTTTCGTCCAGCACCTGGACAAGGCCAAAAAGCCGATCATTCCCCGGCCCATCGTGGTGCGCGGCGTACGCGAAAAGGTCGAGATCGACCTGTCGCTACAATGGAACGACAGCTACCACGAGACCATGCTGTGCTTCACCAACAACATCCCCCAACGGGACGGCGGCACGCACCTGTCGGCTTTCCGCGCGGCGCTCACGCGAATCATCACCAGCTATGCGGAAACGAGCGGCGCGGCCAAGCGCGAGAAGGTCACCGTCACCGGCGAGGACGCCCGCGAAGGCCTGACCTGCGTGCTCTCGGTCAAGGTGCCGGACCCGAAGTTTTCATCCCAGACCAAGGACAAGCTGGTTTCCTCCGAAGTGCGCCCGGCCGTCGAGGGGCTGGTTCAGGAAGGCATCGGCTCCTGGTTCGAGGAACACCCGGCCGAGGCCAAGCTGATCGTCCAGAAGATCGCCGAGGCCGCCGCCGCCAGAGAAGCCGCCCGCAAGGCGCGCGAGTTGACCCGCCGCAAGTCCGCGCTGGATATCAGCTCGCTGCCGGGGAAACTCGCGGACTGCTCAGAGAAGGACCCGGCGCTTTCGGAGATCTTCATCGTCGAGGGCGATAGCGCCGGCGGTTCTGCCAAACAGGCCCGCAACCGCGAGAACCAGGCGATCCTGCCCCTGCGCGGCAAGATCCTCAACGTCGAGCGCGCCCGTTTTGACCGCATGCTGGCCTCCGATCAGGTGGGCACGCTGATCACCGCGCTCGGCGCCGGCATCGGCCGCGACGACTTCAACATCGAGAAGATCCGCTACCACAAGATCGTGCTGATGACTGATGCGGACGTGGACGGAGCACACATCCGCACCCTGCTGCTCACCTTCTTTTACCGGCAGATGCCCGAGGTGATCGAGCGCGGCTATCTCTATATCGCCCAGCCGCCGCTCTATAAGGCCGCCAAGGGCAAGTCTTCGCGCTACCTCAAGGACGACGCCGAGATGGAGGAGTTCCTCGTTGACGAGGGGGTCGATCAGGCCCAGCTCGACCTGTCGAACGGCGAGCGGCTGATCGGCGCGGACCTGCGCGCCCTGGTCATTTCCGCACGCTCGGCCAAGGCCAATATCGACCGTCTGGTCGCCCGCGCCCCGGCCTTCGCCATCGAACAGGCGGCCCTGGCTGGCTTGTTCAGCGACAAACCCGATCCGCAGAAGGCCGCCGACCGCATGACCCTCTACAACGAGGAGGGCGACCTGCCCTGGACCGGCGAGCGCGGTCAGCATGGCTGGCTCTTTGTGCGCACGCGCCGTGGTGTGCAGGAGCAGGTGGTTCTGGAAGACGCCCTGATCGCCGCGGCCGACGCGCGCCGCCTCGCCGAACGATCCAGGGCGCTCGCCGTCACATTCCAGGGCCGCGCGACCTTCACCCGCAAGGACAAGACCACCGTGGTTCGCGGGCCGCTCGATCTCATCAACGCCGTCCTCGACGCCGGCCGAAAGGGCCTCTCCATCCAGCGCTATAAGGGCCTCGGTGAAATGAACCCCGATCAGCTGTGGGAAACCACCCTCGACGCCGGGGCGCGCACACTCCTGCAGGTCCGGGTCAACCACGCCGACGACGCCGACGACATGTTCTCGCGGCTGATGGGCGATCTGGTCGAGCCGAGGCGGGAATTCATCCAGGAAAACGCCCTGGACGCTGAGGTTGACGCCTAACCCGGTCTTGGCCAAGGCGCGCCCGGGGCTATAAGGGTCTTCAGGTGAACAGGAGACAGGTATGGCCGACGGCGAACTTCTCGTAGGACTGGGACTTGAGTCCGGCGAACGGGACGGACCGCAATCCATCCGCCTCGACCGCGCCAACCGCCATGGGTTGATCACCGGCGCCACGGGCACCGGCAAGACCATCACCTTGCAGGGTCTGGCCGAAGGGTTCTCCGCCGCCGGGGTTCCCGTCTTCGCCGCCGACGTGAAGGGCGACCTGTCCGGCATCGGCATGGTCGGAACGCCGAACGACAAGCTTCTGGCAAGAGCCCAGTCGATGGGCATCGACTGGCAAGGCAAGGCCTCTCCTACGATCTTCTGGGACCTGTTCGGCGAAAAGGGTTGCCCGGTCCGCACCACGGTCAGCGAGATGGGCCCGACGCTGCTTTCGCGGCTGCTTGAACTGGAAGACGCCCAGGCCGGGCTGATGGATATCGCCTTCCAGGTCGCCGACGATCAGAAACTGCTGCTGCTCGATCTCGACGATCTGCAGGCTATGCTGATCAACGTCGGCCAGAACGCCAAAGAGATCGGCCTCAAGTACGGCAACGTCGCGCCTGCCACGGTCGGCGCTGTGCAGCGCGGACTGCTTTCCTTGCGCACCCAGGGCGGGGCGCACCTGTTCGGTGAGCCGGCGTTGCGGCTCGAAGACCTGATGCGCGTGGGCCTCGACGGGCGCGGCTATGTCAATGTGCTGGCCGCCGACAAGCTGATCAATTCGCCCCAGGTCTATGCGACCTTCCTGCTCTGGCTGCTATCCGAACTGTTTGAAGCCCTGCCTGAGGTCGGCGACCAGCCCAAGCCGCGGATGGTGTTCTTCTTCGACGAGGCGCACCTGCTTTTTACCGACGCGCCCAAGTCCCTCTTGCAAAAGATCGAACAGGTCGTGCGCCTGATCCGCTCCAAAGGCGTCTCCATCTGGTTCATCACCCAAAGCCCGGCGGACATTCCCGAGACCGTGCTGGCCCAGCTCGGCACCCGTATCCAGCATGCCTTGCGCGCCTATACGCCCAATGAGCAGCAGGCCCTGCAGATTGCCTCGCGCTCATTCCGGGCCAACCCGGCGTTCGATACCGCCCAGGCGATCCAGAACCTTGGCGTCGGCGAGGCGCTGGTTTCCACCCTGGACGAAAAGGGCGCACCGACCATGGTCGCCAAGACCAAGATCCGCCCGCCGTCCGGGCGCATGGGCGCGATGACGCCGGATGAACGCGCCGGTATCCTGGCGCAAAGCCCGGTGCTCGGATCCTACGGTACGGCCGTCAATCGCGAGAGCGCTTATGAGTTGCTCAACGGTAGGGCCGAAGCCAATGCCGCCGCGTCCGCCGCAGCTCAAGCCGCCGCCGATCAGGCCAAGGCCGATGCGCTGGCCCAGAAAGAAGCCGCCAGGGCACAGGCTGAGGCGGAACGCGAGGCCCGCGCCCAGGCCCGCCTGGAGGCCGCCCGCGCTCCGCGCCGCTCCAACCGCGAAACCGTGATGGAGGCCACCATGAAATCCATGGCCAGAACCGCTGGCACCCAGATCACCCGCCAGCTGGTGCGCGGGCTATTGGGAAGTTTGATGCGGTAACAAAACGCCTCCCCCGTGAAACGGTGGAGGTAGGGCCTAAATTTCCCGCACCACCTTCAGTACGGCCTGGCCATACCGTTCAAGTTTGCCGGTTCCGACGCCTCCGGCCAGCGCCAGGGTGGCCAGGTCGGCCGGCCGCAACATCGCGATCTCCGCCAGCGTCTTGTCGTGGAAGATGACGTAGGGCGGCACCGATTGCTCATGCGCCTCGCCCTTGCGCCATGCGCGCAGGGCTTCGAACAGGGCTGCGGCCTCGCCGGATAAAGCCGCCATCGCCTCTCGGGTGCGTTTCTTCGGCCGCCCGGACCGGGTCGAGCCATCGTGCGCCTCGAGATGTTCGCGCAAGCTGATGCGCCGCTCGCCGCGATAGACCGCGCGCACGCCATCGGCGTCGCCGAGGCCGATGACCGGGCGTCCGTCGTTGGGGTCCTCGAGCAAGAGTCCCTCCAGCAACAGCCCGTCGATCAGGTCGCGCCAGCCCTTGGGGCTGAAATCGGCGCCGATGCCCCAGGTGGAGAGCGTGATTTCGCGATCCGACGGTTCCTTGGTCTTGCCCATCAGGTGATCGATGATCCGCGCCCGGCCCAGCCGCCCGCCCAGCCGGTGCACGGCCGCCAGCGCTTTCTGCGCCGCCTCTGTGGCGTCCACGCTCTGCGGCGGGCTGATGCAGATATCGCAGACTCCGCACGCCTCTACTTTCGTTTCGCCGAAATAGCGCCGTACCGAGGCGGCTCGGCAGACATTGCCATCCAGCATGGCGTAGAGCTGCCGGGCCTTGCGCACCTGCACCTGCTTGACCTCGGGGCCCATCTCGCGGCTTTCGATGCGCCGCAGCGCCCAGGCCAGGTCCGCCGAGGAATAGAGCGTGATGCCATCGGCCGGCTGCCCGTCCCGCCCGGCCCGGCCGATCTCCTGCCAGTAGGCCTCGATGGCGGCCGGCGGATCAGCGTGGATGACAAAACGCACGTCCGGTTTGTCGATGCCCATGCCAAAGGCGATGGTCGCCACCATGACGGCGGCGTCGGCTTCCAGGAACTTCTCCAGCCGCTCAGCCCGCACGCCCTTGTCGAGCCCGGCGTGATAGCTGAGGGCCGGAATCCCTTCATCCCGCAGAGCCTGGGCGAGATCGTCGGCCCCCTCGCGTGAGCCGGTGTAGACAATGCCGGACGTCTCGGCCCGCGCCTTGACCAGCTGGATGACCCGCGCCCGGCCACGTCCCGTCTTGCGCTCGGCGGCAAGCTGCAGCTCGGGCCGGGCGAAACTGTCGACGAACTCAGCCGCCTCGGCTAGCCGCAGTTCCTGGCGGATATCGGCCCGCGTGCGGGCGTCCGCGGTGGCGGTCACCGCCAGAACGGGAACGCCCGGGAAGAGCTCGGCCAGACGCCCGAGCGTCCGATAGTCGGGCCGGAAGTCATGGCCCCACTGGCTGACGCAGTGGGCCTCGTCGATGGCGATCAGCGCCAACTTCATCTTGGCGAGCCGCGCCAGCATGGCTGGCTGCATCAGGCCTTCGGGCGAAAGGTAGAGCATGTCGAGCTCGCCGCCCGCCAGGCGGGCCAGGATTTCGTCCCGCTCCCAGGGCGCGGCGGTGGAATCCAGCCGCTCGGCCGCCACGCCCGACTGCTGCAGGGCCGCCACCTGATCGCTCATCAGGGCGATCAACGGTGAAATCACCAGGCCCAGGCCCGGCCGCACGATCGAGGGGATCTGGTAGCAGAGGCTCTTGCCGCCGCCGGTGGGCAACACTGCCATGGCCGAGCGTCCGCCCAGCACTTCGGCCACGACCTCAGCCTGCATGCCGCGAAACTCGGCGTGCCCGAACACGCGCCGCAGCACCTCGCGCGCCTCGTACAGAGTGCTCATGGCAGGGCGATTTTCGCGGTGGGCGCCGGGATTGCGCGAATCGTTGATCTAAATTCCATTTGGCGGGTTTAGAGTACGGATTCGAGCGAGTCAGTGTCCGTAAACTTCGGTTTGCCGCCGTCATCCCGCCGCTTTCCGGGCCGACAGGTTTAATGCGGCGGTAAGCCTTGCCGGGTCAGTGGAAATCTATGGCGTCAGACGCAAGACAGGGGGGCAGATCTCCCGCCGGCAGACCGCCCGGCGGGTCTGCGCGCGTGCGCACCCCGCTGCAGCGTATCCTCTACTGGCTCTCGGTCACCGCCATCTGGGGCATGATCTTTGTAGTCACCCTGATGTTCGTGCTGGCCATCGGCCTGCCGGACACCTCCAGGCTCTATTCCACGACCGCCCAGCCGACGGTGTCCTATCTCGACCGGTCCGGAATCCAGCTGGCGGTGCGAGGTTCCCGATACGCCCCGCCGGTCGATATCGACAAGCTGCCGAAATATGTGCCCGACGCCTTCGTGGCCATCGAGGACCAGCAGTTCTACCACCACTTCGGCTTCAACCCCTGGGGCATCATCCGCTCGCAGCTTTATAACCTCGGCCATTCCGGCAAGGGCATGCCGCTGCGGGGGGGATCGACCATCACCCAGCAGCTGGCGCGCAATCTCTTCCTCAACAAGGACCAGAACTATCTGCGCAAGATTCGCGAGCTGGAACTGGCCATGGTTCTGGAGGCAAAATATTCCAAGAAGCAGATCCTCGCCCTCTATCTGAACCGCATGGATTTTGGCTCCGGCGCTTATGGCATCGAGGCCGCCTCGCAGCGCTATTTCAACACCTCGGCTGACCGGCTGACGCTCGGCCAGGCCGCGCTTCTGGCCGGCATGCTGAAGGGCCCCTCGCGCTACAGCCCCATCGCCAACAAGGAGCGGGCCGGCCGCCGCGCAGGCGTTGTGCTCGACGCCATGGTCGCTTCGCACAAGATCACACCCGCCCAGCGCGACGCCGCCAAGGCCCAGCACGTCCAGGTCTCGCCCACCCTGGCCGGCCAGAACGCCCAGTACTTCGTCGACTGGATCGACGCCCAGGTCGAACAACTGGTCGGCAAGCCCGTCCAGAACCTGATCGTCCAGACCACGCTCGACCTGCCCATCCAGATGGCCGGAGAAAACGCCGTGCGCTGGGCGGTGACGAACGGCAAGCAAAGAGGGGTCGAGCAGGGCGCCCTTGTGGCGCTCGACGGGGAGGGGCGCATCCGCGCCTATGTCGGCGGGGTTTCCTATGTCGACAGCCAGTACGATCGCGCCTCCCTGGCCAGCCGGCAGATGGGCTCGTCCTTCAAGCCCTTCGTCTATCTGACCGCCATGGAGCAGGGCTTCACACCCTACCAATCCATCGTCGACCAAGCCTACACCTTCGATAACTGGACGCCGAAGAACTTCGAGGGGACCTACTGCAACTGCTCCCTCACCTTGCAGAACGCGCTCGCCCACTCGGTCAATTCCGTCGCCGCCAAGCTGGCCGATGAGATCGGCCGCCCCAATGTGGCCGCCACTGCGACGCGCCTTGGCGTCACCAGTCACATTGACCTCAATCCCTCCATGGCCCTGGGCACGGTTTCGGTCACCCCACTGCAGATGGCGGCCGCCTACACCGCCTTCGACAACGGCGGCTATTCGGTGCGTCCCTACGGGATCGAGAAGATCAGCACGGTCCAGGGCACAGTGCTCTACGACGCCGCCCAGCATCCGGCCGATCACCGGCAGGTGATCGACTATCCGGCCCTGCAGTACATGAACCTGATGCTGCGTGAGGTGGTCAGTTCCGGCACCGGCGCCGCCGCGAAGGTCCCGGGCTACGATCTGGCCGGCAAGACCGGAACCACCACCGATTCCCGCGACGCCTGGTTCACCGGCTACACCGGGGGTTTTGTCGCCACCATCTGGGTCGGGCGCGACGACAATACCCCGATGCGCAACGTCCAGGGCGCGACCTATTCGGTGCCCGCCTGGAAGATGTTCATGTCCCAGGCCCTGCCGCGCCTGGCGGTGGCGGAAATCCCCGGCGGCCCGGCTCCGGGCCCCAAGCGTGAAGGCCCGCTCGACGCCATCGGCAATCTGATCGGCAATATCACCGGTATCGGCCGCCCGCCGGAGCCTCAGGCCCCCGTCGCCGCGCCCCCCGCACAGCCGGCGCCCGTCCAGCCGACTCCTACCCCGGCCGCGCCGGTGCTCGCGCCACGGCCGGCGGCGCCCGCGCCCCAACCCACCACCGGGACGGTTATTCCGTACTAGCCCCGCCCGAAAGCATGCAGGGCCGCGCCGCGATCGCGCAGCCATTTGCGGCGGGGTTTCATGTTGGGGATTTGCGCCTCGACCAGGGCCCAGAACTTCGGCCCGTGATTGGCCTCGATCAGGTGGGCGCATTCGTGGGCGGCCACATAGTCCAGCACTTCGAACGGCGCGAGGATCAGCCGCCAGCTATAGCGGATGCGGCCGACGCGCGCCGCGCTGGCAAACCCGGCCTTGCGGGCCGGCGTGCAGGACCCCCAGCGCCCCTTGGGATCATTGATCATGATGGCCGGTTCCGGCTGGCCCAGCGCCTGCGCATGCGCCGCCGTCCGCTCGGTCAGCACCCGCCGGGCCTCGACTTTCAACAGGCGCAGCACCGTGGCGGTGAACCGCTCGCCCTCCGGCGCCAGGATGCGCATCGGCGCGCTTTCCGTGGCCCACAGCAGCTTGCCCCGTCCGGGCGCGGCCTCCAGCCGGCAGGGCTGACCCAGCACCTCGATGGTCTGGCCGGGGATAAGGGTCGATGGCTCGGGCAGGCGCACCATCTGGCCGGCGATCCACACCGCCCGGCTGCGGGCGAAATCGACAGCCTCGCCAAGCCTGCGGGCATTGGGCGCGGTCGCGACCACCTCGCCGGCCCTCTGGTCGATGCGCAATGAAACCCTCCGCGCCCGCGCATCGACCCGCAAGCGTACGATGGCGCCTTCAAGCTCGAAGCGGTCGCCGTGGGCAAAGCGGGGCGCGGGGCGAAAGAGACTCATCACGCGCGCGATCCGGCCAGCCCCGGCCCGCAAGGTCAATAGCTATCGGACGCGGCCTCTGTATATGAGGCCCCATGCAATCCCCGCACGGGCCATTACGCACCTACGGCCGCATCAAGTCGCGCCCCATCAAGCCCCGGCAGGAAGCCCTGCTCGAGAGCCTGCTACCGCGAATCGCGATCCCGGAGGGTCCGGTCGACCTCGCCCTTCTGATGCCGGGCGCCCGCGCCGTCTGGCTGGAGATCGGCTTTGGCGGCGGCGAGCATATGGCGGGCCAGGCGGCGCTGCATCCGGACGTTCTGATCCTTGGCGCCGAGCCTTTTCTGAACGGCGTCGCCAGCGCTGTGCGCCACGTTGACGAACAGGCCCTGACCAACGTCCGCCTGCTGCAGGGCGATGCGCGCGATCTCGTCGCCCGCCTGCCGGACGCCTCGCTTGAGCGGGTGTTCATCCTCTTTCCCGATCCTTGGCCCAAGGCGCGCCACCACAAGCGGCGCATCATCCAGACCAACTTCCTCGCCGAGCTGGCGCGGGTGCTGAGGCCCGGCGGAACTCTTCGCTATGGCACCGACTGGGCGGACTATGCCGACTGGACGCTCGAGCGCCTGACCGCCTCCCCCGAATTCCAGCGACAGATACTCCGGCCCGACGATCCGACCGGCCCGCCCGAGGGTCACCTGACCACCCGCTACGAGACCAAGAAACTCGGCGACTGCGCCCCGGTCTTTCTGGAGTTCGTTCGGGTCTAGAGCGCGTTCCGAAAAGTGGAAGCCGGTTTTCGGAATAAACGCGCGAAAACCTAATAGTACCGCGCCAGGCTCGCCATCCGCCGGGCGCCGTCGGCCAGGATGAAGGTCATCGGAAATCCCGGCTCGGCATTGACGATGCTGACGTCGACGCCAACTGAGGGCCGGCCGTTGATGCGCACGATCAGATCACCGGCCATCAGGCCCGCCTTTTCCGCCGGACTGCCCCGCGCCACGTGGGTCACCTTCAGGCCCTGCGGGGTGGGATCGCCGAACAGACCCAGCAGATCGTGCTGAAAGGGCAGCTGCGGACCGTCCGCCCGCATCCACATCCGCTGGTAGCCCAGGTCGAGATGCAGGTGGAAGCGCGAGAGCAGCTCCAGGCCCAGCACGGCTTCCGGTCCAACCGGCCGCGGCGAGATGCGCACCGGCACATCCTCGAAGGTCTTGTCCGCCAGCTTGAGGCTCGCCGCGCTGGTGATCCTCCCTTCACTGACGCCGGCGACGCCGCCCAGCAGGGTCGTCGACACCTTGCTCTCGTCCTTGAGCAGGCCCAGTCGCTCGGCGCCGCGCGGCGAGACCACCAGACCCGGCATGGTCCCGGTGTCCACCGCCGCATAGACCACCCCGCCCGGCAGGGTGACCGGCGCGGTCATCAGACCCATGATGCCGCTCAGCTTGACCGCCGTGGCGTCCGTTGGCTCGGTAAAGCGCAGCCGCTCCCACAGGCGCGCCGTGCGAAGACGGAAATCCATCTCGACGGTCATGGCGTTGAAGAGCGGCCGCCCCAACAGCATCTGCACCGGCTGGCCCAGCCGATTGGACAAATCGGAAAGATCGAGGATGGCCACCGTGCTGCGCGCGAACATCCGTCCGCCGATCAACAGGTCAACCAGGTCGCTGTAGAATCCCCGTGACACTCCTCCGATCCCCAGGGTGTTCACCCGCCGGCCCGTGGCGCGGATCCCTAAGGTGCGCGCCAGCCCCGCATCCATGGCGTGTTCGGTGGCGCCGGAATCCAGCAATCCCTGCACCACCTGGCCATTCACCGTCACGGCCGTGAAGACGCCGGCGCTGGCGACGCCCGGCGAGCGGGCCGCTCTATTCTGCGCGAAGGCGGAGGGCGCCAGAAACGCCGCCGGGCCGCTCGCCATGATCATTCGCCGGGTGGGCTGCATGACCTTGAGCTTAGGGGTCCTAGTAGTAGCGCGCCAGCGTCAGGGCCCGGGTCTTGCCGCCCTGGAGCGTAAAGCTGACCGCGGTTGCGGCTGCGGCGCCGGTCAGGCGCGCGTTGGCGGCCACGGCCGGCTCGCCATTGATGGCGGTGATCCTCTCGCCGGTGCGGAACCCCGCCTTTTCGGCCGGACCGCCTTTGGCCACGTGGGTCACCTTGAGCACTTCGCCTTGGGGCGAAGCCTGCAGGCCGGTCAGGTCGCGGCGGAAGGGCCGCTCGGCCCGCTCCGACAGGATCAGCCAGTCGCCCGGGAAATCAAACGCGACGCGGCAATGCGAGAGCACCCCGCAGCCCAGCACCGCATCGGCTCCGAACTCGCGCGGCGCCACGACAATCGGCAAGTCCTTGAATTCCTGGCCGCTTATCAGGATGTCCCGGATGCTGCTGACCTGTCCGACCTTGCTTCCAGCCAGACCCCCGATCAGGGCGGTGGAAACCGGTCCGCCCTTCAGCACACCCAGCCGCTGGGCCGCGGCCGGGCTAAACGTCAGGCAGGCTTCCGAGCCGGTATCGACGGTTGCCTGCACCGAGCCGACCGGCAGGATAACCTCGACCGTCATGCCGCGCGTCGCGGCCTTGAGCGGGGCCATGGAGCCGTTTTCCGGCAGTTCGTAGTCGTTGGGCGGCATGATCGCCAGGGTCTTGCCGGCAAAGTCGATATCGACGTCGAAGCGCCGGAAGACGGGTCCGCCGATGATCAGGTCGACCGGTCGGCCGACGCTTTGCGACAGGCGGGAAAGATCGAGCACCACGAACTGCGACTGGTTCAGGCTCTGCCCCGCGACGACGATGTCGACCGGATCGCTCAGCCGGCCGGAGACACTCCCCGACAGGGTCGAAAGGCTGACCTTGTCATAGAGCGCGATGCCGAGGGTCTGGGCCAGGCCCTTGTCCATTGCGTGATACTGGCCGCCGGAATCCAGCACCGCGCTGACGTCGATCCCCTTCACGCGGACGGGCACGCGGATCTTGCCGTCGGTGAAGTCAAAGGCGGTGCGTGGGGCCGGCGGCTTTGGCGCGGGGTCCTGCGCTCGGACGGCGCCCGGGAGCAGCCCCGCCGCCGCCCCGCCGATCAAAAAATGCCGCCGCTGGATGATCATGGGCGCTGTGTACCCGCCGAAACCCCCGTGACAAACCCCAAAAACCCGCTATAAACCCCGCCACTACATTCGTTTGGACGCGCTGGATGGCGCATTCGAGCGGCGGGCCTCCGGGCGCGCCGCTTTTGTTTTGGCTCAAAGGGATCATGCGCGCGAAGACGCAGGAAGACCGGCAATTGCTTGAACTGCTCGAGCCCGTCGCGGGCGCGGTCGGTTACAACATCGTGCGCCTGCGCCTGATGAGCGGCAAGGAGCGCCGCCGGCTGCAGGTCATGGCCGAACGGCCGTCCGACGGCGAGATGGGCATCGACGACTGCACGAAGCTATCGCGCGCTATTTCCGAGGTTCTCGAGGCCGCCGAAGACGCCATCAAGGGCGACTTCGTGCTTGAGGTCTCGTCACCGGGGATCGACCGGCCACTGACCCGGCTGGAAGACTTTACCAGCTACGAGGGCCTCGAAGCCCGGCTCGAACTCGACCGCATGGCCGATGGCCGCAAGCGCTTCAAGGGCGAACTGGCCGGCATCGAGGGCGACAACATCTGCCTCGACGAAGACGATAAGCCCGACACCACCCTGATCCCGTTTTCCTGGATCATCGACGCCAAGCTGGTGCTCAGCGACGAACTGATGAAACGCGGCGCCGCGGCCAGAGCCGCCCGCCTTGAAACTGAAACAACCGACGACGAAGAAGAAGAGGACTAAGCCCATGGCCACCGGTATTTCCGCCAACCGGCTCGAACTGCTGCAGATCGCCGATGCGGTCGCTCGCGAAAAGTCGATCGAAAAAGAGATCGTCATCGAAGCGATCGAGGAGGCCATGCAAAAGGCCGCCAAGTCCCGCTACGGCGCCGAGCATGACATCCGGGTCAAGATCGATCCCGCCACCGGCGAGATGGACACCCGCCGGGTCGTCACCGTGGTCGAGGATAGCGTGCGCGACAATCTCGAAGAGCCGATGAACACCTATGCCTTCGAGATCCTCTCGGACGCGCTGAAGCACGACAAGGACGCCTTCGTCGGCAAGGAATATGTCGAGGAGCTGCCGCCCTTCGAACTGGGCCGGGTGCAGACCCAGATGGCCCGTCAGGTCGTCACCGGCAAGGTCCGCGAGGCCGAGCGCGAGCGCCAGCACGAAGAGTTCAAGGACCGCGTCGGCGAGATCGTCAACGGCGTCGTCAAGCGCGTCGAATACGGCAATATCATCGTCGATCTGGGCCGGGGCGAGGGGGTTGTCCGTCGCGATCAGGCCATCCCGCGCGAGATGTTCAACATCGGCGACCGCATCCGCGCCTACATCTATGACGTCCGCCGCGAGACCAAGGGCCCGCAGATCATGCTGTCCCGAGCCCACGGCGGCTTCATGGCCAAGCTGTTCGCTCAGGAAGTGCCGGAAGTTTACGACGGCGTCATCGAAATCCGCGCCGTCGCCCGCGATCCGGGCTCCCGCGCCAAGATGGCGGTGGTCTCCAACGATTCCTCCATCGACCCGGTCGGCGCCTGCGTCGGCATGCGCGGTTCCCGCGTCCAGGCGGTGGTCGCCGAGCTGCAGGGCGAGAAGATCGACATCATCCAGTGGAACCCCGACGAAGCCACGTTCCTCGTCAATGCGCTCGCCCCCGCCGAGGTCACCAAGGTGATGATGGACGAGGAAGAAGAGCGCGTCGAAGTCGTGGTGCCCGACGAGCAACTGAGCCTCGCCATCGGCCGCCGCGGCCAGAACGTGCGCCTCGCCAGTCAACTGACTGGCTGGCAGATCGACATCATGACTGAAGCGCAAGAGAGCGAGCGCCGTCAGCGCGAGTTCACCGAGCGAACCGCCCTCTTCCAGGAAGCCCTGGACGTCGACGAGGTTATCGCCCAGCTGCTGGTCACCGAAGGTTTCGCCACCGTCGAAGAAGTCGCCTTCGTTGACGAGCATGAAATCGCCTCCATCGAAGGTTTCGACGAAGCAACGGCGGAAGAGCTACAGGCCCGGGCCCGCGAATTCCTCGACAAGGAAGCCGCCGAGCTGGACGCCAAGCGCAAGGAACTGGGCGTCGAGGACCCTGTCCTGGAAGTCGAAGGCGTTACCCTGCCGATCGCCGTGGCGCTCGGTCAGGCCGAGGTCAAAACCCTGGAAGATCTGGCGGGCCTCGTCCCCGACGATCTGCGCGGCTGGTTCGAGCCCGGCAAGGACGGCGAGCGCGTTCGCCAGGCCGGCATGCTGGAAAGCTTCAACCTGTCGCCCGACGACGCCGAGGGCCTGATCATGCGCGCCCGTGTCGCCATGGGCTGGGTCGAAGCCTCCGAGCTCGAGCCCGAGCCTGAACTCGTTGAAGAGGGAGAGGCCGATGCCGGTCTCGAACCCCAGAACGAAGGCTGAGGCCGACCGCCAGCGTCGTGACCTCGTCTCCGGCGAGGTCATGGACGAAGGCCGTCTCATCCGTTTTGTCGCCGGCCCCGAGGGCCAGGTGGTGCCCGACCTTGCCCGCAAGCTGCCGGGCCGGGGCATGTGGGTGGCCGCCAGCCGCGCCAGTATCGATCAGGCCGCCAAAAAGGGCCTGTTTTCGCGGTCAGCCAAGGCAAAATTGATCGCGCCCGTCGGTCTGGCCGACCAGGTCGAGAGCCTGTTGCGCGCCCATCTTCTGGCCGGCCTTGGGCTTGCGAAGAAGGCCGGGTCGCTGATCTCGGGCTTTGAGAAAACCGCCTCGGCGATCCGCGACGGCAAGGTCGCCTTCCTGGTCGAAGCCGCCGATGGCGCTGACGATGGCCGTGGCAAGCTGCTGGGTCTGGTTCGACACGCCAGTCCCAGGCCCCGCCTGGTCGGGGTTTTCGCGTCTGACGAATTGGGTTTGGCCTTGGGCCTGGATAATGTGATACACCTCGCCTTCCTTGCGGGACAGGGAGCCGGCCATTGGTCGGTTGACGTTGAACGCCTGGCGGGTTTTACCCCGCTTCTTCCCGAGCGTTGGCGCGAGGAGCCTTAAAAAGGGCGGGGCGGTAATTCGCCCCCGTCCCTTTTTAGTTTGTGACCTATGATCTTGGCCCTTTCGGGCCGTGTTTAGTAACGAGACCGGATGAGCGACCAGAACGACAACGACAGGCCTGCAAGAACGCCTCTGACCCTGAAGCCCCGCACGGGCTCAGTGAGCTCGGGTGTGGTCAAGCAAAGCTTCAGCCACGGCCGGTCCAAGACGGTGGTGGTCGAGACCAAGCGCCGCCGGTTCGATGCGCCCGCGGTCAACCTCGCCGGGCCCTCGGCGGCGGAACGCAAGCCAGCGCCTGCCCCGGTGGCTGAGCGCGCTGCGCCGACCCCGCCTGGGGGTCTGTCCCAGGAAGAAATGCTGCGCCGTCAGCGCGTCGCCGCCGAATTCGCCAAGCAACAGAATGAGCGTGAGGCCGCTGAGCGCGAAGCCGCGGCCCAGCGTCAGGCTGCCGAGCCGGCAGCGCCTGCCGCGCCTATCGCGCCTGTCGCCGAGGCCCCAGCGCCGGTCGCCCCTGAACCCGTCAAGGCCGAGGCGCCCCCGCCTCCAGTCGCCCCCGCCGCCGCCGCCCCGCCCCCCGTCGCCCCCAGGGCGCCTGAGGCGCGCGCCGAGCCGCGGCGCGATGATCGCTCCACCACCACCTATCGTCCGCCGGTTCGCACCGACCGGCCACAGTTTACCAATGAGCGCGCGCCCCGCGAGGGCCCGCCCCGCGACCGTGAGCGTTCCGGCGAGCGTCCCGGTCCGAGCTCTGATCGTCCCGCCCGCGCCGGTGAGACGGTTCGCTATTCGGCCAATGCGCCGCGCCCGGCTCCAGGCGCGGCTCGTCCGGGCGGCCCGCGAGGCCCCAACATTCGCCCCGCCGCCGCACCCGCGACGCCGGAAGTGCAGCGCGCCGCCCGCTCGGCGCCTCCGGGCGCCGGCAAGGACCGCCGCCCCGCCGATTTCGAACGCAAGCGCGATGGCGGCGCTGAAGAAGGCAAGGGCAGTCGCGTCAAGGGCGCGCCCCAGCGCCGCGAGGGCCGCCTGACCATTCAGGCCGTGGCCGGCGATGAGGATTCCGCCGAGCGGATGCGCTCGCTCGCTTCCCTGCGCCGGGCGCGGGAGCGCGAAAAGGAAAAACGCCGCGGCGGAGGAGCGGCCGACACCGGCATCGCCAAACGCGACGTCGTCATTCCGGACACCATCACCGTTCAGGACCTCGCCCAGCGGATGACCATCCGCGCCGCCGAGGTCATCAAGTTCATGATGCGCCAGGGCATGATGGTGAAGGCGGCCGACGTGCTCGACACCGACACCGCCGAACTGATCGCCACTGAGTTCGGGCACAATGTGGTGCGCGTTTCCGAATCCGACGTCGAACTGGGCTTCATCGACGCCGAAGACCATGACGATCACCAACTGCCCCGTCAGCCGGTCGTGGCCGTCATGGGTCACGTCGACCACGGCAAGACAAGCCTGCTCGACGCTCTTCGCCAGGCCGATGTGGCCAGCGGCGAGCGCGGCGGCATTACCCAGCACATCGGCGCCTATCAGGTGACCACCAAGTCGGGCCAGAAGATCACCTTCCTCGACACGCCCGGCCACGCCGCCTTTTCGGCGATGCGCGCCAGAGGCGCCAGCGCCGTGGACATCGCGATCCTGGTGGTGGCCGCTGACGACGGGGTCATGCCGCAGACGATCGAGTCCATCAATCACGCCAAGGCGGCTGGCACGCCCATCATCGTGGCGATCAACAAGATCGATAAGCCTGGCGTCGACCCCAACAAGGTCATCAACGAACTGCTGCAGCACGAGATCGTCGTGGAAAGCCTCGGCGGCGACACCCAGGCCGTACCGGTTTCGGCCAAGACCAAGGAAGGTCTCGATGATCTGATCGAGAACATCCTGCTGCAGGCCGAGGTCATGGACCTGAAGGCCAATCCCGACCGCACCGCCGAGGGCCTGGTCATCGAAGCCAAGCTCGACAAGGGCCGGGGCGCGGTCTCCACGGTTCTGGTCAAGCGCGGCACGCTGCGCCGCGGTGATATCGTGGTGGCCGGTCTGCAATGGGGCCGCGTGCGCGCCCTGATCAACGAACGCGACGAGCAGGTCGCTGAAGCCAAACCCTCCGAGCCGGTGGAAGTCCTCGGCCTCGATGGCACGCCCAATCCAGGTGACGCTTTCGCCGTGGTCGAGTCAGAAGCCCGCGCCCGCGAGCTCACCGACTACCGCGCCCGTCAGAAGCGCGAAAAGACCTCCACCGTCCGGGTCACCGGCGCGGAGGGCGGTCCCACCACCCTGGCCGACATGATGGCCAAGCTGCAGGACAAAAAAGTTTCCGAACTTCCGCTCGTTATCAAGGGGGATGTGCAGGGGTCTGTGGAGGCCATTGTCGGCTCGCTCGACAAATTCGCCACCGACGAGGTGCGCGCCCGGATCATTCATTCCGGCGCCGGCGCCATCACCGAGAGCGACGTGCAACTGGCCAAGGGTGTCGGCGCGCCGATCATCGGCTTCAACGTCCGCGCCAGCGCCCAGGCTCGCCTGCTCGCTGAACGTGAAGGCGTCGAGATCCGCTACTACGCGATCATCTATGACCTGCTGGACGACGTCAAAGGCGTGCTGTCTGGCATGCTGGCGCCGCTGCAGCGCGAAACCTTCCTCGGCAACGCAGAGGTTCTGCAGGTCTTCGAGATCAGCAAGGTCGGCAAGATCGCCGGCTGCAAGGTCACCGAAGGCCGCGTGCAAAAGGGCGCCCGCGTGCGGATCGTTCGCGAGGGCATCGTCGTCCTCGAACTCGGCACGCTGGCCACGCTCAAGCGCTTCAAGGACGAGGTCAACGAGGTGGTCGCCGGCCAGGAATGCGGCATGCACTTCGCCGGCTTCCAGGACATCCGCGAGGCCGACCTCATCGAGTGCTTCACCGTCGAGGAAGTTCAGCGGACGCTCTAGGGCGCGCCCTGATTTTGTCGCAAGGGCCGTGCTAGGAGGCGCAGATGTTGCGCAAACCCGCCTTCTGGCTGCTCGCTCTGGCGCTCGCCGCCCCACCTGCCGTCGCGTTTGCCGCCGAGAAGATCTTTTCGTACGACCCGGCCAATCCGCAAACGCGGGCCTATGTCGACAACGGGCTGACTTTCATTTTCGACAAAGGCCTGCTGGGCTTTCGGGTCAAGGAAGTGCTCTCCACCCAGGCCCCCGCCGCCGCCAGGGTCGAAGAGGCGGGTGAAAAAGAACTCGGGGTTCGCCTTGATCGCATCCTGCCCAAGGAGGCCTACGAGCGTGCCCTCTACCGAATCGTCGACGAAGGACAGGGGCCGGCCATGGTGCGAGCGTTTTGCCCGGGGTCAACGAAAGGCTGGCTGGTGTTCGGGGCCCTTCGCGCCCGTGAGGATGTCACCGTTCACGCCCTGGGCGATGATCCGGCCACCGGCAAGGCCAAGCTCTGCGCGAGCCTGGCCTTCACCTTCCGCGGCGAGTGGACCCTGCCGTTCCGCGATCCGCGCCAGCCTGACGCGCCCCCCGGAATGCGCCCGGCCCGCTGAGTCTGCCACTGGACTAAGGCGCTTGCTTTAGGATAAGCCGCGCGCCCCATGACCCGACACGGCAAATCCAAAGCTCTCGGACCCTCCCAGCGCCAGCTGCGCGCGGGCGAGCTGGTGCGCCATGCGCTGGTTGAAATTCTGCGTGAGGAAACCCTCACCGATCCAGCGCTGGTGGGCGTGTCGGTGACGATCACCGAGGCCCGGGTGAGCCCAGATCTGCGCCATGCGACGGTGTTCGTCGAACCGCTCGGCGGCGCCCATGCGGCCGATGTGGTGGCGGGCCTCAACCGCGTTTCGAAGTTCCTGCGCGGGCGCCTCGGCCATTCCATTGATATGAGGTTCACCCCGGCGCTGAAGTTCCTCCACGACGAGAGCTACGACACCGCTGCCTATATGGACCGCCTGTTCAGCGACCCGAAGGTGCGGGCCGACCTGGACCCGGACGAGTAGTGGCCCGCCGCAAGAAGGGCGATCCGGTGTCGGGCTGGGTCTGCCTCGACAAACCCCTTGAGCTTGGGTCCACCCAAGCGGTGGGCCGGGTGCGGCGGCTGTTCAACGCTCAAAAGGCTGGCCATGCCGGAACGTTGGATCCGCTGGCGACCGGGATTCTGCCCATTGCGCTGGGCGAGGCGACCAAGACCGTCAGCTTCATGATGGACGCGATGAAGGGCTACCGCTTCACGATCGCCTGGGGCGAGACCACCACGACACTGGATCGGGAGGGCGAGATTGCCGCGACGTCGGATGTCCGGCCGACCCGCACCGCGGTAGAGGCCGCCCTGCCGGCCTTTATCGGCGACATCCAGCAAATCCCGCCGGCCTATTCGGCGATCATGGTCGATGGTGAGCGGTCCTATGACCTCGCCCGCGCCGGCGAGGCGGTCGAACACGCCGCGCGGACCGTGACCGTCCACGCCATCGACATCGTCGATGCGCCCGATGCCGACCACATCACCCTCTCCATGCGCTGCGGCAAGGGGACCTACGTCCGCGCTCTGGTCCGCGACCTTGCCGCGGCCCTGGGGACCGAGGCCCATGTCGCCGATCTTCGCCGCACCTTCGTCGGCCCCTTTGGCGAGCAAAACGCGATATCGCTGGAAATGCTGGAAGATTTGGTGCATAGGGGCGCCCGTCAGGAGGCCCTGCTTCCCGTCGAGACCGCGCTGGACGACATCCCGGCCCTGGCCATGACGGACGAAGACGCCTTCAGGCTCTCGCAAGGGCGAGGTGTTGTTCTGCTCCCAAGGCAGGTGGAAACGGTCAAAGCGTCCCTCAACGGCGCGTCCAGAACCGTTCTTGCCACGCACAAGGGCCGGGCCGCCGCGATCTGCGAGATGCGGGCAGGGCAAATCCGCCCCGTGCGCAATTTCATCCTCTAACTCCCAGAAGGAGCCACGATGTCGGTAACGCCTGATCGCAAGAGCGATCTCATCAAAACCCATGCCCGCACCACGGGCGACACCGGGTCTTCCGAAGTTCAGGTCGCGATCCTCTCTGAGCGGATCGCCAACCTCACCGAACACTTCAAGACCCACAAGAAGGACCACCACTCACGCCGGGGCCTGCTGAATATGGTCAGCCAGCGCCGCCGGTTGCTGGATCACCTCAAGTCCAAGGACGTCAGCCGTTACGACGCGCTGATCACCACCCTGGGCCTGCGCCGGTAAGCATTCCGCCCCGCTCATTGGGGCAAACCCCACCTGTTCCGCGACAGACCGGAACCGGTGGGTCATCTAAGGCCAGATTGGCCTGTATGTTCGCGAGGGCTCAAAAGCAGTCCTCATCCCGTCTGTCGTTTGGAGAGGACCACCGGTAGCCCTGAAAAAGCCCGCCCCTGTCCGCCCCCCGAGGGAATACGCCCCGGGGATAATGAGAAAGAAAAACCCAAAATGTTCGATATCAAACGCAAGTCCGTCGATTGGGGCGGCCGCAAGCTCACCTTCGAAACCGGCCGAGTCGCGCGGCAAGCCGATGGCGCTGTGCTGGTCACCTACGGCGAGACCACGGTCCTGGCCACCGTCGTTTCGGAGCACGCTCCGAAACCCGGCCTCGACTTCTTCCCCCTGACCGTCAACTACCAGGAAAAGACCTTCGCCGCGGGCAAGATCCCCGGCGGCTATTTCAAGCGCGAAGGCCGTCCGACCGAAAAGGAAACCCTGGTTTCCCGCCTGATCGACCGTCCGATCCGCCCGCTGTTCGTCAAGGGCTACAAGCACGAGACGCAGGTCGTCTGCACCGTGCTCTCCCACGATCAGGAAAATGATCCCGATATCGTCGCCCTGGTGGCGGCCTCGGCAGCCCTGACGCTCTCGGGCGTGCCCTTCATGGGCCCGATCGGCGCCGCGCGCGTCGGCTTCATCAATGGCGAATACATCCTCAACCCGACCCTCGAGCAGGTCCACGACGGCGAAAACCGCATGGACCTGGTCGTCGCCGGCACCGCCGACGCCGTCATGATGGTGGAATCGGAAATCCGCGAACTGTCGGAAGACGAAGTGCTGGGCGGCGTCATGTTCGCCCACCGCGGCTTCCAGCCGGTGATCGACGCGATCATCGAACTGGCCGAACACTCGGCCAAGGAGCCGCGCGAGTTCGAACCGGAGGATCTGTCCCCCTACATCGACAAGATCACCAAGCTGGTCGGTGAGGACGTGAAGGCGGCTTACAAGATCAAGGGCAAAACCGAGCGCCACGCCGCCGTCGGCGCCGCCAAGAAGCGGATGTTTGAAGATCTCGGCCTGTCGGAGGCCAACCCGCACGGCATCGAGGCCCCCAAGCTCGGTTACGCCTTCAAGGAAGTGGAAGCTTCCGTCCTGCGCCGCGACGTTTTGAAGACGAAAAAGCGCATCGACGGCCGCGCCCTCGACAAGGTCCGCGACATCGTCTCGGAAGTCGGCGTCCTGCCCCGCACCCACGGCTCGGCCCTGTTCACCCGCGGTGAAACGCAAGCGCTCGTGGTCGCCACCCTCGGCACCGGCGAGGACGAGCAGTACATCGACAGCCTGGAAGGCACCTACAAGGAGGCCTTCCTGCTGCACTACAACTTCCCTCCCTACAGCGTCGGCGAAACCGGCCGTATGGGCGGCGCCGGCCGCCGCGAAATCGGCCACGGCAAGCTCGCCTGGCGGGCCATCCGTCCGATGCTGCCAGCCAAGGAAGACTTCCCCTACACGATCCGCCTGGTCTCCGAGATTACCGAGTCCAATGGCTCGTCCTCGATGGCCACTGTGTGCGGCTCGTCGCTGGCCCTGATGGATGCGGGCGTGCCGCTGGCCAAGCCCGTTTCCGGCATCGCCATGGGCCTGATCCTGGAGCCGGACGGCTACGTTGTGCTCTCGGATATCCTCGGTGACGAAGACCACCTCGGCGACATGGACTTCAAGGTCGCCGGCACTGAAGACGGCATCACCTCGCTGCAAATGGACATCAAGATCGCCGGCATCAACGAGGAGATCATGAAGAAGGCGCTCGAGCAGGCGAAAGCCGGCCGTCTTCACATCCTCGGTGAAATGGCCAAGGCCATCGACGGCGCCCGCCCCGAAGTCGGCGAATTCGCCCCGCGGATCGAGACCATCCAGATTCCCGTGGACAAGATCCGCGACGTCATCGGCACCGGCGGCAAGGTGATCCGCGAGATCGTCGCCACCACCGGCGCCAAGGTCGACGTCAACGACGAAGGCCTGATCAAGGTGGCCGCGGCAGACCTCAACAAGATCAAGGCGGCGATCGACTGGATCAAGAGCCTGACCAGCGAGCCGGAAATCGGCGCCATCTATGAAGGCAAGGTCGTGAAGGTCGTCGATTTCGGCGCTTTCGTGAACTTCTTCGGCGCCAAGGATGGTTTGGTTCACGTCAGCCAGATCAGCAATGAACGGGTCGCCAAGCCCTCGGACGTGCTGACCGAAGGCCAGATCGTGAAAGTGAAGCTCATCGGCTTCGACGATCGCGGCAAGACCAAGCTCTCGATGAAGGTCGTCGACCAGGAAACCGGCGAAGAGATCGCGCCGGCCAAACGGGACCGGGAAGACGCGGAGGCGTAGTTCCCAAAACATCTCCCCAGTCATGCTGGGGAGGGGGACCGCGCCTTTAGCCCTCGGACTTGATCCGAGGGGGTGGAGGGGCTAACGCCCGCACTGAAATCTGAGAGGCGGCTCCGGCGACGGAGCCGCCTTTTAGTTTGCTATGAACATCGCACCCAATTGGTGGGCGCCTCTCCGCGCCGTCGGGCAAAGCTGAAGCCACGAATGGTCTTGCGGATGGTAATGATCCGGTCCGGCGGGTCGTCCTGGTCAACGTACAGCTCGTCCTCCACCCTGACCCGCATAACCTTCGGCGATACCTGACTGGCGCCGACCAGCAGGACGGCCAGGGCGATGGAACGGACGGAGACGCTCATGAGACCCTCCATAACCCTGCATCTGTGCAGTTTCGATCCATGTCCGGAGGATAAGCCGCAACGCAAGCCAGCGCTTTACACCGCGCCCCATCCGTCCGAAAAAGAGCCCAATCGTCCCGGCGGCTTAAGACCGGGCAATCCTGGGGAGCCTTCACCACATGTCCGTCAAACGCATCCTGCTCGTCGCGGCGACAGCCGTATCGATCATCAGCCTTTCAACCGCGGCGATGTCGCAACCCCCGGCCAGCGGCCGGGGCGGCGCGGGCGCGGCGGCCGGCGCGCCGGCTCGGGGCGGGGCGCCTGCGGGTCGTGGAGGCGGACGGGCGGCTGCTCCGCCGGTGGACTACACCACCATGGCCAAGCAGAACGTCAAGATCTCGACGGGCGAGCTGCGCGGCGTGATCATCGACGAGGTCGCCCGTTTCCAGGGCATTCCCTATGCCGCCCCGCCGGTCGTCGACCTGCGCTGGAAGCCGCCGGCGCCGGCCGCCAAATGGACTGGCGTGCGTGACGCCTTCGAGCCGGGCGGCGGCTGCGCCGCGCCCAACGAAGACTGCCTCTATCTCAATGTACAAAAGCCCGAGGGCGCCAAGCCCGGCGATAAGTTGCCGGTGATGGTCTATATCCACGGCGGCTCGTTCACCTCCGGCCAGGGCTCGGCCTATGACGGCACCCGCTTTGTCAAACAGGGCATCGTCGTCGTCACCATCAACTATCGCCTGGGCAGAGCCGGCTGGTTCTCGCACCCGGCCCTGACCAAGGAAGGCCAGCCGGCCAACTTCGGCCTGCTCGACCAGATCGCCTCGCTGAAGTGGGTGCAGTCCAACATCGGCGCGTTCGGCGGCGATCCGGCCAAGGTCACCATCTTCGGCGAATCCGCCGGCGCTGTGTCCGTGCTCTATCTCGTCATCTCGCCGGAAGCGCGCGGGCTTTTCCGCGGCGCCATATCGCAGTCGGGCTTCCCGCGAAACGTGCCGGGCAACCGCGCCGCCATCGACGCCTATTCGGCGCGCGCCGCCTCCGCCGCCGGCGTGACCGGCGATACGGCCGCCGCCGCCGCCGCCCTGCGCCGCCTGCCGCTGACCGCCTTCCCGGCCAGCCAGGGCTATTTCGATAACACCCGCGCCTATCCGACGGTGGACGGCAAATCGATCCGCTATGGCATCACCGAAGGCTTTGAAAAGGGCGACGCCAAGGTCGCGGTCATGATCGGCGGCAATTCCAACGACGCCAGCCTCTACAACATGCAAAACAGCCTGCCGGCCGCGCTGAACGAGGTGCCGAACCGGGCCCGCATGGCGCAGGTGTTCAATCCGGCGAACCGCCTCTCCGACGCCCAGCTGATCAACGACTACTGGACCGTGCTTCGCATGACCGAGCCGAACCGCAACGTCGCGCGCCTGCAAACCCGCCAGGGCAAGCCGATCTGGCTGTACTACTTCTCCTATGAGGCCCCGGCCGCCCGCATTGCCGCCGGCGTTCGCGGCGCCCGCCACGCCGCCGACATCCCCTATGTGTTCAACTCGAACCGGGGCTACGCGGGCGAGGACCTGGCCACGGCCCAGACGATGAACGCCTATTGGGCCTCGTTCGCCAAGTACCTGAACCCGGGCGCAGCGGGCGGGCCGCAGTGGGACAAGTACAATGTTGCCAACGACAACCTGCTGGAGTTCAGCAACTCAGGCCCGCGCGTCACCACCAAGATGCAGGACGCCCTGTTGAACTTCACCGAGAGCCAGCCGCACACCTAAGAGCCGCGAGGGCGATTGGCGCTACCCAAACCGCGAACTCGGGGTATGCTGCAGGCTGGAACCAAACCAGGGCCGGCACGCGGGCCTCTCGTTTCGCGGCCGGCGCGCTCAAGGGAGAGTGCGTTATGAAGTCCAGTCTGCTCGCTTCGATCTGCAGCGTCGCGGTCATTTCCGTCGCGTTCTCCGGCGTCAGCGCCGCGCAGGCTCCGGCCCGGTACAAGGCTCCGCGCACCGCCTTCGGTGTCGCCGACATCCAGGGCACCTGGACCAACGTGACGATCACGCCGCTGCAGCGCTCGCCGCAGTACGGCGATCGCAAGGTGATGACGCCTGACGAAGTCCGCTCGGCGGAAGGCAAGGCCCAGGACAAGGCGACCTACGAAAACCGTCCCACCCCCGTCACCATCGGCGCCGAGGACACCACCAACAAAAACTGCAACCCGACCACCAAGGGGGGGTCAGGCGCGGCGGGTAGAGACTGCGGCTATAACGCCGGCTGGAAGGATCTGACCACCAATGTCATGCGGGTGGGCGGCGAGCCGCGCACCTCGTTCATCACCACCACCGCCAACGGCCGCATTCCGCCGGCGATCCCCAAAGCCGGCGGCGGGGCCGGCCGGGCCGCCCAGGCCCAGCGCGAGGCAGACGACGCCGCCGGCGAGAACGCTGTCCAGCGCGCCGGGGCCATGGACAATCCCGAACTGCGGCCGGCGGCCGAGCGGTGCCTGGCCTTCGGCAATACCGCTGGGCCGATGCTGCCGAACGGCTATTACAACAACAATATCCGCATCGTACAGGGCAAGGACTCGGTCGCTATCTGGCTGGAGATGGTCCACGACGTGCGTATCGTGCGCATCGGCGGCAAGCACCGCACGGACGGTGTGAAGCCCTGGTTCGGCGATTCCATCGGCCACTGGGAAGGCGACACCCTCGTGGTCGAGACCACCAACTACCACCCGTCGACCAGCTTCCAGGGCTCGGACGGCAACCTCAAGCTGACTGAGAAGTTCACCCGCGTCGGCCGCGATCGGCTGCTCTATCAGTTCACGATCGATGACCCGACGGTGTGGGCGACATCCTGGGGCGGGGAATACGAATTCTATCCGACCCAAGGCGGGGGCCTGTTCGAGTACGCCTGCCACGAGGGCAACTATGGCCTGGAAAACGTCCTCGCCGGCGCAAGAGAAGCCGAGAGAGCCGCCGCACAGGGCAAGTCCGCGGCGCGGTAACCCGCGCCTTCGGCGCGGCGGAAATAGGTGCACAGAGATCACCGGCCTTCGGGCAAGCCCGAAGGCATGCACGGAGATCACGGAGTTGTCCGAGCATGCTCAGACTCTCTGTGTGCTCCGTGTCTCCTCCGTGATCTCCGTGTACTTATTTCCCTGCGCGCTGAGGCGCGCGCAGGCGGGCATTTTAGTTCGCGCTAACGTTCGCCCCGGATCAAGTCCGGGGCTCGCTGCTTGAGCGCTACTTGCCGTCCACCGAGAACGCCAGCAGCAGGTTCCGGGGTCCGGCGGTGCCGCCGTAGCCGGAGTGAATGAACAGCTGGCCGCCGGCGACGGTCGCCCCGCCCATGTCGAGGGTGCCGCCCCACTGGCCCTTGAGACCGTTGACGGTGTCGACCTGCTGGGCGGTGTCGTAATCCCAGATCATTTTGCCGTCGGCGGCCGCGAAGGCCCTTAAGTGTCCGTCCTTGCCAGGCGCGAAGACGGCGCCGGGAATGGCGGTCGCCGCTGCCGCATAGCCCTGGCTGCACTGGCCGGACCAGGCGGTGCAGGTCGGGACCGCTTGCGAGTCATAGCGCCACAGCAGGTGTCCATCGTTGACATCGACCGCGACGATCCCCGGTTTGCCCCGGCCGGGCGCGTCGTTCGAGGTTGCGTAGAAGCGCACCCCGTCCGTGGCAGAGCCCCACATGAACCCGCCGCTGGCGCCGCCGATGCCGTATTTCTGCATCGAGCTTTCCGGCCAGACGTACTCGCCGGTGTCGGGGTTCATGCCGTAGATGACCGAAGACTTGTTGGCGGCGATCAGAATGTCGCGATTGCCGACTTTCACCAGCACGGGCGACTGCCCGAAGTCGTAATCCGGGCCGCGCGTGCCGGTGGGCCCGTTGACAGTGCCCGACATGAAGTTGTCGTTGGCCAGCACCTGCTTGGTCCATTTGATGCGGCCGGTCTTCAGATCCATGGCGACGACAGCGTCCGAGGCCGGGTGATTGACCTCGGTGTAGGAATCGCCGGTGGCGACGTAGAGCTGTCCACGCTTGGCGTCGATGGCCGGCGCCGACCAGATCGCCCCGCCGGCGGGACCGTACATCTGGGTGCCCGCCATATTGCGGCGGGTCGGCTGCGGTGTCACATTGCCCAGCACATTGTTCGACCACAGGATGCGCCCGGTGCGGACGTCGACGGCGACGACCTTGCCGATACCGGTGCAGCAGGGATAGGTCGCCACATTGCCCTGACTTTCCTCGGCGTAGGACAGGGTCGCGTAGAGGACATTGTCATAGAGGGTCGGCGAGCCGGTGATACGGCCGACCTTGTGCGTGTCGACCTGCACTTTCCACAGTTCACGGCCCGAGCCCGCGTCCAGCGCCCGGACCCAGGCGCGGTCGTCGCCGATGAACAGGGCGAACTTGCTCGGCGCCGAAGCCAGAGGGCCGACTGACATGGTGGCGCGAGTGCCGCCGCCCCAGTCATAGCGCCAGTGCACGCAGCCGGTCTTGGTATCGAGCGAATAGGCGTGGCCGCCCATGCTCGCCACGAAAACGCGGTCGCCCCAGATCACCGGGGCCGAATTCTTGGTGCCCGGATAGGAGAAGGCCCACTTGACCTTCAGATTGGGCACCTGCTCGGCGGTAAAGCCCGGGTTCGGCTGATAGCGAGTTTGAGTGACTTCCTTGCCGTTGCCATTCCATTGCTGGGCGGCGGGCGCGTTGCGGATGGCCGGCGTGGTGGTGCAGGTCTTGTCGTTGACGCCAGCCAGACTGTTCGGTGTTGGCGACTTGCCGGTGATGTAGCGGGTGATGCCGTAGAGCACGTTGTCGTTCAGGCCCGTGGCGTTGCCGGCCATCTTGCCGCCCGGTTTCAGCGCGGCGTAGACCGCTTCGGGGCTCATTTTTTCGAGGGTGGAATAGGGTGGCGCGCCGCCCACGCCCGTTCCATGGCAGGTCGCGCAACGCTGTTGATAGGGCCCTTCGCCGGCGGTGGGGTAGAGGCCGGCGGAATTTTCGGGCGGCTGGACATAGCCGGGCTTGGCCTGGGAGGGGGCGCCGCCCCCGCGTCCGCCGGCGGCCGCGGCTCCACCCGCGGCAGCGGCCGCTCCGCCGGCTGATGCTCCGCCGCGCCCCGCTGCTCCGGCCCGGCCGCCCGCCGGCGCGCCGGCGCGTCCGCCGGGCGTCCCTGTCGCGTTGGCGCCATCTGCCGGCGCGCCTGCAGGCGCTGCTGCCGGCGCCGGCGGGGTCACGCCCTTGATGTAATTGGCAACGGCCTGGATCTCGGCCGGCGACCAGCCGCGGCCGCCGTTTGCGCCCTGGGCCATCGGGGACATGGCGCCGCTGGTCATGGTGGCGACGAGTTCAGCTTGCGAGAAGTCGGCGCGATCTTCCTTGGTGTGACAGCCCGAACAGACGCCGTTGAACAGCGCCTGACCATTCGGCGCCGCTGGCTGGGCCAGGGATGCCGAAACCAGGGAAAGGCCGACTAGGCCGGCCAGGCCTCCAACGGCCGCAGCCGCAAGCGCGAATTTCATGATGCAAACTCCTCCTCAGGGTCCCGCTGTCCCCGCGAGATCACCATTCTGCCTAGATGACACAAAATGCCCGATCGATGCTAGAGGGGCGCACGCGGGCGTCCCTTGGCAATCGCCCGCCCGGCGTCTAAGAAGCGCCACCCTGCAATGGGCCGCTTTAGCTCAGCCGGTAGAGCACATCATTCGTAATGATGGGGTCGGGTGTTCGAGTCACCCAAGCGGCACCAAACCTTCCCTGCGCAGCGGGGGAGGGGAATGGTCTGCACCCCTTGAAGTGATCCACCCGCAATGTTGGTCTTAGGGCCACTTTTATGAGGATGGAGAGATGGCAAGGGTTCGTTACAAGCCGGAAGAGATCGTCGCCAAGCTGCGGCAGGTTGATGT
>CANJME010000010.1 GCA_947475875.1 Caulobacteraceae bacterium | reverse complement strand
CTCCGCCGTCCCAACACCCGCCTCCTGCTCGCGCAGGACCGCGATGATCTGCTCCTCGGTAAACCTCGATTTCCTCATCCGTCCGTCCCTTCTCTCCATGGGCCGGACTCTAATTATTTCTGGAGGAGTTTCAGGGGGTCACGTCACAGTGATTATCCAGTGATTATATTGGACGGGGAAATATCATGATAAACAGGCAGCTTATTTGCATATTTTTGTGCGGCTCCGTTGTTTCGTCCTGCGCGACAAGCTCTGATAACATCACATCGAGTTTCGTTTCGCCTGCACAATTCGCATCGTATGATTGTGCGCAAATTGAAGCGCAGATGGTTTCAGTTGCTGGTCAAGTGAGAGCTGTTTCTGGGGCTCAAGATAAAAAAGCTAGCGATGACAAAGTGTATATGGGCGTCGGACTTATACTATTTTGGCCGGCCCTGTTCTTTCTTGCCTCGGAGGATCACAAGGCTGAACTTTCCCGTTTAAAGGGTGAATATGACGCTCTAAATGCGGTTGGAATTCAGAAGAGATGTAACTTGGTTACTAGATAGATTTCGTGAATTGAAAAAGAGGTCATGCGCACTTTGTGAAGCCCGCCCGTTGTCCTTCACTCCTATTAGTTAGTTCAGCAGCCATTGTACGTCGTCAGAACATTTGAGACAGGCGGGGTCCGGATCTAACGGAGAGCGGGCCTGATCTAGGGTTGATATTTAGCCGGTTAGCGGGTAGATCTCCCGTTCCCGCCTTCTTTAACATCGGCGCCCCGCATAAGGTCGCCTAGGCTGGCACCGTCTATCCGGCATTGCGCGATAAGCCGGTCGTAGCTGTAGGTCTTAGCCCCTCGGTCGCTTTGTCTGACGGTGCAGACGGCTTCCTTGCCTTTAGTCAGATCAACCAGAGTCTGTTTCGCAGCCCTGCCTCCGGCGGCGTTAAGCTCAGGGCCATAGAAGTCGGCCAACCTGATCTCGATCCATGTCTTGGGGTCCGAGCCTTGCCCGATACAGAGGCTGTCAGCATCACCGACATAGCGAACGGCACCGGTAACCACCGCGCCAGCCTTGTAGCCCGTCACAGGGGCCGTGCAGGGATCAGCGTGCGCACCAGACGCACACAGGACGAAGAAGGCTGCCAGTATGAGCGTGGTTCGCATTGCGGTTATGGGTACTCCCAGCGGGCGGCATCGCCTACCTTAGCCATGGTGTTAAGCGCGGCGTGTAATCATGAGCCGAGCACCAGCCTTCCAGCAGTCGGCATCTGGATCGCATTTACCCTTCCCTTGACGGCTCTCAGAACGCCATCCCAGCATTGTGTGTACGCGAGGATGCGTTTGCTGAAGGAGCTACCCGATGGACATGGACGGTATTGGCCAACGCTCTGCGCCTTTCATTTTGCCAGCCTGCTCGAACCGGGAGGGCGTCTTCGGAAGGCTCAGGCACCTACACCACTGGGAGAGCGGAAGTGGCTCAGACTGGCGGTTGATAGACTGGGGTGTAAGCGAGCCAGACGGTGGGCTGGAGAAGATCCGGTTCACGCGCCGCAGGTTCACCGACGATCAGGTTATAACCGACCGGGTGGGCCTGAAGCATGTATGGCGGACACCCCGTCCGCCACACCTTTAACCCGGCGGCAAAGCCTTCCGTTCATACTGACGGCATGTTGAGGGTTTCATCGAGACATTGGGCCTTGGGGGCTGTCGCCGCGCCGGTGTTGCTGCCGCTGGCCGCCTGCACGAGCCTGGCGAGCGCGCCACTCGACACCCGTCTGCCGCCTGCGTCTGCCCGCGCGACGGCGCCTCAGTCACGCGACGGCGAGATCGCCGCTGTGCCAAAGATCGGCCGCCCTTACGAAGTTCGTGGTCAGTGGTACACGCCGGCCGACCAGCCGGACTATGACGAGACCGGGACCGCATCCTGGTACGGCGAGGCCTTTCAGGGCCTGCCTACCGCCAACGGGGAGGTCTTCGACATGAACGAGGTCTCGGCCGCCCACAAAACCCTGCCGCTGCCATCGTTGGTGGAGGTGACCAACCTCGACAATGGCAAGAGACTGACGGTGCGGGTCAACGACCGCGGCCCCTTCGTCGACGGCCGCATCATCGACCTGTCGAAGCAGGCGGCTGACGAGCTGGGCGTGTTGCGCCCGGGGCTCGCACGGGTGCGCGTCCGTTACATTGGAGCGGCGCCGGCGGTGACCGAGACCCAGATCGCTGAAGCGCGCGGCGTGCCAAGACGTCCGGGCGTGCCTGCGCCGGTCGCCGTTCCCGCGACCCCGCCGATGGCGCTGCCCCCGCCCCAACCGGACTTTCAGGAGGTTCAGTTCGCCGATGCGCCTGCCGACGGCGTTCTGGCGGCTAACCTGGCGGACGATCCAGTTCCCGCGTCGCAACCGGGGCGTCCGCCGTCAGCCGTGGCGGTGGGTCAGGGATGGGCGGTGCAAGCCGGAACCTGGCCCGAACTTGGCGGCGCCGAGCAAGCAGCGCGGCGGCTGACCAGCGCGGGCGCGCCTCAAATCCGGCTAATCCGTCAGGATGGGGCGGTGGTCTATCAGGTGGTCATCATCGCGCCCGACCAGGCCGCGGCCGCCGCTCTGCAGCGTCAGGTCATCACCCGTGGTTTTTCCGGCGCCAAGGTGCTGCGCCCCTGACGCTTCGCCTTGCGCTGAGCCCCGAACGCGCCAAAGTGGCGGGGCATGACGCGCGGAAATTTCATCACTCTGGAAGGTGGCGAGGGGACGGGTAAATCCACCCAGATCGCCCGCCTGGCCGAGTTCCTTCGCCCGTTTGCCAGCGAGGTGGTGGTCACCCGCGAGCCGGGCGGCTCACCGGGCGCCGAGGCGATCCGCGCCCTGCTGGTCAACGGGCCGGCGGAAAAGTGGTCGGCCCAGACCGAGACCCTGCTGATGTACGCCGCCCGGCGGGATCACATCGAGCGGGTGATCGAGCCTTCGCTAGCGCGCGGCGCCTGGGTGATCTGCGACCGGTTTGCCGATTCCACGAGGGCCTATCAGGGCGTCGCCGGCGGGGCCGATCCGGCCATGATCCGGGCCCTGGAAGACCACGTGCTGGCCGGACTTTCCCCCAATCTGACCCTGGTTCTCGATTTGCCGGTCGATGCGGGCCTGGCCCGGGCCCAATCACGCGGCGAGGGCGAGGGGCGGTTCGAGAGCAAAGGGCGCGCCTTTCACGAAGCCCTGCGCCAGGCCTTTCTGGATATCGCCGCTCGAGAGCCCGAGCGCTGCCATGTGATCGACGCTCAAGGGCCGATCGGCGACGTCGCGGCGCGGATCGCCGACGCGGTGAAGGCGCGCTTTTCGCTGTGAGCCATCCCCGCGAAACCTATGCGCTGAAGGGGGCCGAGGCGGCGCAGGCGGACTTCGAGACCGCGCTGTCGCGGGGGCGGCTGCATCATGCCTGGCTGCTGACCGGCCCTGAAGGCGTCGGCAAGGCGACATTCGCCTATCGCGCGGCGCGGCAACTGCTCGGCGCGCTGGACGCAGGCTCGGAACAGGATCCGATCAGCCGCCTCGTCGCCGCCCGCTCGCATCCCGACTTGATGGTGCTCGACCTCGAAAGCCCGGATGGAAAGACCCGCCGGTCCATTCCGGTGGACGAAGCACGGCAATTGCCGGAGTTCTTCTCCAAGGCGCCGGCCATGGCGCAGTACCGGGTGGCGATCATCGATACCGCCGACGACCTCAACATCAATGCCGCCAACGCTGTGCTGAAAATCCTGGAAGAGCCGCCGGAGCGAGGCGTGCTGTTCCTGATTTCCAATTCGCCCGGCAAGCTCCTGGCCACCATCCGCTCGCGCTGCCGCAGGCTGGCCTTTGCGCCGTGGGCGGAGACGGACGTCGCGGCCTTCCTGGTCGAACGTGGCGCGGCGGACGAGCATGACGCTGGTCTTCTAGCGGCCATGGCCCACGGCGGGCCGGGGCGGGCTCTATCCCTCGCCGATCAAGGGGCCATCGAGATGGACCGCACTGCCCATGAAATCCTCCGGGCTCTGCCGGAGCGGGATGAGGCGCTGATGCTGGGGTTGGCGGAGGGATTCCGTGGCGGAGATGGCGCCAGTCGCTTCAACCTCTTGTTCGAGCGCCTGGCCGATCAGGTGCACGGGATGTCAATGCGCTCGGCGCTGGCGGGTGAAACCGCGGGACTCGATCGCTGGGCCGTGGCCTGGGAGCAGCTGATCCGCGCGCCGCGCGAGGCCGAGGGGCTCAATCTCGACCGGGCCGATGTGTTCTGGACGGTGCTCGATCAGCTTCGCCAGGCCGCGAGGGCCTGATCCCTTGCTCATCGACAGCCACGTCAATCTGCATGCACTGCAGTTCGCCGAGGATCAGGCCGAGGTGATCGCCCGGGCGCGCGAGGCCGGTGTCGGGCTGATGCTGACCATATGCGACAAGGTGAGTTCCTTTGACGCCGTCCATGCTGTCGCCATGGCCCACGACGACATCTGGTGCACGGTCGGCACTCACCCGCACGAAGCCAAGGAAAATCGATCACTTGACGCCGATACCTTGTGTGAATTGGCGCGCCGGCCAAAGGTGGTTGGCATCGGCGAATGCGGGCTCGACTTCCACTACGACCTCAGCCCCAGGGATGTTCAGATCCAGATTTTCCGTCAGCACGCCGCCGCCGCGCGCCGCACCGGCCTGCCGCTGGTCGTCCATACCCGCGAAGCTGACTCGGTGATGGGCGATATCCTCGAGGACGAGATGGGGCAGGGGGCCTTCAAACTGATCATGCATTGCTACACCAGCGGGGCGGAGCTGGCCGCTCGCTGCACAAGGCTTGGCGCGTGGTTTTCGGTCTCCGGCATCGCCACTTTCCGGGCCGCGGAGGATGTGCGCGCGGTGATCGCCGAAATGCCGGCTGATCGCATTATCATCGAGACCGACTGTCCCTATCTCGCGCCCGTTCCCATGCGGGGGCGGCGCAACGAGCCGGCCTATCTGCCGCACATCCTGGCGAAACTGGCCGATATCAGGGGCTGGTCCTTGGCCGAAGCGGAAGAGCGCACCGAACAAGCCTTCTTTGATCTTTTCGACGGTATTCCAAGACCATGAGCGGAATTCTTGAAGTCACGATCCTGGGCTGCGGCTCGTCCGGCGGGGTGCCGAGGGCCGATGGAAACTGGGGTGTCTGTGATCCTTCCAATCCGCTCAACCGCCGCACCCGCTGTTCGCTGCTGGTCCGGCGCAAGGGCGCAGACGCTGCCAACGAAACCACGGTCCTGATCGACACCTCGCCCGACCTGGTGCGCCAGACATCGGGGGCCGGGGCCAAAAGGCTGGACGCCGTGCTGCTCACCCACGACCACGCCGACCAGCTGCATGGCCTGGATGATATTCGCGCCTTCGCCTTGCGCCACCGACGGCGCGTGCCGGTCTTCATGGACCGGCGGACGGCTGGCATCGTCCATCGCCGATTCGGCTACATCTTTGAAAATGCAGAATATTATCCCGCCATCGCCGAGGACATGGGCATGCCGGAGCCGGGGGAGGGGTGGTCGGTGCATGGCCCCTCGGGGGATATTCCGGTGATCGGCTTCGAGCAGGAGCACGGCGACATCATCTCGCTGGGCTTCCGGTTCGGGCCGGTGTCCTATTCCAGCGATGTGGCCGGGCTGCCGGATGCCTCCTTCGAGATCTTGCGGGGGACGGACGTGTGGATCGTCGATGCTCTGCGCGAAACGCCTCACCCGACCCACGCCCACCTGGAGCGGACTCTGGAGTGGATCTGGCGCGTGCGCCCCAGGCGCGCGATCCTGACCAACCTGCACATCGACATGGACTATGAGACGCTTCGGGCCAAGCTGCCGGACGGGGTGGAGCCGGCCTATGACGGCCTGAGATTCGAGATTTCGCTGTAAATCCCGGTGATTAACCAGCTCGCGGCCAAATATTGTTTGCGTATTGCGACGGGACGTGCCAAGAACATCCATCGAAATTCGCTAAGGTTCGGCTGCTCTCCAACGTTCTGTCTTCGGATCGAGCCCCCGAGCTACAATCGACCCTCTCCGAAAATTTGATCATCGGCCCCAATCGGGGGCCGAGTGAACACTAATCACCCGAAAGGTGACCTAAAATGGCTACTGGTACAGTGAAATGGTTCAACGGAACCAAAGGCTTCGGCTTCATCCAACCCGACAACGGCGGTCCGGACGTGTTTGTGCACATCTCGGCGGTCGAGCGCGCGGGCATGAGCTCGATCAGTGAAGGGCAAAAGCTCAACTACGAAATCGAGCGCGATCAGCGCAACGGCAAGATGTCTGCCGGCCAACTCACGGCCGCCTGATTTCCTTAAAGGATTTCAGACTGAACTGACGAAACGGGTCGGCGAAAGCCGGCCCGTTTTTCGTTGCGGGTTCCGCGCGCGCGCCGGGCGTGAGAACGTGGGCTGATGGGCGTCTGGCGATCCTGGATTTTGGTTCTGAGCATCGGCGCGGCGCTGGCGGCCTGCCGCAATGGCCCCAAAGCGCCAGGCGGCGAGGGTCTGTGCTGGCTGCGCGCCGCGGATGGGACCTTCAGCCAGATCGCCAGCGACATCGCCAATGTCGAAACCTGCGCCGCCCGGCTTGAGGAAGTGTGGCTCAAGGACCGCAAGCCGATTACCGGAGCCTACGGCGGCCATTTGCTGGCCCTGGACGAGGCCGGCATCTGGTTTGATTTGAATGGCTCGAGGGTGAGACTGCTCGTCGGAAATCAGCGCGACAGCATCGATCGGTTGATATCCGACGGCGAAAAGCCCGTTGTGGGCCAACCATAATCAATATTGCCGATAATATACCTTAGGCGCAATATGGAAAGCTTGGGATTGGGTCGGCCCCCGGCTCACCCCCTGGATCAAACCAACTTCGCCGTGTCCGGTTCGGCATCGAACTGACATTCCTCAGCCATCCATTCGGGCATTCGCCCATCCTCGACCAATCCTGATGCCGCGTAATACCGGCACATGCTGCAAGGCGTGCGGTTGTAAATCTGAAGCAAAGCCGGTTCTCTCTCAGCAGCGGTGATCTCGTTTTCTGCCATCAGATCGAGGACAGCTAATCCGAGATCATGCACTACCTCGTTTTCAGCACATGCGCTGAACATCGGATCGATGACCTTTAGGTCTCCCGACTGGAAGTTGGACAAGAGCAACCGAACACCAACAGGATCATTATTCCCAATCCGCTGGAGAGCCATCTTCCGTACTAACGGAGAATGGACCCGACCCAAGGCGCGTAGCGCCGCCCATGATGCTCGAGAATCGCCGGAATCTACCCATCGGACGAGCAGCTGCGGTCCGAGCGGAAAAGCACGTCGCGCAAACAATCTCAGGTAGTGCAACGCAACGTTGGGATTGGACTGCCCCGCCAAATCCTCAGCCAGCAAATTCCATTCGGCTTCTGACAGAGTCCGTTGCCAAGCGCCCGTGCGCCGTTCTCCGCGGAGTAGGCCTGACCGGATGGCATCAAAATCATACTCCTCGCCATTCGGCGCCGGCGATGATTGGCGGTCCGCCTCAAGATGGGCCACAAATTTCGGGACTTGAGGATAGTCCGCCCCAATCTTACGCAGGAGCTCGCCTTCCGTACGTCCCTCCCGCTCTGCCAGCGCCTCCAGCAGACCAGCCGCTCGCCAGCCCTCATCTTTCAGATGATCCTCTATTTGTTCGGCACACTCAACCAACGCCTCGATACCATCAAGGCGGACGAAGTCGTCCATGCAGTCCAGCTGCTCTTCGCCAGATAGCTGAGAATAGGACTGACGGACGATCGCCTTGTGTGACGCACCGAGATTTGCCGCCAAGAGACCCAAGACGCTGAACAGCTGCCGAATATCGGCCAGACTGTCTCTGGGTCCGGCAAAGCGTAAAGCTAGAGCGGCAAAAAACTCCTCTTGGCCACCCGTCTCAGCGATCAACCGCGCCAAGTATGCACTCCGCTCGTGCTCGCACTGACGGTCATAGGTCAGGTTAAATATGCAGGCCCGAAGTAGCTCTTCTTTGAGGATCTCAACGCATTTCGCCTGCCTGAGAAGGATCATCGCCCTCCCCGAACCCTTGGCTAGCGCTGCCGCAAATTCCTCTGAAGTAGAACTCATGGTTGGGTCACGCCATCCTCTCCCGCTCGATCCAACGTCGCGTTCGCGTCTCAAGCACCGGCAACGGCAACGAACCCCCGCCCAACACCGCATCGTGGAACTTGGGATAGCTGAAGCGCGGGCCCAGGGTGCGGCGGGCCTCGTCCCGCAGCTGCTGGAATTTCAACATGCCGATCTTGTAGCAGGTCGCCTGCCCCGGCCCGAGGATGTAGCGGCGGATCTCGGAGCGGATCGCGCCCTCGGGCTGGGCCGAATTGTTGGTGAAATAGGCCACGGCCTGGGCCTCGCTCCAGCCCTTGGCGTGGATGCCGGTGTCGACCACCAGGCGGATCGCCCGCCAGATCTCGCCGGAGAGCCGGCCGAAATCGTTATAGGGATCGGTGTCGAAGCCCATCTCCTTGGCCAGGGCCTCGGTATAGAGTCCCCACCCCTCCACATAGGCCGTGTAGCTGTAGTTGTTGCGGAATTTGGGCAGGCCGGTCAGCTCCTGGGCGATGGACAGCTGCATGTGATGGCCCGGCAGGCCCTCGTGATAGGCGATGTTTTCCAGCTGATAGGTCGGCATGGCGGTCATGTCCGACAGGTGGGCGTAGAAGACGCCCGGCCGAGACCCATCGGCCGCGCCGCGCTGGTAATGCTGGGCGCCGCCCGGCTCCTCGCGGAAGGCCTCGACGCGCTTGACCACCAGATCGGCCTTGGGCAGGCGGCCGAAGAACACGGGCAAGCGCTTTTTCATCTCGCCGAGATAGCGTTCCGCCAGGCGCAGGTACTGCTGACGGCCGGCGTCGGTGTCGGGCAGGTAGAAGCGCTTGTCGGTGCGCATGAAGACGAAGAACTGGTCCAGCGTGCCGGTAAACCCCGTCCGCGCCTTGACCGTTTCCATCTCGCCCCGGATGCGCGCGACTTCCGACAGGCCCAGCTGGTGGATCTGTTCGGCGGTCATGTCGGTGGTGGTCTGTAGATAGAGCGAGGCGTTGTAATAGTTGGCCCCGTCCGGCAGAGCCCCTGCCCCTTTCGCCTCTGCCGAGGCGTTCGGCGCGTCGGCGGTGAGCCATGCCGCGACGCGGTCGTAGGCGGGCTTCATCTTCGTGGTCATGGCGCTCGAGACCTGCGACTGCAGGGTGGCGGCTTGCGTCTCGGTGATCTTTCCCGCAGTTTTCAGCGCCGCGATCTTGCCCTTGGCGTCCGCAAATAAGGCCGAATCCGCCCCTGCCCCGAACGGCGCGCCGGCGGTCAGGCGTTTGATCTCGTCCAGCGACTGGTCATAGGTGAACCGCGGCATGCGGATCCCCTGCCCGGCCGCGGATTTTGCGTTCTCCAGCGATTGATCCAGCGCCTTGCCGATCAAGCCCACACGGCTGATGTAGGCGCGCATGTCCGACAACGTGTCGACCCGGTGCTGGTTGATCATGAAGGTCGGCAGGCTGGCGTGCACGCTTCCCCGGCTCAGCACATAGCGATGCCGCCGCCAGCGGCGCGAGGTCTCGCTGCGCTCCAGTTCCAGCGCCCAGACGTCGTAGGATGTGTGCGCCTCTTCGGTCAGCCGGGCCGGGTCAAAGCGCGCCTTCATCTGCGCCACGCTCTTGCGCCGCCAGGCCAGCGCGCGGTCTTCGGCCGCCTCGCTGCGGTCGTTCAGCTTGTCGTAGTGCTCCTTGCGCCCCTGGCTGGTCAGGCTCTCAGGATTGCGCTGCAGCTGTTCCTCGTACTGGGCGTCAAGATAGACCCTCAGCGCTTCGGAGTGCCGCGCGATGTCGTCCGCAGGCGGTTCCGCGGCATAAGCCAACGGTGTTGCTGCGACGCTGAGCGCCAGGCCGAGTGTAAAATCGCGCCGCGAGATCTTCATGGTGTGGCCCCCAAACTGGTCGGAGGCATCTAGGCGCCGCTTCGAGCGGGCGGCAATAGAAGAGCGGGGTGATTGCCAGGCACAACTTGCGAGGTCCCCTCAGGACGTCGCACAGGCTTGGCGTCTGAATTGCGGCGGATAAATGAGCCTGCGTTACAGATGCGGCAAGACGCCGCCCCAATTTCGAAATCTTACGCCAATCAGTTCGTGGCAAGGCCGCCCGTGGCTATTGCTTCGCCGCGTCAATTTCCGCTAAGAAGAACTTATGCAAATGGGAATGACTCGCATATTATCGTTCCTCGCCGCCACGGCCATGGCCGCGCCCGCCCACGCGGTGGCGCACCCGTTTCATGCTGAGCGCGTGCTTGGAACGTCCTTCGACATGACGGTCGTGACGCCGGACGCCGCCTCCGCCAACCGGGCCATGCTGGCGGCGCGGACCGAGATTGAACGCCTCGACCTGGTCCTGAGCGGCTGGAGAGACGATTCGGAACTGGCGGCCCTGAACCGCTCCACAGGCGCCTTTGCCGCCTCGCCTGAACTCTTTCAGGTTATCAGCGCCTGCGAAGCCTGGCGCGCTGACTGCAACGGCGCCTTCAGCGCCCGCCTGGGCACGGTCGAAGCGCTCTGGCGCCAGGCCGAGCGCAGCGGCGCGGCGCCCGATCCTGATACGTTGGTCCGCGCCGCTACCGCCGCAGAAGCCGCAACCGTGCGTCTCGACCCGGCAATGCGAACCATCGACCGCGACGGCGTTGCCTTCACTGTCGATGCCTACGCCAAGGGCTATATCGTGGACGCGGCGCTGGCGGCCGCCCGCAAGGCCGCTCCGTCGGCCCGGGGGATCATGGTCGATATCGGCGGGGACATCGCTTGTTCCGGCGCGCCGCTGGACGCCGCCGGCTGGCGGTTTGGCATCGCCCATGGCGAAGACTCCGACAATGTCGCGCCCACGAGTCTCCTGACCCTGCGCGGCGGCGCCGTCGCCACCAGCGGGACCGGCGCCCGCGACCGGGTGATCGGCGGCCAGAGCTATTCGCACCTGCTGCTGCCCGAAAATGGCCAGGCCTCCCCTGCCCGCTTGGTCAGTGTGGTCAGCCGCACCGCGGCTGACGCAGACGCCATGGCCACCGCCCTGGCCGCCATGCCGACTGCCCGGGCCATCGGCTTCATCAATGCCCGTCCCGGCGCCGAAGCGCGCATCGTCGATGCGCAGGGCGCGGTCTTCACCTCGGCCGGCTGGCCGGCCGCCGCGCCTGTGAAGCTGCAATCCGTCGCCTACCAGACCGCGCCCAAGGCCGCGGCCCCACGCTCGGCCGCCTGGCCGGCCGGCTACGAGGTGAAGATCGACTACGAGATTCCCGTCATCGGCGGCGCCCGGACCAAGGTGCCTTACGTCGCCATCTTTGTGACCAACGAGGCCGGCCAGCTGGTGCGCACCCTTACCCATCTGGGCGATCATCCGCCCCGGTTTCTGGACAGCAACTATGTCTGGTACGGCGTCTTCACCGGCAAGGGTGGCCAGCTCTCCGCCGTCACCCGCCCCTCGCGTGTGCCGGGCAAGTACGCCATTACGTGGGACGGCAAGGACGATGCGGGCAATCTCGTCGGCCAGGGCAAGTACACCATCAAGATCGAGGTCAGCCGCGAACACGGCGGTCATTCCCTGCAGGAGATTTCCTTGACCTTGGGAGCGGTTGCGGCGACTGGAAGCGCCGCCGCTCTGCCCGAGTCCGGCCCCGCGACCGCGAGCTACGGAAAGAGCCAGTGAGCGAAAAAAAGGATGAAAGGCGCGCCTTTGACAAGGGCGCGTTCTATCGCACCACCCGGATGCTGCACGCCTATCTGTCGGCGTTCGCTTTTATCGCCCTGATTTTCTTTTCCGTGACGGGCGTCTTGCTGAACCATCCGGAGTGGTTCGAGAATTACAAACCTCACGAAGTCCAGACGAGCGTCTCCCTGACCAAGGCGGAAATCGACGCGGCTTTTCGGCAAAAGGAGCCCGGCCGGGCGCTGGCCGAGGCGGTCGGCAGGAAGACTAGTCTGCCCGGCGCCTTCAGTTCGGAGGACATCGACGGTGGCCAGGCGATTATCCGGCTGGACGGGCCCAAAGGCGCCAGCGACCTGATCGTCGATTTGGAGGCCGGCAAGGCCGACGTGCGCGCCACAAAGGCCTCGTTCAACAGCCTGACGATGGACCTGCACCGCGGCAAGAACAGCGGCGGGCCCTGGCGTTTCCTGATCGACGCCACGGCCTACATCGTGCTGGGCCTGTCCATCCTCGGCTACATCCTGTTCTTCAGCCTGAGGTTCCGCCTGAAGACCAGTCTGGTGCTGACCGGCGTCAGTCTGGCCTTGCTGGTTGGCCTGATCATCTGGTTCGTACCGTAGTTCTTGAGTGACGGGCCCGGGCGGCGCTGTGTATAGGGAGCCCCGTTGTGAAGAAATCTCCCGCCATCTCCAGCACCAGGGCCGGCCGCGCTGAAACGGCCCATAGCGGACCTGCCGTCTCGGTGGTGATCGCGGCCAAAAACGAGGCCGAGGCGATCGGTCCGCTGCTCGATGAGATCGAGGCCGTGCTGGATGGCCGCGAGGCCTATGAGATCATCGTGGTCGATGATGGCTCGACCGACACCATGCTGGATGTTCTGGCGGGCGTAGCGGTGCATCAGCCGCATCTGCGGGTTATCCGGCACAAGAAGAGCTGCGGCCAGAGCGCGGGGGTTCGCACCGGCATCCTGGCGGCCGAGGGACGGATCATCGTCACCCTCGACGGCGACGGCCAGAACGATCCGGCGGACATTCCGGGCTTGCTTGAAACCTATCGCGCCGGGGCGGCTACCGGAGATCTGCGCATGGTTGCCGGGCAGCGGGTCAAGCGTCAGGATGTATGGATCAAGCGGGTCTCGTCGAAAATCGCCAATGGGGTGCGATCGCGCCTGCTGCGGGATTCAACGCCCGATACCGGCTGTGGCCTGAAGGTGTTTGACCGCGAAGCTTTCTTGCGCCTGCCCTGGTTCGATCACATGCACCGCTTCCTGCCGGCCCTGATGCTGCGCGAAGGCTATGCCGTGGTCAGCGCGCCGGTCGGCCACCGGCCGCGGTCGGCCGGGGTGTCAAAGTACGGCACCTGGGATCGCCTGTGGGTTGGAATCGTGGACATTCTGGGCGTCGCCTGGCTGCAATCGCGCGCCAAACGTCCGGAGATCATCGAGTGATCCGCAGTATCCGGCCCGTCTGATGCCGCCGCTCGCCCTGCCGCCGGGTTTGAAACGTCTGGGCCCGGCGCTAATCGCCCTGCTGCTGGTGCTGATCGGTATCGTCTCACGTCCGCTCATTCCCATCGACGAGACGCGCTATCTGACCGTGGCCTGGGAGATGCGGCACGCCGACACCTGGCTCTATTCCCACCTGAACGGCGCCAACTACAGCGACAAGCCGCCGGTGCTGTTCTGGCTGATCAATCTCGTCTGGAGTGTCACCGGCCCCAACGAGTTCGCCGGGCGCCTGACGCCGGCCCTGTTCCTGCCGGTGACGGTGTTTCTTACCGGCGTGCTGGGCCGCCGCCTGGGCGGAGAAGCCGTCGGCGCGCGGGCGGGCTATGTGGCGGTCGGAACCGTCGCCTTTGCAACCTTCTCGTCGCTGGTGATGTTCGACGCCCTGCTGACCACGGCCGCGCTCTGCGGGATCATCGGCCTGGTCGATGCGGCCCGTGGCAAGCGCCTTCGCGGCTTCGTCATGGTGGGCCTGGCGCTCGGCATAGGCGCATTGATCAAGGGCCTGCCGATCCTGATCCACGTGCTGCCCATCGCCCTCCTCGCGCCGTTTTGGGCGCCGCGCCCGCAGCGCTGGACCGTCTGGTATGCCGGCATTCTCGGCGCCGTCGCTATTGGACTCGTCATCGGCCTGGGCTGGGCCTTCTGGGCCCAGACGGCGGGCGGACCGCCCCTCCGCAGCCTGATGGTCGATCAGACGGCGAAGCGAATGGTCGGAGCCTTCACCCACGGCCGGCCCTGGTGGTTCTTCATCGCGCTCGCGCCGGCGCTGCTCTTCCCATGGTGGCTGAGCCGGAACTTCTGGAGAGGCGTGTTCCGCCGCGATCCCGCCACCGATGAGCGGCGCATCTTCCGCCTGTGCTGGATTGGCGCGGCGGCGACCTTCCTCATCTTCAGCTTCATCTCCAGCAAGCAGATCCATTATGTGTTGCCGGCCGTGCCTCTGCTGGCCATCGGGCTCGCCGGCCTGACCTGCCCGGCCGAACAGAAAGCAGAGGTTCTGTTCGCCCCCGCCATGGTCCTCGCCGGTCTGGTGGCGCTGGCCCTTCATTTCCTGCCTCAGACTGTCGGCGCGCCGGTCAGTCTCTGGTGCGGGGCGATCGTCCTGACCGGCGCTTCGTTCTCCTGGCTCTTCAGGGACCGACTCGGCTGGAGCGGTCTTGCAACCGGGATTTCGCTGTTTCTGGCCGTTCACTTCGCTGCAGCGACCGGCACCCTGACCGATCAGGATTCGTCCTGGGCCGCCGCCCGGCTGCGCGAACGCACCGGGGCGCCGATGGCCGTCATCGGCTCCTACGAGGGCGAGTTCGGCTATGCCGCGCGGCTGACCAAACCCATCGAGAAGATCGAAGTCTCGCAAGCGGCGACCTGGCGCGCAGCCCATCCCGATGGCGTGGTCATCGAGATTGCGCGCAAAGCCCCGCTGGGCGGCCCCTATAACGAGGCGCGGCCCTATCGCGGCGGAACGCTTGCCCTGTGGCTGCCGGGCGTCAGCGCTTTGGCGGCGACCGCCACAGCCGCCAGCGATAACTGATATTGGCCGCCAGCTCGCGCGGGATGGCGATGACGTCATTGATCTCAAACCGGTAGGCGTGAGCCGAATAGACCGGGCGCACCCCGAAGGCCTGCAGCGTCATGCGGACTCTGGTGATGTGATAGTACTGGCTGACCACGGTGGCGCTCTTCCAGCCCCGGGTTTTCATGATGGCGGCGGAATTGCGGGCCGTCTCCATGGTGTGAACGCCGGCGCTGTCGGCGATGACACGGTCCGAGGGCACGCCGAGGCAGATCAGGTAAGATCGCATCACCTCGGCTTCGTCGCGCCCGTGATCATGGGGCGCGCCGCTGACGATGACATTGGCGACCTCGCCGGCCTTGTAGAGGCTGAGCGCCCGGTCCAGCCGCGCCTGCAGCCAGGGCGAGGGATAGCCGTCCTCCGTCACCGTATTGCCCAGCACGATGGCGACATCGCTGGTGTGAACATTGTCGGTCAGGCCGTCGATGACGATGGCGGCCATGGCGAGGAGCGGGACGGCCACGAGGATGGCCAGGAGCTTGACCAGGCTGGGGCCGCGCCGTCGCGTCATGCGACGTCTTCCACCTGGATGACGCTCGCCCTGACGCCGCAGCGAAGCCAGAGCTCAGTGGAATCGCCCCGGCGCGGATCGTTGAGATAGGCCTGCACGCCCTCGGGGGTGGCAAAGTGCAGCAGATGCACCTCGATGGCCCCGTCGAGACTGCGCAAACGCCGCTCCATGCGGCCGCCGTGATCGGCGAGGTAAGGCAAGACCAGGGCCTCATAGGCCTGGAAAAGCGCCCGGTCGGCGTCGGTCAGATCCAATGTGGCCAGGAGCCGCATCGGCTACTTCGGCCGGAACCGTTTGCTGGCGGGGAAACCCTTCGGCGCCACGCGCCCGGCGGCGGCGCGTTTGCCCAGCCACTCACGCCATTCCTCCCAGACCCGGGTGCGGCCGGAGGGATCGACAGTGGCGATGCCGGCGGCGGCGTTGAACACGAGGGCGTCGCGCATGGCGCCCTCACGATAGGACTGCAGCTTCACGCCCTTGCCGCGGGGCATTTCGGGCAATTCGTCCAGCGGGAAGGCCAGGATCTTGCCGTTGTCGCCGATGACGGCCAGGTGATCACCTTCCGCGACCTGGCAGATCAGGGCCTTGGTCCCGTCGACATTGAGCACCTGCTTGCCGGCCCGGCGGGTCGACAGGGTTTCGTCCTCGGGCAGCAGGAAGCCGTAGCCGGCTTTCGATGCGATCACGCGCTTGCGGCCGGGCTTGTAGGCAAAGACGTCGATGATGTCGGTCTTGTCGTCGAGGTCGATCATCAGGCGCACCGGCTCGCCGTGACCGCGCGCCCCTGGCAGCTTGTCGCAAGCCAGGGCGAAGAAGCGTCCATCTGACGCGAAGATAATCAGTTTGTCCGTTGTTTCAGCGGGAAGAATGGTGGCTAACTTGTCGCCCTCCTTGAACTTCAGTTCGGATGGATCCTCGACCTTGCCTTTCGCGGCTCTGATCCAGCCGCGTTCGGACAGGATGACGGTGATCGGCTCGCGGGTGATCATCGCCTCGGCGGCGGCGGAGACGTCGATCTCGGGCGCGTCGGCGAAGGTGGTGCGGCGTTTCCCGAGCGCGGTTCCCGCCCCGATAAGATCGCGCACGTGGCGCAGCCCCGATCCCACCAGCTTCCACTGCTGGCGCTCGGAGGCCAGCAGGGCGTTGATACCGTCGCGCTCTTCGGCGAGGCCTGCGTGTTCACGGCGCAGTTCCATCTCTTCCAGCTTGGCGAGTTGGCGCAGGCGCGTGTTGAGGATTGCCTCGGCCTGGATGTCGGTCAGCTCAAAAGCCTCGATCAGGCGGGCCTTGGGGTCTTCTTCGTAGCGGACGATCCGGATGACTTCATCGAGGTTGAGGAAGACGATCAGCAGCCCTTCGAGGATGTGCAGCCGGGCCTCGATCTTGCCCAGGCGGAAGCGGGCGCGGCGGACCAGCACCTCGCGCCGGTGATCAAGGAACGACTGCAGCAACGACTTCAGGCCCATGACGCCGGGCGTTCCGCGCGCGTCGAGGACGTTCATATTGACCGAGAAGCGAGTTTCCAGCGCCGAGAGCTTGAACAGGCTCTCCATCAGCATCTCGGGTTCGATGTTGCGGGTCTTGGGCTCAAGGATCAGCCGCACGTCCTCGGCGCTCTCGTCGCGCACGTCGCCGAGCAGCGGCGCCTTCTTGTTTTCGATCAGGTCGGCCAGCGCCTCGATCAGATCGGCCTTGCGGACCTGATACGGGATCTCGGTGACCACGACCCGCCAGCCGCCGCGGCCGGTTTCCTCAACGCTCCAGCGGGCGCGGGTCCGCACGGCCCCCCTGCCCGTCTCGTAGGTTTCGAGCAGGCTTGCGCGCGGCTCGACGATGACCCCGCCGGTCGGGAAGTCCGGGCCCTGAACCCGCTCCATAAGGTCGGCGGTGGTGGCGTCGGGGCGCTCGAGCAGAACGAGGCACGCATCGATCAATTCGCCGGCGTTGTGGGGCGGGATCGAGGTCGCCATACCGACGGCGATTCCCGTGGAGCCATTGGCAAGCAGATTGGGGAACCCGGCGGGCAGGACGACCGGTTCTTCGTCGCCACCATCGTAGGTGGGTTTGAAATCGACGGCTTCCTCGTCGAGACCGTCAAGCAAGAGCTCGGCCGCTTCGGTCAGGCGGCACTCAGTGTAGCGCATGGCCGCGGCGTTATCGCCGTCGATATTGCCGAAATTGCCCTGGCCATCGACCAGGGGATAGCGCTGGGCAAACTCCTGGGTCAGCCGCACCAGGGCGTCATAGATCGACTGGTCACCATGGGGGTGATAGCTGCCCATCACATCGCCCACGACCTTGGCGCACTTGCGGGCCGCGCCTTTGGAGCCGAGCTTCATGCGCTGCATGGCGTAGAGCACCCGCCGCTGCACCGGCTTCAGCCCATCGCGCACATCCGGCAGGGCTCGGGATGAAATCGTCGACAGCGCATAGGCCAGGTATCGCCGGGACAGGGCCTCGGTGAGCGGTTCATCAATAATGCGGCCGCCGTCTTCCGGCGGTGGGGTGATGGCGTTCATGGAATGCGAATCGGTATGGGCCTTTGAGCCACCTTACCTCAAGGAAGAGCGCCGCCGCGCCTGGAGCGGACGGTCAATCACCCCTCGTCGGCGGGCGTCAGCTTGATATCCACCATGATCTCGCCGGATATGGCTTCCAGGGCCGCCTGAACCTTGTCGGCCGAGAGGCCGCGCGGCAGGCGAAGGCGCGCTTCCAATTCAAAAAGGGCGGCGCCGGAATAGGGCTCGGCGCGGATGCGGGTGTCGAAGTCTTCGATATTGACCTCGATCGCGGCGAGCGCCGCCGTCACCTGGCGCACGATGCCGGGGCGGTCCTGGCCGACGAGATGGAAGGAAACGGCCAGGCCGCCGGTCGCTGGCGTTTCGATGCTGGAGGCGATGCGCACCTCCAGGCCTTTGCCGTCAACGGCGCTGACGGCCTCGCGAAGGCGCTCGACATCGGCAGGATTGAGTTCGACCAGCACCGAGCCGACATAAAGGCCGCCAAGCCGGGACAAGTGGCTCTCCAGCCAGTTGCCGCCGGCCGAAAGGACCGCCTCGGCCAGAGCCTGGGTCAGGCCCGGCCTGTCGCTGCCGACCACGCTGAGGATCAGTCTTGCCATGGATGCTTCCTATAATCGCTGGGCGTCGCGCAGCCGGTCTATCAGCCACACGCGGGCGGGCGGAAGCGGCTTGTTGAGGGCAGCGAAAACGAAGGTTTCCAGGAAGTGGCCGGTGAGATCGAGCCCCTGGCCGATTTCTCCCGGGCGAAGGCCGGCCTGGGCGCCGAGCATGAAGGGAGGGAGGGCGAGCAACTTGTCCTTGTATTCCTCGCCCGCTGTGGCGCTGACGGCTCGGCCGGTTCGGGGGCTGACGTAGATCAGGTCGTCGACAACGCCGGTTGCGGCGCACTTCGTGAGGTCGAGACCGAAACCGAGTTCCTGCAGCAGGCCGGCTTCAAAGCGGACATAGACGGCTGGCCAGATCTCCGGGTGCAGCAGGGCTGACGATAACGCTTCCAGCGCCAGGAATACCCCGGGATGGGGTTCACGTTCCGGCAGGGCCTGGGCGGTCAAGGCGGCGGCGGCGGCGAGGCCCGCCAGCGCCAGGGGATCGTCGAACAGGGCAGACGGCCCCTCGCCTACCGGCTCCAGCGTTGCCGAGCCCAGTTGGTCGGCTGTACGGGCGCGGAAGCTGGCGATGACCCGGGCGCCGCCCTGCAGAAAAGGCTTCATCCTGCGTGAAGCGCCGCCAGCGATGTGGGCGGCATAGCGGCCGTGGGACTGGGTGAGGAGCTCGACGATCGCGCCCGTTTCACCATGAGCGCGGGCGGACAGAACGAAAGCCTCGTCGTCGAATTCCATCGCGCCTTATACGTCGAAATCCAGGCCAACGCCGGTATAGAACGCGCGCTCTTCCTGCCACCCTTCACGGACTTTCACCTGCAGGAAGAGGTGGATGGTGCGGTCGAGAATCTCGCCCAGGTCCTTGCGGGCCGCCTCGCCGATCCACTTGATGGTCGCCCCGCCCTTGCCGAGGATGATCGGCCGCTGGCTTTCGCGCTCCACATAGATCGTCTGTTCGACGCGCGCCGAGCCGTCCTTCTTTTCGTCAAAGGCGGTGGTCTCGACGGTAAGATTGTAGGGCAGTTCCTCGTGGACGCGCAGGTAGAGCTTTTCGCGGGTGATCTCGGCGGCGAGCAGGCGAACCGGCAGGTCGGCGGTCTGGTCGGCCGGGTAAAGCCATTCGCTCTCGGGCATCCGGGCGGCGAGCGCTGCTTTCAGATCGTCGACGCCGGACCCGTTGTGGGCCGAGACCATGAAGACCTCGTCGTAGGCGCCGGTCTCATAGAGGCGCTGGCTGAGGGCCAGCAGGTGGTCGCGTTTAACAAGGTCGATCTTGTTCAGCACCAGGATGGTCTTGCCGCCGGCGGCCACCAGGCTCTCGGTGATCATCTCGGCGTCTTCGGCCGAGCGCTTGTCGCCGGGCTTGGTGCTTTCCTCGGCGTGGGCGTCGACGAGATGGACCACAACGTCGGCGTCGCTGGCGTGGGTGTGGGCGGCGCGCACCATGGCGCGGTCGAGCCGGCGGCGCGGCTTGAAGATCCCGGGCGTATCGACCAGCACGATCTGGGCTTCGCCCGCCATGGCCACGCCCTTGACCGGAAAGCGGGTGGTCTGGACCTTCTGGGTGACGATCGAGACCTTGGCGCCAACCAGCCGGTTGACCAGCGTCGATTTGCCGGCGTTGGGCGCGCCGATGATCGCCGCGAAACCGGCCCTCTTTTTCGTCGCGCTAACGCTCGCCTCGCGGCTCGCTGCTTCAGCGCGGTCGTCATTGCCGTCTGAGCGCGTCATATGTGGCCCTCGCGCTTCATCAACATGACCAGGGCCGCGGCTTTTTCAGCGTCCTGTCGTGAACGGCCATGAGCGTTCTCGGCGCCCAGTCCTTCCACAAAGACTTCGACCGTAAAATTGGGTGCGTGGTCGGGCCCCGAACGCTCGACCACCCGATAGACCGGCAGAGGCAATCCCTGCCCCTGCGCCCATTCCTGCAATTGCGTCTTGGCGTCCTTGGTCTGCTCGACCTTGAGGGCGGCGAATTCCTCGGCCCAGAACTTCAGGAAAAACGCGCGGGCGACTTCCAGCCCGCCGTCGATATAGAGCGCCGCCATCACCGCTTCGCAGGCGTCGCCCAGGATGGTGTCCTTGTCGCGCCCGCCGTTTTTGGTTTCAGCCGGCGAGAGCTTCAGCGCCGGTCCGATGCCGAGCCGCCGGGCGACACGGGCGCAGGCCTTGCCATTGACCACCGACGCGAGCCTGGGGGACATCTCACCTTCCCGGGCGTCCGGATCGAGCGCCAGCAAGCGCTCGGCGGCGAGCAGGCCCAGAACGCGATCCCCCAGGAACTCCAGCCGCTCATAATGGCGTACGGTGCGCGCGCCGTCGCCGACGGATGGGTGGGTCAAGGCGCGCTCCAGAAGATCGGGATCGGAGAAGCGATGGGCCAGGGTCGCCTCGAGGGCCCGGACCGCCGCCACTCGGGGGTTGTCTGCCAAGGCCTAGTGCAAACCGTGGAAGAACCGGCCCACCCGCGCCTTGGTGAACCAGGTGATGGGATTGTAGAGCTTGGCTCCGTCCCAGGAGAACAGGATTACCCGCGCTCTGCCGACCAGGTTCTCGGCAGGCACGTACTCGACCCCGCCCAGGGCCTGCTTGACCCGGCTGTCAGCCGAGTTGTCGCGGTTGTCGCCCATGAAGAAGTAATAGCCCTGGGGCACCAGGAAGACGCCGGTATTGTCGTTGCCGCCGTTCTCGTACTCGCTCTGGGTGATGTACTTGCGCCCACTGGGCAGGGTTTCCTCGATCTTGGTGACGCCCGTCAGGCCATCGGACTTATCCGCCGCCAACGGCCGTTGCGGGATCGGATGATCGTTCAGATAAACGACGCCGTCGGTCACCTGGATGCGGTCGCCCGGCAGGCCGATCAGCCGCTTGATATAGTCGGTGCGGTTATCCTTGGTGTCCTTGAAAACGACGATATCGCCCCGGTGAGGAGATTGGGCGAACAGGCGGCCCTTGAAGATCGGCGGGCTGAACGGGATCGAGTGCCTGGAGTAGCCGTAGCTGTATTTGGTGACGATGATGTAATCGCCGATTTCCAGGTTCGGGATCATCGAGCCCGAGGGAATGGTGAAAGGCTGGAAGAGCAGCACGCGCAGAACCAGCGCGATGCCCAGCGCATAGGCGATGGTTTTGACGATCTCGACGAATTCGTCGGCCGCGCTCTTGGCGGCAGAGGCGACGGGACCGTCACCGTTGTTCGGAAGCTCGGCATCCATGTGGGGGGAAAAATCCTTCGAGAGATTGAGGGGGTAGCTAGCGGCTTGGGCGACCTACCGCAAGCGCGGCCCGATCAGTGCAGCACGTGGAAGAACCGCTCGGGACGGGCGCGGGTGAACCAGGTGATGGGGTTGTAGAGCTTTACGTGGTCCCAGGAGAACAGGATGATGCGGGCCCGGCCGACCAGGTTTTCGGCCGGTACATAGCCGATGCCTTCCCCGCCCACCGACATGAATCGGCTGTCGGCGGAATCATCGCGATTGTCGCCCATGAAGAAGTACTTGCCCCGCGGGACCACGAACTTGCCGGCATTGTCGCCGGCGCTGTTGGGGTTGATGTCCTGGGTGGTGTAGCGTCGACCGCTTGGCAGGGTTTCCTCGATGGTGGTCACCCCTGAGAACTCATTCAGGGTCGCCGCCGGCAGCACCCTTTGCTGGATCGGGCGGCCGTTGAGATAGACAACGCCATCATAGACCTCGATGCGATCGCCAGGCAGGCCGATCAACCGCTTGATATAGTCGGTGCGGTTATCCTTGGTGTCTTTGAAGACGACGATATCGCCGCGTTGGGGGGCGCGGCCGAAGATGCGGCCCTTGAAGATCGGCGGGCTGAACGGGATCGAGTGCTTCGAATAGCCGTAACTGTACTTGGTTACGATGATGTAGTCGCCCAGTTGCAGCGTCGGGATCATTGAGCCCGACGGAATGGTGAAGGGCTGGAACAGGAACACCCGCAGCACCAGCGCAATCGCCAGGGCATAGACCACCGTCCTGGCGATCTCGACCACCTCGGCAAGCGCGTTGCCAGCGCCGGGGCGCGTGGGGTCTTCAGAAACGATCAAGCTGTCATCCATCCGGGAATTTCAATGCGTGGGCCAAATGCGGCCCTTGCGTTGCCGCTACCAATCGCATGTCGACCCTTCACGAAAGGAAAAACTCGTCCGGACAATTGTTTTTTGATGGGGGCGGCTATTCGACCTTCTTGAACCAGCGCCCCCTGGCGCCCTTTGTCGAGAACACCAACGTTGTCGCCTTTGCGAAGATATTGGCGGCGGGCACGTACTCGATTCCGCCGAGCGCCATCTTGACCCGGCTGTCGGCCGCGTTGTCCCGGTTGTCGCCCAGGAAGAAGTAATGGCCGGCGGGGACGACGAACACTCCAGTGTTGTCAAACTGCCCGTTGTTGAATTCGCTCCGGATCACATAGACGCGACCCTCCGGCAGGCGTTCGCGGGAATCAGTGACGTCGCTGTAGGGGTCCTGGTCCTTTGGGCGATCCATTTGTTCCTGGGGCACGAGGGCGCCGTTCAGATATAGAAAACCATCGACCATCTGGACCTCGTCGCCCGGCAAGCCGATCAGGCGTTTGACGATGTCGTAGCCACTGTCCTTCGGGTCCTTGAAGACCAGCACATCGCCCCGGCGAGCCTTGTCGGCCGTGGTGCGGGTGGTCAACATATAGTCACCGATCCGGAGGGTCGGCTCCATTGATCCGGACGGAATGGAAAAGGGCCGGTAGATCGTCCTCAGACCCACCAGGCCAATTATGCTGATGGCGCCCAGCACCACCAGCACGCTCAGGACGTAGACTTCCACCCCGCGGCGCGGCCTTGCCGCCTCTGGCTCCAGATTGCTCATGTCGCCCCCTGCGCGTGAGAGCCTAGTCCGTCGCCTCGATGATGACAAAGGCCTGGGCGTAAGGATGATCGTCGGTGAGCGAGAGGTGGATGACGGAGATCTTTCCCTCAGGGGTGATTTTCGCCAGGCGCGCCGCCGCGCCGCCGGTCAGCGCCATGGTCGGTTTGCCGGAGCGCAGGTTGACGACGCCCATGTCGCGCAGGTGCACCCCGCCCTTGAGTCCCGTTCCCAGCGCCTTGGCGCAGGCTTCCTTGGCGGCGAAGCGCTTGGCGTAGCTGGACGCGCGGTCAGGCTTGCGTTCTGACCGGACACGCTCGGTTTCCGTGAAGACGCGCTGGGTGAAGCGTTCGCCGAACCGCTCAAGCGACTTTTCGATACGGCGGATGTCGGAGAGGTCCGAGCCGATGCCGATGATCACGCGGTCAGCCCCCTCGCCTCGTCCATCAGCGCGCGCATGCGGCGGATGGCGGGGTCAAGCCCCACGAAAATGGCCTCACCGACCAGGAAATGGCCGATGTTGAGTTCGATGACCTGTGGAATATCGGCGACCGGCTCGACGGTCTCATAGTCGATGCCGTGTCCGGCGTGCACTTCCAGTCCCAGTTCGGCAGCCTGGCGGGCGCCGGCGCGCAAGGCATCAAGCGCCACGCCGGCTTCCCGGGCGCGGCCCTCGCGCATGGCGTCACAAAAAGCGCCGGTGTGCAGTTCGACCACTTCGGCGTCGGTCCGGCTCGCTGCCTCGATCTGCTGGGGATCGGCGCCGATGAACAGGGAAACGCGGCTGCCGTTGTCGCGAAGGCGTTTGACGAAGGGGGCGATCCAGTTGTGGCCGCCAGCGACATCGAGGCCGCCCTCGGTGGTGCGTTCCTCGCGCCGTTCCGGCACCAGGCAGACGGCGGGCGGGCGGTAACGCAGCGCGATCTCCTGCATTTCCGAAGTGACGGCCATCTCAAGGTTCAGCGGCCGGCCCCGTTCGCGCAGCATAGCCGAGAGGTTTTCGATATCGCGGTCGGAAATGTGGCGGCGATCTTCGCGCAGGTGTGCGGTAATGCCGTCGGCGCCCGCTTCCAGCGCAATCACGGCAGCCCGCGCCGGATCGGGATAATCCGCGCCGCGCGCGTTCCGGATGGTGGCGACGTGGTCGATGTTGACGCCGAGGCGGATGCGGCCGGCCATGGGCGGCTAGCCCGCCAGCCGGCGGCTGCCCGGGTCGGTGGTCGGGATGGCGGCCAGTTCCGGCGGCAGGGCGTCGGCCGGATAGGCGGGAACCTCCAGGCTGGCCAGCGCGATCAACGGAGCGCCGACATCGGCCTTGCCCCCCGAGCGGTCAACGATGCAGGCGGCGACCACCACATCGCCGCCGGCCTTGCGGATGGCGTCGATGCATTCGCGCGAGGAAAGCCCGGTGGTGACGATATCCTCGACCATGGCGATACGCGCGCCAGGCTCAATACTGAAGCCCCGGCGCAGTTTGAATTCGCCCCCTTCCCGCTCGACATAGATCGATGGCACGCCCAGTTGGCGGGCGGTTTCGTAGCCGGGAATGATGCCGCCAACGGCCGGCGAAATCACATAGTCGACCGATCCGGCCCTGGCGCGGATAAGATCGGCCAGCGCCCTGCAAAGCCGCTCGCAGCGGTCGGCGTGCATGAACACCAGGTTTTTTTGCAGGAAGACAGGCGAATGCAGGCCGCTGGACAGCACGAAATGGCCTTCGCGCAGGGCGCCGGCGCCGCGAAATTCATTCAGGACGTCATCAGTGGTCATGGTCATAGGCGGTCGGTACCATCGTTCGCGACTCTGTTGAAGCAGGCGACCGTTGCTTCCCCAATTCGACCGACCTAGTGTAGGTTTATGCTGACCAGTAAAGCCAAATACGCGCTGCGGGCCATGGTCGACCTGGCTGAACAGGAAGCCGGCGGTCCCCGCAAGCCGATCTTCATCGCCGATGTTGCCGCCCGGCAGGACATTCCGCGCCGGTTCCTGGAGAACATCCTGCTGGAGCTGCGCAAGCACGGATTGGTGGTCAGTCATCGGGGCAAGTCGGGTGGCTACGCGCTCGCCAAGGCGCCGGGTGAGATTTCCTTCGCCGATGTGATCCGCGCCATCGACGGGCCGTTGGCTCTGACTCCCTGCACCAGCCGCCTGGCCTATCAGCGGTGCGAGGACTGCCGCGAAGAGCCGTTCTGCATGATCCGCGGTGTGCTAACCGAGGTCCGCGACGCCACGGCCGGGATTCTCGAGCAGACGACCCTCGCCAAGGCGGCCGGCCAAAGGGCCTGACATCCGGAACTGTGGTCTTTAGCAAACCTTCGTTTCGCTATCAGTTTTTACCACATTGAAACGGTCGGGTTAATAGAGATGATGCTCCTCGTCGATCTGGACGGGCCAAGGGAGCATGGCGATGAGACTGAAACTGGTGCTGGCGGCTAGCGTATTCGCTCTGGGCGCGGCCGGACACGCGGCGGCGCAGGAAGATCCTCGCGATGCGATCATCCGGCAGCTGACCCAGAGGCTGGACGCCCTGGAACAGCAGGTCGCGGACCTGAAAGAAAGCTCATCCGCCGATGTGGCCGATGTGCGCAGTATCATCTCTACCGCGCCGCAGGCGACGCTGACCAACGGCCGGCCCACTCTCGCCACTGCGGACGGGCAACTCAAATTCGCGGTTCGCGGGCTGGTTCAGTTTGACAGCGCTGAGTACGACCAGAAGAACAAGCTGAGCAGCACCGATCTGACCAGCGGCACCAATTTTCGCCGCGCGCGGCTGGGCGTGGAAGGCACGGTCGGCAAGAACTGGAACTATGCCCTGACCGGCGAATTCGGCGGTTCGGGTTCAGAAGCTCCGGTCCTCAACGCCGGCTGGGTCGAATACGCGGGTTGGAAGCCGTGGACGACCACGCAAGGACAACCGGTCCGCCTGCGCATCGGCGCCTGGGCTTCGCCCACCAATCTGGAAGACGCCACCAACAACACCGAGGGCTTGTTCCTTGAGCGGCCCGCCTCGGCGGAGCTGTCGCGCAGCATCGCCGGCGGGGATGGCCGCTCCGGCGTCGGCGTGCTGCTGAACGGCGATCGCTGGTACGCCCACGCGGTCTATACGGGCGCAGTTCCGGGAACGGCTAACCCGGCCGAGTTCGACGAGCAGTCCGGCTTTCTGCTCCGCGCCGCCTGGCTGCCGATCCAGACCCCAACCTATGCCTTGCACGTGGGCGTCAACGCCACGGGCGTGATCAAGCCAGCCGACACCAGCGCCGGGGCGGCAACCACAGAACAGCTGCGGCTTCGCGAACGCCCCGAACTGCGGGTCGACGGCACGCGCTTTGTCGACACCGGCGCGATCAACGCCGACAGCCTCTTGCAGACGGGCGCCGAACTGGGCGGCTATTACAAGAACCTCTACGTGGCGGGTGAGGTCTTTAGCTACAAGCTGGACCGCTCAGCCGTCGGGCGGCCCGACGCCACTTTCGGTGGCTGGTACGCTCAAGCCGCCTGGGCTTTCACCAGGGAACAGCGGCTGTGGGTCCCGGCGACCGGCGGCTTCCGCGGCATCCGCCCGACCAAACCCTTCGATCCGGCCAACGGCGGCTGGGGCGCCTGGGAACTGGCTGCCCGGTACAGCGTTCTCGACCTCAACGACCTTGAGGGTGCGGCGGGGACTGCAATCGCCACCAACGGCGTCCGCGGCGGAGAACAGCGCATCACCACGCTCGGCCTCAACTGGTACCCCAACCAAACGGTCCGCTTCATTCTGAACTACCAGAACGCCCAGGTTGATCGCCTGAATAACGCGGGCGCCCAGATCGGCGAGGACTTCCACATCATTTCGCTTCGCTCGCAATTCTCGTTTTGATTTCAGACCCTGGAGATTTCCTCATGACCGATCAACTCACCCGCCGCGGCATCATCGCCGGCCTTGGCCTCGGGGCCGCGGGCCTGGCGACCGGCGCTTTCGGCCAGGCCGCGAAGGCGGGTCCGGCCGTCACCCTGCTCAATGTGTCCTACGATCCGACCCGCGAGCTCTATGTGCAGTACAATCCTCTGTTTGCGGCCAATTGGGCCGGCAGCCACGGCGGCCAGCGCGTCACCGTGCAGCAGTCGCACGGCGGTTCAGGTTCGCAGGCCCGGGCGGTTATCGATGGCCTGCCGGCCGATGTCGTCACCCTTGCGCTGGCTTATGACGTCGATTCCATCGCCGCGCGGGGCTTGATCAACCGTGATTGGCAAAAGCGGCTGCCGAACAACTCGGCGCCCTACACGTCGACGATGATCTTCCTCGTCCGCAAGGGAAACCCGTGGAAACTCAAGACGTGGAGCGATCTTGTTAAACCGGGGATCAAGGTCGTGACGCCCAATCCGAAGACTTCGGGCGGCGCACGCTGGAATTATGTGGCGGCCTGGGCCTTCGCGCTTCGCCAACCCGGCGGCAACGCGACCACCGCCGAGGCCTTCGTCAAGGCGCTCTACAAGAACGTGCCGGTGCTCGACACCGGCGCTCGGGCCTCGACCACGACCTTCGCCCAGCGGCGCATCGGCGATGTATTGATCACCTGGGAAAACGAGGCGCACCTGGCGATCAAGGAATTCGGCGCGGCCAATTTCGACATCGTCTATCCGCCCTTTAGCGTCCTCGCCGAGCCTTCCGTGGCGGTGGTCGACAAGGTGGTCGACCGCAAGAAGACCCGCGCCGCGGCCGAGGCCTATCTGCAATACCTCTACAGCGAGGCGGGACAGGGCGTGGCGGCCAGGAACTTTTACCGGCCACGCAATCCCACGGTTGCGGCGCGCTATCGGGCGCAGTTTCCGGCGCTTGAAATGATCTCGATCGACCATCCGGCCCTGGGCGGATGGGCGCGCGTGCAGGCGACGCACTTTGCAAGCGGCGGGGTCTATGACCGGATCACCGCCAAGTGAGCAGGGGGCCAGGAGTCCTTACGGAACCGGGTTCAGCGGCCGGAGTTCTCATCTCGAATAGCCAAGCTGATGGCGGCCTTTAGATAAAGTACATTGTTCCAATCGACATTGTGCAGCTAAAGGGCTTGAAACGGTCGGGGATGTCCATCGATATGCGCCTGGGACGAGGTTATTCATGAGCCCTGCGAAGCGCTCCTGGCGGTTCGTGGAACCCAGCGCCCTGCCCGGCTTTGGCCCGGCGCTTGGTCTGACCATGGCCTATCTGTCGTTCTTCCTGCTGGTTCCGCTTGCGGCGCTGGTGCTGCGGCCGTGGGAACATGGCGCGGACCATGTGTTCGCGGTGGTCAGCGCCGAACGTACGTTGGACGCCCTGAGGCTGAGCTTTGGCGCGGCCTTCTTCGCCGCCTGCGTCAACGCGGTGTTCGGCACGATCGTGGCGTGGGTGCTGGTGCGCTATGACTTCCCCGGCAAGCGCATCCTGGACGCTTTTGTCGACCTGCCCTTCGCCCTGCCGACGGCAGTCGCCGGCATCGCCCTGGTGACCATCTATGCCCCGAACGGGCCGATCGGGTCGATCATCGAGCCCATGGGCTTGAAGGTCGCCTATACGCCGCTGGGTGTCATGGTGGCGCTGGTCTTCGTCGGCTTTCCCTTCGTTGTGCGGGCCATCCAGCCCGTGCTGGAAGAGGTGCAGATCGATGTCGAAGAGGCCGCCGCCACCCTCGGCGCCAATCGCTTCCGCACCATCAGCCAGGTGATCTTTCCCGCCGTCCTGCCGTCGCTGCTGATGGGCTTTTCGCTGGCTCTGGCCCGCGCCGTCGGTGAGTACGGTTCGGTGACCTTCATCGCCGGCAACCAGCAGAACGTGTCGGAAATCGCGCCCCTCTTGATCATCATCCACCTGGAAGAGTTCGACTATGCCGGCGCGGCGGCGATTGGCCTGGCCATGCTGCTGATCTCCATCGTCATGCTGTTCGGGCTCAATCTGATCCAGGCCAAAGTGGCCGGGCGGGGGGAACGATGAGCGGCCTTGCCAAATCCCCGGCCCGGCGCGATCCGCCCTTTCTGGTCGCCGGCCTGATCGCCGTGGCGGTCGCCTATCTGGCGCTGGTGGTGTTCCTGCCGCTGGTCATCGTGTTCGTCGAAGCCCTGCGCAAGGGCGTTGGCGACTATCTGGCCGGGATCGGCGACGCCGAAGCGTTGTCGGCCATCAAGCTCACTCTGCTGGTTGCCGCCATCGCCGTGCCGCTGAACACCATCTTTGGCCTGGCCGCCGCCTGGTGCGTCACCAAGTTCGACTTCAAGGGGAAGAACCTGCTGGTCACCCTGATCGACCTGCCGTTCTCGATCTCGCCGGTCATTTCGGGTCTGATCTATGTTTTGCTCTATGGCGCCAACGGCTGGTTCGGGCCCTGGCTGCAGGAACACAATATCCAGATCATCTTCTCGGTCACCGGCATCGTGCTGGCCACCACCCTGGTCACCCTGCCCTTCGTAGCGCGCGAGCTGATCCCGCTGATGCAGGCGCAGGGCTCCGACGAGGAGGCGGCCGCCACGACCCTTGGCGCCAACGGCCTTCGCACCTTTTTCCTGATCACCCTGCCGAATGTGAAGTGGGCGCTGATGTATGGCGTGCTGCTGAGCACGGCCCGGGCCATGGGCGAGTTCGGGGCCGTCTCGGTGGTGTCGGGCAAGATCCGCGGGCTGACCGCCACCATGCCGCTGCAGGTCGAGATCCTCTACAACGAGTACAACTTCGTCGCCGCCTTCGCCGTCGCCTCACTGCTGGCGCTGTTCGCCCTCGTCACGCTTGCCGTCAAAACCCTGCTTGAGGCGCGGTTCTCCGATGAACTCGCCGCTCAGCGCTGGCGCTAGGAAAGTTTCGCATGTCGCTCGAAATCACCGGCATCACCAAGTCCTACGGCCGCTTTCCGGCGCTCGACGATGTCTCGCTCCTGGCCGAGGACGGCGAGTTCCTGGCCCTTCTCGGTCCGTCCGGCTCTGGCAAGACCACGCTCCTGCGCGTCATAGCCGGGCTGGAGATCGCCGATGGCGGCGCCATTCACTTCAGCGGCGAAGACTTGCTGGCCACGCCCGTCCGTCAGCGCCGCATCGGCTTTGTGTTCCAGCACTACGCGCTGTTCAAACACATGACGGTCACCCAGAACATCGCCTTCGGGATGAAGTCCAAACACCGGCGCGAGCGGCCCTCCAAGGCGGCGATCTCGGCCAAGGTCGAGGAACTGCTGTCGCTGGTCCAACTGGACGGCCTCGGCGGCCGCTATCCCAGCCAGCTTTCCGGCGGCCAACGCCAGCGCGTGGCGCTCGCCCGGGCGCTCGCCATCGAACCCAAGATCCTGCTGTTGGACGAGCCGTTCGGCGCGCTGGACGCCAAGGTGCGCCGCGGCCTGCGGCGGTGGCTGCGCGAGCTGCATGAGCGTACAGGCCTGACCACCATCTTCGTCACCCACGACCAGGAAGAGGCGCTCGAACTGGCTGACCGCGTGGCGTTGCTGAAAGACGGCAAGGTCGAACAGATCGGCACGCCGGAAGAACTTTACCACGACCCGGCCAGCGCTTTCGTCTTCGACTTCCTCGGCGACAGCTTCCAGTTCCCCTGCGAGGTCAAGGACGGCAAGGCCCTGATCGCCGGCCAGGAAGTCCCGATCCTGGGCTCATCCCCTCACGTCGATGGCCCCGCGACGGCCTATGTGCGCCCCGACGGCTTCGTGGTTGGCGCGCCCGACGGCCCCGGCTTCCAGGCCCGCATTCGCGATGTCCTGCTGGCCGGCACAGACGCGCGACTAGACTGCGTGCTGGACGACGATGGCTCCATCGAGGTGCGCGTGCCGCATGCGATCGCCGAAAAACTGGCGCCGAGAAACCGGATCAGCCTGGCGCCGCGTGAAGTGCGGGTGTGGGGTTAGTCACCCTCGTCCAAGTCGCGTTCCGTCTTTCTCACCAACGGGGCAATGAAAATCAGGACAAAAAGCACCATTCCCGACCCGCTCAGATCGGCTGCCAAGTGATCATATTTTCCAAATGCACCCCATTTGCCGAGGTCGTTGCCTTCGCAAAACAGAAACAAAACCAGCCCAGCAAACGCGATTAACCTGAGGGTCCCGAAGGTCTTCACTGAACCTACCCCCGCGTCCGGTCCACGTCTTCCACGCTCGGACAGGCCCTTAGCGCAGCGGCAATGTTCGTCAGGTGCTTGGCGTCCTTGACCTCGATGTCAAACTCCACATCGAAGAAGTCCTGGTGGGTCTTTTTCATCGCCAGATTGAGGATGTTGCCGCCCATCTCGCCGATGATGGTCGAGGTCTGGCCGAGGACCCCCGGCGCATTGCGGATGGTGGCGGTGAGGCGGGCGTGGGAGGTGGCGCCACGGGCGGCCTGGGGGGTCCAGTGCAGGTCATGCCAGCGCTTCTGTTCGGCCTCGAAGGCCTCCAGGTTTGGACAGTCGATGGTGTGGACCGTCAGGCCGGGCTTGCCGTGCTCCTCGATGCCGACGATGCGGTCGCCGGGGACGGGATTGCAGCAGGCCGCGAACCGAAGCTCGGTGCCGGCGTGAACCCCGCCGCCGCGTACGAAGAGGCCGGCGGCCCGGCGACCCTCCAGCGGCTCGCGCATCTCGGCCGCGTCGATCTCGGAAGCCTTGAGCGACGGCAGCACGGTTTCAAGCACGGCCCGGGGTGAAACCCGGCCCCGACCGACGGCTTCGAACAGTTCCTCGTCGCTGTGGACGGCGAAACGCTCGATGGCGGGCCTGAGCGTCACCTGCTCGCGCAAGCGGCCCACCCGCTCAAACGTCTGATCGACCGAAGACCGGCCCAGCCGCACGAATTCCTCACGCTCGGCGTGGCGCAGGTGCCGGCGGATGGCCGAACGGGCCCGGCCCGTGACCGTCAGGTTTTCCCAGTCCGGCGGCACCAGCGGTTTGGCGCCGCGGATCACCTCGACCACGTCGCCGTTGACCAGCATCGTGCGCAGGGGCCGCAGCTCGCCGTTGATTTTTACTCCGACCGTGGTGTCGCCGATATCGGTGTGCAGGGCGTAGGCGAAGTCGAGCGGCAGAGCTCCACGCGGGAGGCTGATCAGCTTGCCCTTGGGGGTGAAGACGAAGGCCTGGTCGAGGAACATCTCGAGCTTGGTGTTTTCGACCAGTTCGTCGATGTCGCCCTGCTCGATCATCTGAACCAGATGGCGGATACTGGCCATGGGATCGCGCCCGCCGGCCCTGGCGGCGGCGTCGGCGTCAAAGCCGTAGGTCTCGTCCTTGTAGGCCCAGTGGGCGGCGACACCTTCTTCGGCCACCCGGTCCATCGCCTCCGTGCGAATCTGCACCTCGATGCGCAGGTTGCGGGGACCGAGCACAGTGGTGTGGATCGAGCGGTAATTGTTGCGCTTGGGCGTGGAGATGTAGTCCTTAAAGCGGCCCGGAATGGCCGGCCAGTTCAGGTGCAGGACGCCGAGCGCGCGGTAACAGGCCTCCTCGGATCCCACAATGACACGAAAGGCATAGATGTCCGACAGTTGGGAAAAGCCGATCGATTTGCGCTGCAGCTTGCGCCAGATCGAATAGGGGGTCTTTTCGCGGCCCTCGACCTCGACGTCGATGCCGGCGGCTTCCAGCACGTGGGCCAGCTCTTCGGAGGCGGCCCCGATCGCCCCGCCCTGCTCGGCGCGCAGCTTGTCGAGCCGGCGCACAATAGCGTCCCGCGCGCGCGGGTTGAGGTGGCGAAAGGCCAGATCCTCCAGCTCTTCACAGATGCGGTGCATGCCGATGGAGCGGGCAAGCGGGGCATAGATATCGAGGGTCTCGCGGGCGATGCGCTCGCGTTTGGCCGGGGCCTTGATGTGCTGCAGCGTGCGCATGTTGTGCAGCCGGTCGGCGAGCTTGACCAGCAGGACGCGGACGTCTTTCGAGATGGCCAGGATAAATTTGCGCAGGTCCTCGGTCTGGCGGGTCAGTTCCGAGGTCATTTCGAGTTTCGAAAGCTTGGTGACGCCTTCGACCAGCTCAGCGACTTCAGGTCCGAAGCGCTTTTCAATGTCATCGCGGCTGGCGACGGTGTCTTCGATGACGTCGTGCAGCAGGGCAGTGACGATGCTGGCGGTGTCGAGCTTGTAGTCGGTGAGGATGCCGGCCACCTCGATCGGGTGGGCGAAATAAGGATCGCCCGAGGCCCGCGTCTGTGAGCCGTGCATCTTGATGGCGTAGACATAGGCCCGGTTCAGGAGGTCTTCGTCGGCCGTGGGATCATAGGCCTTGACCCGTTCGATCAACTCGTACTGACGCAAAAGCCCGCGACGGGCGGTCGCGGGCTTTGTTGTTGTTTCTGCGGAATCAGGCACGGGACTCGTGGGCTTGTGCGGGGCGGCGTCGTTCGCCGCCTGGCGAAGAGGGGATGGAGCCCGAGGGCTCAGTACCGCTCCTCTTGCCCGCCGTCGCGGTCGCTCTGCAGGGCGCGGACCAGTTCGAGTTCGCTCATTTGCAGGTGGGTCGGATCGGCGATCAAAGCCAGGGTTTCAGCTTCTTCCTCGGCTTCCGAGCGCTCATCGACGCGTTGCAGCGAGGCGATGAGGCTTTCGCGCACGCCGTCCGGATCGAGCACGTCCTCGGCGACTTCGCGCAGGGCGACGACCGGGTTCTTGTCGTTATCGCGGTCCACCAGGATCGCCGAACCGGCCGAGATGGCGCGGGCGCGATGGGCCGAAAGCAGCACCAGGCTGAACCGGTTGGGGACTTTTTCGACGCAATCTTCGACGGTAACGCGGGCCATGAACACTCTTTCGGAGGAATGGGGAGGCAAAGAACATATAGGTTTGCAGTGCAATAAGCAACGCCCGCCCGAAATTCGCGGGGCTATTGGGTTTGGCCCGGGGCTGGTCTAACACCCCCTTCCCAGACAGTTATCACATCTGACGGACGGGCTCGCATCGGCCAGGACATGGACAGTAGCGAATTTCAGTTTTCCGACGATTGGTTCAGCCGGAATATCCAGGTCTGGGACGTGCTCATTGAGCGCGGCAAACCGCTCAAAATACTGGAAATCGGATCCTATGAGGGCCGGTCGGCCTGTTACCTGATCAATACCTGCACGGCTTACGGGGCCCTAGAACTGGTTTGTGTCGACACCTGGCGCGGCGGCGTCGATCACGATGCGACTTTGATGGCCGAGGTGGAACGGCGGTTTGACCGCAATATCGCGCTCGCCAAGGCGCGGGCGCCGGGCAAGGTTGAGGTTCGGAAGATCAAGGCGGCGTCGAATGTCGCGCTGGCCGCGCTCATTCACAGCGATGGCCGGGAAACGTTTGACCTGATCTACATCGACGGCTCGCACACGGCTCCGGACGTGCTGACCGACGCTGTCCTGGCCTTCGAACTTCTACGGGTTCAGGGATTGATGATTTTCGACGACTACCTGTGGAGCATGGAGCCGCCGGGACAGCAGGATCCGCTCAACATGCCCAAGCCGGCGATCGACGCCTTCGTGAACATCTTCCAGCGCAAGCTCATGATCTACGAGGGCACGCCCAACCATCAGCTCTACTGCGAGAAAGTCTCCAGCTAGCCCAACGCCCCCGGCCAGCGTTGTTCGAAACGACCGACCGCCTGTCGGTCCATGCGCACGGCGAGGTCGACGCCGTCTTCGCTGTCTTCGCGCTCGATGACCCGGCCGTTGCGATAGAGCCAGGCGATGGCGTCGCCGTCCTGGGAGCCGAGGTGGATTTTCAGAGGCGGGCCTTCATCGACCAGGCCGGCCAGCAGAGCCAGCAGGGCATCGACCCCCTCCCCGCTGACAGCCGACAAAGCTACCGCGGCGCCTTCCGAGCGCAGGGCCCGGGCCTTGACCAGGCCGTGCTCGTCCTCGGGCAGCAGATCGATCTTGTTCCAGACCTCGATCACCGTGCGGCCATCCTCGCGGCCACAGGAAAGCTGGGCCAGCACCTGTTCGACATCGCCCGCCTCGGCCTGGCTTTGCGGCGAGGCGATATCGCGTACGTGCAGGATAATGTCCGCCTCCTGCACCTCTTCCAGGGTGGCGCGGAAGGCCTCGACGAGTTCGTGCGGCAGGTCGGAAATGAAGCCGACGGTGTCGGAGAGGATGGCGGGCCGCCCGCCCGGCAGCGCGACTTCGCGCAAGGTGGGATCGAGCGTGGCGAACAGCATGTCGCGGGCCTCGACCTTGGAATGGGTCAGGCGGTTGAACAGGGTCGACTTGCCGGCGTTGGTGTAGCCGACGAGCGCGATGGTCGGGAAAGGCGTCTTCTGGCGCTGGGCGCGGTGCAGGCCGCGCGTGCGGCGGACCTCTTCCAGTTCCTTTTTCAGCTTGATGATCTTGTCGGCCAGCAGGCGCCGGTCGGTCTCGATCTGGGTTTCGCCCGGGCCACCCATGACGCCAAAGCCGCCCCGCTGGCGTTCCAGGTGGGTCCAGGTGCGGACGAGGCGGGATTTCTCGTAGCCCAGGCGGGCGAGTTCCACCTGCAGTTTACCCTCGCGGGTGCGGGCCCGGCGGGCAAAAATCTCGAGGATCAGGCCGGTGCGGTCGATGACCTTGACCTCCCAGGCCTTTTCCAGATTGCGCTGCTGGACCGGCGTCAGGGCGTCATCGACCACGACGACCGAGACGCAGTAGTCCTCGGCAAGCTGGTGCAGTTCCTCGACCTTGCCCTTGCCGAACAGGGAGGCGGGCGTGGCGGTGCGCAGGGGCGCGAGGATTGCATCCTCGACCACCAGATCAAGCGCCTGGGCCAGGCCAATGGCTTCATCCAGCCGCGCCCGCGGGTCGCGCGAAGAGGCGCCCGCGCGCACCGGGTGAACGACGAGCGCTGTCTGAGGCGGCGGGGTGCGGTCGACCGGCGGACGGCTCACTCGTCCTCGTCTTCCTCGCCGGGTTCATAGAGCTGGACCGGGTGAGCCGGCATGATCGTCGAAATGGCGTGCTTGTAGACCAGTTGCGACTGGCCATCGCGGCGCAGCAGCACGCAGAAATTGTCGAACCAGGACACCACGCCCTGCAGCTTGACGCCATTGACCAGAAAGATGGTCAGCGGGGTTTTGGTCTTGCGGACGGAATTGAGGAACGTGTCCTGCAGATTCTGCTTCTTGTCGTTATTGGGCACGGGGAGAGCCTCTTTTTGTTGGGACCGGAGACCAAAACGTCTCCACACACGAGGGTCAATGTAATGGGGATGGCCGGATGATCAACTGCCAGCGCTCTTCGCCTTTGCAATATAGTCTGACCGTAACCGCAAGGTGACGTCTCCCGGCTTGCCGCCGGCAATGGGTTTGCCGTCGATGTGGGTGACGGGCAGGACGAGCGCCCCGGCCCCGGTGATAAAAGCTTCGCGGGCCCTGGCGGCCTCCGCGGGTGTGAAGGCGCGTTCCTCGACCTTCAGATTGCTGGAGGCGATGACGTCCATCAGGGTCGAGCGGGTGACGCCGCGCAGGATGTTGGCGGCGAGGTCACGGGTGCGCAGGGTTCCTTTTTCATCGACGATCCAGGCGTTGGAGGCGGCGCCTTCAGTGACCAGGCCGTCCGCGTCGACAAACCAGGCCTCCCCTGCCCCGGCTTCCTTGGCGGTCTGGCGGGCCAGCACATTAGGCAAGAGGCCGACGGTCTTGATGTCGCAGCGGCCCCAGCGGTTTTCCGGCGTGGTGACGACCTTGATGCCCTTGGCGGCCTTGGCCTCGGCGGCGCCGCGGTCGATGGATTTGGCGGTGACGACCAGCGAGGGCGCCACAGCGGGGTCAGGAAAGGCGTGGTCGCGCGGGGCGGTTCCGCGGGTGACCTGCAGATAGAGCAAGCCATCGCGCACCCGGTTGCGCCGCAGAACTTCATGCAAAACGACTTCCAGCGCCTGCCGGCTCATCGGCGGGGTGATCTTCAGCTCGCCCAACGAACGGGTCAGGCGGGCAAAGTGGCCGTCGGCGTCGGCGAGACGGCCGCCAAACACCGCCCACACCTCATAGACACCGTCCGAAAGCTGATAGCCGCGATCTTCGATGTGGACCGCCGCCTCGGCCTTGGGCGTATAGACGCCGTTGACGTAGACAATGCGGCTCATTCGACCTCGAGCTCCTCGCGCGTGCCGACGCCCAAAGACTTCAGCTTGCGGTGCAGGGCCGAGCGTTCCATGCCGATGAAGCTGGCGGTGCGCGAGATATTGCCGCCGAAACGCATGATCTGGGCGTTGAGATAGTCGCGCTCGAACATCTCGCGGGCTTCGCGCAATGGGAGCGAGATTATCTTGCGGCTGTTGGCGGCGCCCTGTTCCGGCGGCGCCTCGACCGGCAGCATCATGGCGGTGACCGGCTCGGCCGGATCGCCCGAGGCCAGGATCAGCATGCGCTCGATATTGTTGCGCAGCTGGCCGAGATTGCCCGGCCAGTCGGTGACCTGCAGGGCGATCATGGCGTCGTCCGCCAGGGTGCGCCTGGGCAAGCCATGGGCCTCGCTGATCCGCTCGATGAAGTATTCGGCCAGTTCGGGAATGTCTTCTCGCCGTTCGGCCAGACCGGGAACGCGCACCGGCACAACGTTGAGCCGATGGAACAGGTCCTCGCGGAAACGCCCGCCGGTGATTTCGGTCGCGAGGTCACGGGCGGTGGAGGACACCACGCGGACATCGACCTGGACGTCCTGATCGCCCCCGACCCGGCGGAAGCGCTGTTCGACAAGCACCCGCAGGATTTTGCCTTGCGTTTCGCGCGGCATGTCAGCGACTTCGTCGATGTAGAGGGTGCCGCCGTGGGCGCGTTCGAAGACGCCGACCTTGTGATGTTTGCCGTCTTCGCCTTCTTCGCCGAAGAGCTCGCTCTCCACCCGGCCAGGCGCGAGATTGGCCGCGCCGATGGCGACGAACTCGCCGGCCGCCCGCTGACTCGACTCGTGGATCAGCCGGGCGACCAGCTCCTTGCCTGAACCCGGAGGACCTGAGATCAGCACCCGGCTATTGGCAGGCCCGACCTTGGCGACCAGTTGGCGCAGGTGCTGGGCGGCGCCTGAGCGGCCGATGAAACCTTCCGGGGTGATCGACTGACGGCGCAGGCGGCGGTTTTCCCGTTTCAAGGTGGCCGCTTCGAGCGCCCGAGAAACGAGCAGCAACAGGCGGTCCGACTTGAACGGCTTTTCCAGGAAGTCATAGGCGCCGCGCTTGATGGCCGCGACCGCGGTTTCGATGTTGGCGTGACCCGAGATCATCAGCACGGGCAGGTCCGGATCCAGGCCCTTGACCAGGTCGAGCAGGGCCAGGCCGTCCAGCCCGCCGCCCTGCATCCAGATATCGAGAACCAGCAAGGCCGGCTTTCGGGCTCTGATCGCCGCGAGCGCGGCTTCGGAATTGGCGGCGACCCGCACATTGTAGTTTTCGTCCGACAGGATACCCGCGACCAGTTCGCGGATGTCAGCTTCGTCGTCGACCACGAGAATATCGGCGGCCATCAGATCCTCACACTTGCTCAACGGATATGGCGGGCTGAGCGCCCGGAGATTTATGCAATTCGTCCTGCGGAAGGGTCATCACCAGGCGCGCGCCGCGCCCATGCTGCGCATCGCCCAGGATCAGCGATCCGCCATGATCTTCGAGAATGCGTCCGACGATGGCCAGGCCCAGACCCGTGCCCTTTTCGCGCGTCGTCACATAGGGCTCCACCAGCCGGTCGCGCCCTTCCTCCGGCAAGCCGACGCCGTTGTCCTCGACTTCGAAGAGGACACGATCGCCATCGCGGCGGATGGTCGCCACGATGCTTCCCGGCGGTTCGGGCTGGTCGTGCACCCGGGCCTGGACGGCTTCGGCGGCGTTTTTCAAAATATTGGTCAAGGCCTGGGCGATCATGCGCTCGTCGCACTGAATGGTCGGTCCGCCCGGCATGTCTTCTACCAGGGTGATCTCGATGTCCGGCGAGGCGACCCGGCGAGCGAAGACGGCCTCGCGCAGCAACTCCACGCCATCGCAGGCGGCGATCCGGGGGGCCGGCATGCGGGCGAAGGACGAGAATTCGTCCACCATCCGGCCGATATCGTTCACCTGCCGAATGATGGTCTCGGTGCAGCGGTCGAAGGTGTCGACGTCGGAAATCACGTCCTTGCGGTACTTGCGGCGCAGGCGTTCCGCGGAAAGCTGAATGGGCGTGAGCGGGTTCTTGATCTCATGGGCAATCCGTCGGGCGACATCGCGCCAGGCGGCGTTACGCTGGGCGGCGACAAGGCGTGTCATGTCGTCGAAGGTGAGGACGAGGCCATCCCTGGCGTCACCGCCGGCGCGAACCCGAAGGCGGCGGGTCAAGGTCCCGCGCTGGATATTCAGCTCGGCCTCGGCTCCGGCGCTGGTCTCAATGGCGCGCTCGGCCACCTCCTGCAGTTCAGGCGCAACCTCGGCCAGCGTCTTGCCGCGGGCGTCGTCCTCGCTGATGTCGAGCAGATGCAATGCCTGGTTGTTGAACGCCGATATGCGGCCGGACGGATCAAGTCCGATCACCCCGGCCGAGACCCCGGAAAGCACGGTCTCGATAAAGCGCCGGCGGTTGTCGGCTTCCTTGCCTGCCGCTGTCAGGGCGGTCGTCTGGCTCTCGAGGTCAGCGGTCATGGTGTTGAACGACTGGGAGAGAATGTTGATCTCGTCAGCCGAGGCGTCGGTCGGGACGCGCGCCTTGAGGTCGCCGGAGGCGATCCGGTTCGATGCCTCGATTAGCCGCGCGACCGGCCCGGAGATGTTGCTGGCGACCGCCATGCCCAGCCAGATGGCGCCGAGAAGGACCAGCAGGACGACCTCGACATAGACCCAGAGGAACACCCCCTTCACGGCGCCCTTGTCCTTGGCGACGTTGCGGTACTCGGTGATGGCGGTCGAGGAGAGGCGCAGCTTGGTATAGAGGCCTGGGGGATAGGGCGCCTCGAACAGCACGAAGGGATGCCCCTCACCCTGCAACGGGATCATGATCGTGGCGATGTTGGTCTGCTCGTTCATTTCGAAGGGCAGGCCGCAGTCGGCGGGGGCGTTGGCCGCCTGGCACTGCGGCGAGACGGCGGCGTCGGCATCCACGAACAGTTTGGAGGCCGGCGGCAGGTATGGCCCCGCTCCGGACTTCTTGGCCTCGGCCAGTAACCGCCCGCCGGTATCGACTACGCGGACCGAAATGAACCCCAAATCCAGGGTTGGCCGAAGAACCTGGCTTTGGAAATCGGAGGGCGACCGGTGCAAAAGGTCGAGCGAGCGGTTCATGGCGGCCGAGGCTTCGCTGATGGGGCCTTCGAGGCGCTCTTTTTCCTTGTCGAACACCTGTTGGGAAATGGCCCCATAGTTGTCGACCATGGTGTCGATGCGGCTGGAGAACCACACATCCACCCCCCGGATCAGCAGCACAAAGAAGAACAACACGAGCACGGCCGGAATCGCCGCCGCCAGGGCGAACAGGCTCATGTAGCGCAGGTGCATGCGCGAGCCGGGCTCACGGGAGCGGAAAACCGAAAGCACGCGGGCTCCGACCAGAGCGAAGAGGACGAGGATGAGCCCGGCCTCGACGATCAGGCCGGTGATGATGACGCTGAGCGGCTTGCGGATATCACCGCCGATCTGGGCCCCGTAGGAGGCCAGCCAGGCAATGACGGCGACCAGGACCAGGGCCGTGACAAAAATGGCGCCGAACGCGGAGCGTGCGCGGGCCGAAGCCCTCCCGGCCGAATTCGAGCCTGACGCAACATCCCCACTCATCGGCGTGAGACTAGGGGAAGGTGTGACCTGATATCAACAGGTATGTTGCGAAACTACGTCACCTTTTCGGGCGCATACTCTCGACGCCGAGGTCGGTGATCTTCTTGCGCAGGGTGTTGCGGTTGAGGCCCAGGATTTCCGCCGCGCGCACCTGGTTGCCCCGTGTCGCCGCCAGGGTCAGGCGAATGAGCGGCGCCTCGACCTCTTCCAGAACCCGATCATAGAGCCCGATCGGCGGCACGCCATCCGCCTGGGAGGCGAAATAGGACTGCAGGTAGCGCTCGACCAGGCCCGACAGGGTCACCGGTCCTTCCTGACCGGGCTGTTGGGCCGAATGATCGGCCAGTTCCCGCTCGACAATGCGAGCGGTGATCATGTCTTCGCCATAGAGGGCGCAGATCCGCCGGATCAGGTTTTCCAGCTCGCGCACGTTACCCGGCCAGTCGTGGCTCATCAGGCGGTCCAGCGCGGTCTGATCGATGGTCTTGGCCGGCAGGCCTTCACGGATGGCGCGAAGCAGGAACGAGCGGGCAAGATCGGGGATGTCCTCGGCCCGCTCGCGCAGCGGCGGCAGGCGCACCGGAGCGACGTTCAGGCGGAAGAACAGGTCTTCGCGGAACAGGCCCTCGCGGATCAGGGCGCGAAGGTCACGGTTGGTGGCTGCGATGATCCGCACATTGGGCCGCCGGCCGGTTTTCGGATTGATCGCGGCCTCGGTGCCGTCGATGACCCGCAGCAGGCGGGTCTGGGCGTCGAGCGGCATGTCGCCGATTTCGTCGAGGAACAGGGTGCCGCCGTCGGCTTCGATCAGTTTGCCGGGGTCGCCCTCACCACGCCCGAACAGCTCGGTTTCCACCCGCTCGCGCGGTGTGGCGGCGAGGTTGATGACCACGAACTTGCCGTCACGGCGACGGCCGAGTTCGTGCAGGTTGCGCGCCACCAGTTCCTTGCCGGTGCCGGATTCTCCCAGCAGCAGCACCGTCAGATCGGCCCCGACCAGCCGGGCGACCGTGCGGTAGACCTCCTGCATCGGCCCCGAGCGGCCAATCATCGGCAGGCGCTCGTCGCGAACCGCCCTGGCCTGCGCCTTGGCGGCCTCATTGTCGGCCGGTTTGGCCAGGGCGCGTTTGACCGCGGCGGTCATGTCATCGAGGTCGAAGGGCTTGGCGATGTATTCGAAAGCGCCCGCGTCGGCGGCGTTGACCGCGGTCAGCAGGGTGTTCTGCGCGCTCATCACGATGATCGGCAGCTTGGGCCGGTCCTTGCGGATACGGGGCAGCACATCGAAGACGTTCTCGTCGGGCATCATCACGTCGGTGACGACGATGTCGCCTTCGCCGTCGGACACCCATTTCAACAGGGTGGTGGCGTTGCCCGTGGCCCGCACCTGGTAGCCCAGGCGGGTGAAGCTCTGGCTGAGAACGAGCCGGATGGAGGCGTCGTCGTCAGCGATAAGGATCTTGCGGTCGGTGCTCATGACGGTCAGGGCTCGATGGGGAGGAGAATGCGGAAACTGGTGCGGCCGGGTTCGGATTCGAAGTCAATCAGGCCGCCGTGGGCGGCCACCAGCTTGGCGCAGAGCGCCAGGCCAAGGCCCGCGCCAAAGCTCTTGGTGGTGACGAAAGGCTCGAACAAATGGTCCTTCAGATGGGCCGGCACGCCCGGGCCGTTGTCAGTGATCCGCACTTCGAGCGGTGCGCCCCGCAGCCCCTGCCCGTCGGCCGAGCGCACCCGAACGCCGTGCTTGAAGCCGGTGGAAATGGTCACCTCGCCGCGTCCATCGCCGCGCGCGTGGGCGGCCTCGGCGGCGTTCTTGACGATGTTCAGGAACACCTGGATCAACTGGTCCTCGTCGCCGAACACCGGCGGCAGTGAGGGGTCGTAGTTTTCGCGAAGGGTGAGCCCGTCCGCCACGCCATTGGCCGCCAAGGTGCGCACGCGGTCGAGCACCTGGTGGATATTGATCACTTCGCGGTTGGGCGAGGCGTCGTCGGAGAAGGCTTCCATCCGATCGACCAGCCGGCGGACCCGGTCGGTTTCATCGACAATCAGCTGGGCGAGCGGAGCATCCTCGGCCTTGGCGCCGGTCTTGAGCAACTGGGCGGCGCCGCGAATGCCGGCCAGAGGGTTCTTGATCTCGTGGGCCAGCATCCTGCCGAGGCCGACGACGGACCGCATGCCCGCGGAATCACCGGCGCGATCAGCAAGTGTTCCCATCCGTACGTGCAGGGTGAGCAACACCGAGCCATCGCCGATCGGCTTGGCGGCGCCGTCTGCTTCAAACGGCGGCTGGCCGAAGAGATTGATATCCAGCCCGCGCTCGCGGACGGCGCAGTCCTCGCGAAGCGCACGGTCGACAAGATTGACCAGGCTGGAGCCCACCGGCATGGCGTCGTGGAAGCGACCGCGGGTTAGAAGGCCCAGGCCCTGGCCGAACAGGGCCTCGGCCGCTTCATTGGCGGCGGCCAGCGCGCCGTCCGGTCCGATGATCAGGGCGGGCTCGGGGCTGAGATCAAAGGCCATGGCGCGCATGTCCCGGCGCTCCGTGTCTGGCCGAAGGCGTTTGATGGTGTCGTTCACGCGGCCAGCCTCCGTTCCGGGTCGGACCAGAGACGGACGAGTTCGGCCTCGACTTCGCCAGGATCATCGAGACGGCAAAGCTCGGCTTTGGCGGCGCGGCGGGTTGCGGCGTCCGCCGGCCAGGGCGCGGCCTCGACGTACCAGCCCAGGTGTTTGCGGAACATCCTCCCGCCCAGCTTGTCGCCGTAGAACTTCAGGGCGGCGCGATGATGGTCGAGCACAATATCCAAGCGCGATTTGAGGTCGGGCGCGCTGAACGGCTGGCCGGACAGACCCGCGTCGAGTTCGGCTGCAAGCCATGGGCGGCCTGAACCGCCGCGTCCGATCATGACCGCAGCGGCTCCGGACGCCTCCAAAGCCTGGCGGGCGCTGGTCAGATCTGTGATGTCGCCGTTGACGATCACCGGGATCGACACCGCCGCCGAAACCTCTTTGACCGCCCGCCAATCGGCCTGGCCAGTGTAAAACTGCTGGCGCGTGCGACCGTGCACCGTCACGGCCTTCGCACCAAGCCCCTCGGCCCGCCTCGCCAATTCCGGGGCGTTTTGCGCCGCGCTGTCCCAGCCGAGCCGCATCTTCACCGTCAACGGGACCGAAACCGCGTCGGTGACGGCACCGATGATCCTGGCCGCCAGATCGAGATCGCGCATCAGCGCCGAGCCGCAGGCGGCCCCGGTCACTTCCTTGGCCGGGCATCCGAAATTGATATCGATGATCTGGGCGCCGGCCTGTTCCACCAGCCGGGCGCCGGCCGCCATGGCCTCGGGGTCGCGCCCGACCAGTTGCACCACCATCAGTGGCAGGTCATCACCGATCGCCGCCCGGCGGATGACATCGGGCCGGCCTTTCGCCAGTTCTGCGCTGGCCACCATTTCGGTCGCCACATAGGCCGCGCCCAGTCTGGAAGCCGCCTGGCGCCACGGCAGGTCGGAAATGCCGGTCATCGGGGCGAACAGCGCCCGGCCGGGAATCTCCACACTGCCGATCCGGAATGAAGTGCTCATTATCTAATCACTCTCGATGGTCAACTATTAGGCAATTGCTGCGGCGCCGTAAAGCTGGACTTTCAACAAATCGTCGGCAAAAAGAGCCGCCATGGAATTTTCAGCGGTCATCGTCGCCGCGGGCAAAGGTGAGAGAGCCGGCCCGGGCCTTGCAAAACAGTGGCGCGAGCTGGGCGGCAAGCCGGTTCTGCGCTGGTCAGCGGAAGCGCTCGCCAAGGCGGGCGCCAAGGAAATCGTGGTGGTCATCCGCCCACGCGACAAGCCCTTGGCCGACGCGGCTCTGGAAGGCATCCCGGGCTGCAAATACGCCGACGGGCAAATCACCCGTGCGCGCTCGGTTGCCTCAGGACTGGCGGTTCTGTCACCGGTCGATGCGGTGCTGATCCACGACGCCGCCCGCCCGTTCATTCCGGAGGGCATGATCGAAAGCCTGCTGAAGGCGCTGGGTCGCGCCGAGGGGGCTATCCCTGCCCTCCCCGTCGAGGACACCCTGAAGAAGGTGCTGCACACCATGGTCGAGAAGACCGTGCCGCGCGAGGGCCTGTGGCGCGTCCAGACCCCGCAGGCGTTCCGCTATGAGACCATCAAGGGCGCCTACGACGATATCCGCCGCGCCGCATTGGTGACGACGGACGACGCGGCCGTGGTGGAAGCCTTCGGCCGACCTGTCACGCAGGTGCAGGGCGACCCGCGTCTGATGAAGCTGACTTTCCCCGAAGACTTCGCCCTGGCCGAGGCCATCGCCGCGACGCTTCGATGATCAGAACCGGCCAGGGGTTCGACGCACACCGGTTCGGACCGGGAGACTGTGTCTGGCTCTGCGGCGTCCGGATTGCCCACGATCAGGGGCTGATCGGCCATTCCGACGCCGACGCCGGCCTGCACGCTCTGACCGACGCTATTCTCGGCGCGCTCGCCGCCGGCGACATCGGCGACCATTTTCCGCCGTCTGACCCGCAATGGAAGGGGGTGGCCTCTTCAGAGTTTCTAACCCATGCCGCCGGCCTCGTCGCCGCGCGTGGTGGACGGATCAACAATGTCGACGTCACCCTGATCTGCGAGCGGCCGAAGATCGCGCCGCACCGCCAGGCCATGCGCACGCGGATCGCAGAAATCCTGGCGATTTCAATCGATCAGATCAGCGTCAAGGCGACGACGACCGAGGGCATGGGCTTTACCGGTCGCGGCGAAGGCCTGGCGGCCCAGGCGATCGCGACGGTCGAGGTTCCGTAAGATTGGCCGACATTCAGCCGTGTCGGCGCGGGCGGGGCCTGATCGTTCGTCGGCAAAAGGTTCACACGACGATCACGACGAAAGATTAAGTCACGACGGTCACGACGAGGTTCGTGGATGCGGCGAAGCCGCGCCAGACCGATTTGCACAAGCCGGGCGCCGGCTTTGCCGGCAAGGCGCTGAGCCCGTCGTGATCGTCGTGTGAACCTCTTGCCGGCCTGCGAGCGCCTCGGGCGCTGCAGGACGGCTTCTAGTCGTCCGGATACCGGTTCTTGCCGAGCATCCACTGGGCGATGTTTGAGGCGATCCCGCGCTGCTGGGCGGTGCCGCGCACCAGAGCGCCGAAGAGGTTGCTGTAGTCATCGGTCCAGGGCTTGGCCCCCCTGATCTGCGGGTCTGACGGGGTCCACAGCGGGTTGGCGGCGAAATCGGCCAGGGCGGCGGCGTCACGGCCGACGATGATCGCTTCTTCGCCGGTGTCGGTGAACTCCGGAGCCTCGGGCGCGGGGTAGTGATATTGATATAGCCCATAACCGCCGGCCTGTTTGGCGACCGCCGCGACGGCCGGGGCCAGCGCCAGGTGACGGTTGGACAGGTGCATGATCACCACGCCGTCCGGTTTGACGACCCGCAGATAGGTCCGCATCGCCTCGACCGTGAGCAGGTGGGCCGGCACCGCGTCGGACGAGAAGGCGTCGACCAGCAGGATGTCGTAGGAGTTAGAGGGCTCCTTCTCCAGCGACACCCGCGCATCGCCCAGTTTCCAGTCGATTTTGCCCTTGGCGCAGCCGTTGATGTAGCTGAAGTTCGCAGGGTTCGTGGACAGTTTGATGACGTGTTTGTCGATCTCGTAGAAGCGCAAGGTGTCGGTGGACCGCACGAAGCTCGCCACGGTTCCGGCGCCCATGCCGACAGCGCCGATATTGATGGCCGGCTTGGCGAGCTCCCGAGTGTGGAAGACCTGACCGATGGGGGTCGGCAGAGCATAGTAGGTCAGCGGCTGACAGGCGGTTTCCGGATCGCGTGACTGGGCGCCGTGCAGGGTGGTGCCGTTGGCCAGGGCGTGCGCCACCGTGGCGAAGCCCTGAACCGGCTGCTGGGTGACGCGCAGAACGCCGAAGAAGCTGCGATCCTGCAGGACGATGTTCTCACTGCCGCCGGCAAGTTTGGGCGCGACCATGAGCGCTCCGATCAGCACCGCGAAGATCAGGCCTCGATCCCGAATGAGGAAGGTGCCGATGACGGCTGGAATGAGCAGCAGCTTGACCAGATCAAACGAGATCGGGCCGATGACGCCGACGACCGGCCAGGCGTAGGGACCGAACGACCAGCCGCGCCAGTGCCACATGCGGATGGTCATCGGCAGGGACTCGTCAAAGATCGCCAGGCCGAGGATCAGCAGGAAGAAGACCGTCGCGACGGAGATCGCGACCCATTCCCAGCGCTTGAAGTCGTCTGGCCCCCAGCTTCGCGCAAGGCAGGCCAGCGCCAGGACGATCGGAAACTCCCAGACGCCCTTGGCGAAGATCAACGGCGCGAGGAAGGCGTTGAACGACCCGCCGATAACCCCGCCCACAGCCAGCAGCAGATAGAACTCGGTCAGGCGCGACGGATGAGGTCGCTGATGCGCGAGCTGGGTGTGACACAAGAGAGCTGTGAAGAAAAAGCCGATGAAGTCGATGAACACCGAGGCGAACAGCCCGCGCGCCGGATGGCTGAAGAAGAATGCCATCAGGATCACGACCGCGCCCTGGAAAAGGGCGATGTAATAGGGCCCGATCGGCGGCCGGTTCGAGAAGGCGAAGATGAAGGTGAGCAGATAGAGCGCCAGCGGCGCGACCCACAGGAATGGCGTAGAGGCCACGTCCATGGTGATGTGGGTGGTCACCCCCAGCATCAGGCTGGAGGGTGCGGCGGCCAGCGCCACCCAGACCAGGCGGTCCCGCCAGGTGACGGTCTTGGTCAGGGACTCCTGCTCGACCACCTGACTGAGCGGCGTGGCCGTGCCGAACTTGGCCGCCGAATAGGCCGCGGCGATCATGGCCAGGAAGAAGACGCCGTAGCCGATGGTCCAGCTGAGCTGCTGGACGTGCAGGGTGAGCAGGGGCTCGACCAGGGTGGGATAGGCCAGCAGCGCGATCAGGCTGCCGAGATTGCTGGCGGCGTAGAGCACATAGGGGTTGGCCGCATCGCTCTCGCCCGAGCGCACGCGTGCATACCAGGCCTGGGCCAGCGGCGCGGTCGCCGACAGGGCCGCGAACGGCGGGCCGAGCGACAGGGCCAGTACGCCGAGCAGCCAGAGCGCCGGGTGCATGGCGCCAGGTTCGCTGCCCATCAGCTCCGAGACACGCAGGGGCAGAACGGCTGCCGAAACCAGCAGGACGGCGGCGTGAATGATCACCTGGGTGCGCAGCGAGGCTACGCGCTGCAGCAGGTGCGCGTAGAGATAGCCGGCCAGCAGCGCCATCTGGAAGAAGGCCATGCAGGTGTTCCAGACCATGGCCGAGCCGCCCAGGGTGGGCAGGACCATCTTGGCCATCATCGGCTCGACCAGGAAGATCAGCGCCGCGCTGGCGAACACGGTGATCCCGTAGACTACCGGCGCCGACGATTTGGCCAGATGTGCGCCCCCCGGCGCCGCTACCTGATCGGTCATGGAACTCCCCTCCCCGTTATTATTCTCGACTCGCCGCGCTTTGCGCTGGCAGGGTGTTATCTACCCCGTTCTCTACAGCGCTTAAAACGATGTTTCCATTCGAGATAGACGCCCTGGCGCGATTGTTGATCGACGAAGCGCGCACGCGGCATGTGCGCATCGTCACGGCTGAAAGTTGCACAGCAGGCCTCGTGGCTGCCGCCATCACCGCCATCCCCGGATCATCAGACGTGTTCGACCGCGGGTTCGTCACCTATTCCAACCGCGCCAAGGAAGAAATGCTGGGCGTGCCGGGCGACCTGATCGCTGACCTGGGCGCGGTATCCGAGGGCGTTGCGCGCATGATGGCCGAAGCGGCTCTGGAGGCCTCCAACGCCCACATCGCCGTGTCAGTCACGGGCATCGCGGGCCCCGGCGGCGGCACGCCGATGAAGCCGGTCGGCACGGTGCATTTCGCCACGGCCCGGGCCAATGGGGCGATCGAGCACCGAATGGAAAACTTCGACGACATGACGAGAGACGAGGTGCGGATGGCGTCGGTCAGGGTGGCTCTGGAGATGCTGCGGGAGCGGGTGAACTAGGGCGCGCCGTAGAGTTGGTCCGCACGGCTCTCAAAACAGTCGATCAGCCGCCTCACCGCCCGGTCGAAATTGGCGTCGAGCAGAGCTTCGAGAAATCGCGAGCGGAACTCGAACTCAATGAAGAAGGCGATCTCGCAGCCGCCGTCCGTCGGTGTGAACCGCCATTCGTTGACGAGGTGACGAAACGGGCCGGAAAGCAGATTGACCGAGACGACTTGTTTGGTCGGATCGCGCCGGACGCGGGTGGAAAAGGTCTCGCGGAACACCGCAAAGCCAACCCACGCCTCCGCATCCACGGTGTTAGAGCCGTCGTCGGACAAGGTCGGATTCCAGGCGCGCAGCGCGGTCACCCACGGCACGAACTCCGGATAGCGTTCAACATCGCCCACCAGCGTGAACATCTGTTCGGCCGTATGCGGCGAGGCGCGGGTCAGACGATGCGTGCGCAAGGGGTTTAGGCTGCCTTGCCTTCGCGAGCGGCCCGCAGGCGCGCGAAGTCCTCGCCGGCGTGATGGGACGAGCGGGTCAGCGGGCTGGCCGAGACCATCAGGAAGCCCTTGGAACGGGCGATGGCGGCGAGGTTTTCGAACTCTTCCGGCGTCCAGAAGCGGTCGATGGCGGCGTGTTTGCGGGTGGGCTGCAGGTACTGGCCGATGGTGAGGAAATCGACGCCGGCGACGCGCATGTCGTCCATGACCTGGAGCACTTCTTCCTTCGTCTCGCCGAGGCCCACCATCAGACCGGACTTGGTGAAGGCCTCCGGCCAGCGCTGCTTCACCCGATCAAGCAGGCGCAAGGATTGATAGTAGCGGGCGCCCGGCCGGATGGTCTGATAGAGCCGCGGCACGGTTTCAAGATTGTGGTTGAACACATCCGGGCGGGCGTCGATGACCACCTGCTCGGACCCGCCCTTGCGCAGAAAATCCGGCGTCAGCACCTCGATGGTGGTGGCCGGCGCCGCGGCGCGGATTGCGCGGATCACGGCGGCGAAGTGGGCCGCCCCGCCGTCGGCCAGATCGTCACGGTCGACGGAGGTGACGACCACGTGTGCGAGGCCCATCTTGGCGACCGCTTGCGCGACCCGCGCCGGCTCGGTGGGATCGAGTTCACCGGGTAATCCCGTGGCGACATTGCAGAACGAACAGGCCCGCGTGCAGATCTCGCCCATGATCATCATGGTGGCGTGCCCCACGCTCCAGCATTCGCCGATGTTGGGACAGGCCGCTTCCTGACAGACCGTGGTCAGGCCGTGCGCCTTTACGACGCTTAAGGTTTCCTGATAGCCGGCCGAGCCGGGCGCGCGGACGCGCAGCCACTCGGGCTTGCGCAGAATGGGGGTGTCCGGCCGGTTCTGTTTTTCCGGATGGCGCGGCCTTTGCGCGCCCAAGCTGTCGATGACCACGGCCATGCCCCCTAGATCGTCGCAATCGGACGCGGGATCAAGAGTTGCGAAGCCCGCGCCGCCCGGCGAAGACTGATCGCTCATGTTCCGCGCCCGCCTTGCCCTCGTTTTGACCCTGCTGCTGGCGGCCTGCGGACCGGTCGGATCGAACGCGCCGTTCACCGACACCCGGATGCCGCCGCATCTGTCGCGGCAGTTCTGGGCGCCGGATGGCTGGGGCTGGGGGGTGGTGCAGATAACGGATCGCCCGCCGCTGCGCTATGGCGTTGTCACCCCACCTGGCATGAGCGCCGGGCAGATCATCATCATGACCGGCTATGGCGAAACCGCCGAGGGGTGGTTCGAAACCGCCCGCTTCCTCGTCGACAACGACTATTCGGTCTGGGTGCTGGAGGCCGCGGGCCAGGGCGGCTCAGGTCGATATGGCGAACCCCACGACCAGGGTCAGGCGCCGGATTTCACCGCCGATATCGAGGGTGTCCGTGCGCTTTCGGCCAAAGTGATCCGGCCAAAGGCTACGTCGCCCATCAGCCTCATCGCCAGCGGCACGGCCGCGCCGGCGGCGATCGAGGCCCTGTCCCAGGGTTTGCCGGCTAAGGCACTGATCCTTTCCTTCCCCGGAGACGTCGCGGTTCCGGCCGGCGGGGGCGGCTGGACCAGACCAAACAACCTTTCTGCCCTCAACCTGCGCCAGCGCGAGCAGTTGGGCTGGATGATCGCCAATCCTGACCTGCGCATGGGCGCTCCGAACCGGCAGTGGCGAACAGCGTGGTCGCAGGCGCAGGCGAGCGCTGTCTCACCGGTCGTCCGAGCGCGGCTTTCAGGACAGGTGCTGGTGGTCTCGCCCACCGCCCGGCCGCTGGACTGTTCCGGGTTCCGGCAATGCAAAACCAGACAGATCGCCGCAAGTGTCCCCTATCAACTGGCCGACAATGCCACCCTGGCTGTGTGGCGAAGTGCGGTCCTGGAAGGGCTAGACGCGGATCACGCGCCGTAACAGACCTTTTCAACCCGGGACCCCAGCCCTAAGGTTCGCGGTTCATAAGAAGACCAACAAGGGTGAAGCGTCAGTATGCCGAGGGCTTATAATCCCAGCGCGGCCGATCGAAGCATCTTCGACGCCCTGCTCGAGGCGCGCGAAAAATGGGGCGGCAAACGGCCGATCCTGGAAGATCACGAACGCCGGGTCCTGACCTATACCGACCTGATCCGCGCCGCGTTCGCGCTCGGCCGCAAGATCGCTGATGTCACCGAAAAGGGCGAGCGGGTGGCGGTACTGTTGCCGACCGGCGTGGGCTCGACCGTCGTCTTCTACGCCCTGCACGCCTATGGCCGTGTGCCGGTGATGCTGAATTTCTCGGCCGGCATCCGCAATGTCCGCGCCGCCTGCAAGACCGCCGGCGTCAAGCGCGTGCTCACCGCGCGCAAATTCGTCGAGCTGGGCAAGCTGGAAGACCTGACCGACGCCCTGGAGATCAGGTACGAGATCACCTGGCTGGAGGATGTGCGAGCGAAAATCGGCCTCTTCGACAAGATCGGCGCGGCGATCGCCGACAAGGCGCCCCGGCGTTTTCGAATCGAGACCAAACCCTCTGACCCCGGCGTGATCCTGTTCACCTCGGGCAGCTACGGCGCACCCAAGGGCGTGATGCTGACGCAAGGAGGCATGCTGGCCAATTGCGACCAGGTGGCCGCCGCCATCGATCTCAACCCCGACTGGGTGTTCTTCAATCCCCTGCCCGTCTTCCACGCTTTTGGCCTGGTGGCCGGCGTGCTGTTGCCGATCCTCTATGGGCTGAAGGCGTTCAACTATCCCTCGCCGCTGCATGTGAAGGTGATCCCGTCCCTGCTCAAGGAAGTCGGCGCCTCGGTGCTGCTGGCTACCGACACCTTCGTGACCCAGTACGCCCGCAACTCTGAAGGCGATGAACTCTCCGGCCTGGAATTCATCGTCTGCGGCGCCGAGCGGGTGCGGGACGAGACCCACGATCTCATCGCCCGCCAGTTTGGCGGGGTGCCGGTGATCGAGGGCTATGGCGCGACGGAATGCTCGCCGGTGGTGGCGGTCAACACGCCGATCGACAACCGGCGGGGCACGGTGGGCGGGCTTCTCCCTGGCATGGAGGCGAGGCTCGAGACCATTGAAGGGATCACCGAGGGCGCCAAACTGCTGGTGCGAGGCCCCAATATCATGGCCGGCTATCTCGCCGAGGACGGAACCCTGGAGCCGCCGGGCGCCTGGTACGACACCGGCGATGTGGTCACCATGACCGACGACAACTGGATCACCATCCGCGGGCGGGTAAAGCGGTTCGCCAAGATCGCCGGCGAGATGGTCTCGCTGACCGCCGCTGAAACCCTGGCCTCCCAGGTCTGGCCCGAGAGCCGCCACGCCGTGATCGCCATGCCGGATGCGCGAAAAGGCGAGCGGCTGGTGCTGATCACCGACCGCTTCGACGCCAGTGTGGCGAAGCTGCTGGAACACGCCCAGGCCAGCGGCGCCTCGGAACTTTCCGTGCCGCGCAAGATCGTCAAGGCGCCGGAGATTCCCGTGCTGGGGACCGGCAAGACGGATTACGTCGCCGTACAGCGCATCGCCGAGGCGGATGTGGCCAAGGCGGCGTGACATTTTTCGTTGCGCTATCGCTCGGCTGCGCCTCGCTGCTTGAGCGCTAGGCGAGCATCGTCGCCGGCTTCTCGATCATCGTCCTGAACGCCTGCAGCCATTTGGCGCCGGTGGCGCCGTCGACGACGCGGTGATCGCAGGTCAGCGTCACGGTCATCAGGGTGGCGATGGCCAGCTGATCGCCCCGCACGACGGGGCGTTTTTCACCCACGCCGACTGACAGGATGCAGCCCTGGGGCGGGTTGATGATCGACGAGAACTGGCGGATTCCGAACATGCCGAGGTTCGAAACGCTGAAGGTGCCACCGAGATATTCCTCGGGCTTGAGCTTGCGGGTCCGGGCGCGGGCCGCCAGGTCCTTGGCCTCGGTGGCGATCTGGGCCAGCGACTTGGTCTCCGCCTTGCGGATGATGGGCGTGATCAGGCCGCCGTCCAGCGCCACGGCCATGGCGACGTCAGCGTTATGGTGCAGGGCGATGCCCTCAGGGCTGTAGGAGGCGTTGGCGTTCGGCTCATGTTTCAGGGCCATGGCGCAGGCCTTGATGATCATGTCGTTGACGCTGATCTTGACGCCTTCCTTTTCGAGCAGGGCATTGATCTCGGCGCGGCTGGCGAGCAGGGCGTCGATTTCCACGTCGATGGTGAGGGGGAAGTGTGGAATGTCGCGCGCGGCTTCCGTCAACCGCCGGGCCACGGTGCGGCGCATGCCGTCGAGCGGGATCAGGTCGTAGGAGCCGGGCGGAATGCCCATGCCTTCGAGCGAGAGGTGGGCGGCGGGCTGTGATGCTGGCGCGGCGGCGGGCTTTGCCGCGGCCGCGGGCCTGGCGCCGGAAAGGTCGCGCTCGATGATCCGGCCACCGGGGCCTGATCCGGTCAGGCTCGCCAGATCGAGGTTCTGTTCCTTCGCCAGCCGCCGGGCGATGGGCGAGGCGAAGAGACGCTCAGAGTTGTCTTCAATCCGCTCTAGGGGAGCATGAGTTGCCGCTAACGCGTCGCCCTTGGTGACACGGCCTTCGCGGCCGGTGCCTTTGACAGTGGAGAGGTCGAGGTCGTTCTCGGCGGCGATGCGGCGGACGGAGGGGGACGGGGGTGCTGCGTCTGAAGCGCTTTCCACCTTCTCGACCGGAGGGGCTGTGAGCGGGGGCGCAGTTTCGGTCGCTGGAACAGACGGCGCTCCGCCGCTCAATCGCGCGATCACCGTGCCGACCTTCACGCCCTGTGTCCCGCCCTCGACCAGCAGCGCTTCAACTGTGCCCTCGTCGACGGCCTCGACCTCCATGGTCGCCTTGTCGGTTTCGATCTCGGCGATGACGTCCCCTGCCCGCACCGTATCGCCCGGCTTCACATGCCAGCGCGCCAGAGCGCCCTCCTCCATGGTGGGCGATAGCGCCGGCATGAGGATGTCCTGGCTCATATGTCGTGACGGTCTTCAGGGCTGAGCGAAGCGAAGTAGGTTTCCCAGTTGGCGCCGTCAAACAGCTTGCGGGTCAGGATCAGAGCGTCGGGGTCGTCTAGAGCATTGACATTGACCGACCAACCGGTCGGCCTCGACCTCGGACGATAGAAGGCCTTCACGCCGCAAACCGGGCAGAACAGGTGCAGCGCCGTGCCGGTATTGAACCGGTATTCGGTCAGGGTTTCCGCGCCCTGGGTGATGCGGAAGTCGCTGTCATCGACCACCAGATGCACAAAGCCGGTCTTGCGGCACATCGAGCAGTTGCAGTCGCTGACCGTGACCTGATCGGCGCAGCGCACCTCGAACCGCACCGCCCCGCAATGGCAGCCGCCCGCGCGCCATGTCAGGCGCTCCGTCATTGGGCGCTTGTGGTCCCCATGTCGGTCGGCTTGTCCATCTCGGCCCGCCACATGCGGGCGATCTTCTCGAGGTTTTCCTCGAAGCTGACCTTGCCGTCCTCGGAATACATCCGCGCCACGTGCCGGGCGATGTCCAACAAGGCGATCCCCCACACGCTGGGGTCGTCGAAGGCTTTCTGGAGGGAGACATGCAACCCTCCGTCGACAATCCAGACCCGTGCGATCTCGCCCACATCCTTGCCGGATTGAACAGAGTTCGGCGGCGGCAATTCGTTTTTGGCCATGATCAGCTCCGGTAACAGACGGCCTTGCCCGCCTTGACGATCTTGTCGACCGAGGGCAGCGACAGGGCCTCCAGGTTGGCGGCGTAGGGCATGGGCACGTCCTCCTGGGAGACGCGCGCCGGCGGGGCGTCCAGCCAGTCGAAGGCGCCCTCGATGACCCGGGCGATGATTTCGGCGCCGACGCCCATCGGCGCCCAGCCTTCTTCGACGGCGACGATGCGGTGGGTCTTTTTCACACTGTCGATGATGGTGGCGCTATCGAGCGGGCGCAGGGTGCGCAGATCGATGACCTCGGCCTCGATGCCTTCGCCCGCCAGCACTTCAGCGGCCTGGAGCGCGAGTCCCACCATGCGGCTGTAGGCGGTGATGGTCACGTCCTTGCCGGTGCGGCGGACCCTGGCCTTGCCGATGGGGACCAGCCATTCGCCCTCGGGCACGTCGAATTCCTGGCCGTAGAGCATTTCGTGCTCGAGGAAGACCACGGGATTCGGATCGCGGATGGCTGATTTGAGCAGGCCCTTGGCGTCGGCGGCGTCGTAGGGGACCACGACCTTCAGGCCCGGTACGTGGGCGTACCAGCTGGCGTAGTCCTGGCTGTGCTGGGCCGCGACCCGGGCCGCCGCGCCATTGGGGCCGCGGAAGACGATGGGCACGCTGATCTGGCCGCCGGACATATAGCGGGTTTTGGCGGCGGAATTGATGATCTGGTCGATGGCCTGCATGGCGAAATTCCAGGTCATGAACTCGACGATGGGACGAAGGCCCGCCATGGCCGCGCCGACCCCGGCGCCGGCAAAGCCGTGCTCGGTGATGGGCGTATCGATTACCCGCTTGTCGCCGAACTCTTCCAGCAGGCCACGACTGACTTTATAGGCGCCCTGATACTGGGCGACCTCCTCACCCATCAGGAAGACGCGCGGATCGGCCCGCATCTCCTCGGCCATGGCGTCGCGCAGGGCGTCGCGGACGGAGGTTTTTGTGAGTTTGGCGCCCGTAGGGAAGTCGTCCTTCGAGACGGGCGCTGGTGCGCCCTCCTCAGGATGACGTTTCGGGGGTAGCGCGTCCCGCTCAGCATGATCAACTTTTGGGGCAGGCTCAGGCTTCACGTCATCCTGAGGAGCCGGCGCAGCCGGCGTCTCGAAGGACGCACCGCCGGACAACCGCGCAATCACCGTCCCGACCTTAACTTTTTCAGTTCCCGCATCGACCAGCAGGGCTTCGACCTTGCCCTCGTCTACGGCTTCAACCTCCATGGTCGCCTTGTCAGTCTCAATCTCGGCGATCACATCGCCAGAGCGGACCGCGTCGCCCGGTTTGACCAGCCATTTGGCCAGCGTCCCCTCCTCCATGGTGGGCGACAGGGCGGGCATGAGGATGTCCTGACTCATGCGCCGTAGACATCCGTATAGAGCTCGCGCGGATCAGGCTCGGGCGAGGCCTTGGCGAACTCGACGGCCTCGGCGACGATCGCCTTCACTTCAGCGTCGATGATCTTGAGCGCGTCTTCCCTGACGCCCTGCTTTTCCAGGTGCTCGGCCAGGTGGTCGATGGGATCGCGGGTCTTGCGCACCTCGTCGACCTCCTCGCGGGTCCGGTACTTGGCCGGGTCGCTCATCGAGTGTCCGCGGTAGCGATAGGTCTTCATTTCGAGGATGTAGGGACCCGTGCCGGAACGGGCGTGGGCGGCGGCCTTTTTCGCAGCGGCGGCGACGATCTCAACATCCATGCCGTCCACCTCCTCGCCCGGGATCAGGAACGAGGCGCCGCGTTTGTAGAGGTGGGTTTCGGCCGAGGCGCGCTCGATCGAGGTGCCCATGGCGTACTGATTGTTTTCAATGACGAAGACGATCGGCAGACGCCAGAGCTCGGCCATGTTGAAGCTCTCATAGACCTGACCCTGGTTGGCGGCCCCGTCGCCGAAGTAACAGAAGGTCACCGCGCCGTTGCCCATGTTGCGATTGGCCAGCGCCAGACCGGTGCCGAGACTGACCTGCGCACCGACGATGCCGTGGCCGCCGTAAAAGCCGGTCTCCGGCGAGAACATGTGCATCGAGCCGCCCTTGCCGCGGGATGAGCCACCGGCCCGGCCGGTCAGTTCGGCCATGACGCCCCTGGGGTCCATGCCGGCGGCCAGCATGTGGCCGTGGTCGCGGTAGGCGGTAATGACCTGATCGCCCTTCGCCCTGGCGTGCTCGACGCCGACAGCGATGGCTTCCTGCCCGATGTAGAGGTGACAGAACCCGCCGATCAGACCCATGCCGTAGAGCTGGCCTGCCCGTTCTTCGAAGCGGCGGATGAGCAGCATGTCGCGATAGAAGGCGAGCAGGTCGGCGTCACCGCCGGAATTGCGGCCCTCAGGCTTCTTCGCGGCGGTTTTGCCGGCCATGGGCTCTCCACGTTTCGCCGGCCCTGCCGGCGCATGGATCAGCGACTCAGCCGGCGGGGACGGGCACGCGTATGACGTACTCATTCGGACGGACGAATCCTAGCAGGGAACGCGCCCGTTCCTCCAGAAGATCCGCCGACAGATTGTGAGAATCGAGACTGCGCAGCCGGGCGACAAGTTCGGCGTGCTGGGCCTGCAAGGTGTGCAGTTCGGCCTCCCGGGCAGCGAGCGTCGCGGCCCGGCGGTCTGCGGCCAGCAGGCCGCGCTCGCCGGTCAGGGCCTGGAACACGAAACAGAAGATCAGGAACCCCAGGATCGCGGTCGGCGCGTAGATGCGGCTGCGTTCGAGCATGATATGGGATTAAGGCAGAGGGGTTAACCGCCTGTTAGCTACGGAGAATCCCGGTTCCGGCGTAGCGGGCCTGATCGCCAAGCGCCTCTTCGATCCGCAGCAGCTGATTATACTTGGCCAGGCGGTCAGAACGGGCCAGGGAGCCAGTCTTGATCTGCCCGCAGTTGGTGGCGACGGCGAGGTCGGCAATGGTCGAGTCCTCGGTCTCGCCGGAACGGTGGCTCATCACGGCCGTATAGCTGGCCGCTTGGGCGATGCGAACCGCGTCAAGAGTTTCCGACAGGGTGCCGATCTGATTGACTTTTACGAGAATTGAGTTGGCCAGACCACGGGCGATTCCATCAGTCAGGCGGACCGGATTGGTCACGAAGAGGTCGTCCCCAACCAGCTGCACCTTCTTGCCCAGGGCGTCGGTCAGCGCTTTCCAGCCGTCGAAATCATCTTCGGCCATGCCATCTTCGATGGAAACGATCGGGAATTTATCGACGAGATTCTTGAGGTAGTCGACCATACCGGCGCCATCCAGTGTCTTGCCTTCGCCTTCCAAAACGTATTTTCCGTTCTTGAAAAACTCGGTGGAGGCGACGTCGAGGCCGAGCTGGAAGTCCGAGCCCGCGTCATAGCCGGCTGCCTTGCCGGCCTTGACGATGAAGGCCAGGGCCTGTTCGGCCGAGCCGATATTGGGCGCAAAGCCGCCCTCGTCACCGACATTGGTGTTGTGACCGGCGTCCTTGAGGGCCTTTTTCAGGGCGTGGAAGATCTCCGCGCCCATGCGCAGGGCTTCGCTGAACGTCTCAGCGCCCGTCGGCAGGATCATGAATTCCTGGATATCGATCGGATTGTCGGCGTGGGCGCCGCCGTTGATGATGTTCATCATCGGTACGGGCAAAAGGTTGGCTGACACCCCGCCCACATATTTGTAGAGCGGCAGGTCGGCCGAGATCGCCTGGGCCTTGGCCACGGCCAGGCTGACGCCGAGAATGGCGTTGGCGCCCAGGCGGGACTTGTTGGATGTCCCGTCCAGTTCGATCAGAATCTTGTCGATCCGCCGCTGGTCCTCAGCGTCCATGCCGGAGAGCGCGTCGAAAATCTCGCCATTGACCGCATCCACGGCCTGCTGGACGCCCTTGCCCAGGTAGCGGGTCTTGTCGCCGTCGCGGCGCTCCACCGCCTCGTGCGCGCCTGTCGAGGCCCCCGATGGCACAGCGGCCCTGCCGAAGGCGCCGTCGTCCAGGGTGACGTCGACCTCGACCGTGGGATTGCCACGGCTGTCGAGGATTTCACGGGCAAGGATGTCGGCAATTTCGGTCATGGGTTTTCCGGCAAGATTCGAATGCGCCCGGCTTTAGCGCTCCATACGCCTCAGGAACAGCCCTCGACGAGCCGGATTGCAGGCCCGCCGACGATGATCCGTTCGGTCTTGCCGTCCGCGCCCAGCACATAGCGCACGCCCTGTTGGGTGCGCTGGTTCCACCAGGTGAGATAGCCGGCGGGCGCCGGGAGGTATTTTTGAGGCTCAGCTTCGAGTTCGGCTGAGTATCTCTCCCTGATCTGTCTCTCCGTCGCGCCAACGGTTAGCCCGGTGTCGGTGACCACGGGCGCAGTCCCCGCAATGGCTTCGATGCGAGTGACCCGATCGGCCTGAATCATCACCAGAACACTGTCTGACGAGGTGGGGCGCAGATAATAGCAGTCCGAACCCTCCTGCTTCACCACCGGCAGGACGCCGCCGGTCGCTTCCAGCGCCGCCTGGGCGCGCATGCCGATCCGCACAGGCCCCCAGCCTTGCGGCGACAGGATTGAAGGCGGCGCGGCGGCGGCGGCCGGATCTTCGGGTTGCGCGACGTTTTTGGGACCCACGATGCTCGTGCGATCGCAAGCGACCAGCAGGATCGCAGCAGCGAGAATGAGCGCGGGCGTTTTCATGGCCCTAAACTTGGCCATTCACTAGTCCGCCCGCAAGCCGGAAGACTAGTCTTCCTTGGGTGTCAGGATCTGCCGGCCGCGATACATGCCGGTCTTCAGATCGATGTGGTGCGGGCGGCGAAGCTCGCCCGTGTCCTTGTCTTCGACATAGGCATTGGCTTCGAGCGCATGATGCGAGCGGCGCATGCCAGCGCGCGAGGGGGAGACTTTGCGTTTAGGAACGGCCATCGGAGGGGTCCCGGTTGGTCAAAATGGAAGCGGCGGCCGGGTTGGGCCGCCACGCGAGGCGGGGTGTATGCCGGATCACGCCTGATTATGCAACCGGCGGAAAGCCACGAACGGTATGAACGGCGCCGTAAAAATCGCTGACCTCGCCGTTGGCCCGTTCAACCCGCACAAAGGGCCGCTGGCTGGCGCCGACTTTCTGGTAGGCCACGACCACCCGATCGCCCTCGCCATTCTTGCCGATATGGAGGTCTTCCTCCGGGAAAATGACCGTAATGTCATGACCCTCGTAGACGATCACGTGGGCGGTCCCGTTCCACAGGCCTTCGGAGGTCTTCTTGAGTCCCCGGTAGTAGGGCTGTTTTTTCCAGGCGCCCCGGGCGTCGGGATCGACGTGGACGAACACGCCCGGGCCCTCAATCCGCAGCACCATCTTCGAAATGGACGGCTTCCAGTCCTCGGCCAGATCCTGTCGTTCTAGCCAGGCGCACTTGTAGGTCTGACATTCGCGCGGATGCCGCCCATGAATCGTGCAGCCCTGGCCGGGTTTGGCGAATTTGCACCAGACGCCGGCCGGCTTATCGAGTTCCTTGATGCCGCTCACCTTGCAGCAAAGGGTGCAGGTTCCGCAGGTGCGCGTGGTCTCAGGAAGGGCCATAACGGCCAACGTACTCGCGAGGAGGCCCGCCTCCAACGGGTTGAATGCGAACCCAGGGCGCCCGCATCGGGGGCCGATCATGATAACCGGTGTGGACGGCGTCGCCCGCGTTGATCACGCCGACGTCAAGATCCTGATCCGGATAGACCATGGTGGCGCGATTGCCGACATACGACACCACGCCCAAATCCCGCGACCAGCTCTTGATCACAGGGTAGAAGCGCGGCTTCCTCCATGCATCGGGATAAGCTGGATCATTGGCGATGATCACCCGGCGAAACTCTTCGTCGAGCCGGATGACGAATTTGCAGTTGGTAGGCTTCCAGTCCTCGTCCAGACCTTCGTTTTTCAACCAGCCACAGCGATAGGTCTGGCATTCTTCCGGGTGCTGACCATAGATTCCGCAACCCTGACCTGGCTTGGCATGCACGCACCAGACGCCGGCCGGCTTTTTCAGCGCCTCGACGGGGGCCAGCTTGCAGCAGAGATTACAGGCGCCGCAGGTTTTCATAACGTCAGCCAAAATCGAAATCCGCCGGCCGTACGAGGCCGCATCGAAACGACCCTATGTCCGAGCGGAGGCGGCGACGCAACGTTCAGCTCCTAGGCGGTGGGCCCGAAACGGCCAACGTACTCGCGAGGCGGACCGCCACCAACCGGCCTGACCCGCACCCAGGGCGCCTTCAGCGGCCCTTCCCCGCGAAATCCGCGCCGGACCTCGTCGCCGGCCTCTATGGGCCCCACATCGATATCCTGATCCGGGAAGACAAAAATGCAGTGTTTGCCGACGCTGGCGATCACCGTCCACGCGCGCGCCCAGCTTTTGATTTGCTGATAGAACGGCGCCTTCTTCCAGGCCTGCGGGTGGCCCGGATCGTTCTCGATAACGAGGCGCCGGCGGTCTTCATCAAGCAACAGGACGAATTTGCTGTTGATCGGCTTCCAGTCCTCGCCCAGTTCATCGATGGTCAGCCATCCGCAGCGGAAGACCTGACATTCCTTGGGGTGGTCGCCATAGATGGCGCAGCCCTGGCCTGGTCTGGCGTGGACGCACCACTGCCCGGACGGCTTGTTCAGCTCGACGATCGTACAGACCTTGCAGCACAGGGTGCAGGTTCCGCAGGCCTTCATCAGACCAGCCTGCTTTGAACCTTGGCGGCGGCGATGAAGCTGGCGAACAGCGGGTGCGGCGCAAAGGGCCGGCTCTTCAGTTCGGGGTGGAACTGCACACCGATGAACCAGGGATGGTCTTCGCGTTCGCAGATCTCGGGAAGAACCCCGTCGGGCGACAGGCCGGTGAATTTCAGGCCCGCGGCCTCAATGGCTTCGCGGTAACCGATGTTGACCTCGTAGCGATGACGATGGCGCTCGCTGATCGTGGTCGACCCGTAGATTTCGGCCACCCTGGAGCCGGGCGTGAGCACAGCCTCATAAGCGCCCAGGCGCATGGTCCCGCCCATATCACCGCCGGCCTGGCGCTGTACGCGTTCGTTGCCCTGCACCCACTCGGTCATCAGGCCGACCAGCGGATTGTCGGCCGGACCGAACTCGGTGGATGAGGCGCCGCTGATCCGGGCGACATTTCTGGCGACCTCGATGGCCGCCATCTGCAGGCCGAAACAGATGCCGAAATAGGGCACCGTGCGCTCGCGAGCGAATTGCGCGGCCCTGATCTTGCCCTCGGCGCCGCGTTCGCCGAATCCGCCAGGAACAAGAATGCCGTGTACGCCCTCGAGCCGCGCAGCCGCGGCGCCGGGCTCGCCCTCGAAGGCCTCGCTCTCGACCCAGTCGATGTTGACCTTGACGGAGTTCGCCAAACCGCCGTGATTTAACGCTTCTATCAAAGACTTATAGGCATCTTTTAAGACGGTGTACTTGCCGACGACGGCAATGGTCACCTCGCCATCGGGTTTGGTGATGCGCTCTGAAATCGTCTCCCAGCGGGTCAGATCGGGCGGTGGCGGGTTGTCGATGCCGAACACGGCCAGGACTTCGCGATCAAGGCCCTGCTGATGGTAATCGAGCGGTACGTGATAGATGTCTGACGCGTCCCGGGCCTCGATCACCGCGCCGGGACGCACATTGCAGAAGAGCCCGATCTTGCGCTTTTCCTCCGAGGGGATCGGCAGTTCGCAGCGGCAGAGCAGAATGTCCGGCTGAATGCCGATCGAGCGCAGCTCCTTGACGCTGTGCTGGGTGGGCTTGGTCTTCATCTCGCCGGCCGCTTTGATGAACGGCAGCAGCGTCAGGTGCACATAGCAGGCGTGCCCTCTGGGTAAGTCCTGACCGAATTGGCGGATGGCCTCGAAGAACGGAAGCCCCTCAATATCGCCGACCGTGCCGCCGATCTCGACCAGCACGAAGTCGACCTCCTCGCCGTTTTCATCCAGCGCCGGGCTGCGGATGAACGCCTTCAGCTCATCGGTGACGTGCGGAATGACCTGGACAGTGGCGCCCAGATAGTCCCCTCGCCGCTCCTTTTCGATGATGGTCTGATAGATGCGGCCCGTGGTAATGTTGTCGGCCTTGGTCGCCGAAACCCCGGTGAACCGCTCATAGTGGCCGAGATCAAGGTCTGTCTCGGCGCCGTCGTCGGTGACGAAAACCTCGCCGTGCTGATAGGGGCTCATCGTCCCTGGATCGACGTTGAGATAGGGGTCGAGTTTTCGCAGCCGGACCTTGTAGCCCCTGGCTTGCAGCAACGCGCCGAGCGCGGCGGAAGCGAGGCCTTTTCCCAACGAGGAAACCACGCCGCCGGTTATGAAGATGTAGCGGGCCATGGGAGTCCAGACTAGCAGCGATTCGCCGAGCGCCAACGAGGTTTTCGCCCCAGACCTCGCGGCCCGGGGTCACAGCCGCCCAAACGCCGGAGTTTGGGCTATTTGGCGGGCGCCGCCGGCAGAGTCGTAGCGGGTGCGGCGGGCGTCGGCGTGAAGGCTTTCGTGGGTGTCGCGGGCGCCGTCGGGTCCACTGGTGTCGGCGCCGTCGGCGGCGGAGCCAGCAGCTTTTGCTGGGTGGCCGCGTCGATGCTTGTTCCCTTGAGTTCGCGCACCACCGACGAAGAGGTCGCCGCCCGGCCGGTCAGCAGGGTGATGATCAGCGACAGGGCAAAAAACATCGCCGCCAGAATCTGGGTCGTGCGGGTGAGCAGGTTGCTGGCGCCGCGCGCCGTCATCAGCTGGCCGCCGCCGCCCGAAACCAGGCCACCGCCTTCGGAGCGCTGCAACAGGATCACCCCCGTCATGGAGACACCGACCGCGATCAGCAGTCCTAAAAGAATGTTCAGCAGCATTGCGATTTCAGCGCCTTCAGTGAGAGCCGGGCCTCTAGCACCGGGCCGGGCGTTGCGCCAGCCATTCCGGATGGCCCAATGGTCAGCCCAGGGCCCGGATAATGGGGATGAAGTCGGCGCTCTTCAACGAGGCCCCGCCGACCAGAGCGCCACCCACCTCATCGGCATGCAGGATTTCGGCGGCGTTCGAAGGTTTGACCGAGCCGCCGTAGAGGATGGGTGCGGCCTCGCCGCTCGCGCCGAGCCGGCGTTTCAGGACGCCCCGGATGGCGGTGTGGACCTCGACGATCTGTTCGGTGGTCGGCGTCAGGCCCGATCCAATCGCCCACACCGGCTCGTAGGCGACCGCGAAGGCCTTGCCGTCCAGGGCCTTCGGCAAAGAATCTTCGACCTGGCCAGTCACCACGGCGATCGCCCAGCCGGCCTCGCGTTCTTCGAGTGTCTCGCCCACGCAGACGATGGGCCTGAGGCCTGCTCGAAGCGCGGCTTCCACCTTGGCGACCACAAGTTCATCGGTCTCGCCGTGGCCCGCCCGCCGCTCGGAATGGCCGAGGATTACCAGGCTCGCGCCCGCGTCCTTGAGCTGTTCAGCGGATATATCGCCCGTGAAAGCGCCCGAGGCCTCGGCCCGGCAATCCTGGCCCCCGACCAGAACCGGTGAGCCGCGCAAGGCTTCAGCCATCTGACCGATAAGCGTGGCCGGCGGGCAAAGCGCGACCTCGGCCGAGGACCCTGCTTGAGCCAAGGCGTCGGCGATGGCCCTGGCCTCGACCAGCGAGGCGGCCAGGCCGTTCATCTTCCAGTTTCCGGCGATCATGGGACGGGGTTTCATGAGAACCCTCGCCTAGGACAAGCTTGAAGCTCTGTCCATAACTCGACTGTGCTTGCAGGCTTGCCATACCCTCAACTATACCCGCGCGAACCCGACGCCCCTGCGGCGAAGCCAGGATCGATACCATGAACGTCAAGAAGGTCGCCCGAACCGTATTCATGGTGATCCTGTTCACCCTGATTATCATCAGCTTCGCGTTCTGGGGCCTGAACCGGAATATGCTGACGGGCGTGCAGAGCGGCGTTGTTCTGGCGGCCGGGTCGCACAATATCGACCGCGACGACTACAAGCGCGACTTCGACCGTCTGCGTCAGCAGGAAGAGCAGCGCCAGCGTCACCCGGTGTCGGCCGATGAACTCGCCGCCCAAGGCGCCGATGTTTATGTACTCAATCAGTTGAAAACCCAGCTGTCGCTTCGCGTGATCCTGGGGCGCCTGGGCGTCAAGCCCGGCATGGAGATGATGGCCGAAGAGCTCCGCAAGGTTCCGGAATTCTTCGATGAAGTCTCCGGCCGATTTGATCGCAACAAATATCGATCCTTTCTGAATGAGCAGCATTTGACCGACAAGAAGGTCAAGGAATCGGTCAGCGACGGCATCGCCATGCAGCACCTGAGCTCGGCGCTGGGCGTCGGCATGAAGCCGCCCACCATTCTGGCCGCCTCCGAGGCGTTGATGGTTCACCAGAACCGCGATGTCAGCGTGCTCTACGTCACCCCCGCTATGGCCGGCGCGATCCCCGCCGCGACCGACGCCCAACTGACCGCGTTCATGAATGAGAACGCTGACTCGATGCGCATCCGCAATCCGGAAACCCGGGTCCTGACGATCGCGCGCTTCAAGCTGAGCGATGTGGCCGCAACGGTCACGCCGACCGAAGCGGACATTCAAAAGATCATCGACTTCCGCAAGACCGACGAGACCGTCCCGGAAACGCGCACCCTGGTTCAGATCGCCGCCAAGGACCTGGCCACCGCCCAGACCGTCGCCGGCCGCCTGGCCAAGGGCGAGGACGCCGCCACCGTGGCCAGAGCCGTCGGTTCGAGCGTGGTCACCTACACCGACAAGCCCAAGACCGCCCTTCCCGACCCCAAGACCGCCGACGCCGCCTTCGCGCTGGCCGCCGGATCGACCAGCCAGCCCATCCAGGGCTCGCTGGGCTATAGCGTTGTGCGGGTTGTGGCGATCACACCCGCCAAGCTTCCCGATCTCGCCAAACTGCGCACCGCCGCTGTTGATGAAGCCAAGCGCCGCGCCGCCCAGATGAAGGTCACCGAACAGGCCAACAAGTTCGAGGAAGCGCTGAATTCGGGTACGGACATGGTCGCGGCCGCGCACGCCGCCGGCGCCCATGTTTATACAACCCCGCCCGTCGCGCTCAACGGCTCGACCAAGGACGGCAAGCTGCCGGAGGGCGTGACCGCGCGCGTCATGCAGGAAGTCGCCGCGCTGCAGACCAACGAAAAAAGCGACATCATCGAGGAGGCCCCCAATTCCGGCGACTATTTCGTCGTTCGCGTCGACCGGATCATCCCGCCCTTCCTGCCGGCGCTGGCCGACATCAAGGGCGAACTGACCCGCGCCTGGACCAACCGCCAGCAGGTTGACCGGATGCAGGCCAAGGCCAATGAAATCATCGCCAAGGCCCGCAGCGGAACCTCGCTGGACGACCTGGCCAAACAGTACGGCGGCTCGGTCTCCCGTATCACGGGGCTCAACCGGGCCGAGGGACAGACCCTGGTGCCGAAATATGGTCAGAAACTGGTCGCCGGCGCCGTGGCGGCCAAGAAGGGCGAGGTCTTTACCGGCGATGTCCCGCCGGCCGCCGGAGCGTCCGGAGCAGGCTCGTTCTTCGTCGCCCGGCTGGACGATATCCATCAGGCCGACCCCGCCGCCTCGGCGCCGGATGGCCAGCGGCTGCTGCCCCAGATTGAACAGGCCGTGGGCGATGAGATGGAACAGCAGCTGGTGCGTTCGGTCGGCCAGCTGGTGACCGTGAAGTCCTATCCTGATCGCGCCCGCAACGCGCTCGGTCTTGCGCCGCTGCCCAAGGCCGGCGCTGAAACCAAGGAAAAGGCGGGCGGGGCCGCCAAGAAGTGAGCCTGGAGCCGGCGCTCGACGACTTTACGCGCGCCTATGACACCGGCGGCGCGCAACTGGTCTGGACCCGGCTGATCGACGACCTGGAAACGCCGGTTTCGGCCTATCTGAAACTGGCGGCCGGGCAGCCCTACGCTTTTCTGTTCGAAAGCGTCGAAGGCGGCGCCTATCGCGGCCGCTATTCGATCATCGCCATGAAGCCGGATTTGGTCTGGCGCTGCCGGGGCGAGGCCTCCGAGCTCGCCGAGGGTGGCGATATTGCTGCCGGCAAGTTCACACCCCAGGGCGGCAACGCCCTCGACAACCTGCGCGATCTTGTCACCGCCTGCCGCCTGCCAATGCCCGCCGGCGTGCCGCCGATGGCCGCGGGTCTGTTCGGGGCCCTGGGCTATGACATGGTGCGGCTGGCCGAGCGGCTGCCCGGCATCAACCCCGATCCGCTCGACCTGCCTGACGCGGTGATGATGCGCCCGTCGATCGTGGCGGTGTTCGATTCCATCGCCCACGAGATTATCCTGGCGACCACGGTGCGCGCGACGGCCGGCGTTTCGGCCAAGGCGGCGCACGACAAAGCCCGTGATCGCATCGAAGCCACCATCGCCGACCTGCGCCGTCCATTGATGGCGCAATCCCAGCATGCGCCCATGCGGGCGCCGGTGTTCGAAAGCCCGGTGGATCGGGCCGAATACCATCGCATCGTCGGCAAGGCGAAGGCCTACATCGCCGCCGGCGATATCTTCCAGGTGGTGCCGAGCCACCGCTTCCGGGCGCCCTTCCCGCTCGATCCCCTGGCGCTCTACCGGTCGCTGCGGCGGACCAACCCCTCGCCGTTCCTGTTCTATCTGAACTTCGGCAATTTCCAGCTGGCCGGATCCAGCCCTGAGATCCTGGTGCGCCTGCGCGACGGCAAGATCACCATCCGCCCGATCGCCGGCACCAAGCCGCGCGGCAAGACGCCAGAAGAAGATCTGCAGAATGAAAAGGACCTGCTGGCCGATCCCAAGGAGCGGGCCGAGCACCTGATGCTGCTCGATCTCGGCCGCAACGATGTCGGCCGCGTCGCCATGCTTAACACCGAAGGGGCGAACATCCCGCCGGGCGAGGCGGTCAAACCCAATGTCCGCGTAACCGCCAGCTTCTTCATCGAGCGCTACAGCCACGTCATGCACATCGTCTCCAATGTCGAGGGCAATGCGGCGCCCGGCGTCGATCCGGTGGATGTGCTGATGGCGGCCCTGCCGGCCGGCACGCTCTCGGGCGCGCCCAAGGTGCGGGCCATGGAGATCATCGACGAGCTGGAAACCGAAAAGCGCGGCGTCGGTTACGCCGGGGCGGTCGGCTATTTCGGAGCCGACGGTTCGGTCGACACCTGCATCGTCCTCAGGACCGCGCTCTTCAAGGACGGCATCATGTACGTCCAGGCCGGCGGCGGCGTGGTCGCCGATTCCGACCCGGACTCAGAGTACGAAGAGACCGTCCACAAATCGATGGCGCTACGGCGAGCGGCGGAAGAGGCCTGGCGGTTCGCCTAAACTATTTGGCCAGCTTGTCTTCCACCACCGGCTTGAACGCCGGAGCCGGGGCGCCAGTCTTGAAACTCGGAGTGCTGATCAGGGCGGCGGCGAGCCCGAGCGCACAGACGGCGAAGAAGAATCCCGAGGCGACTACGGGCCAGACCGGTTCCTTGTAGACTCTTGGTTTGAGCAGGGCGCGGGCCACGGTCAGGCGGGTCTGAACGGTCGAGGGGTCGAGCTGGGCTGATTCCATCCCCACATTATCGACGAGTCTCTCCAAACGGCCTAGAAGCACGCGCATGATCCTCGTCGTCGATAACTATGACAGCTTTACCTACAACCTCGTCCACTATCTGAACGAGCTGGGGGCCGAGACGCGTGTGGTGCGCAATGATGCGCTCACCGCCGCTCAGGCCTTTGCCCTGAAGCCCGAGGCCGTGCTGCTTTCGCCCGGCCCCTGCACGCCGAACGAGGCAGGCATCTGCCTGGAACTGATCGCCACCGCACCCGCGCCCATGCCGATCCTGGGCGTCTGCCTCGGACACCAGTCGATCGGCCAGGCATTCGGCGGCGACGTCATCCGAGCCAAGAGCCTGATGCACGGCAAGACCAGCGAGATCCATCACGCCAGCCAGGGCGTGTTCAAGGGCATGCCCAACCCTTTTACGGCCGCCCGCTACCACTCGCTGGCGGTCAAGCGCGAGACCCTGCCCGACGTCCTCGAAGTCACCGCCTGGACCGACGATGGTGAGATCATGGGCCTGCAGCACAAGACCCTGCCGATCCACGGGGTGCAGTTCCACCCGGAATCCATCGCCACGGTGGGCGGTCACGACCTGCTGGCCAACTTCCTGGATCTCGCGGGCGTAAAACGCCTCGCCCATGTCTGACGCCTTCAAGCCGCTGCTGGCCCGGCTCGCCGATGGCCAGACCCTGACCGAAGCCGATGCGGAGGCCTTTTTCGGCGCCTGCCTGCGCGGCGAGCCGACTCCGGCCCAGGTCGCCGCCGCGCTCACCGCCATGCGCATGCGGGGCGAGACGGTCAGCGAGATCACTGCCGGCGCGAAGGAGATGCGCAAGGCGGCCGTGAAGCTCGATCACGCCTATGACGTCATGGACGTCTGCGGCACCGGGGGCGACGGCTTACACACCCTCAACATCTCGACGGCCGTCGGGTTCGTCGTCGCCGGTTGCGGGGTCAAGGTCGCCAAGCATGGCAATCGGGCGCTGAGCTCGAAGTCCGGCACAGCGGATGTTCTCACCGCCCTGGGCGTCAACATCAGCGCCCCCGCCGCCAAACAACTCGAGGCGCTGGAGGAAGCCAATATCTGTTTCCTGTTCGCCCAGGCCCACCACGGCTCGATGCGCCACGTCTCGCCGATCCGCGCCGAGCTCGGTTTCCGCACCCTGTTCAATCTGCTGGGGCCGCTGACCAATCCGGCGGGAGCCAAACGCCAGGTGCTGGGCGTCTATGATTCCAAGTGGGTCAAACCGCTGGCCGAGGTGCTGGGCGCATTAGGCGCCGAGAAAGCCTGGGTCGTGCATGGGGCCGGCATGGACGAGCTTTCCACCGTCGGCGAAAGCTCGGTCGCCGAATGGAAGGAAGGCCGTGTCAGCCTGTTCACCGTCACCCCTGAGGCCGTCGGTCTGCCGCGCGCGACCATCGAGGACCTGAAGGGCGGCGACCCGCAATTCAACGCCGCGGCGCTGACCTGCCTGCTGGATAGCGAAAAAGGGCCCTATCGCGACATCGTGCTGCTCAACGCCGCCGCCGCCCTGCTGGTCGCTGACAAGGTGGAACGACTGGAAGACGGAGTCGCCATGGCCGCCGAGGCCATCGACAAGGGCCAGGCAAAACGTGCGCTGCAAAAGCTGGTGGAGGCGACCCATGAATAACGGCAACCGCGTCCTGGTCGTCAGCCTGATCATGGCGATTGTGGTTCTGGTTGGGGCGGTAATGTTCCTGCTCGGCCGCATGACGGCGCCCCAGGGCCCGGCAGAACCGCCGGCGGCAGATGCGAGCCTGGTTCAGCCACCACCCACCTGGACGACCGCGCCGACCACACCGGGCGCGGCGGTTTTGCCGGCCGCCTTCCTGGGTAAGTGGGAAGAGCAAGCGAAAGCCTGCGGCGATCCCGCCAGCACCACCTGGATGCGCCTGACCGCCGACCACATCGGCTATCTGGAGAGCGGCGGTGTCATCAAGGCGGTGACCGTCTATTCGCCCCTCGACATCGCCTTTACCGCCGACATGGACGGCGAAGGCCAGCACTGGACGCGAACCTTCCATTTCATGCTCTCGCCCGACCAGACCCAGTTAATCGAACAGGGCGAGAAGGCCGGAATGACCCGCCAGCGCTGCCCGGCGGCCTGACGGCTGCTTGCGGTTGACGTCAAAGCGAGTACCTAGCGCGCCGTGAACGACATTCTCGCCCATATCGCTGAGTACAAGCGCCGCGACGTGGCCGCCCGCGAGGCAGTGCGCCCTGAGGTCGACACTTCCGCCGCCAGCCCGCCGCGGGGTTTTCGTGCCGCGCTGGAACGCGCCCATGCCCCCGACCAGCTCGCTCTGATCGCCGAGATCAAGAAGGCCAGTCCCTCGCGCGGGCTGATCCGTGAGGATTTTGATCCGCCGGCGCTGGCGAAAGCCTATGAGGCCGGTGGCGCGGCCTGCCTTTCCGTCCTGACCGACACCCCGAGTTTCCTGGGCGAGGACGCCTATCTCACCGCCGCGCGGGAAGCCTGCGCCCTGCCCTGCATCCGCAAGGATTTCCTGGTCGATGTCTGGCAGGTGGCCGAATCACGGGCGCTGGGGGCCGACGCCATCCTGGTGATCCTGGCCATGGTCGATGATTCCCTGGCCGCCGGGCTGATGAAAGAAGCCGCTCGATTCGGCATGGATTCGCTGGTTGAGGTGCACGACGAGGCCGAAATGGCCCGCGCCGGTGCGCTGGGCGCGAGCCTCGTGGGCGTCAACAATCGCAACCTCAAGACTTTCGAGGTTGATCTGACCACCACCGAGCGGCTGGCCCCGCTCGCCCCCGCAAACGCCTTGCTGGTAACCGAAAGCGGCATCTTCACCCCGGCTGATGTGTCCCGTCTGGAGGCCGCCGGCGCCCGCGCCATGCTGGTCGGCGAGAGCCTGATGCGCCAGGCCGATGTCACCGCCGCGACCCGGGCCTTGCTGGCGTTAAGTTGACATTTACCAGGAACACCTAGAGAACATCCATCAACGTTTGCGATTTGTTCCCGAGGTTCCCATGCTGACCCGTAAGCAACATGAGCTGCTCATGTACATCCATGAGCGCATCAAGGAGAGCGGTGTCTCCCCCTCGTTCGACGAGATGAAGGACGCCCTGGATCTGGCGTCGAAGTCGGGCATTCACCGGCTGATCACCGCCCTGGAAGAGCGCGGGTTCCTGCGCCGCCTCGCCCACCGCGCCCGGGCGCTGGAAGTCATCAAGCTGCCGGCCCAGGCCACCACGGCCGCACCCGCCAAGGGCCGCCAGGCGTTCAAACCGCAAGTGGTGGAAGGTATGCCACTGCCCCCGCACGCCGCCAACGACACGCGCGAACTGCCCATTCTCGGCCGCATCGCCGCGGGCACGCCCATAGAGGCCATCCAGCACGAACGCGACCGCCTGGTCGTGCCCGAGACCATGCTCGGTGCGGGCGAACACTATGTGCTCGAGGTGCAGGGCGATTCCATGATCAACGCCGGCATCTTTGACGGCGACCATGTGATTATCCGCAAAGGCGAGACCGCCAACACAGGCGAGATCGTCGTCGCGTTAGTCGAGGGCCAGGAGGCCACCCTGAAGCGTCTGCGCCGCAAGGGCGCGTCCATCGCACTCGAAGCGGCCAACCCGGCCTACGAGACCCGCATTTACGGTCCCGATCAGGTGCAGGTGCAGGGCAAGCTGGTCGGCCTCATCCGCCGCTATCACTAAGTGTCCACGGACGCCGGCCCCGCAGGGGCTGGGCCCAGACGAGGCGTCCGTCGGCCATGACCTCGGCTGAGCCACCGCGCGCGAAGTCTTCTGCCCGAAGGATGCGAACGCCCTGACAGGACGCCGGCGCTTCCACCGCGGCGCGGATGATCAGAATGTCCGAGGAGTGGCAAAGGGTATCCAGTGTTTCGGCGGCGGGAAGCCGTTTGGTCCACCACAGCGACAGGCGTGGATGGCCAGCATAGGCCGCCCGGCATGAAGACCCGGTACAATCGAACGCGCCTGCATTGTCGGCGGCCACGGTGAGCCCCCGGTGCTTGCTCCAGAACTCGGCGCCGAAAAGTCTGTCTTCCAGACGCATGACCACCGCTTCACGCCCCATGCGAACGGCAGCTTGCGCGCCCTCGGTGTCGATCCAGGCGACCGGAGCCTCCGGCCGTGGCCACAGCGATATGGCCAGGGCCGCAGGCAGGCCCAGCCAGCGGCCCCTGCCCTTCCACAGGCACAGCCACAGGATGCCAAGGAAGGCGATTGGCAGGGCGATCTGCGGCGCACTGGCGATCAACATGACGGCGCGCGGCTGTTTCGCTGTCCAGGCCGCCCCGCCCTGGAGGACTTCTATGGAGGCGCTGGCGACATCCAGGAACGGTTTGCCGAGTCCCAACGGCTCCAGCACCGCGCCCAGAGCGAGCGATGGCATCATGATGAAACTGGCCAGCGGCTCGACCACCAAATTGGCGGGCAGGCCGAACACCGCCACTCGGTTGAAGTGCTGGATGGAGAAGGGCCCCGTGGCCAACCCGGCGACGAAGCTCGCCGCCAGACTGAGACCCAGCCAGGTCAGGGCGCCCTGAATGAGCCGGATCGGCCAGGGTGTGTTGATCTCCCGTGGCGCGCGCCGCCACACCTCGAACAGCGCGACCAGGGCGGCGGTGGCGGAAAACGACATCTGGAACCCGGCCTCGCCCACCGCCTCCGGCTGCAGGGTCAGGACCACCAGGGCGGCAATCGCCAGGGAGCGCAGACTGATCGCCTGGCGGTCGGCGAGGATGGCCAGGAAAGCCACGGCGGCGGTGATCGCGGCCCGTACCGCGGGCGCCGGCGCGCCCGAAACCACCAGATAGGTGCCGACCGCCACCAGGCCGAAACAGGCGGCGACCTTCTTGCCCGGAACCCGCAACGCCAGCCACGGGATCGCCGCGATGAAGAGGCGCACCAGCAGGAAGGAAAACCCGCCGACGATGGCCATGTGCACGCCGCTGATCGAGATGATGTGCGCCAGACCGGCGTCGCGCAGGGCCTGTTCGGTATCGGGTTCGATGAAGGCCTCGTGACCGGTGATCATGGCGACGCCCAGGCCCCGGGCCTGCGGGGTCATGTCGGCCGCAATGCGGGTGGCCAGGCTCCAGCGCATGGCGTTGACCCTCATGCGAAGGTCCAGCAGCCAGGGCGGCTTGCCCAGCGAGATAATCTGAGGCGGCGTCAGGGCGACACCCACCCCGCCAATGCCGTCGAACCAGGCGTTGCGGGCGAAGTCATAGCCGCCGGGACTGGCCGGCGGCGGCGGCGGATTGATCAGGCCGGTGAACCGCACGGCGGCGCCGGGACCAACCAGTTCATCGCGCGTCGTCACACGAATTCTTGCCGGGATCTGCTCGGGTGAAAGACCCCCGATCCGCGTCGGTGCAATGATCAACCGCTCGCCGGACTCGCCCGGACTCGCCACATCGACGACCCAGCCGGTGATCTGAACCGCGCCCGTGGCCGGGGCGATCGGCGCGGCTACACTTTCAGATCGGAGTTTTCCGCAGGCGAACCCGAAGGCGGCAAAGGCGAGCAGCAGGGTCAGGATCGAAGCCAGCCTCGACGGGATCAATCGCCGCGCCAGCGCCACCGGCCCTATCCCCAGCACGAGCGGCGCCAATGACCAGAAAAGGCCCGGCTCGTCCTTGAGCCCCAGATAGACGGCTGCGCCGCAGCCCATCGACACCGGGGCCCACAGCACCCAGCGATCGGCCTGGGCGGCGATCCCGTTCCTGACCGCCCACGGCCAGCGCGGGATCGATCCGGCCCACCCGCGGGCGTTCAACCCCAAGTTATCCGGCGCCGCGCTCATTCCCCCTCCGTGTGCCCATTGGCGCAAGGAAAGCGCGATTGATCAAGTGCCCGCCCGGGAATAGCCTCAGGATCAAAGACGGCGAGGAAACCATGAGCAACAGATTGAAACGGCGCGATGTTCTGGCTGGAGCGGGCGCTCTGATGGCTGCAGGCCGGGCTTTTGGCCAGACACCCACTCCGCCTGTCCCGCCGACGCCGCCGATCGTCTTCGTCACCCTGCGGACGGAAGCGGGCAACATCGGCATGGTGCTGGAAATGGCCAAGGCGCCGATCACGGCCGGCAATTTCCTCCACTACATCACCGAGAAACGTTTGGATGGCGGCACGTTTTATCGCTCCATGCGCGCGCCCACGCCCGGCGGCCCACCCTATGGCATCATTCAGGGCGGATCGGACCGCGCAAAGCCCCGCTTTCCGCCCATCGCGCACGAGCCGACCACCCAGACCGGGCTGTCGCACACCCGCGGCGCGGTGGCGCTGGCCAACGGCGGGCCCGGCACCGCTACCTCTGATTTCTACATCTGCATTGGCGGCATGGAAGGTCTGGACGCCAAGGGAACCGAGCCGGGCTTTGCGGTCTTCGGACATGTTGTCGACGGCATGGACGTCGTCGAAAAGATTCACCAGATGGCGACCGTCGAAGACGCGCCCAATCCCGCCATGAAGGGCCAGATGCTGGGCGCCCCTGTGAAGATTCTGCAGGCGACCAAACTCGGCGGCTAGGAAGCGGCGCTGGCGCGACTATAAGGGCCGCCATGTCCGAAAAGCCCGTCGTCACCCGCTTTGCCCCTTCGCCCACCGGCTCGCTGCACATCGGCGGCGGGCGCACGGCGCTGTTCAACTGGCTCTACGCGCGCCACACGGGCGGCAAGTTCCTGCTGCGGATCGAAGATACCGACCGCGAACGCTCGACCGAGGCCAATGTCCAGATTATCCATGACGGCCTGACCTGGCTGGGGCTGGTCCCTGACGAGCCGCCGGTGTCGCAATACGCTCGGGCCGAACGGCACCGTGAGGCGGTGCAACAGATGCTGGATCAGGGCCGCGCCTACCGCTGCTACCTGACCGTCGAGGAACTGGAGGCTGAACGTGAAATCGCCCGCGCCCAGGGGCGGGCCATCCGCTCGCCCTGGCGGGACAAGGAGAAGACCGGCTCGAACCTGGCGCACGTTATCCGCTTCAAGGGACCGATCGAGGGCGACACTGTCGTCAACGATCTCATCAAGGGACCGGTGACCTGGGCGAACAAGGAACTCGACGACCTGGTTCTGCTCCGCTCGAACGGCGATCCGACTTACAACCTCGCGGTCGTCGTCGATGATCATGACATGGGCGTCACCCACGTGATCCGGGGCGATGATCACCTGAATAACGCCGCCCGCCAGTCCCTGCTCTATCAGGCGATGGGCTGGGAGGTTCCAGAGTTCGCCCACCTGCCGCTGATCCACGGGCCCGACGGCGCCAAGCTTTCAAAGCGCCACGGCGCGCAAGCCGTTGGTGAGTTCGCCGAGATGGGCTACCTGCCCGAAGGCATGCGCAACTATCTGGCCCGTCTGGGCTGGGGCCACGGCGATGATGAGGTCTTCTCCGACGAGCAGGCCATCGCCTGGTTCGATGTGAAGGATGTGGTCAAGGCCCCGGCGCGGCTCGATTGGGCCAAGCTGAACCACATCAATAACCAGCATCTGCGCAAGGCTGACGATGGGCGCCTGGCCGGCTTGACCCGCGAGGCGCTGGAAAAGCAGGGCGAACAACTGACCGCCGATGTCGATGACCGGCTGCGGCGCGTGGTGGGCCTGGTCAAGGAAAGCGCTGCAACAATCCAGGAACTGGCCGGCCTGTCGCTTTTTTCGATCAGGGAAAGGCCCCTCAAGCTGGACGAAAAATCGCTGGGACTACTGAACGAAGAGACCCGCGAGCGGCTGTCACGGTTGGCCTCGCACCTTCAATCCCAGGCCGATTGGGCGCCCGAGGCCCTGCTCATCGCCTTGAAATCTTTTGCAGAAATTGAAGGCGTAGGTCTTGGCAAATTCGGGCCCGCGCTGCGGGGGGTATTGTCCGGCGGGGCGGCGGCGCCGGACCTTGCCAGCGCGCTGGCTGCGCTTGGAAAAGAAGAAGCTCTGGGGCGCCTTGCGGATGCTCTTTGCAGTGCACAATAAGAGACTATAACGACTCGAATTCTACGGGCCGGGAGCGGTGAACATGAGCGACAAAGCCACACTGACGATCGACGGCAAAACCTACGATTTGCCGATCATGAAAGGCACAACCGGTCCGGACGTCGTCGACGTGCGAAAGTTCTATGCCGAGTCCGACCGCTTTACCTTCGACCCGGGCTTCACCTCGACCGCATCCTGCGAGAGCAAGATCACCTATATCGATGGCGATGCGGGCATCCTGCTCCACCGCGGCTATCCGATCGAACAGCTGGCTGAAAAGTCGACCTTCCTGGAGGTCTGTTACCTGCTGCTGCACGGCGAGTTGCCGACGGCGGCCGAGTTCGAAACCTTCAATCACAACATCACCTACCACACGATGTTGCACGCCCAGTTCGACCGCTTCTTCGAGGGTTTCCGGCGCGACGCGCACCCCATGGCGGTGATGACCGGGGCGGTCGGCGCCCTTTCGGCCTTCTACGCCGACAGCATCAATGTTGACGATGCGCTGGAGCGCCAGATCAGCGCCCACCGGCTGATCGCCAAGATGCCGACCATCGCGGCCCGGGCGTTCAAATACACCACCGGCCAGCCCTTCATCTCGCCGCGCAACAACCTCTCCTACGCCGAAAACTTCCTGCGGATGAGCTTTGCCGTGCCGGCCGAGGACTGGGTGTCGAACCCGGTCCTGACCCGGGCCATGGACCGCATCTTCATCCTGCACGCTGACCACGAGCAGAACGCCTCGACCTCGACGGTGCGCCTGGCCGGATCGTCCGGCGCCCACCCGTTCGCCTGTATCGCCGCCGGCATCGCCTGCCTCTGGGGACCCAGCCACGGCGGGGCGAACCAGGAAGCGCTGGAAATGCTGGAAACGATTGGCACGGTCGACAACATCCCGGCCTATGTGCAGGGCGTGAAGGACCGCAAGTACAAGCTGATGGGCTTTGGCCACCGGGTGTATAAGAACTTCGACCCCCGCGCTAAGGTGATGCAGAAGACCTGCCACGAGGTGCTGGACGCGCTGAAGATCGACGATCCGCTGTTGCACGTGGCCATGGAACTGGAAAAGATCGCGCTCTCTGATCCTTATTTCATCGACCGCAAGCTCTACCCGAACATCGATTTTTATTCGGGCATCACGCTGCGGGCCATGGGTTTCCCGGCCTCGATGTTCACGGTGCTGTTCGCTCTGGCCCGCACTGTGGGGTGGATCAGCCAGTGGAAAGAGATGTTCGAAGACCCCGCACGCAAGATCGGCCGCCCGCGTCAGCTTTATACCGGCGCTGTGCAACGCGATTTCGTGCCGATCAGCAAGCGCGGCTAGCGCTTCAGGTAGCCCGCCACCACTTCCGCCGCCTTGACCGCCGGGTCGGGGCCGCCGCGGCCCATGACGTCGAGCGCGGCGTTCTGATCGGCGATTTGTCGCGCGCGCAAGGCTGCATCGTCCAGCCGCTCGCCAGCCAGGGCCGCCAGGGCGTCGCCGGTGCAGGCGTGCTGGATCAGTTCGGGCACGATGGCACGACCGGCGGCAATATTGAGCAGCACAATCCAGGGCGTGCGGATCAGGTGTTTGCCGATGGCGTAAGTCGACTTCGAGACCTTGTAGCCGACCACCATGGGGCAGCCTGCCAGCGCCAGTTCGCTGGTCACCGTGCCCGAACAGGCGATGGCGACGGTAGCGCCCTTCATGGCGTCGAGCTTGGCTTCGTGGCCCTGGATGATGACCGTCTCCACCGGCCAGCCGGCCACCGCCTCGCGCACCTGATCCGCTACGGTGTCGGCCGCCACGACTGCGACCTTTAACCTCGGCCGGTCGGCGATCAGCCGGCGCGCCGCGTCCTCGAAGTCCGGCATCAGCCGCCGGATTTCGGCCGGCCGGCTGCCGGGCAGCACCAGAAGGACGGGATCGGTCTTTCCGGCGCCGACCACCTTGCGGAAGCGCGCTCCATTCGCGCCCGTGACATCCAGCGTCAGGGACGGATTGCCCACGAAGGTGACCGGCAGGCCGTAGGGTTGGTAATAGGGCGCGTCGAACGGCAGGATGGCGAGCAGCTGGTCGACGGCCTTGGCCAGGGTCTTGGCCCTCCCCGGCCGTGAGGCGAAGAGCTGCGGCCCGACGTACTTGATCAGCTTGATGTTGGGATCGAGCTTTCGAAGCGCATGGGCCATGCGCAGGTTGAAGCCCCAGGCGTCGATCAGCACCGCCGCGTCCGGCTTTTCGCGCGCGGCGATTTCGGCGACTTCGCGCACGCGCCTTTGCGCCCGTCGCAGAGCCATCAGCCCCTCGATCAGGCCCCAGACCTGCAGTTCGTGCGTGTCGAACGGGCTGTCGATGCCCTCGGCCGCCATCTGCGCCCCGCCGACACCGAAGAAGGTTACGCCCGGAACCCGTGCCTTCAGTGCCCGCGCCAGACCGGCCCCGAGCGCATCCGCCGACGCCTCGATGGCGACGATCATCACCTTGGGCGCGGTCATTCGACGCCGTAGATAAACAGGCCCAGGCTGTCGGCCTCGGCGATCACCGCCTCGCGGTCGAGCACGATCACCCCGCCCGCTTCGCCGACGATGCCTGCCAGGCCCGCGGCCGCGACACGGTGGACGGTGGCGAGGCCGATGGTCGGCAGGTCCACCCTGCGCTCCTGGATGGGCTTGGGCGCCTTGGCGAGCACCCCGCGCGGATCGCCGGGCTTGCCGCGAATGGCTTCCGGTAACTGGGCGCAGCGACGCAGCATGGCGTCGGTGCCTTCCTGGGCCTCGACGGCCAGAACCAACCCATCGACCACGACCGCGCCCTGACCGATGTCCATGGCCCCGATGGCGCGGGCGACTTCGAGGGCGCGGGTAATGTCCTCCTGATGTTCCTTGCCGGGCGCATGGCGGCCGAGCGGCCCGGCGCCCAGGGTCAACCCGCCGGCGACATCCTGCGCGCCTTCCACCTTGAAGCCTTCCTTTTCGAAGGCAATGACCACTGCTCGAAGCAAGGCGTCGTCGCCCTTACGGGCCGCCAGCATCAGGCCGGGCAACAGGGCCGCGCCTTTCAGATCCGGGATCAGGGTGCGGAATTCCGGCCGGTGAACGATGCCAGCCATGCAGACGGTCTTGCAGCCGGCGTCCTTGAGCAGTTTGAAGATCTTGCCGAACTCGGTGAGCCCCGCATCGCCGCCCGGATATTCCGAGAGTTCGGCCTCGGCCAGGCTCTTTAGCCGCACCACATAGAGCGGCCGTCCCGCCTCCAGGCAACTGCGCGCCACTTCGATGGGCAAGGATCCCGCGCCCGCGACAAGGCCGAGCCGTTCCATTTCTAGTCGTCGTCCCTGGGCTGACAGAGCGGGCGATCTGAATCGGCCCGGATAAAGTCCACGACTTCCATCACCTCAGGCACGTCCTTGAACACCCGGGCGACGTCATCCAGCCTTTCCTGGAACGTGCCCTCGTCGGCAAACAGCAACCGGAAAGCCGAGCGCAGGTCTCGGATCGCCTCGCGAGCAAACCCGCGACGTTTGAGGCCCACGAGGTTGAGACCCTCCAGATGGGCGTGCACGCCCCAGACCGAGCCGAACGGGATGACATCCTTGGTCACCGCCGAGACGCCACCCACGAAAGCGTAGCGGCCGATCCTTGTGTACTGATGGACAGCCGCGTTGCCGCCCAGGAACACATAGTCGCCGACGGTGGCGTGACCGCCCACAGCCCCGTTGTTGGCCAGAACCACATGGTCGCCGATGATGCAGTCGTGGGCGACGTGGCTGCCGACCATGAACATGCCGTCCGCGCCGATGGTGGTGACGCCGCGGCCTGCCACCGTGCCGGCGTTGAAGGTCACACATTCGCGGATCAGGTTTCTCGGACCCACGACCAGCCGGGTCTTTTCGCCCTTGTGGCCCAGATGCTGCGGTGGCCCGCCCAGGCGCGACTGGGGATGGATGACGCATTCGGCGCCGATCTCGGTGACGCCATCGACAATCGCATGAGAAATCAGCTGCACGCCATCGCCCAGGGTGACCTCGGGCCCTACGATGCAGAAAGGACCGATCTCGACGCCGGCGCCGAGCCTGGCGCCCTCGTGCACGATCGCCGTCGGATGGATCGTCGTCATTCGCTGGGTGTTTCGACCACCACGGCGGTGAATTCAACCTCGGCTGCGAGCTTTTCGCCAACCATGGCCTTGCCCTTGAACTTGAAGATGTCACCCCGGGCCCGCAGCACCTCCACCGGCATGCGCAGGACATCGCCCGGGCGAACCGGGTGACGGAAGCGGCAATTGTCGACCGAGGCGAAGAAGATGGTCTTGCCGGAAACATCCGCATTCAGCGACTTCGACATCAGCACGGCGCCGGACTGGGCTATGGCTTCGATGATCAGGACTCCCGGCATGACCGGATTGCCGGGGAAGTGGCCGACGAAATAGGGCTCGTTGACCGTCACGCACTTGATGCCGGTGATCGACTGGTGCGACTTGTAGTCCTCGGCCCGGTCAACCAGCAGGAAGGGATAGCGGTGCGGGATACGACGCAGGATTTCGCCCATCTCGATGACGGTCGAATCCGGCGCTGCCTCAGCCTTCTTCGTCATGGCCTGTCCCCTTGCTTCCCCGGGACAGTCTCGCAAGCACAGCCTGTTCGCGCAACCACCGCCGCATGGGTCGAGCGGGAAATCCAGTCCAGACCTCGCCGGCAGGCACACTTTTGAACACCGAAGCCGAGGCGCCGATCGCCGCGCCCTCGCCAATGGTCAGTTGATCGGCGACGCCCGCCTTGCCGCCGAAAATAGCCCCGTCGCCGATCACGACGCTGCCGGAAATGCCGGTATAGGCCGCCAGCCGGCAGTTGCGCCCCATACGGACGTTGTGGGCCACGTGGACCAGATTATCGAGCTTGGAGTTTTCGCCGATCACCGTGTCATCCCAGGCGCCGCGATCGACACAGCTGTTGGCGCCGATGGTGACATTGTCCTGCAGGATCGCCCGGCCCAGCTGGGGAATATCCACCGCACCCGCCTCCCCGCCGGCCACCCCAAAGCCCGCCTCGCCAATGCGCGCACCTGCCAGAATGTGGACCCCATCGCCGACCAGGGCGAAGCCGACGCTGGCGTTGGCGCCGATGACGCAGTTTCGTCCGATCTGCACGCCCGGCCCGATTACGGCACCCGCGTGGACAACGGTTCCCGCGCCGATCGAAGCCCCCTGCCCGACGCTGACGCCGGGCGCCAGGACAACGCCGGCCCCGATCACTGCGGTTGGATGTACCGGCCCGTCACGGACATCATGGGCAACGGGTTGATGGAGCACGGTAGCGATCTTGCCCCAGGCGATCTGGGGTCTGGACGCGATCAGCGCCACGCAACCTTCAGGAACGGCCGAAACATCGGCCTCGGCCACCAGGACCGCGCCCGCCGCAGTTGCGGCCAGTTCCCGGGCGCGGCGGCGGTCAGCGAAGAACGCCAGAGAAGACTCGTCCGCCTGGGCGAGTGGCGCGACCTGTAAAATCAATCGCGCGTCGTCGCTCGTCAGGCGCGCGCCCGTCAGACGGGCGACCTCGCGCATCGAAAGCGGTTCGTGAGTGATGAAGAACCGCGGATCAGGCATCGCCAGACCGGTTAGGGTCGCGGTCCGACCGCACCGCGGCCCGCTGGAGCCGCCGGCGCCGCCGGCGGTGGCGTTGCCGGAGCCGTTGCGGCGGGCGCCGCACCCGCGGCCGGCGCTGCGCCCGGCTGGGTTTGGGTCGGCAGAAGGTCGAACTGAAGTTCCGTTGTTTGGCCGTCGAGAAGCTTGACCACGTCTGGCGTCAAATCCATCGTCGGGTTGACGGTCCGCACGGCGTTGCCATCGAGCAGGACCGTACAGCGGTGCTGTTCGTAAACTTGCTGCAGGAAGCTTTCACCTTCGGCGAAGATGCGAGCCAGCGCCGCGCGGGTCGTCCGGTCAAAACGGTCCTGCAGATCGGCGCGCATGTCCGAGAATTGCTGAACCTGCCGCTGAATGTCGGCGATGGCTTGCTGGTTGGCGGGTGTGTCGCGCCCTGTGGCGTTGATCAGGGCCTGAACATTGCGGGCGTTGGCGTCCAGGTTCTGATTGGCCTGATTGAGCTGGGCGGTGACATTGGTCTGAATTTGGCCAAGGCGCTGGTCCACATAGGCGCCGAGCTTGCTGTCGGCGGCGAGATTTTCCCGCGAGAAGACGCAGATTCCCGGGATGGCCGGAGCATGGACAATCGGTTTTGGCTGTGCGCCCGCCGCGCCACCAGCAGGGACGGGAGCAGCTGCGGCGCCGGCCTTCGGCGCCTGTTTTCCACCGGTGGCGGCCGGTTGCGCGAAGGCGATCGGAGCCACAATGGCAACGAGGGCCACGCCAAAAAAGACTGTCTTGATATTCATAGTGTTAGAAGCTCCGCTTCGTCGTGAACTGGAAGGTCTCGGTGCGGTCATAATCCGCCTGGTTCAGGATCCGCGAGATGTCGAACTGAACGGGACCAAGAGGTGATTTCCAGCCAATCGAAATGCCGTAGGTGGCGCGCAACACAAAGTCGTGCTCGATGGCCGGATTGGGGATGCAGGAAGGCGGCGACGCACCATTGCACTTGAGCTTGTCGCGCGCATCGATGCCGCCCAGCGTACCGAAGTCGGTAAAGAGCGTGGCGTCGATACCGAATTGTTCAGGCAGCAACGTGGGCACTGTCAGCTCAACGCTGCCGACACCGTAGATTTTTCCGCCCAGTGAGCTGTTGAAGGTGGTGTCGCGCGGGCCGATGCCGGCAGTTTCAAAGCCCCGGAACGTTTGTCCGCCCTTGAAGAACCGGTCGCTGATCCGCAGATCCTGGCCACCGTAGCCGTCAACATAACCAGCCGATCCCCGGGCCGTCAGAATGAAGTCGGGGTTGAAGCCGTGATACCAGGCGCCCTGCATTTCGGTGCGCACATATTTGGTGACGCCGCCGATGCCGGCCACGTCCTGGCTGATGCTCAGATTGTAACCGCGTGTCGGATTACGCGTGTCTGGACCGGCGCGGGAAAGCTGCCAGGTCGCGCCGATCGATGAGGTGAGCTTGGTGCCCAGTTGCTGGCAAATCGCCGTGTCCGTCAGGTTACAGGTCAGCGCCACCACACTCAGATCATCAGCGCGCAGGCCGTAACGCAGGTTCAGCGACGCATCACCACTGAGCGGGAAGCCCATATTTAAGGTGCCGCCGACCTGGGATGTCGAATAATTAGCCTCGCGGGTGAAGTCGTAGCGGAACGCGTAAAGCTGGAAGCCGCCGGTCAGATTGCGGCCGAACAATCGCGGCTCGGCAAATCCGAGATTGGCGATGCTTTGGAACGATCCGGTGCGGACCTGCATGCTGAGGTTTTGCCCTCGGCCGCGGAAGTTCCGCTGGGTGACATTGAAATCCACGACAAGCTGGTCCACCGAGCTGTAACCGGCGGTCAGCGCCAGCTCGCCGGTCGGTTGTTCGGCCACCGCGACGCGGACGACTGCACGGTCCGGCGCGGACCCGGCAAGCCGGTCCATCTTGGCGTCGCTGAAGAAACCGAGTGCTTTGATCTTGTTCAGGGACCGGTCCATCAGAACCTGGTTGTATTTGTCGCCTTCAACCAGCTCCATTTCACGGCGTATGACCCGGTCGAGGGTCGTGGTGTTGCCGACAATGTCGATGCGCTCGACGTAAACCCGCGGCCCTTCGGTTATCTTGAAGGCCACATCGACGGTGCCATCGGAATTGCGGGTATAGTCCGGAACCACGTCAACAAAAGCAAAGCCCGCCTGGCCGGCCGCGAACACCAGCGCATTCTGGGCATTCTCGATGGCCTGATCCTGATAGAGCTGGCCAGTCTTGATTGGCAGCAAACGCTGCAGCACCGCGCTGTCGAGGCGGTTCAGGTCCGAGGTCACCGAAATCTTGCCGAAGTGGAACTGCCGGCCTTCGTTCAGGGTGAAGGTCAGCACAAAGGCGTTGCGGTTCAGGCGCAGCTCGGCGACCGAGGATTCGACCTTGAAGTCGAAATAGCCGTGGTTGCGATAGAATTCGCGCAGCTGGCTCACGTCATAGTCGACGCGGTCAGGATCGTAGTTGGCGTTATTGGAGAAGAATTTGTACCAGACCGACGGCTGGGTGATGATGACCTTTTGCAGATCCTGGTCCGAATAGGCGGTGTTGCCCAGGAAGTTGACGTCCAGGATGCCGCTACGCGGGCCTTCGTTGATCTCGAAGATGATGTCGACGCGGTTTTGCTCAAGTTCAACGATCTTCGGCGTTACGGTCGCGGAAATGCGCCCCTCGCGCCGGTAGAGCTCGATCATCCGCTGGACGTCCTGCTCGATGCGCGCAACCGTAAAGGTGGCGCGGGGCGTGGCCTGGACTTCGTCGCGAAGCTTGTCTTCGTCGAGGGCCTTTTCACCCTCGAAAATCACCCGATTGATGATCGGATTTTCTTCCACCTGGACGGTCAGGACGCCGGCGGCGTCGACGGTGATGTTGGCGTTGGAGAACAGACCCGTCTGGAACAGAATCAGCACCGCCTGGGCGATCTGTTCGTCGTTGACGCTCGTTCCGATCCGCACCGGCAGATAAGACAGCACCGTGCTGGTTTCGACGCGCACATTGCCCTGGACGACGACGCGATTGACCACGCCGGGACCCGAGACGCGCACTGGCGCAGGCTGACCCGCCGGTTGAGCCCAAACAAGCGCCGGCGCGGCCAGGGCGGTGGTCGCCAGCAGCACAGCCATCAACGGGCGGACAGAGGACAGGTCTGGTCTTCTTTTCATCACTCTAGCCGTCGGCGGAAGGCGGGCGCTCACGAGAACAATCCGCCGAGGAATTTGAACGCCTGCAGATTCATCAGGTCGTTCTTGGCGGCGAACAACATCAATCCCAGCACAAGTGCAAGTCCCACCTTGAAACTAGCCTCCTGAACGCGAGCGCTCACGGGCCGTCGCGCGACCGCCTCGTAGGCGTAGAACATCAGGTGGCCACCATCGAGGATGGGTATTGGCAAAAGATTGGCAAAACCAAGACCCGTCGAAAGGAAGGCTGCAATTTGGATCATCATCATCAAGAGCGTGATCCAACCCAACACGCCTGGAGCGGCGTTCAGTGAGGATTCGGCGACCTTACCGGTGGTGGACGCCATACCGATGACGCCGCTGATCTGATCGCCATTCTCGCGGCCGGTGAAAATGCGCCCCAAGTAGGTGAGCGTGGACGAGATCGTTTCACCCACCATCTCCGTGCCGCGGACGACGGCTTGAGGGGGAGAATAGTGTTTGAGCTCCCCAGGCCCGCTGCTCATTCCAATCCGGCCCATCTTGGCCGTGACACGTGTATCCTCGTTGAAAATTTGCTCCCGCCGCGGTGTCGCCACGACGCTCAAGTTCTGACCTTGTCGATTGAGCGCGAAAACAAGGGGATCGCCGGCATGCAGGTTTATCTCGCGCTGCACCTCGGTAAAGCTGTCCATGCGTCGCCCATCGATCGAGACGATGCGATCACCAGCCCGAATGCCCGCCGCTTCGGCGACAGAGCCCTGGAACACGGCTCCAACGACCGGGGGGGACGTCGGCTCGCCCCAAACCCCCAGAACGGTGGCGAACAGAGCCGCGGCCAATACAAAATTGGCTAAAGGACCTGCCAACGCGATGAACGCCCGCTGCCACAAAGGCTTAAAGGCGTGAAACTCGCCTACCGCTTCGGGGCCAAATTTTGCGACAATCTGATCGCGCAGATGGTCCAGATCTTGCCCGTCGGGCAGACTTGCGTCGTTAGAATCGCCGGCAAAGCGCACATACCCGCCGATCGGAATCCAGCCGATGCGCCACTCGACGCCAGACCGGTCGGTGCGCTTTGCGATTGCGCGGCCAAATCCGATCGAAAAGACATCAATGCGGGTTCGGAACAGTTTGCCAGCAAAGAAATGGCCCAGCTCATGAATCCCGACGAGCAGGGTGATGAGCGGTATAAATGCGAGCACCGCGATACCGAGCTGCTTGAAGAATTCGATCATTACGACGCTTCTCTTGCCTTCAAAGGCGCTCGAAATGAGGCAGGACCTCGGCGGCTATCCGGCGGGCGGCGGCATCGACATTTCGAGCCGTTTGCAACGCCCCGCCCCCTGCAGCGTCCATTTCGCCTGTTTGCTCAATCCGATCAAGGGTTTCGGCAACAATCCGCGCGATATCGAGGAATCCGACGCGCCGATCCAGAAAAGCGCGCACGGCCACTTCGTTGGCGGCATTTAGCGCTGCTGGGGCATTTCCGCCACGCTTGAGCGCATCGCGGGCGAGATTGAGGGCCGGGAAGCGCCCGTGATCCGGCGCTTCGAACGTCAGTGATCCGATTCCCGCCAGGTCGAGCTTGGGCGCCGGCCACGCGAGTCGCTCGGGCCAGGCGAAAGCGCAGGCGATGGGCGCACGCATGTCCGGAGGGCCCAGCTGGGCCAGGGTCGAGCCGTCCTGGTATTCCACCAGGCTGTGCACCACCGACTGCGGGTGGATCAGGACCTCGATCCGCTCGGGCGGCATGGCGAAGAGATAGGCGGCCTCGATCATCTCCAGGCCCTTGTTCATCATGGTGGCAGAATCCACCGAGATCTTCTCGCCCATCGACCAGTTGGGATGAGCGATCGCCTGCTCGGGGCTGGCGGCCGCCATCTGGCCCTCGGTCCAGGTCCGGAACGGCCCTCCCGAGGCGGTGAGGATCAGCCGCTCAACCAGGCCGCCGCGTTCAGGGTGAAGCACCTGAAAAATTGCCGAATGCTCGGAATCGACCGGAATGACCTTGCCGCCGGCGCGCCGCGAGGCCTCCAACAGCGCCGGGCCTGCGCAGATCAGCGCCTCTTTGTTGGCCAGCGCGATGACCGCCCCCGCATTGGCCGCCGCCAGCGTCGGCTCAAGCCCGGCCGCGCCGACAATGGCCGACATCACCCAGTCGGCGCCCGAGCGCGCCGCCTCGACAACGGCGGACTTGCCCGCCCCGGCCTCGATCCCGGTTCCGGCAAGACGGCCCTTGAGGTCCTGGTAGTGGGCCTCGTCAGCCACCACCGCGAAGTCCGGACGCCATTGCAACGCCTGCTCGACCAGCCGCTCGACGTTTCGGCCCGCGACCAGGGCGGAGACTTCGATTTCGGCCGCGCCAGACCGACCGGCATGGCCCATCAGATCGAGCGTCGAGAGCCCGATCGAACCGGTTGAACCCAGCACGGCGACGCGGCGCTTCATATGATCCACGCGTGAAGCACCCTGGAGATGGCGATCGCGATCGCCGCGAACATCAACCCGTCCACCCGGTCAAGAATTCCGCCGTGTCCAGGGATCAGATCGCCGGAATCCTTCACGCCAAACCGGCGTTTGAGCCAGGATTCCCACAGATCGCCCGCCATGGTGGCGGCTCCGCCCACCAGACCGATGACGGCTGAGTATTCAAGGGAAATGGTCATGGCAGGCAGCGCGGCCGCCATGCCGACGCCGGTGAGCGTCGCCGCGACCAGCCCACCGGCAAAACCCGCCCAGGTTTTGTTGGGCGAAATCCTCGGCCACAGTTTCGGGCCGCCGATCAGCCGCCCGGTCGCGTAGGCGCCGATATCCGCCGCCCAGGTGATGGCGAACAGTGTCAGGGTCCAGGCCACGCCCTCTTGCGGCACCCACGAGAACTGATCCTCCGACGCGGTGTTCCGAAGCCAGATCAGGATGATGCAGGCCGGCGCGATGTAGAACACGCCATAGCCGGCGTCGGCCGCCCGCTCAGTGCGATGGCGTGAAGCGATGGCCGCGGCGACCCCGCCGCCCACCATCAAGGCCCAGGCGGCGATATAGAGCCCCTGATAAGCGGCGAAAACGCCGGTCAGCACCGCGACGGTGATCGTCACCGCCACCTCGGCGGGCGCTTCCGGAGCGCTCATCTTGCCCCATTCAACAGCCATCAGGCCGATGGATATGGCCACCATCAGGAAGAAGGCGCCCCCGCCCCACCAGATGGCCGCCAGCACCGTGGGGATCAGCACCGAGGCCGACAAGGCCCGCGCCGCCAGATTGCTCGTTATAGGGCTAGCCGGCGGCACGCTTGCCGGCCTCTACCGCGCCAAAGCGGCGCTCACGCTGACGGAATTCGTCAATGGCCGCCTTCAGGTGCTGTGGGCCATAATCGGGCCAGAGCACGTCCTGAAAGACGAACTCGGCGTAGGCCGCCTCCCAGAGCAGGAAGTTCGACAGCCGCCGCTCGCCGCTGGTGCGAATGATCAGGTCAGGCGCTTCGCCACGGGTCGACAGCGCACCGGCCATCATGTCTTCGTCGATGGCCTCGGGATCAATCTCGCCGGCCTTGGCGGCCCTGGCCAACGCCCTCGCCGCGTCGGCAATGTCGGCCTGGCCGCCATAGTTGAAAGCCACCTGCAGGGTGAAAGCGGCATTGTCTGCGGTGCGCGTTTCGGCGCGTTCGATGACCTGAAGGATATCGGGCGACAGACCTTCCCGGCGACCCAGGATTTTGACCCGGACCCCGTCGCGCGCCAGGCGCTCCAGGTCGTTTTCGACGTAGATTTTCATGAGCTTCATCAACTCGGAAACTTCGCTGCCCGGCCGGCGCCAGTTTTCGGTGGAAAAGCCGAACACGGTGAGAGTCGAAACACCCGCCTCGGATGCCCCCTCGACGGTGCGTTTCAGGGCGTCCACCCCGAACTTGTGGCCCGCCGTGCGCGGCAGTCCGCGCGCGCGCGCCCAGCGGCCGTTGCCATCCATGATGATGGCCACATGCAGACGCGCATCGGACGGGCCGTCAGGTCGCTGCATGGATATTTGGTCGTCCTTTGGATCGCTGGAAGGCAGGCTAAACCTGCATGATCTCTTGCTCTTTAAGTTTCAAGGCTTCGTCAACGCGCTTGACGGCCGCGTCCGTGAATTCCTGAACTTCCTTTTCCATCCGCTTTTCGTCGTCTTCGGAGATCACCCCGTCCTTCTTGGCGGCCCGGGCGTGCTCATTGGCTTCCCGGCGGACGTTGCGGATGGCGACGCGCTGATGCTCGGCGTATTTTCCGGCCAGTTTGGACAGATCTCGCCGTCGTTCTTCGGTGAGCGGCGGAATGGGGATACGCAGCATCTGACCGTCGACCATGGGATTGAAGCCCAAGCCGGCGTTGCGGATGGCTTTTTCGACCGAGATCACCAGGCCCTTGTCCCAGACGCTGACGGTCAGCATGCGCGGCTCGGGTACGCTCACCGAGCCGCAGGCGCTCAGCGGCATGGTCGATCCATAGGCCTCAACCACCACCTGATCCAGCAGGCCGGCGGTCGCCCGCCCGGTGCGAAGCGAGACAAATTCGTCCTTCAGGGCATGAACGGCCTTGTCCATGCGGTCACGGTATTTGGCGAGATCCGGCTTTTCGGTAGCCATGCTATTTCTCCTGGTCGCCGACGACGGTGAAGACACCCTCGCCGCATAGCACTTTGGACAGGGCGCCCCGTTCGCGGATCGAGAAGACCACGATCGGCACGCCGTTTTCACGCATCAGGCTGATCGCCGAGGCGTCCATGAATTTGAGGTCCTGCGAGAGGACATCATGATAGCTAAGCCGTGCATAGCGGGTGGCTTTCGGGTCCTTTTTCGGATCGGCCGTATAGACCCCGTCGACGCTGGTGCCCTTCAGCAGGGCATCGCAGCCCATCTCGGCGGCGCGCAGGGCCGCGGCGGTGTCGGTGGTGAAATAGGGATTGCCGGTGCCGGCGGCGAAGATCACCACCCTGCCCTTCTCCAGATGGCGTTGAGCGCGGCGGCGAATATAGGGCTCGCAGACGGTGTCCATGCGAATGGCGGACTGGACGCGGGTGTCGACACCGAGGCGCTCAAGAGCGTTTTGCATGGCGAGCGCATTCATGACCGTGGCCAGCATGCCCATATAATCGGCCGCGCCTCGCTCCATGCCCTTGGCCGCGCCGGCCAGGCCCCGGAAGATGTTGCCGCCGCCGATGACCAGGCAGAGCTCGACGCCGGTCTTGTGAACCTCGGCGATTTCCTCGGCGACCGCTTCGACGGTCGGCAGGTCAAGACCGAAGCCCTGATTTCCCATGAGAACTTCGCCCGAGACCTTCAGCAGGACACGGCGAAAGCAGGGCTTGGATTTAGGCTTGGCTGGCATGAGGTCCTTGGGTGGGTCCGACTCGCCGAACACCATATCCAAGGACCGCGCCTGCGTCGAACGTCAGCCTTTGGTCATCGAGGCGACTTCGGTGGCGAAGTCGGGTCCGACCGGCTTTTCGACGCCTTCGCCGAGCGCCAGGCGCACGAAACCGGCAACCTTGATCGGCGAGCCCAGTTCCTTGGCGGTGGCTTCGACCAGGGCTTCGACCGTCTGGTCCGGGTTCATGACGAAGGCCTGCTTCAAGAGCACGACTTCCTCGTAGAACTTGCGGATCCGGCCCTCGACCATCTTTTCGACGACGGCGGGCGGCTTGCCCGATTCCAGCGCCTGTTCGGTCAGGATGATCTTTTCCTTTTCCACCGCGGCTGGATCGAGATCGTTGACCGAGAGGGACATAGGATTGGTTGCGGCCACGTGCATGGCGATCTTGCGGCCGAGCTCGTTGAGCTTGGCCTTGTCGCCGGCGCCTTCAACAGCCACCAGCACGCCGATCTTGCCAAGGCCGGGGGCGGCCTGGTTGTGGACGTAGTTGGCGACCACGCCTTCAGCGACGTGGAAGCGCTTGGCGCGGCGGACCATCATATTCTCGCCGATGGTGGCGATGAGGTTGGTCAGCAGCTCGGACACCACTTCGCCGCCGGCGGTCTTGCTGGCGGTGATGGCGGCGACGTCGTCGTTGTCGAGGCCGACGGCCGCGATGGCGCGAGCCGCGTTCTGGAAGAGCTCGTTACGGGCCACGAAGTCGGTTTCGGCGTTGACTTCGACCGCGACGGCGCTCGCGCCCTTACCCTCGTCGCGGGCGGCTACGGCCACGAGGCCTTCGGCGGCGACGCGGTCGGACTTCTTGGCGGCCTTGGACAGGCCCTTGGTGCGCAACCAGTCGATGGCGGCTTCGATATTGCCGTCGGTTTCCTGCAAAGCGCGCTTGCAATCCATCATGCCGGCGCCGGAGGTTTCGCGCAGGTCTTTCACCAGCGCCGCTGTAATTTCAGCCATGTTCCGGTCTCCTAGGCCTGCTCGGTGGGTTCTTCGGCCGGCAGCGGCTCGGCCGCGGCGCTGGTCGTGGCGGGCTCTTCGGCCGGAGCGGCTTCGGCGGCCACGGGCTCGGCTTCAGCCGGAGCAACTTCGGCGGCGGGCGCAGCTTCCTCGGCCGCCGGGGCGGGTTCGGCGGCGGCAACCAGTTCAGCGGTGATTTCCGCGGGCTCTTCAGCCGCCGCTTCCGGCGCGGGAGCGGGCGCTGCGGCCTTGCGGCGCATGGCCGGCTCGACGGGGGCCACGGCGGCGCCCAGATCAACGCCCATGGCGGCCTGACCAGCGGCGAGGCCGTCGAGCACGCTGTCGGCGATGAGGTCGCAATAGAGTTGCAGGGCGCGGGCGGCGTCATCGTTGCCCGGCACCGGATAGGCGATGCCGTCCGGGTCGCAGTTGGTGTCGAGTATGGCGACCACCGGGATATTCAGCTTGCGGGCTTCCTGGATGGCGATGGCTTCCTTGTTGGTGTCGATCACAAACATCAGGTCGGGAATGCCGCCCATGTCCTTGATGCCGCCCAGCGACAGCTCGAGCTTTTCCTGTTCGCGGGTGAGCTTCAAGAGTTCCTTCTTGATGCGGCCTTCGCCGCCGCCGGCCAGCAGGCCTTCCAGTTCGCGCAGACGGGCGATCGAGCCGGAGATGGTGCGCCAGTTGGTCAGCGTGCCACCCAGCCAGCGGTGGTTCACATAATACTGGGCGCAACGCTTGGCGGCCTGAGCGACCGGATCCGAAGCCTGACGCTTGGTGCCGACGAACAGCACGCGGCCACCCGAAGCGGCGACTTCGCGCACCTTGACCAGGGCCTGGTGCAAAAGCGGGATCGACTGCGACAGGTCAATGACGTGGATGTTGGAACGCGCGCCGAAGATGTACTTTTCCATCTTCGGATTCCACCGGTGCGTCTGGTGGCCGAAGTGAGCGCCTGCTTCGAGCAGGGTGCGCATAGAGAATTCAGGAAGCGCCATGCTTCATATTCCTTTTTCTTCCGGTTGAGCCTCCGTGGACAAACCTCTCCGTTCGGAGAGACCGGAACGGTCAGGACGGGATGTCTCCCCGAGATGACCGAACGTCCACGTGCGTGATGGGCGCCGTCCTTACGGGTGATTTGCTGGAAAGGCAAGCGGGGCCACCACTTTCCCTCCCGCTTGTCGGGAGGGTGGATCGCGCGAAGCGCGAGACGGCTGGGCGAGTCCAGGACGCGGTATTGCCCACCCTGGTCGCTTCGCGACCTGTCCCTCCCGACAAGCGGGAGGGAAAGATGATCAGTAAACCCGCGCCACGCCCGGCAGGGTGATCAGGTGGAACTGCACCACCAGGAAGAAGGCGAGGAAAATAAGGGCCGCCACCCAGGTGGTGGTGATGACCTTCTTCTTCATGTTCGGATTGACCGGCGCGCCGGGATCGCAGCCTGGCGGCGGGGTGATACCCGCTTCATGAAAGCTCTGGCTGCCCATCGGCAGGATGGCGATGAACGCCACCCACCAGACAACCATATAGATGGAGAGCGCGGTGATCGGGCCCATCAGTGGGGCGCCTTCGGGGTTTCCATCAGCTCGACCAGCTGGCCGCCCATGTCCTTGGGATGCAGGAAGATGATCGGGGTGCCGTGGGCGCCGATGCGCGGCTCGCCGGTGCCCAGGATACGAACGCCCTTGTCCCGCATCTCGTCGCGGGCGGCGATAATGTCCTCGACCTCGAAACAGATGTGGTGCTGGCCGCCCTGCGGATTCTTGGCGAGGAAATTGAGGATGGGTGAGTTCTCACCCCAGGGCTCGATCAGCTCGATCTGGGCGTTGCCCAGGTTGACGAACTGGAAGGTCACCCCTTGCTCTTCCATGGTGCGTTTTTCGGTGATGTCGGTCGCGCCGAGCACGTCGCGATAGAGTTTCACCGCTTCATCCAGCGAGGGCGTCGCGACACCGACGTGGTTCAGTTTGCCGATCATTTGGGGATGCTCCGAAATTCAAGCGGGCTACTATACCTTCCCCCCTTATCCGTCACCCTCGCGCTTGTCGCGAGGGCCGGACGCGCCGTGACAAAAATTCGCGGTGCGGACCTTAGTCCGCCAGTCACCAAAGCTCGCCATAGAGGTCGCGCCACTCCGGATTGAGATTTTCGATCAGCTGCATCTTCCAGGCTCGACGGTAGCGCTTGATCGTGTGTTCTCTATGGATCGCTCTCGTCATGAGTTCGAACGACATGTACCAGACCAGGATCTTGCAGCCGTGGGTCTTGGTGAACCCAGGGATCAGTCCTTCGCGGTGCTCATAGACCCGTCGAAGCAGGTTGCTCGTGACCCCGACATAGAGCACCCCGAACGGACCGCTCGCCATGATGTAAACCGCAGTGAAGGGATAGCGATCGGACACGGGGGATGCTCCACATCTGGCCCTCGCGACAAGCGCGAGGGTGACGGGAAGGTAGAACATTGCGGGAACGTATGGCAAGCGTTGAAGGCGCTCAAACCCTCAGCACCACCACCTCGACCACCGGGCGGCGATCCCAAATCCTCTGCCCCGCCTTCTTCATCGCGCGTTTGATGGCGGTCTCGACGGCTTCGTCGTCGTCGCGTTCCTGGCCCTTCATCTTCTTGACCACAGCTTCGACCTCATCGGCGAGGTCGTCGAGGGCGTCGGCCACCGGATACTCCTCATCCCCCGGCAAACCGATGCCGCGCACTTGCGGGCCTGAGGCGATGCGGCCCTTGTCGTCGAGGGCGAGGGAAACGGTCAGGACGCCATTGTAGGCGGCGTGGCGGCGCTCCCTAAGCGAGTCGGCGCCGGCCGGGACGATGACATTGCCGTCGACGTGCAGCCGTCCCGCCGGGACGATGTCGATGACTTCCGCCCGGCCCGGCGCGAGGCGGATCATGTCGCCGTTACGGGGTGCGATGGCCTGGCCAACCTGGAGGTCTCTGGCGAAGGCGGCGTGTTCAAGCAGGTGCCGGCGCTCGCCGTGGGTGGGGACGGCGATCTGCGGCCGGGCCCACTGATACATTTCCTTGAGCTCGTCGCGACACGGGTGGCCGGAGACGTGGATGCCGGGATGCTCGCGGTCAGTGTGGATGCGCACGCCGCGCTCGGCCATGGTGTTCTGCAGGTTGCGGATCGGCACCTCGTTGCCGGGGATCACGCGGCTGGAAAAGATGCAGTGGTCGCCTTGCCCCAGCGTGACGTGCCGGTGTGTGCCCTCGGCGATGCGGAACAGGGCCGCGCGGGCTTCGCCTTGCGAGCCCGTACACAGGTAGAGGATCTTTTCGGGCGGAAAATAGCCGCTCTCGTCCTCGCTGACGAAGTCGGAAACGCCCTTGAACAGGCCCACGTGCCGCGCGGCGGCGGACATTCGGTGCATTGAACGGCCCACCAGGCACACACGCCGGTCGCAGGCCTGGGCCGCGCGGATGATGGTGTCCATGCGCGCGACGTTGGAGGCGAAACAAGCGGCGGCGATCTTGCCGGAGAGCGAGCCGATGAGTTTGGTCAGGGCGATGCGGACATCGGCTTCGGATCCCGCGACCCCGTCGACGAAGACATTGGTGGAATCGCAGACCATGGCGAGGATGCCCTCGTCGCCCAGCTTGCGGATAGCGGCGGCGTCGGTCGTATCACCGAGCAAAGGGTCGGGATCGATCTTCCAGTCGCCGGTGTGGAGGATGACGCCCAGCGGCGTGCGGATGGCCAGACCGTTCGGCTCAGGAATTGAATGGGTTAGAGTGATGAGTTCAAGTTCGAAGGGGCCGAGCTTGAAGGAGCCGGACAGCGGCACCTCGGTCAGATCGACATCTTCCAGGATGCCGGCTTCGCGCAGTTTTTCCCTGAGAAGGAAGGCCGTGAAGGGAGTGGCGAACAGCGGCGCCTTCAGGCGCGGCCAGAGCCAGCCCACGGCGCCGATATGGTCTTCATGGGCGTGGGTCAGCACGATGCCGAGGATGTCGTCGGCGTGATCTTCGATGAAGGTGGGATCCGGCAGGATGATCTCGACACCGGGCGTGGTCAGGTCGCCGAAGGTCACGCCCAGGTCGACCACGATCCACTTGCGGGCGTGCGGCGGGCCATAGCCATAGAGATTGAAGTTCATCCCGATCTCGTTCGACCCGCCGAGCGGGAGAAAAACGAGTTCGTCCGTGCCTTTGGAATTCATTCGGGACGCTTTAGGCCGGTGTCGCGGCGAATGCCGCAAAATAAGTACGCCAAGGACGCAAAGGTCTCGCGAAGGACGCCAAGAAGACCTTTGCGCACTTTGCGCACCCTTAGCGTCCTTGGCGTACTTATTTCAAGCGCGCCGAAGGCGCGCATAGCGACAATCGCCAGCATCAACCGGTTTTCGGCGAATTGCGCCGCCAGATTTCCAGCAGGCCCCGGATGGTCAGATCCGGGTCGAAGTGATCAATGGCGTCGGTGGCGCCTTCAAACAGCGAAGCGACGCCCCCGGTTCCCACCACAGTCATGGGCTTGCCCCACTCGGTCTTGATGCGGGCGACCAGGCCCTCGATCAGGGCGATATAGCCCCAGAAGACGCCGGACTGCATGGCTTCAACGGTGTCGACACCGATAACGTGGTTGCTGGCCGGCCGCTGGATGGCGACGCGTGGCAGTTTGGCGGCGGCTTCGTGCAGGGCCTGCATGGAAAGGTTGATGCCGGGCGCGATCACCCCACCTTCAAAGGCGCCGTCCGCGCTGACCACGTCGAAGGTGGTGGCCGTGCCGCTGTCGATGAGTATCAGATCGCCGGGATAGATCGCGTGGGCGCCTACGGCGTTGACGAGCCGGTCGGCGCCGGCTTCGGACGGCTTGGTGATGCGCACCGCGATGCCGAGGTCGACGTTTTCCCCAACGACCATGGGTTCGACCTTGAGATAGCGGCGGGCGAGATTGCGCAGGTTGAACAGTGACTGCGGAACCACGGTCGAGATGATGCAGCCGGTCAGATCGGCCAGAGTCAGGCCCTGCAGCGCCAGCAACTGCACCAGCCAGACGGCGTATTCGTCGGCCGTGCGGGTGGAAGCCGTGGCCGTGCGCCACTCGGCGTGCCAGGTCTTGCCGTCATGGATGGCGAAGAGGGTATTGGTATTGCCCTGTTCGATGGCCAGCAGCATCAGGCCTCTCCAAAGAAAACGTCGCCCGCGGTGATCTGGCGGACCGATCCGTCTTCTAGCCTAAGTCTAAGGGCGCCGTCGCTATCCAGACCTTCAGCGACCCCATGCAGGGTTTGTTCGGTCAGGCGCACCTGGCAGGCCTCGCCCAGCCGGTAGGCGCGCGCGGTCCACAGATCAGCGATGGCGACAAAGCCCACCTCGTCCCAGACACCGATCCAGGCGTCCATGGTTTCGGCCAGCACTTCCAGCGCTTCCTCCATTGAAGGCGGCGGGCCGTCCATGTGCAGGGCGAGCGCCGTGGCGGGGCGCTCCGACACCTCGGGCGGCACAGCCAGGTTGACGCCAATGCCGATCGCCACCCAGTGCCCGCCGCCGGGCGCCTTGCCGGATTCCACCAGGATGCCGCAGACCTTGGTGTCGTCGATCATCACATCGTTGGGCCATTTGACCCGCACGCGCTCGGGCGCGATCCACTGGTTCAGGGCCTCGGCGACCGAGACCGCGGCCACGAAGGAGATCTGTGCGGCCTGCGTCAACGGCAGATCGGTGGTGACCAGCAGGGTGGCGGCGAGATTGCCGGTAGGGCTCTCCCAGGCCCGCCCTCGCCTGCCCCGCCCGGCCGTCTGGCGGCTGGCGGCGTACCAGTGCGGCCCCGCCTCGCCCGCTTCAGCCTGGCGGCGCGCCTCGGCGTTGGTGGAGTCGATGGTGTCGAAGTAGGTGACGGGGACGTCGGCGGTCAAGGAAGGCCAAAAGCCTTGGAGGCGTAGCCGGCGAATGGCTCAATCCAGGTGAGCGCGATCATTACCAGCGGGAAGGCGAAGATCGCGCTGCCCAGGGTGATCAGCCTGGCGTCCATGGGCATGGGATCGATCGGACCGGGTGTCTCATCCAGCCACATCACCTTGACCAGGCGCAGATAGTAGAAGGCGGCGATGACACTGGAGACGAGGCCGGCGATGGCCACCGCCCACTGACCGGCGTCAATGGCGGCCTTGAAGACATAGAACTTGCCCCAGAAGCCCGGCAGAGGCGGGATGCCCATGGCCGAGAAGGCGAGCAGCGTGAGCGCCACGGCCATCATCGGGTTCGATTTCGACAGCCCCGCCATGGAGGCGATGGTGTCCATGGGCTTGCCGCCACGCGACAGCGCTGTCAGGGCCGCGAAGAAGCCGGTGACGTCGAACATGTAGAGGGTCATGAAGATGATGACCGCCTGGGCGCCCTCGGCATTGCCGGCGCAAAGGCCGATGAGGACGTAGCCCATGTTGGCGATCGAGGAATAGGCGAGCAGGCGCTTGATGTTGGACTGCACGAGACCCGCGAAAGCGCCGACCAGCACCGAGATGACGGCGATGACGATCAGCACCTGGCGCCATTGGTCCGCCGAGTCCGGGAAGCTGGCGTAGAGCGCTCGGGTGAACAGCACCATGGCCGCCAGTTTCGGCGCGCCGGTGAAGAAGGCGACGACCGGCGTCGGCGCGCCTTCGTAGACGTCGGGCGTCCACATGTGGAACGGCGCGGCCGAGACTTTGAAGGCCAGACCACAGATCAGGAAAACGAGGCCAAAGAGGACGCCGACGCCCGGGTGCGCCGCGACGGCCGCTGCGATGGCGTCGAAGTGGGTCGAGCCGGCAAAACCGTAGATCAGGCTCGCGCCATAGAGCAGGAGCCCCGAGGAGAGTGCGCCGAGCACGAAGTATTTAAGGCCGGCCTCGGAGGCTTTCGGGTCGTCCCGGCGGAAGGCGGCCATGACATAGAGCGCCAGCGATTGCAGTTCGACGCCGATGTAGAGAGAGATCAGGTCGCCGGCCGAGACCATCATGCCCATGCCGATGGCGGCGAGCAGGATCAGCAGCGGGTATTCGAACTGACGCTGACCGAGACGCTTCAGCCATCCGTTGCCGAGGATGAGGGAGATAATGCTCATCGCGTAGATGACGATCTTTGAATAGGAAGCCGCGGCGTCGGAAATGAAGGCGCCGTTGAAGGCTGTACCCACCGGCACGCCGATGGCTGCGAAGAGCGCCGCGCCGGCCAGCGCTATGCCGGAAAGCAGCGAGATCAGCCCGCTGGACTTCTGCCCGGCGAAGGCGCCCAGGATCATCAGGATGAGGACGGCTGCCGAGAGAATGGTCTCGGGCATGACCAGCTGCAGAGCGTCGATCATGCTCATCGCCCTGCCCCTCCGATGGCGGCCTGATAGGCGGCGACCAGGTGGTCGGTCGAGGCGGCGGTCGCGTCGAGCACCAGATTCGGCTGCAGGCCGAGGATCAGGGTTCCGATGATCAGCGGCGCGAAGATGGCGATCTCGCGGTTGTCGAGGTCGGTGATGGTCATGAGCTTGGGGTTGGTCATCTCGCCGAACACCACGCGCCGATAGAGCGGCAGAGCATAGACGGCCGAGAGGATCACCCCGCTGGTGGCGATCAGCGCCGTCCAGGTCGAGGCGCGGTAGGTCCCGGTCAGGCTGAGGATTTCACCGACGAAGCCGCTCGTGCCCGGCAGGCCGACATTGGCCATGGTGAAGAGCATGAAGACCGCCGCGTACCATGGCATGCGGTTTACGAGGCCGCCGTAGAAGGCGATCTCGCGGGTGTGCATACGGTCATAGACAACGCCGACGATGAGGAAGAGCGCGCCACTGATTACCCCGTGACTGAGCATCTGGAAGATGGCGCCCTGCACGCCGATGGCGTTGCCCGAGAAGATGCCCATGGTGACGAGGCCCATGTGAGCGACGGACGAATAGGCGATCAGCTTCTTGATGTCGGTCTGCCGGAAGGCGACCAGTGAGGTGTAGACCACCGCCACCGCCGAAAGACCGAAGACCAGCGGCGCGAACATCTCGCTGGCGTTGGGGAACATCGGCAGGGAAAAACGCAGGAAGCCGTATCCGCCCATTTTCAAGAGGATGCCGGCCAGGATCACCGAACCGGCGGTCGGCGCCTCGACGTGAGCGTCCGGAAGCCAGGTGTGCACCGGCCACATCGGCATCTTGACCGCGAAAGAGGCGAAGAAGGCCAGCCAGAGCCAGGTCTGCACCCCAGGCGCGAACCGGTAGGCCATCAGCTCGGGAATGCTGGCTGTGCCGGAAATGCCGATCATGGCGAGCACTGCCGCCAACATCAGCACGCTGCCCAGCAGGGTGTAGAGGAAGAACTTGAAGGCGGCATAGACCCGGTTCTTGCCGCCCCAGATGCCGATGATCAGGAACATCGGGATCAGCTGGGCTTCGAAGAACAGGTAGAAGAGCACCAGATCCAGCGCACAGAAAACGCCGATGACCAGGGCTTCCAGCACCAGGAAGGCGATCAGGTATTCGCTGACCCGGTCCTTGATCGCGCTCCAGCCGCCCATGATGCAGAGCGGCAGCAGGAAGGCGGTCAGCAGGACGAAGAGCACGGAGATGCCGTCGACACCCATGCGGTAGTTCAGCAAGCCGAACCAGCGGTGGGTTTCCACCATCTGGAAGCCGGGATCGGCCGCATGGAAGTTCGCCACCACGCCGATGGAGAGCGCGAGCGTCACGATCGTCGTTCCAAACGCGATCCACTTGGCGGCCGTGTCGTTGCCCTTGCCGGTGATCTTGAGCAGCAGGATCAGCGCTACGCCGATCAGCGGCGAATAGGTGGTGAGGGAAAGGAGGCCGGTCATCGGGCGAACGCCCAGAACGCGAAGGTGAGCAGGCCCAGGACGCCCAGCAGCATAACAAAGGCGTAGTGGTAGACGTAGCCGGTCTGCATCTTGCCGGCGAGCTTGCCCACCGCTGACGATGCGGCGGCGACGCCATCTGGACCGAGACCGTCGATGATCTTCTTGTCGCCGATTTTCCAGAAGGTGTCGCCGAGCCAGCGGGCGGCGCGCACGAACGTGGCGTCATAGATCTCGTCGACGTACCATTTGTTGTAGCTGATCAGGTACATCATGCCCTTCTGGGCCGCGAGCCGCGCACCCATGCCCTCGTGCAGGACGTACATGTAGTACGCCACCAGCAGGCCCAGAGCGGAAGCGACCAGCGGGGTCCATGTCACCAGAGCTGAGGACTCGTGCGCCTCGTGCAGCACGTGGTTGTGCGGGCCTGTAAAGATGGCCCCGCGCCAGAACTCGGCCTGCCCCTCGCCGACGAAATAGCCGACGAAGACAAAGCCCGCGAGCGCGGCGCCCACGGCCAGCAGGATGATTGGGACCAGCATGGTCCACGGGCTTTCGTGCGGGGTGTGATCATGCCCGTGCCCGTGATCGTCGTGGCCGTGGTCAGGCTCAGTGTGGGTTTCGGCATGGCCATGCGTGGTGTCGTCATGGCCTTGGGCAGGCTCGCCATGGCCCCAGCGGGCCTTGCCGTTGAAGGTGAAGAAGGCGACCCGCCAGGAGTAAAAGGCGGTCAGGCCGGCCACGAGAATCCCGATCAGGCCGGCGAAGACGCCGACGGGGCTGTGCTGGCCCCATGCGAAAGCCGCCTCAATGATGGTGTCCTTGGAATAGAAGCCGGCGAAGCCGAAGACGCCGGGGATGCCGAGGCCGGTGATGGCGATGGTGCCGATGGTCATCACGCCGTAGGTGATCGGCAGGTATTTCGCCAGGCCACCGTAGTTCCGCATGTCCTGCTCGTGGTGCATGCCGTGGATCACCGATCCAGCGCCGAGGAACAGCAGAGCCTTGAAGAAGGCGTGAGTGAACAGGTGGAACATCGCCGCCTGATAGGCGCCGACGCCGGCGGCGAAGAACATGTAGCCGAGCTGCGAACAGGTCGAATAGGCGATGACCCGCTTGATGTCG
>CANJME010000009.1 GCA_947475875.1 Caulobacteraceae bacterium | reverse complement strand
CGCCAGCGGGCCAGCATCAAACGGCAGACCATCGAACATCGGCGCTTGCAACACCGAAAAATCGCCGCCTAAATATCAACCCCAGATGAGGCCAATCCTCCGTTAAATCCGGACCCCATCTGTCCCAAATGTTTTGACGACGTACAGGGTCTCACCACCGCGCCCATGATATTTTTCCTCCCAACTCAGCCCCGTGCCTTTTGCTTGTTTCCACACCGAAAATGCGTCGAATAACGATGACTTGCCGGAGCCATTCGGGCCAGCCAGCACCACCAGTTTGGCAGGCGGCAAGTTGCTGATCGTAAGATCATCAAACCGACGGAATTTTGAGATGTGGATGGACTTGATCTTCATGAGAGCCGAGTGGGAGGTCCCGAGTTTCGAAGCGAAAGTTAGGGGCTGATCCGTGAAACGAGTTCCTCCATAGTATAGTGCACGAACTGGGTGCCCAGCCCTGTCAGTTCATAGCCTTCCTGATCGTCAAACGCCGACTTCATCGTGCCGCTTGCACTGCTTCGCTCGGTTGGCGAGGTCTTCTTGACGAACGCACCGTAGGCGGTGGTCTGGCGATGCTGCCGGATCACGCTGCCCGTGCTGAGATCACGAATGAGGAGCTTAAAGAGATCGGCCTCGGCCGAGTCTTCCCGCACCGACCTTCCATCAATATCCCGCCAGATTTTGGCCCGCGTCGCTCCGGGCTGCTGGTGGACCACCCGGATCACCGCAAAATGGGACTCGTGATAGGTGTCGATCCAACTGATGAAGAGGCGGACAAGGTCGTCAGGACAGAGCTTTGTCCCGGCCGCATTGGTCAATAGCTTGCGTATGAACTCTCGCTTCTCGTCGGTGTCGGCCTGATCCCAGGAACGAAACCCCTTACGAATGAGGGCCAAATATTCTTCGGACTGTATGCGCTCTTCCAGTTCCTCACCGAAAGCCTCGAACCGGATCGCCATTCCCTCAAGCGTCTGGGCCAGATTGACCAATTTGGCCTGGTGCTCTTGAATCCAGAGGCCATGGAGTTCGCTCGACTGCCCGTGTTCGGTCTCACCGTAGTAGGTTGCCGCCGCACCGATCAGGCTGCCAACCCAAGGGATTCCGCTGAGCGCCGCCAGGAGAACTCGGATATATTTCCCGCTCGTCCGGCCAGCGATCCGCGCGGCCAAGGCGGTTCGCTTTGCCTCCAGGTCCGCCTCGTTGGCGGGATCGAGGATTTCTTGCTCACCAGATTTCGGGCTCGTTTCCAACTTACGCGGCCGCCTCAGTCGTCATCCATGCTGACGGATTTGAGGGAGGTTACGGCGAAACTTGCTCGCACCTGTTTTCGCCCGTCGAACCACACACACCATGCCGTCATGGTGCCGTATTCGTCGCCCACAGAGTCTACCGTCATCACAGGGCCGCCTGACTTGAGCGCCACTGTCGCACCCGCTTCGAACATGGTCGTCGCCTTTCGCTCTGCCGGAGTTGCGCTAGCTTCCCCGCTTTCCCTTCTTTTCGTCCTGGCTCAGCAGCGAACCAGCCATGGCCCGCGCCTCCGCCGGCGATGGCTTCTTGCCGGCGAGCACCTTCGCCGCGATCGTCGAAACCCGATCTCCGGTCTGTTTCTTGGTCATAGCTTTCCTTTCGCGTTCGCCCCGGTGGCGATGTGAGTCGTCCCGCAACTTACGCGATTCTCTCGGCCATTACGAATCCGTGTTCGCGCTTGGTTCTAATTGAGTGGTGGCGTCATGGCTCGGGCCCGGCAAACAGCCGTCTAGAGCCCACTCTGTTACCCCGAGCGTTACCCCGACGCGCCTGCGCCCGGCTTACACCGGGCGCAGAATACGTAACTTATTGTGTTGCCTCGAAAATTCTGGAGCGGGCGAGGCGATTCGAACGCCCGACCCCAACCTTGGCAAGGTTGTGCTCTACCCCTGAGCTACGCCCGCACTCCGTGGGCGGTTTGTAAGAAAAACCACCCTGAATTTCGAGATCGCGGCTTATGGCAGAGGGCCCCTTCCTTTGCAAGCCGGGCCTGGGTTAGCCTTGGCGTATCGCCTTCAGCCGGCGCTTGTTGACGTGGGTGGTGGGGGCGGGCGCGTTGGTTTCATCCGGCATCTCGCCGCGGAAATAGAGCCGTTGCCAGGCCTCCTTGACCGCGTCGGGGTCCTTGAAGTGCAGGCGGCGATTGAATTCCTCGCGCAGCTTGAACCAGGAATCGTACTGGCCGCGCAGGTCCGGCTCATCGTCGAAGCTGCGGCGGACGATGTCGAAGTTCTCGATCACCTTGTCCTGCACCAGGGTGATGAAACAGAACGGCTCGCCCTTGGTGAAGTGAACGCTGCCCGGCCGGGTGAACAGCCAGTTCATGGTGAAGGGGAAGGGCAGCCACTCGGTCTCGATCAGGCCCGAGAGCGGCTGGATGCCGTCTTTTATGTGATTGGGCGGGCCCATGGCCCACACCGACCAGCCCGGCGGGGTGCGGAACAGATAGCCGGTGTGGAAGGTAATGGTCCCGTGGGTAAAGTGGGATTTAACGAAGTCCTCGAAGCCGGGAAACGGATGTTCGGGGCGGAAAGTGATGTCGCCTTCAGCAAGGCCGCCGTTCCAGGTGACGGTGAAACCGACCGGGCAGAGGATTTCCCACCCGGTGGTGTTGGCCATGGTCAGCGGCAGGCAGCGATAGGGGTGGCGATGGGCGAAGGTCTCCATCCAGTTCCGCTGGGCGCGCCCGGGAATGATTTCCGGCGGACGGTCCTGGGTGGGAAAGCATTCGAGTTTCATGGCGGTTCTGATCTTTGGACGGAAAATGCGGTTCAGCTTCGTAGCCGGAGAGTTGGAGGCGCGTCCAGATGGGGCGTGATCCCCTGCGCGCCTTTGGCGCGGGTTGGCGCGATGTTTCGGACCGCTATAACGCCTACATGCCCGCGACACGCGCCGACCTCATCGCCTTTTTCGACGCCCACGGGATCGCGCATGTGACGCGCGACCACGCGCCGGTGTTTCGGGTGGATGAGGGCCATGAGATCAAGGCCGCCATGCCGGGCGGGCACACCAAGAACCTGTTCCTGAAAGATGCGAAGGGTCAACTGTGGCTGATCTCGGCCTTGCAGGACACGAAGATTGATCTGAAGGCCGCGCCGGAAAAGCTGGGATCGGCGCGCCTGAGTTTCGGGTCGGCCGAACGCCTGCTTGACGCCCTGGGCGTGACGCCCGGCTCGGTGACCGCCTTCGCTCTGATCAACGATCCGGAGCACAGGGTGAGGTTCGTGGCCGATGCGCGGCTAATGGCGGCCGACCCGGTCAATTTTCACCCGCTGTCGAACGACGCCACCACGGCGGTGAGTCAGGCCGACTTCCGGCGGTTTCTGGCGGCCCTGGGCGTCGATCCGCTGGTGGTCGATTTTCAGTGAGGTGCATTGCGCGAGCGGCGCTGTGCGACCATTTTGACCGCTGACGAGTTAGAGCCCCTGACGGGAGGTGGAATGATTATCGGCGAGACGCAAGCTTCGGGCGGAGATCTGATCAAGGAAGGCACTGACGCCGGATTCATGGCTGATGTCGTGGAGATGTCGAAGACGACGCCGGTGATCGTCGATTTCTGGGCGCCGTGGTGCGGCCCCTGCCGCCAGCTCGGCCCCGTGCTGGAACGCGCGGTGACCGCCGCCAAGGGCGCGGTCAAGCTGGTCAAGATCAACACCGAGGAACACAACGCCTACGCCGGCCAGCTGCGCGTGCAGTCGATCCCCGCCGTCTTCGCCTTCAAGGACGGCCGCCCCGTCGACGCCTTTCTGGGCGCGGTGCCTGAAAGCCAGGTCAAGGCCTTCATCGCCAAGCTGACCGGCGGCACGCCGCAGGGCGACCTTGACGAGCTCTTCGCCATGGCGTCCGAGGCCATCAAGGCCGGCGACCTGGCCGGCGCAGCCCAGGCCTATGCCGCGGCCCTGCAAAAGGACGCCAAGAATGTGAAGGCCATCGCCGGTCTCGCCCGCTGCTATCTGGAGGGCGGCGACGCCGTCCGCGCCGAGGAGGTGCTGGCCATGGCCCCGGAGGACGCCAAGGACGGCGATCTCGACAGCGCCCGGGCGGCGCTGCGCCTGGCCCAGGAGGCGCCGGACGATCTGGCCCCGCTGAAGGCCGCCATCGACAAGGCGCCCGGCGATCACGCCGCCCGCGCGGCTTACGCCCGGGGTCTGGCGGGGCACGGCAAGCACAAGGAGGCGATGGAGGAGCTGTTCGCCATTATCGAAAAGGATCGCGACTGGAACGATGGCGAGGCGCGATCTTCCCTGCTTGATCTGTTCGAGGCCGCCGGCATGACCTCGGACCTGACCCGCAACGGCCGCCGGCGCCTGTCCTCGATCCTTTATTCCTGAGATGGCGGGAGCATTTCGAAAGCTGGAAGACCTGCCCCCGGTGATCCCGGTCTTTCCACTCGACGGCGCACTCTTGCTGCCGCACGGCGCCCTGCCGCTGAACATCTTTGAACCGCGCTATCTGAACATGATTGACGATGCCCTGGCCGGGCAGCGGGTGATCGGCATGATCCAGACGAGAGCCGGCGGGACGCCGGCCCGGCCAGAGCTCTGCCAGACCGGGTGCCTGGGCAAGATCACCAGCTATGCCGAAACCGGCGATGGCCGCTATCTGATCACCCTGACCGGCGTTTGCCGTTTCCGCCTGACGCGCGAGGTGCAGGTCACCACCCCCTACCGCCAGGTCGCCGCGGATTACCTCCCCTACGCCGCCGATTTCGCGCCGCCGGGCGGCGACGACGGCTTTGACCGGATGATTTTCCTGAATGCCCTGAAGGCCTATCTCGACCACCGGGGCCTGGATATCGAATGGGAAGGCGCGCGCGAGGCGCCGGGCGGGGCTTTAGTCAATTCGCTGGCCATGGCGTTGCCCTTCGAGCCGGCCGAGAAACAGGCGCTTCTGGAGGCGCCCACCATGAACGAGCGGCGGGCGGTGCTGATCGCGCTGCTGGAAATCGACGCCGCCGACGAGGGCGATGACGCGCCCCGCTCGATGCAGTAGCTTGGCCGGCATGGACACCGCCAAGCCCGCCGAAATCGAAGTCGACCCGCGCCTGTTGGAAGTGCTGGTATGCCCCGTCACCCACGGGCCGTTGACCTATGACCGCAAACGCCGCGAGCTGGTCAGCGCCCAGGCGAAACTGGCCTATCCGGTGCGCGACGGCGTGCCGCTAATGCTGCCGGAAGAGGCGCGCAAGCTGGATGAGTGACGGCTTTGATCCGCGCCTTCGGCGCGGCTGAAATAAGTACACGGAGGTCACGGGCCTTCGGGGAAGCCCGAAGGCATGCACGGAGATCACGGAGTTATCAGAGCGCGCTCAGACCTCCGTGTCCTCTGTGTCTCCTCCGTGATCTCCGTGTACTTATTTTAAAGCGCCTGCGGCGCGCAGGGCCTACAGCGGCATGCCGCGCAGGAGCCTTGGCAGGTCGCCGACCGCGCCGCCAGCTTCTTCCATGAAGAACCGCCGCGCCGGGCCGATGCGGTTGACGAGGCCCATGCCGACGCCGCGGACGGTGCGGACCAGCGGGTGGTCGTTGGAGAACAGGCGGTTGAAGATGTCGGTGGCGGCCGCCAGGCTCACATTGTCGAACCGCCGCCAGGCCGCGTAGCGTTCGAGCACGCCTTCGGAGCCAATGTCTTCGCCCAGCCGCATCGCCTCGACCAGCACTTCGGCGAGGGCCGCGGCGTCCTTCAAACCCAGGTTCAGCCCCTGGCCGGCGATCGGGTGGATGGCGTGGGCGGAATCGCCGAGCAGAGCCATGCGCGGCGCATACATCCGCTCGGCCAACTGCAGGGAAAGCGGATAGGAAAACCTCGGCCCGTCCAGCCGCACCTGGCCCAGGAACTCGCCGAACCGGCGGGACAAATGCGCCTCGACCACCTCCAGGCGCGCGGCCTTCAGCGCCGCGCCGCGGGCTTTGCTTTCGGTCCAGACCAGGCTGGCGCGTTTTCCCGTCAGCGGCAGGATGGCGAAGGGGCCGGAGGGCAGGAAATATTCGTGGGCGACGCCGCCGTGGTCTTGTTCCATCGCCACGGTGGCGACGAAACCGACCTGCGGATAGCTCCAGCCGATCACGCCGATGCCGGCGGCCTCGCGCACCTTCGAGGCGCGCCCATCCGCGCCGACGACGAGCGGGGCGCGCAAGAGTCGGCCGTCGGCGAGGGTGACCACGGCGGCGGCGCCATCGGCTGACACACCCGCGACCTCGGCCGGAGCCAGGACCTGGATATCTGAAGCGGTTACCGCCGCGGCGAGCGCCATGCGGGTGTGCCGGTTCTCGATCATGTAGCCCAGCGGCTCGCCGCCGGAGACGGAGGCGATCTCGTCGGCGTCGAAGCGCAGGAAGGCGCGCAAGCCCCGGCCCGAGGCCGCGCCGGGCGTGTGGGCGTCGGTGACGAGGATCTGCTCGATGCGCTGGGCGTGCGGCTCGAGCGCCTCGGCCAACCCCAGCTCACGCCACTGACGGAAGGAGGAATAGGCGATCGCCGAGGCCCGCCCGTCGAAGGTGGGCGCGGTCTGGACCTCGAAGACCTGCGGGTCGATCAGAATGGTCTTGAGGCCCGCGCTCTCCAGCGCCAGCGCCAGGGTAGCCCCGGTCATCCCGGCCCCGGCAATAATCACATCGGCGTCGTACGCAGCCATGTCTGTCCTCTAATCTTGGCGCCGCCCGGAACAAAGTGGAGAATCGGCGAGGCCTGCGCCAACCCGCGCCTTCGGCGCGGCTGAAATAAGTACACGGAGGTCACGGGCCCTCGCCCCGGCACAGGCCCGGCCGAGGGCATGCACGGAGGTCACGGAATTATCCGAGCGCGCTCAGGCCTCCGTGTCCTCTGTGTCTCCTCCGTGACCTCCGTGTACTTATTTTAACAGCGCCTGGGGCGCGAAAACCCTCAAGCTCCGACATACCGTTCGCTTCTCCCCCGGCGGATGGCTTCGTCGAGGGCGTGGGTGAAATCGCGGCGCTCGCCGGGGCTGAGGGCTCTGGCCACCGCCACCCGGCGGCCGGACATGGCCAGGCGCACCGCCGTCTCGCCGGGCTCGACGCGGGTGAAGGCGGTGGCCGAGGACCACACGGTCTTGCCGGCGCGCAGCACCTCGACGACGTCGGACGAGACCCGTACCCGCTCGGCGCTGACCCGCCGGTTCATGATGTGAAAGGCGAGCCACAGGCCGAAAACATCCAGGCCCACGAACGGCAAGACGAGGTGCGCGCCCATGGCCATGAAGGCCGTCACCGGAATAAGGGCGAAGGCGATGGTGACGCCCATGACGATATTGAGGCCCCGCCGCGACAGCGACCGGGCGGGCGTGATCTCGGCGTCCAGGTAATAGACCGGCGACATGGCCAACGATCCTAGCTTGGCTCCCGCTCCGGCGCACGTCATCTTCGGGCCATGGGGAAACCGGTCAGAAAACGCCTGCCCGCGAAAGAGGCCGCGCGCGCGCTCGAGATCTTCGAGCGGCTGGCCGCCTTCATGCCGGAGCCGAAAACCGAACTTGCCTTTTACAGCCCCTTCACCCTGCTGGTGGCGGTGGTGCTGTCCGCCCAGGCGACGGACAAGTCGGTGAACAAGGCGACGGAGAAGCTCTACGCCCGCGCCGATACGCCAGAAAAAATGGCCGCCCTTGGCGCCGAGGGCATCACGCCATTCATCCAGTCGATCGGCCTCTATCGGAACAAGGCGAAAAACGTCGCGGCGCTCTCGCGCATTCTGCTCGAACAGTATGGCGGCCAGGTCCCGCTGGAGCGGGCGGCGTTGCAGGCCCTCCCCGGCGTCGGCCGCAAGACCGCCAGTGTGGTGCTGAACGAACTCGACATCGAACCGGCCATCGCCGTCGACACCCACGTCTTCCGCGTCGCCCACCGACTGAAGCTTTCATCCGGCAGGGTGCCCGATGCGGTCGAGGCCGAGCTGATGGCCGTCGTCCCGCCCGCCTTCCTCGCCAAAGCTCACCACTGGCTGATCCTGCACGGCCGCTATACATGCCTGGCCCGCCGGCCAAAGTGCGAGGTCTGCCCCATCGCCGACCTCTGCCCATCCCGCGATCTGTTCGTCTGACGGGGGTGAATGCCAGCGCGCCTCCGGCGCGCTTTGAAATAAGTACGCCAAGGACGCCAAGGATTCGCCAAGGACGCCAAGAAGATGGAGCGCGCGCAGGCCCCTTGGCGATCTTTGCGTGTTCTTGGCGTCCTTGGCGCTTTTATTTTAGCCGCGCCGAAGGCGCGGGTTGGCGGGCGGCCTCCGGAAAGCTAGAGCGTCATCATGACCGAGCCCTATGATGTCACCGCCATCGGCAACGCCATTGTCGATGTGATTGCCTCCGCCACGGACGATTTCCTGGCCGCGCACAACCTGAACAAGGGCGCCATGACCCTGGTGGGGCCGGGCCAGTCGGCCGCGCTGCTGGGGCAGATGGCCAAGGGGGTGGAGACGTCGGGCGGCTCGGCCGGCAACACCATTGCGGGCATCGCCAGCCTGGGCGGCAAGGGCGCGTTCGTGGGCAAGGTCGCCGATGACCGGCTGGGCCAGGTGTATCGCGACGAGATCGCCGCCATCGGCGCGGAGTACCATTCCTCGGGGCCGCTTATCGGGGGGCCGGCCACCGGCTGCTGCCTGATCAATGTGACGCCCGACGCCCAGCGGACCATGGCGACGTTCCTGGGCGCGGCCGGCGAGGTCTCGCCGGCCGATATCGACCCCGCTCTGATCGAGGCCAGCAAGATCGTCTATCTGGAAGGCTATCTGTTCGATCCGGAAAGCGCCCGGGCGGCCTTCGCCAAGGCCGCGGGCCTGGCCCGGGCCTCGCAGCGGCTGATCGCGCTCACCCTCTCCGACGCCTTCGTGGTGGAGCGGCATCGAGCGGCCCTGTTGGGCTTCATCGAGAGCCAGGTCGACATCCTCTTCGCCAACGAGGCCGAGCTTTGCGCCCTGTTCGAGACCGATTTCGATTCCGCCCTGGGCGCGGTGCGCTCCATCGCCCGGATCGCCGCCATTACCCGCAGCGAAAAAGGTTCGGTGGCCTGTGAGGGCGCGCTGGTTCGCAGTGTGCCGGCCGAGCCGATCAAACAGCTGGTCGACACCACCGGCGCGGGCGATCAGTACGCCGCCGGTTTCTGCTTTGGCCTGGCGCGCGGCAAGCCCTTGCCGATCTGCGGCCAACTGGGCTCCATCGCCGCCGCCGAGGTAATTTCTCACGTCGGCCCCCGCCCGCTGGTTAGCCTGGCCGGACTGGCGGGCAAAGCCGGTCTCTGATAGGGAGCGCGCCATGGAAAAGGGCCGCACAGCGCAGGTTGTCCGCAACACCAAGGAAACGCAGATTCGCGTGACGCTGAATCTCGACGGCACGGGCGTGACCAAAATCTCGACCGGCATCGGCTTTTTTGACCACATGCTTGAGAGCTTCGGTCGCCACGGGGCTATCGATCTCGATATCGAGACCAAGGGCGACCTGCACATCGACATGCACCACACCATCGAGGACACCGGCATCGTGCTGGGCCAGGCGGTGGCGAAAGCGCTCGACGGCCCAAATGGGCGTTTTGGGGGCATCCGCCGGTTCGGTACGGCCTACATCCCCATGGACGAGACCCTGACGCGGTGCGCGCTCGATCTCTCCAACCGCGCCTACCTGATTTACAATGTCGACTATCAGCGGCCCAAGGTCGGCGATGTCGACACCGAACTGTTCAAGGAATTCCACCAGGCCTTCGCCATGAATTCCGGCGCCTGCGTGCACCTGGAAACCCTCTACGGCATCAACAGCCACCACATCGCCGAAAGCGGTTTCAAGGCTCTGGCGAGGGCGTTGCGGCAGGCGGTGGAAATTGACCCGCGCACCGGCGGAATGGCCCCGTCGACCAAGGGCGTTCTGTAGACCGCAATGTCCACCGTCGCCCTGATCGATTACGGCTCGGGCAATCTCGCCTCGGCCGAAAAGGCGCTTGTCGCCGCCGCCCGCGCGGGTGGCGATCGGCTGCGCGTTCTGGTCACCGACAAGCCGGACGAGATTCTGGCCGCCGACCGCATCGTCCTGCCCGGCGTCGGCGCCTTCGCGGCCTGCATGCATGCGCTTGAGGCGCGCTCCGGCGTAGTCGAGGCCATGACGCAGGCCGTGACCAAAGGCGGCAAGCCCTTCCTCGGCGTCTGCGTCGGCATGCAGCTGCTGGCGACACGGGGCCTGGAGTTCGGCGAAACAGCGGGCCTGGGCTGGATCCCCGGCGACGTGCGCCGGATCGAGCCGGCCGGCCATCAGTTCAAGGTGCCGCACATGGGCTGGAACGCGCTGGAGGGCGTGGCGGCTCACCCGCTGTTCGAAGGCCTCGAAGACGGCGCGCACATGTATTTCACCCACTCCTTTGCCATCTATCCGTCCGATCCGGCGGCCAGCATTGCTCGCACCGACCATGGTGGGGCGTTCACGGCGGCGGTGGCGAAGGCCAACATCGCCGGGGTGCAGTTCCACCCGGAAAAAAGCCAGGCCGCGGGCCTCAGGCTGCTACACAATTTCCTGGAGTGGCGGCCATGATCCTTTATCCGGCCATCGACCTGAAGGACGGGCAGTGCGTTCGCCTGCTGCACGGCGACATGGACAAGGCGACGGTGTTCAACAATTCACCCGCCGACCAGGCCGCGCGCTTTGAAGCCCAGGGCTTCAAGTGGCTGCACGTCGTTGACCTGAACGGCGCCATCGAGGGCCGCGCGGTCAATGGCCCGGCGGTGAGGGCGATCCTGTCGGCGACCCAAAACCCCGTCCAGCTTGGCGGCGGCATCCGGACGCTCGCCAATGTCGAGGCCTGGCTCGAGGCCGGGATCGCCCGGGTCATCCTCGGCACCATCGCCGTGCGCGATCCGGAGCTGGTCAAAGGCGCCGCCCGCCTGTTCCCCGGCAAGGTCGCGGTCGGCATCGACGCCCGTGATGGCATGGTCGCCGTCGAAGGCTGGGTGGAAACCTCCTCGCTCTCCGCCATCGATCTGGCCCGGAAATTCGAAGACGCCGGGGTGGCGGCGATCATCTTCACCGACATCGCCCGGGACGGGGCGCTGACGGGGGTGAATGTCGAGGCGACCGGAGCCCTGGCCGACGCGGTCTCTATTCCTGTCATCGCCTCGGGCGGTGTCGCCTCGGTGCAGGACATCCACGACCTTAAGGCCCGCAAGGGAACGCCGATTTCCGGCGCCATCCTCGGCCGCTCGCTCTATGCCGGGACGATCAAACCAGCAGAAGCGCTGGCGGCATGCTGAAGGTCCGCGTCATTCCCTGTCTCGACGTCAAGGATGGGCGCGTGGTCAAGGGCGTCAATTTCGTCCAGCTGCGCGACGCCGGCGATCCGGTCGAACAGGCGGCGGCCTATGACGCCGCCGGGGCTGATGAGCTGATGTTCCTCGACATCACCGCCAGCCACGAGGGCCGGGGCGCCATTCTCGACGTCATCGCCCGCACCGCCGAGGTCTGTTTCATGCCGGTCGGCGTCGGCGGCGGGGTGCGGAGCGTGGAGGACGCGCGGCGCCTGCTCCGCGCCGGGGCCGACAAGGTTTCGATCAACACCGCTGCGGTGGAAAACCCCGATGTGCTTTCGGCCATCTCGGATGCGTTCGGCGCCCAGGCGACGGTCGCCGCCATCGACGCCAAGGCCCGCGCCGACGGATCGGGCTGGAACATCTTCACCTACGGCGGGCGCAAGGACACCGGCATCGATGCGGTGGACTATGCGAGGCTCGCCGTCGCCAAGGGCGCGGGCGAGATCCTGCTCACCTCCATGGACCGCGACGGGGCCAAGACCGGTTATGACATCGCGCTGACAAGGGCCATTTCTGATGCGGTGGGCGTTCCCGTGATCGCCTCGGGCGGCGCAGGGACGGTAGAGCATCTGGTTGAGGCCGTCCGTGATGGCCACGCTGACGCGGTGCTGGCCGCCTCGATCTTCCACTTCGGCGAGATATCGATCTACGACGCAAAGGCGGCGATGGCGGGTGCTGGTTTGCCGATGCGTTTGGGTTAGGATCGGTGCATGTCCCGGTTCTCAGAGATCATAGTGCGCCTGTCCGCCACCATCGCCTCGCGCAAGGGCGGCGATCCGTCGGCCTCGTGGACGGCGAAGCTCTTGGCCGACCCCAAGCTCGCGGCCAAAAAGCTGTCGGAAGAGGCGATGGAGACGGCGCTGGCGACGACGCCGGACGAGACCGCCGCCGAAAGCGCCGACCTGATCTATCACTGGCTGGTGCTGCTGGAGGCGCGCGGCGTTTCGCTGGACGAAGTCGCCGCCAGGCTCGAAGCCCGCGAGGGAACATCCGGAATCGCCGAAAAGGCGGAGCGGAAGTAGCTACCCCGCCACCTTCCGCTTCAGCGCCACATAGAGCGCGCCTTCGCCGCCGTGCTTCTGGTGGCTTTCCGAAAACCCCGCGACGATGTTGCGCAGATCCGGCGCGGCCAGCCATTCCGGCGCCCGCCGGCGAATAATGCCGCCGCCGGCCAGGCCTCGTCCCGTAATCACCAGCACGGCGCGCAGGCCCCGGTCGTGGGCGCGCAGAAGGAAGGCGCGCAAGGCGTCCTGGGCGACGAATTCGCCATGGCCGTGCAGGTCGAGGGTGGCTTCCAGCGGGTTCTTGCCCCGGGCGATGTTCCGCTTGCGGCGCGGCTCGATCGGATCGGGCGGGCCGGAGCGTTTCAGCGGGGTCGGCGGCGCGGATACGCGAGCCAGCAAGGCAACCTGAGCGGCGGGCGCCTTGCGGTCAGCCTGTTCTTTCGGCGCTGCAGGAACCTTCCGGCCCGGGAACGGGCGCACCGTCGCGGTCACCAGCGACCACAGGCGCACGTCTTCCGGGGCGAGCCGCTTGCTCACCCCCGCCTGCCTAAAGGCACAAGGCGGTACATGCGCAGGTCATGGCGCACACGGCCGGCTTCGCGGCCGGCGTCATCGCCGCGACCGAGATAGAGATCGGCCCGCACTTCGCCCTTGATCGCCCCGCCCGTGTCGAGGGCCATGACCATCCGCTGATAGACCGGAAAGGCGCCGGAAAGCGTTGGGGCCGAGGCGTCGATCCAGATCGCCTCGCCATAGGCGTGATAGCCGGGATCGACCGCGATGGCGTGACCGGCGGGCAGCGGCAGGGCCGCCGCACCGATCGGCTCGACCCCGTCGTCGGCCTCGAGCCGGAAAAACACATAGCGTGGATTGAGCCGCATGATCTCGGCGGCTCTGGGGCCCCGGTTATCGGCCAGCCAGTGACGGATCGCATCGCCCGAGGTGTTGTTGGCCGGAAGCAAGCCCCGGTCGCGCATCGGATTGGCTATGCCAACGAAGGTTCGCGAATTGTGAGCGGCGAATACCGCCTTCATCTTGTGGCCGTCGGGATAGACCAGCGTGCCCGAGCCCTGGATCTGCAGGAAGAAGAGGTCCTCCGCCCGCATCCAGGCGAGCGCGCCATTGGGCGGGCGGTCTTCGATGGTGGTGCGGTCGGCGTAAGTCTGGCCGGGTTTCAGATCGGCCGGCGCCGGGCGGACGGCGGCTATGAATTCTCCGCCCGGCGTCTCGCGCGCCTCATACTGCGGAGAGAAATAGGCGGTGAGCAGACCGGGGCCGCCCAGGGGTTCGACCCTAAAAGCGGTTTCCAGAAAGCGGCGGGCGGTGGGCTCATCGGCCCTGCCCAGCAGGCGCGCGGCGTTGCAGGTCTCCTGCGCCTCGATTTCGCGGGCGAGCGCGCAGCCTTCCTGATAGGCGGTCAGCGCCGCCACGTGGTCTTCCCGCTCCCAGCCCGGCAGGTCGCCGGGGCGCCCATACACGGCAGGGGAAAAAGACGGCGCGGCTATGGCGTTGCGCGGGGCGGCGGCCGGCGGGACGGCGGCGGGCCTCGGGTCCATCCGGGTGATGCGGGGCGCGGAGCGATCGGCGGCCGAAACCGGCGCGTTCGCCACGGGTTTGGGGGCCGGCGTGCTGGCGCAGGCGGCAAGGATCAGGGCGGCCAAACCTGAGGCCGCCGAACGATAGCGCTTCATAAGGGGTCTTAGGCCTCTGCTGCGTCGACTCGAACGAGCAGCCAGTTTGGATCACGGCTCTTAAGGTTACGTTCAAATGACCAGACTTCGGCGGTGCGGCGATCATCGACGCTTTCGCCGGCCGCGGTTTTGGAGCGGACGCGCTGTTCGGCCAGGAAGCGCACCTTGATCGACACCTGGTCGCCGTCGACCTTGATGTGCTCCAGATCACCCCTCGGGGCCTGGATAAATTCGACGCTTTGAGTTTCCCCGGCCGCCTCGCGCGCGTCGATAACCGTCTCGAAGGCGGCCAGAACCTTGGGCGCGAGCAGGGTTTTCAGGGAATCGCGGTCGCCCTCGGCGAAATCCTTGACGATCATCTCATAGGCGCCCCGCGCGCCGGTAAGGAACTTGCCGACATCGAAGCCCGGATCGCGGGCCCGAAGCGCCGCCAGGCCCGTCAGGCGGACCGGATCGCTCTCGGTGGGGGCCTCGTCCAGCGCCGGCGAGGTCAGGGGAGCGCTCGGCAAATCCTCGGGCTGGCGCCCGACCCGGCGGCCCAGCACGGCGTAGAGCTGATAGAGCACCACGATCGCGGCCGCGGCGAAAATGATCATGGTAATGAGCTGTGACACCTGGCCGCTATCCATCGGAACGGTCGCCGGCGCAAGGGGCCGGCCACTTCGCTTTCTATATAGGGGCTCCAACGCCTCCCGCCAGCCAGCGTTGCACCTGCCATAGTCGCGTGATAGCAGCGCGGCCTGCAACTGGACGGAAAGACGCCATGGCCAAGAAACCCAAGCCCGTGCCCGAAACCGCGGCGCCCCCCGAAGATCAGGCTCCGGCCCCGGCCGGCGGCCCGCCGGGCCTGCGCATCCTGGCGCAATATGTCCGCGACATCAGCTTCGAAAATCCGCGTGCGCCCAATTCGCTGACCGGCGACATGGCGAGCCTGAAGGTCGAGCGGCATATCGAGATCAATGCTCGCGGCCGCGAAGACGGACTTTTCGAAGTGGATCTCAAGCTGGTGGCCTCGGCCACCCGCGAGGGCGAGACGGTGTTCCTGGCCGATGTGGTCTATGGCGGTCTGTTCGCGCTCGACAATGTGCCCATGGCCGACATCCAGGCGATCCTGGCCGTTGAATGCCCCCGGTTCCTGTTCCCCTTCGCCCGTCAGATTGTGGCCAATGTCACCGCCGACGGCGGCTTCCCGCCCTTCCGCATCGATCCTATCGATTTCGGCGGCATCTTCATGCAGCGCCAGGCCGAACTGGCCGCGGCCCAGAACGGCGGCGCGCCGCAGAACTGACTAGAGCGCCTTCAGCCAGACCGCTTCGGTCTTGAGCACGCCCGCCACGAAGGCGTCGTGGGCGGCGGCCTCTTCCCGGGTCAGTCGAGACGCCAGCGGCCGTGGGCGCGCGCCATAGGCTGCGGCGAGAGCGGCCTCCTCGCCGATTTCAAGCCTGGCGCCGGCCGGCGAGAGATCAAGCGCACGCTCCTTGCCGCCACAAAGCTCCAGATAGACCTGGGCCAGCAATTTGCAGTCGATCAGGGCGCCGTGCCTGTCGCGCTCGGCCAGGGAAATCTTGAAGCGCTTGCAGAGCGCGTCGAGGGAATTGTAGGCGCCGGGAAATTTCTTGCGGGCCATGGCCAGCGTGTCGATCCAGCGCGGCTCGGCGATTTCCATGTGGCCGGCCAGGCCCAACTCCCAGTTGATGAAGCCCCGGTCGAAGGCGGCGTTGTGCGCGATCAGGGTGGCGTCGCCGACGAACTCCAGGAAAGCCACGGCGATCTGCGGTTCGGCGAATTTGGGTTTGCCCTGCAGCTGAGCCAGGGAAATGCCGTGCACCCGCTCGGCGTCGGGGTCGATGTCGCGTTCGGGGTGGATCAGCTGGTGGAAGTGGTTGCCGGTGGGGATGAAGTCGACCAGCTCGATACAGGCCAGTTCGATGACCCGGTGACCCGCCTGCGGGCTGAGCCCCGTGGTCTCCACGTCCAGAATAATTTCCCGCGCCATCGCTCTGGTTTGGCCTTCTTTGCGCCCGCCTTCAAGAGTCCCGCGCGCCTTTGGCGCGCTTTGAAATAAAAACACAAAGACACAAACGAAGTCTGAGTTTCACAAAGAAAAGACGAAACGCTCAGGCCCCTTCGTGCGACCTTGATCTGCCTTCGCGCCTTTGTGGTTTTATTCCTCTTGCGGCTGGCGCCGCGTTACGGAACTCGCAGCTTTGCGATCACCGCCCTCACCTGGTCCCGGGCCGATTCGATGCCCTGGCCGGTGTCGATCACGTAGTCGGCGCGGCGGCGCTTTTCGGCATCGGGCATCTGGCGGGCGAGGATGGCTTCGAATTTTTCCGCGCTCATGCCGCTCCGGGCCATGACCCGCTCGCGTTGCTGGTCGTGTGGAGCCGAGACCACCACCACCACATCGACCCTGCCCTCGCCGCCGGTCTCAAAGAGCAGCGGCACATCGACCAGAACAAGGTCCTTGCCGGCCTGACGAGCTGCCTCGAAAAACGCCGCCCGGGCTTCGCCCATCAGGGGGTGGACGATTCCCTCCAGGGATTTGAGCGCCGCCGGATCGCCCATGACCCGGGCGCTCAGGGCCGCGCGGTCCACCTTACCGTCCTTGACGACCCCCGGAAACGCCTGGTCGATCAGGGCAACCGCCTTGCCGCCGACGTCATAGAGCGCGTGGACCTCGGCGTCAGCGTCGTGCGCCGGCACGCCTTCGGCTTCGAAGAGGGCGGCGGTGGTCGACTTGCCCATGCCGATCGAGCCGGTAAGGCCGATCACCTTCATTCGCGACGCCCCAGTTCGGCAAGCGCCAGGCCCCGGACATCCACATCGCGCGGCGGCAGCTGGCCATAGAAGGCCTCGAACGAGGGAATGGCCTGGCCGATCAGCATTTCAAGACCATCGACGATCTGCAGCCCGCGGTCCCGGGCCCGGGCCAGCAGCGGGGTGACCAGCGGCGAATAGACCATGTCCATCACCACCATGTCGTCGGGGGCGAGCGACAGGTCGAGCGTCCGGTCGTCATGGCCGCCGAGGCCGGCGGTGGCGGCGTTGATCAGCAGGCCCGCGCCCTCCAGCGCGTCCTCCAACTCGCAGCGGCGGATGTCGGCGTCGAAGTCCATCATCAGATCGACCGCCAGCTGTTCGGCTCTCGCGGCCGTGCGGTTGACGATGCGGATCTCGGCGGCGCCGGCCCGGGCCAGCGCCGCGGCCGCGCCCTTGGCCGCCCCGCCGGCGCCCAGCAGCACCACGGGCCGGTCCAATAGTTTGACGTGCGGCGCCTGGCTGGCCAGGGCAAAGAGCAGGCCCTCGCCATCGGTATTGCCGGCCCGGATGCCGCCGGCCTCGAAGATCAACAGGTTTGCCGCGCCGGCGGCCTTGGCGATTTCGCTGGCTTCATCCGCCGCGTTCAGCGCCTGCTCCTTGAACGGCAGAGTGACATTCACCCCGCGCAGGCCCTGGTCGATCGACTGTTTCAGAAAGTCGGCGAAGCCGCCCTCGGCAATATCGTAAAGGCCGTACTGGCCGTCGATCCGCGCCGCCCGCAGCCAGGCGGTGTGGATCAGCGGGCTTAAGCTGTGTTTGGCGGGAGAGCCCACCACGCCGGCGCGGATCATTCGCGAAGCGCTCCCTCGCGGCGCAGGGCTTCCAGCAGGCCCGTCAGCGGCAGACCGAGGATCGCGAAATAGTCGCCGTCTATGCGGGAGAAGAGCTGCACGCCTTCGCCTTCCAACTGGTAACAGCCGACGGAGCATAGGACGGCGGGGTTACGGTCGAGATAACCTTCCAGCCAGGCTTCCGAAAAATCCCGCATGGTCAGGCTGGCGGTCACGGTCTCGCGCCAGATTACGGTTCCCTGGCGCGCCAGGCTGACCGCCGAATGCAGATTGTGGGTGCGGCCGCGCAGCAGCCACAGCCGCACGCGCGCATCTTCCCGGCTTGCCGCCTTGTCGAACAGGCGGCCTTCGTATTCGAGGGTCTGGTCCGCCCCGATGACCAATCCGTCGCCCCGGCCGTAGACTGCCAGGGCGAGCGCCTTGCGATCGGCCAGCACGCCGGCGATCTCGCGCGCGCTGGCGTGGGCGAGCGCGGCCTTGACGGCATCCTCATCGACGTCGGGTGAGGCGGTTTCGAAGGTAACACCGGCGGCGCGCAACAGGTCGGCGCGGACCCGGCTTTGCGAGGCCAGGATCAGACCGGTCATGACAGGATCTCGACCTTGCCGCGGCCGGCGGTGAGCAGGTTGACGATGGCCGCCGCGGTTTCCTCCACCGAGCGGCGGGTCACATCGATCACCGGCCAGCCATGTCGCTCATAGAGCCGGCGGGCGGCAATCACCTCATCGCGCACGGCCTCGGCGTCGACATAGGCGCTTTCACGCTCTTCCTTCAGCGATAACAGACGGTTACGCCTGATCTGCAGCAGCCGGTCGGGCGAGGCGGTGAGGCCGACCACCATGGCCCGCTTCAAGGTTGTCAGCCCTTCCGGCAGGGTCGCGCCCGGCACCAGCGGCACATTGGCCGCCTTCACGCCGCGATGGGCGAGATAGATGCAGGTCGGCGTTTTCGAGGTGCGCGAGATGCCGACCAGCACCACGTCGGCATTGTCGAGATCATTGGTCGACTGGCCGTCGTCGTGGGCGATGGCGTAGTTCAGGGCGGCCATGCGGTTGAAATAATCGTTGTCGAGGGCGTGCTGGGCGCCGACCTTGCTCGACACCGAGGCGCCCAGATAGCGGCCCATGGCGGCGGTCAGAGGATCGAGCGCGGCCATGCAGTCCACTTCCAGGCTGGCGCAGGCCTTTTCCAGCCGCTCGCGCAAACCCATGTCGATGATGGTGTGGAGCACGACGCCGGGCGCGGCCTCGATCTCCTCGATCACGCGCGCCAGCTGCTTTTCCGAGCGCACCAGGGGATAGATGTGTTCAATGGGCAGGACATCGTCAAAGCGGGCGCAGACGGCTCTGGCCACCGCGTTCAGGGTCTCGCCGGTGGAATCGGACACCAGATGGATATGGAAATAGGTGGCGAGGCGGTTCGCGGTCATGGCCTCTATTTCGGGCCTGGCGGCCAAGTTGTCCACGGCGGGTGGGTAAAGAAGGTTAACGAGGTCTTAACGGAATGGGGGCTTGTCCCCCGGCCGGGCGGTTGTCGTGAGCCGCTTCAGGGTCAGCCTGTATGGGTGAGCCCATAGGTGCGCCGGTTCTCCCCGAATCCACACAGGGCGAACAAGGGTTGGGCGGGTCTTTCCCTGTCCTGGGAATCCACAGACTTATTCCCACTGCGAGGCCGGCAATCCCTGTTTAATTTCTGGCCCCTGACAGGTTCTCCCGGTTCTTCACAGGCCTTGGGAGTCTTGTGAGCGGACGACGTGTGACTTTGGCGCCAATCGGGTTTTCCCCGGTTTGCCAGGGTCACACTACCTCTCCCGATCTATTTTTAAGACTTTCTTAAGGAAGAAGATTAGCTCCCCGGTCCCCCGTTCCGAACCGATCGGGCCTTGAGAGCGACGGCTTGCCGGGCTTTAAGGGCGCCATGAGTTCGATCCCGACCTTGCTCCGCGCCCTTTCCGGTGAAACCCTGGCCCGCCCGCCCGTGTGGTTCATGCGTCAGGCGGGCCGAACCCTGCCGGAATACCGGGCCTTGCGGGAGACGACGCCCGACTTCATCAGCTTTTGCCTGGACCCGGAAAAGGCGGCGGAAGCCACCCTGCAACCCATGCGGCGGTTTCCGCTCTCGGCCGCCATCGTCTTTGCCGACATCCTGCTTTTGCCCCGCGCCCTGGGCCAGGACGTCTGGTTCGAGGCCGGCGAAGGGCCGAGACTCGCCGCGCTGCCCCCGATCGAGAAACTGCGGGCCGAGCTGGATGCTTCGACCGATCGTCTTTCCGCCGTCGGAGAAACCCTGAAAATCGTCCGCGCCAAGCTGGAGCCGGAACGCGCCCTGATCGGGTTCGCCGGGGCGCCCTGGACGGTAGCGACCTATATGCTGGAAGGCGGCTCGTCCGATCGGGAAAAGGCCAGGACCTACGCCTATACCAACCCAAAAGAGCTGGACGCCCTGCTCGACGTGCTGGTCGAGGGCACGGTGCGCTACATGGCCATGCAGGCCAGGTCCGGCGCCCAGGTGCTGAAGATTTTCGAAAGCTGGGCGGAGAACCTGCCGGAAGACCTGTTCGAACGCATTGTCATCGGCCCCCACAAACGTATCGTCGAGGGCCTGCGCGCCGCCGGCGTGACCGGCCCCATCATCGGTTTCCCGCGCGGGGCTTCGAGCCTCGCCGAACTCTACGCCGCCAAGTCGGGCGTCGATTGCGTGGCGCTCGATGTCGGGGCCGACGCCGCGGCTGGCCGGCGCATCCAGAAAATCAAGACTATCCAGGGCAATCTCGACCCCCTGCTGCTGCGCGCCGGCGGACCTGCGCTGGACGCGCGGGTCGACCAGCTGATCGAGCAGTGGGCCTCGGGGCCTTACATTTTCAACCTTGGACACGGTCTTTTGCCCGATACGCCCATTCCCCACATCGAGCGGGCCCTTTCCCGCATCACGGGGGGATGAAGTGAGCCCCCGAACACCGATTATCCCCGCGAAGGCGGGGACCCATGCGAACCAGAATTCACGTTCACTGTGTGTGGTGAACTCGGATGGATCCCCACCTTCGCGGGGACGATCGGTAGAAAATGAAGCCAGTTGGGGGTGTAGGCGGCATGGCTAAAATCGCCGTCGTTCTGTTCAACCTCGGGGGTCCGGACTCCCTCAAGGCTGTGCAGCCGTTCCTGCAGAACCTGTTCTCCGACCCGGCCATCATCAGCATACCCGCGCCCTTCCGGCAGATCCTGGCGCGGGTGATTTCGACCCGCCGGGCCAAGACCTCATCCCTGAATTATGCGATGATGGGCGGCGCCTCGCCGCTGCTCAAGGAAACCCAAGGTCAAGCCGAGGCCCTAGCGGCGGCGCTGGGCAAGCGCCGGAAGGGTGATCAGGTCCGCACGTTCATCGCCATGCGCTACTGGGATCCGCTGACTGCTGACGCCGCCCGGTTGGTCGCCGACTTCGCGCCCGATGAGATCGTGCTTTTGCCGCTTTATCCGCAGTATTCCACGGCGACGACCCGCTCGTCGGTGAACGCCTGGACCAGGGCCTACAGGGGCCCTGGGCGCACCCGCGAGGTCTGCTGCTATCCGGCCGAGCCAAGCTTCGTCAAGGCCCACGCCGATCTGATCGCCGCCGCCCTCAACGGCGCGAAGGGCCCGATGAAAGTGCTGTTCTCGGCCCACGGCCTGCCGGAAAAGACTATCGCCGGCGGCGATCCCTACCAAAAGCAGGTCGAGGCGACGGCGGCCGCTGTGGTCAAGGCGCTCGGTGGCAAGGTTGACCACGCGGTCTGTTACCAGAGCCGGGTGGGCCCCCTGAAATGGATCGGCCCCTCGACGGTCGAGGCGATTGCGACCGCCACCGACAAGGGCTTTGGCGTCATCGTTGTTCCCATCGCCTTCGTCTCCGAACACGTTGAGACCCTGATCGAACTGGACCATGACTATAAAGGCCAGGCCGAGGCCCTGGGATGTTCCGCCTACACCCGCATTCCGACGCTGAGCCTCGACAAAACCTTCACCACCTCCCTCGCCGACCTGGTCGAAGGCGCCCTCAGCTCCGACGCCGCCGTTGCGCCGGGCAAGGGGTGGACCTGTGAGGCCTGCGGGCCGATATGTCCCGCCCGGGAGGGGCTGATCGGATGACGGATTTTCTGATCCAGCACTACGACCTCTGGCGAGGCCTGCACATATTGTCGGTGATCGCCTGGATGGCGGGGCTGATGTATCTGCCGCGCCTGTTCGCCTACCACACCCGCGCCGGCCAGGGCTCGGACATGGCCCGCGACTATTTCGAACAGATGGAGCGCAAGCTCTACCGGATCATCATGAACCCGGCGATGATCGCCGCCTGGCTGTTCGGGCTGACGCTGATCTATGTCGACAGCCAGCGCATGGGCTGGGACTTCCTGCTGCTCCCGGCCATGCTCGCGAAGCTGGCGGGCATCGTCTTCCTGACCACCTGGCACCACTATTTGGGCCGCGCCCGGACGCGCCTCGCCGCCGGGACCAGCGCCCGGTCCGAGAAATACTGGCGCGCCACCAACGAGCTGCCATTCGTGGCCGCTGTGATCATCGTCCTCTGCGCGACGATGGGGGTGAAGTAGGGGCGGCGAGGAACCACATGAAGGTGAGGGCCACGCGCCTCGCGCGTCTGATCTGCGGCACTGTTGCCGCGCTATCATTTGCAGCGTTCTGGTGCTGGGGTTGGTTCTATGTCCCGAGAATGGCGCGCGCGCCCGACGCGCTTCACCGATTTGCGTTCCCCTGGAAGGTACCCGTCTATCTGGCCAGTGGTGAGGCGCTGGTGGGTTACGGTCTGGTAGTGACCATCTTCGTCACCGCCATGGCTTACGCCTTATTGCGTGAGTACGACGAAAAGCGCTCTCGGCCGTAGCGGTTTGCAATGTCCGCGATTTTGAACGGGGACATGAAACCGTTATAGGCGCCCGCCCGCTGACAAGCCCCGCGACCCGGTATAACCTCCCGCCCAATCCTCAAGGGAAGGGATGATAATGACCAACAGAATCCAGCTGGGCGTTGCCGCGGCGCTCATCCTCGCGATCGCGCCGGCGGTGGCCCTGTCGCAGACGGCGGCGAAGGCGCCGGCCAAGGCCGCCCCGGCGAAATCCGCCTGGAAGGCCCCGCGCCTTTCGGACGGCCGGCCCGATATCGGGGGGTTCTGGGAGAACAGCACCATGACGCCGCTGGAGCGGCAGACCAAGTTCGGCGACCGGCGGGCCTACACCGAGGACGAGGTGCGCCAGGTCGAGGGCGACACCGCCGTCCGCAACAAGCGCATCAACGCGCCGACCGATCCCAAGGTGCAGGAGAACTGGGCCAAGCTGGCCAAGGGGCCCGACACGCTCGACGAATGCCGGGGCGGCTCGACGGGGGTGGCGTGCGGCTACAACGCCGGCTGGACCGATCCGGGCGACCACTTCATGCGGGTGGGCGGCGAGGCGCGGACGAGCCTGATCACCTACCCCGCCAACGGCCGCGTGCCGGCGCCCAAGGCCGGGGCCCCCCGCGCCGGGCGCGGTCCTGTGGCGGTGGAGGAGGGCGAAGGCATTTCCCCGCCTGTTCCCGCCCGCGGAGGCGGCGGCCGAGGCGGCGGCGGCGGCGGCGGCGGCCAGTACGCCAACCCCGAGGACGTGGGCCTGGCCATGCGCTGCATCATGAGCTTCGGCCGCTCGACGGGGCCGATCATGCTGAGCCAGCTCTACAACAACAATTATCAGTTCGTGCAGGGCAAGGACACGGTCGCCATCTGGGTGGAGATGGTCCACGACGTGCGCATCGTCCGCATCAACGGCAAGCACCGGACGGACGGCGTGCGGCCGTACTATGGCGATTCCATCGGCCATTATGAGGGCGACACCCTGGTGGTGGAGACCACCAACTTCCCGGCCAGCACCAACCTGAATGGCTCGAGCGCGAACCTGACCATGATCGAGAAGTTCAGGCGGGTGGGGCCGAACCGGCTGCTCTATCAGTTCGAGGCGCGCGACCCGACCATGTGGGACCAGCCCTGGGGCGGCGAATACGAGTTCCAGCGCTCGACCGGCGTCTACGAATACGCCTGCCATGAGGGGAACTATGCGCTGGAAGGCGTGCTGGCCGGGGCAAGAGCGGCCGACAAGGCGGCGAGCCAGCCGAAAGCCGCGGCCCGGTAGTCGCCCACCCGTCTCGCCTTCGGCGAGCCACCCTCCCGAAAAGCGGGAGGGAAAGCACTCATTTCCCTCCCATTTATCGGGAGGGTGGACGTCGCGTAGCGACGGCCGGGTGGGCAACTTCGCGGGAAATCCTTGACCCCGACCCCCTATTCGTGGTTCCGGTGAGGTCCTTTCTCTAACCGGCCCCGGGCGCTTGTTCGCCGAGGGACCCGCCGGTTTCCCCCTTCGCGCTTCGGCGCAAACCAATTCCCGATCTGACGCCCGCGATGCCCCATGGCCCGCGGGCCAGGTCTGTATGCCAATTCAAACGAGTATTGATCCATGTCTGAAGACGAAATGATCCCCAACGAAGACCCCGATGTCGACACCTCGGCCGAGGCCTCGCCCACTGCGCCCGAGGCCGAACCGGAGGGTCCGGACGAGCCTTCGGCCGCCAGCCTCTACATCGCCGCGCAAGGTCTGAAGACCATGTCGCTGCAGGCGCTGAAGGATAAGTCCCCCGCCGACCTCCAGGCCTTCGCCGAGAACCTGGAGATCGAAAACGCCAACACCATGCGCAAGCAGGACATGCTCTATGCAATCCTGAAGTCGCTGGCCGACGAAGGCGTGGAGATCTCCGGCTCCGGCACCCTGGAAGTGCTGCCTGACGGCTTCGGCTTCCTGCGCTCACCTGAGGCCAACTATCTGCCCGGCCCGGACGACATCTATGTCTCGCCCTCGCAGATCCGGAAATTCGGCCTGAAAACCGGCGACACTGTCGACGGCGCCGTGCGCGCGCCCCGCGAAGGCGAGCGCTATTTCGCCCTGACCGGCGTGACGGTGGTCAATTTCGAGCCGGCCGACAACGTCCGCCACAAGGTCCACTTCGACAACCTGACCCCGCTCTATCCGGACGAGCGCTTCACCATGGAGCTGCCCGACCCGACCGTGAAGGACCGCTCAGGGAGGGTGATCGACATCGTCGCCCCGCTCGGCAAGGGCCAGCGCTGCCTGATCGTCGCCCCGCCGCGGGTCGGCAAGACCGTGATGCTGCAAAACATCGCCAAGTCGATCGAGACCAACCACCCCGAATGCTATCTGATGGTGCTGCTGATCGACGAGCGGCCCGAGGAAGTCACCGACATGCAGCGCACGGTGAAGGGCGAGGTCATCGCTTCGACCTTCGACGAACCGGCCACACGGCACGTACAAGTTGCTGAAATGGTTATTGAAAAGGCCAAGCGCCTGGTCGAGACCAAGCGCGACGTCGTCATCCTGCTGGATAGCGTCACCCGGCTTGGCCGCGCCTACAACACCGTGGTGCCGTCATCGGGCAAGGTGCTGACCGGCGGTGTTGACGCCAACGCCCTGCAGCGGCCCAAGCGCTTCTTCGGCGCGGCGCGGAACATCGAGGAGGGGGGCTCACTCACCATCATCGCCACCGCCCTCATCGATACCGGCAGCCGCATGGACGAGGTGATCTTCGAAGAGTTCAAGGGCACCGGCAACTCGGAAATCGTGCTCGACCGCAAGGTCGCCGACAAGCGCATCTTCCCGGCCATGGACGTGCTGAAATCCGGCACCCGCAAGGAAGAGCTGATCACCCCGCGCGATGAGTTGCAGAAGACCTATGTGCTGCGCCGCATCCTCAACCCGATGGGCCCGCAGGACGCGATCGAATTCCTGCTGGAGAAACTGCGCCAGACCAAGACCAATGGCGAATTCTTCCAGTCGATGAATACGTAATTCCCCCGCGGCGGCGGGGGAGTGGGTCCCCCTCTCCCGTTGCTGCGCAACAGGTGAGGTGTTTCAAATGCTGAAGATCTACCACGCGCCGCGCAGCCGCTCGAACCGGGCCATCTGGCTTTTGGAAGAGATGGGCGCTCCCTACGAGACCGTGTCCCTGGTGCTGGGCGCGCCCAAGCCGCCGGAGTTCCTCAAGCACAACCCGGCCGAAACCGTGCCGCTGATGATCGACGGCGATGTGGTGCTGTTCGAGTCCATCACCATCATGGAATACATCGCGGCTACCTACGGCCCGACGCCGCTAGCCCTGCCGGATGATCATCCGAACCACTGGCAATACCGCCAGATGCTGGTGTTCGGCGAGGCCACCCTGGCCGGGCCCCTGAACGCGATCATCGCCACCATGTTCCGGGCGCCGGACGACCAGAAAAAGAACTTCACCATGGACGCGGTCCGCACCGGCTTCGGCAAGCGCATCGGCGTTGTCGCCCAGCGGCTGGATGAAGGCCGCTATATGGCGGGCGACACCTTCACCCTGGCGGACATTTCGGTGGGCTATGGCGTCAACCTGGCCGCCATCGATGTCTTCGAACTCAAACACCTGATCCCCGAGACGGTGCTCGAGTATTTGAAACGCGTCGTCGACCGGCCGGCCTACCAGCGCATGACGCAGGTGACGTGAGTCCAATCTAAATCCGAGTTTCCCCGCGAAGGCGGGGACCCATCCGGCCCATCCACCGTCACGAGTTCTGGAGTTGAATTTCCGCTGGATCCCCGCCTTCGCGGGGGACAAGCGATAGATTTACGGAATCAGCAAGGTCGACCCCGTCGTTCTCCGGCCTTCTAGGGCTTCGTGCGCGGCGCGGGCCTCCTTCAGCGGAAACGTCTGGCCGATCGCCACCCTCACCGCGCCGGACGAAATCACCTCGAACAGCGCCGCAGCGCTCGCATCCAGTTCCTCGGTCGTCGCAACGTAGTGGAAAAGCGTCGGACGCGTGAAGAACAGCGAGCCGCCCTGCTGCAGCCGCAGCGGCGCGAAGGGGGGAACTGGCCCTGACGCATTGCCGAAACTGACAAACATCCCGCGCGGGGCGAGCGAGCCCAGTGTGCCCTCAAACGTCGCCGCACCTACAGAATCGTAGGCCACCGGCACGCCCTTGCCATCCGTAAACTCGCGCACACGGGCGGCGACATCTTCGGTGCGATAGTCGATCGTATGTTTGGCCCCCACGGACCGGGCCAGGGCCAGCTTTTCCTCCCCGCCCGCCGTGGCGATGACGGTGGCGCCCAGGTGCGTCGCCCATTGGGTCAGTATCTGTCCCACCCCGCCGGCCGCTGCGTGAACCAGGATCGTCTGCCCGGCCCGAACCGGGAAACAGCGGCGGGCCAGGAACTCGGCGGTCATGCCTTTCAGCATGGCGGCGGCGGCGGTCTCCAGCGAAACCGCGTCCGGCACATGCACCGCGCGGGTGGCCGGCACGCAGTGGGCCTCCGAATAGGCGCCAATCGGCCCGTTGGCGTAGGCGGCGCGGTCGCCCTCTTTGAAGCGGGTGACGTCCTCGCCCACCGCCTCGACGATGCCGGCGGCTTCGAGGCCGAGGACGGCGGGCATCGGCACGGGATAGAGGCCGGTGCGCTGATAGGTGTCGATGAAGTTCAGGCCGATGGCCGTATGCCGGATGCGGATCTCGCCGGGTCCCGGATCCCGCACGGGCCTCTCGATCACCCGCAAAACCTCCGGCCCGCCGGTCGTTTCCGCTTCAATGGCCAGCATTTTAAAACTCCCTGCGCGCTTTGGCGCGCCTTGAAATAAGCACACGGAGATCACGGAGAAGACACGGAGGACACGGAGGGTCTGGGCATGCTCCGAAAACTCTGTGATCTCCGTGTGTGCCCTCGGGCTCGCCCGGGGGCTCCGTGACCTCCGTGTACTTATTTTTCTTGCGGCTCGCGCCGCTAGGCGAGATTCTGTTTGAAGAACGCCCGCGTGCGGTCGTTGGCCAGTTTGGCGTCTCCAGCGTCGTAATGCTCCCCTCCCGGACGGGCGAAGGCGTGGTCCCGGCCGGGGTAGTGGTGGACGGTGACCTGGGCGTGGCCTTTCAGACCGGCGTCGATGGCCTCGCGCGCCGCCGGGGTCTGGAAGGAATCGACGTCGGCGATGTGGAGCATCAGCGGCTTTTTGATATTGGCGGCCTCATCCAGCAGGTTTTCGAGGCCGACGCCGTAATAGCCGACCGAAGCGTCCGAATCCGTCCGGCTCGCCGACAGGAAGGCGAGCTTGCCGCCCAGGCAATAGCCCACCGCGCCGACCTTGCCGTTGCAGCCCGGATCGGACCGGATCGCGGCGATGGTCGCCTTGATGTCCTCGACGCCCGCCTCGGCGTCGAACTTGCCGAACAGGTCGAAGGCCTGTTTCCATTCCTCGGGCGTCTGGTCAGTGATGTCGATGCCCGGCTTGATGCGCCAGAAGAGGTCCGGACAGATGGCGAGGAAGCCCTCGGCCGCCAGGCCGTCGGTGACGCCGCGCATCACGGCGTTGACCCCGAAGATCTCCTGCAGGACTACGACGGCTCCGGCCTTGGCGCTGCCCGCCGGCGTGGCGACATAGGCCTGGAATGACCCGTCCTTGCCTTTGATCGTGCGGTATTCACCCATGGCCTGCTCTCCCTTTGTCAATTGCTCAACTAGGGTTATCCAGAGAGTGACATCATCGGCAAGCCCGGAGTGTGACCCCGTGAAAGTGACCATCGACATCGACTGCACCCCGCAAGAGGCCCGCGCCTTCATGGGCCTGCCGGACGTGAGCGTCCTCAACGACTTCATGGTCGATGAGATGAAGAAAAAGATGGCTGAGAACATCAACGCCCTGCAGCCCGAGGAGATGATGAAAAACTGGTTCACCTTCGGCGGCCAGGCGCAGGAGCAGTTCATGAAGCTGATGGGCGCCGCCGTCGGCAAGCCGTAGCCCTTGGCGAACGAGACCATCTTTGCGCTGGCCACCGCGGCAGGGCGGTCGGCTGTGGCGGTCATCCGCCTGTCGGGACCGGGGACGCGCGAGGCGCTGCAGGCCTTGGCCGGCCGGGTTCCGGCGGCGCGGCGGGCGAGTTTGCGCACTTTGAAGGATGCAGGCGGCCAAACGCTCGACCAGGCGCTGGTGCTGTGGTTTCCGGGCCCCGAGAGCTACACGGGCGAGGATTGCGCTGAACTGCATCTGCACGGGGGCGCGGCAGTGGTCGAAGCCGTCAGCACGCGGCTGCTCGCCCTGGGCCAGCCCGCCGAGCCCGGCGAGTTCACCCGAAGGGCGTTCGAACACGGCAAGCTCGACCTTGCCCAGGCCGAGGGCGTCGCCGACCTGATCGACGCGGAAACCAGCGGCCAGGCGCGGCAGGCTCTCGATCAGCTCGGCGGGGCGCTGTCGCGAACCCACGAAGCCTGGCGTGCCGCGCTGATCGAGAGCCTGTCCCTGCTCGAAGCGGCGGTGGATTTCCCGGATGAGGAGGTGCCGCCGGATGTGGATCATGCGGCGCGGGCGGCGCTGGAAGGCCTGCTAGGCCAGCTGGACGGCGCCCTTGCGGACCAGGCCCGCGGGCAAAGGGTGCGGGAAGGCTTCCGCATTGCCGTGATTGGCGCACCCAACGCCGGAAAGTCGAGCCTGTTCAATGCCTTGATAGAGCGCGAGGCGGCGATTGTGACGGCGACGCCGGGCACAACGCGCGATGTGATCGAGGCTCCGCGGGTGATCGGCGGCTACAAGGTCATCCTCGCCGACACGGCCGGAGTTCGTGAGAGCGACGACGCCATCGAAGCCGAGGGCGTGCGCCGCGCGCGGGCCTGGGCGGCGCAGGCGGATTTGCGCCTGTGGGTTGTCGATGGCGCCGGGTCAAGCGCCGCGTGGCGGCACGCCCATGATCTGACCAGGGCCGGTGATTTCCTGTTGCTCAACAAGGCCGACCTGGCGATGGGCCCGGACGGCGCCGAAGCCAGTGAGTTGGCTGATTTTGTCGGGCTGAAGATCCTGCCGGTTTCCGCCTCGGACGGGCGGGGGATGGCGGATCTTGTTTCTGCACTTGAGGAGGAAGTTATCGCTGCCCTCTCCGCTCGCGACTTTCCGGCCGTCACGCGTCAGCGCCACGTCGAGAGCTTGATCGTGGCGCGGGAGCGTCTGGCTGCCGCCCTCTCGGCTCGGCAAGTCGAGCTCGCCGCCGAGGACGTCCGCCTTGCCGCCCGGGCGCTGGGGCGCATCACCGGCCGGATCGACGCCGAGGAGGTGCTTGGCGCCGTGTTCGCGAAATTCTGCATCGGGAAATAGCCCGCTCGAGCGGCGCCACGCCGGCGATGTTTCACGTGAAACACCGGTCAAGCTCGACTCTTCGACGCCCCTGACCGTATAAGCCGCCGCATGGCCTCCTGGGACGTCATTGTTATTGGCGGCGGACACGCCGGGTGTGAAGCGGCGGCGGCCGCGGCGCGGTTTGGCGCGCGCACCCTGTTGCTCACCCACAAGGTCGAAACCATAGGCGAAATGAGCTGTAACCCGGCTATCGGCGGCCTGGGCAAAGGCCATCTGGTCCGGGAAATCGATGCGCTGGACGGGCTGATGGGCCGGATGGCCGATGCGGCCGGCATTCAGTTCCGCATGCTCAACCGCTCGCGCGGACCGGCCGTGCGCGGCCCCCGGGCGCAGATCGACCGCAAACTGTATCGCCAGGCTGTGCAGACCGAGCTGGCGGACTATCCCAATCTGGAAATCGTCGCCGACGCGGTCGAAGACCTGATCGTTAAGGACGGCGTCGTCGCCGGCGCGGTCGGGGCCGGCGGCCAAACCTATGGCGCGCTGCGCACTGTGCTGACTACCGGCACCTTCCTCAAGGGCGTCATCCATTGCGGCGAGGAGCGCACGGCGGCCGGCCGGGTCGGCGAGGCGCCGTCGATCGGGCTTTCCGACCGGCTTTATGGCCTGGGTTTGGCCATGGGCCGCCTGAAGACGGGTACGCCGGCGCGGCTGGTCGGCTCGTCCATCGCCTGGAACGAGCTGGAGCGGCAGGAAGCCGACGCCGATCCCGTGCCGTTTTCCTTCCTGACCAAGGAAATCACCAATCCGCAGGTCGCCTGTGGCGTCACCTACACCACGGAAGAGACCCACCGGATCATCGCCGACCGCCTGTCGGAATCGGCCGTCTATGGCGGCAAGCTGACTGGGCGCGGGCCGCGCTATTGCCCCTCCATTGAGGACAAGGTGGTGCGCTTCGCCGACCGCACCAGCCACCAGATCTTTCTGGAGCCGGAGGGCCTTGACGACGACACCGTCTATCCGAACGGTATCTCGACCTCTGTTTCACGTGAAACACAGGACGCGTTTCTGCGGACCATTCCGGGCCTTGAGAACGTGGTGGTCCGCCGCCACGGCTATGCGATCGAATATGACTACGTCGATCCGCGTGAGCTTTCGCCCGCCCTCGAGGTCAAGCGCCTGCCAGGCCTCTATCTGGCCGGCCAGATTAACGGCACCACCGGTTATGAAGAAGCCGGCGCGCAAGGCCTGATTGCGGGCCTCAACGCCGCCCGGGCGGCTTCCGGCGCCGAGCCGGTCAGCATCGCCCGCGACCAGGGCTACATCGGGGTGATGATCGACGACCTGGTGACCCGGGGCGTCACCGAACCCTATCGCATGTTCACCTCCCGCGCCGAGTTCCGCCTGATCCTGCGCGCCGACAACGCCGACCAGCGCCTGACGCCCCTGGGCGTAAGCCTTGGCTGCGTCGGACCCGAACGCGCCAAAGCCTTTGCGGATAAGGCGCGGGCGCTGGAGGCTGCTCGCGCCGAGAGCGCCAAGCTCACCCTTTCGCCGAAAGAGGCCGCCGCGCACGGTTTCAAGGTCAATGCCGATGGCCAGCGCCGCTCCCTGACCCAACTGCTGGCCTATCCGGATATCTCATTCGATCAGTTGGCCGCTGTCTGGCCGTCTATCGGCGAGTGGCCGGCCGCTATCCGCGAACAGGTGGAAATCGACGCGGCCTACGCCGGCTATCTCGATCGCCAGACCGCCGATGTGGAGGCGTTCCGGCGCGATGAGAACCTGCGCCTGCCGGAGGATCTCGACTATTCATCTGTCGGCGGACTCTCCAACGAGGCGCGCACCAAACTGGCCGCCATCCGCCCGCAGACCCTCGGCCAGGCCGGCCGAATTGAGGGCGTCACGCCCGGCGCCCTGACCGCGCTTCTGGTTCACGTCAGGCGCCCCCGTGCCGCCTGAATCCCTTATGGTGATAGACGCGGCGAGTTTTCAGGCCGCCGCCGCCGCCGCGCCCTCGCACATGGCCGATCTGGCCACGTTCAAGCAGCTGCTAACCGAGTGGAACGAGAAGATGAACCTCGTCGGCCCCTCGGCCCTGGCCGAGTTCTGGCCGCGTCACGCGTGGGACAGCGCCCAGTTGCTGAAATTCGAGCCCAAGGCCGAGGTCTGGGCCGATCTGGGCACGGGCGCGGGATTTCCCGGGATTGTTCTGGCGATCCTGCTGAAGGGCCGCGACGGCTCACGCGTTCACCTCATCGAGGGCACCACCAAGCGCTGCGTATTCCTCAACGAGGTGGTCAAAACGCTCGATCTGCCGGCCACGGTCCACAACGCCCGGGCCGAAGAGCTCAAAATGACCGTGGATATCGTCACCGCCCGGGCCTGCGCGCCGCTCATTCGCCTGGTAGGCTATGCCCGGCCCTATCTGATGAGCGGGGCGACGGGTTATTTCTTCAAGGGGCGGGATGTGGAGGCCGAAATCCTCGAGGCCAAGACCCGCTGGACCTTCGACTACAGCCTGAAGCCCAGTCTGAGCGACGCGTCCGGCCGGCTCGTGGTGGTCAAGGGAGGCGTCCGTGCCCGCTAAAGCCTTGCGCGTTTTGTCGGTGTCCAACCAGAAGGGCGGGGTGGGCAAGACCACCACGGCGATCAATCTCGCCACGGCCCTGGCGGCCATCGGCGAGCGGGTGCTGGTCATCGATCTCGACCCGCAGGGCAACGCTACAACCGGTTTGGGCATCCCGCGGGCCGATCGCAAGATCACCAGCTATGACGTCATCCTGGGCGACAACTCACTGACCGAAGCGGCGCTGCCGACGGCGATCACCGGGCTTTTTATCGCGCCCTCCGATCCGGATCTGTCCGGCGTCGAGTTGGAGCTGGCCAATGACACGCACCGCTCCTACCGCCTGAAGGATGCGCTGGGGCCGTTGCGGGAGGCCGAGGGTGAGGCGCGCTTTACCTATGTGCTGATCGACTGCCCGCCGTCGCTCAATGTGCTCACCGTCAACGCGATGGCCGCGGCCGACGCGGTGCTGGTGCCGCTGCAGGCCGAGTTCTTCGCGCTGGAGGGCCTGTCCCAGCTTATGCGCACTGTCGAGGCGGTGAGGGCGAGTCTCAATCCTCGGCTGGAAATCCAGGGTATTGTCCTGACCATGTTCGACAAGCGGAACAGCCTTTCGGGCCAGGTGGAGAGCGATGTCCGCGCCCACTTCGGCGAGGTGGTCTATCAGACGAAAATCCCAAGAAACGTCAGGGTTTCCGAGGCGCCAAGTCACGGCAAGCCGGCGCTGATCTACGACCTGGCCTGCGCGGGCAGCCAGGCCTATCTGCAGCTCGCCCGTGAACTCGTCACTCAGGAAAGGGCCCGCCAGGCGCGCGCGGCCTGAGGGATTTCGGAGCGAAAAGCAGATGAGCGATCAAAAACGAGGATTGGGCCGGGGGCTGGCGGCACTGCTGGGAGAAACCCAGGACCCGGCTGTGCTGGCCGCCTCGCCGTTCGGCGACGGACGGCGCCTTGCGCCGATCGAGCTGATCCGCCGCAACCCCGATCAGCCGCGGCGCGTCTTCGGCGAGGCCGAGATCGACGAACTGGCCGAGTCTATTCGCAGCAAGGGCCTCTTGCAGCCGATCCTCGTGCGGCCGGTGGCCGGGGCCGAGGGTGAGTACCAGATCGTCGCCGGCGAGCGGCGCTGGAGGGCGGCGCAGCGGGCAGGCCTGCGCGAGTTGCCCATCGTGGTCCGCGAGCTTGATGACGCCGAAGCCCTCGAAATCGCCATACTGGAGAATGTTCAACGCGCGGACCTCAACGCCATCGAGGAGGCGCAGGGCTATCGCAATCTGATGGACGCCTTCGGCCGCACCCAGGAAGAGATTGCCGGCACGATCGGCAAGAGCCGCAGCCACGTGGCCAACACCGTGCGGCTTCTGGCTTTGCCAAAAACGGTTCAAGACCTTGTATTGTCTGGTAAATTGACCGCGGGTCATGCGCGCGCGGTATTGGGGGCCGACAATCCCGAGGCCATGGCGATGCGCATTGTCGAGCAGGGCCTGAACGTCCGCGAAACCGAGGCCATCGCCAAGGGCCGCGCGCCGCGCGCCACGACCCTGAAGTCTGTCGACACCCAGGCTTTTGAAAAACGCCTCGCCGACGCCCTCGGTCTGAAAGTCGAGATCAAGGACAAGGGCGGCAAGGGCTCGCTGCGTATCCACTACCAGACGCTCGAGCAACTCGAGGACGTGGCGAAGAAGTTGGGCGCGGGGAGTTAATCCCTCTTTCCCTCCCGCTTGTCGGGGGGGACAGGGCGCGTAGCGGCCAGGGGGGGGCAACCGGCCGTTCCGACTCGCCCACCCGTCTCGGCGCAGTGTGACGATCCACCCTCCCGACGAGCGGGAGGGAAAGGCGTCTTCTAACTGTCGTATATTTCCAGTAATATGGAAGTATGGACCTGCAATCAGCGACCGGTACCCTTTCCGCCCTGGCCCATGAAGGGCGTCTGGCCGTTTTCCGCCTGCTGGTCGAAGCCGGCCGCGAAGGGCTTTCCGCCGGCGAGATCGCCCGCCAATTGGACGTCCTGCCCAACAGCCTGTCGGCCAATCTCAATATTCTGAACCACGCCCACCTGGTCACCTCCCGACGCGACGGCCGCTCGATCATCTATGCGGCGGCCTATGCGCAGATGGCCGGCCTGCTCGCCTTTCTCATGCAGGACTGTTGCGGCGGCCGACCCGAGGTTTGCGCGCCCATCACTGAGCTGGCCAATCGGGCCGCTTGCTGCCCAGCCTAGGGAGACCCCAATGACCGGCAAGGACGCCCCCGCGCCACTCAATGGCCTGTTCCTCTGCACCGGCAACTCGGCGCGTTCGATCCTCGCCGAGGCGATCCTCAATCGCCTGGGCGCGGGGCGCTTCAAGGCCTGGTCGGCCGGATCGATGCCGAAGGGCGAGGTCAATCCCCACGCCCTCCATCTCCTTGAAAACTATAACTATCCTACGGACGCCCTGCGCTCGAAGAACTGGGAAGAGTTCGCCGCGGCGGGCGCGCCGAAGCTCGATTTCGTCTTCACTGTCTGTGACAATGCCGCCAACGAAGTCTGTCCCATCTGGCCCGGCCAGCCGATGAGCGCCCACTGGGGCTTGCCCGATCCCGCCGCGGCGACCGGCAACGACGCCGAGATCGCGCTCGCCTTCGCCGACGCCTACCGGATGCTGTGGAACCGCATCAACATCTTCACCAGCCTGCCGATGGAGAGCCTCGACGGGATGTCTCTGCAACGCCGGCTTGAAGCTATCGGCAAGACGAAAGACGTGGGCGCTTGACCGCCTCCCTATCCCGCCGCCTGGCCGCGGAGGCGATCGGGACGGGTATGCTCCTCGCCATCGTCATCGGCTCGGGGGTCATGGGCGAGCAGTTGGCGGGCGGCAATGTCGCTCTGGCCCTACTTGGCAATACCCTGGCGACCGGCGCCGGCCTGATTGTCCTGATTACCGTTTTCGGCCCCCTCTCGGGCGCTCACTTCAATCCGGCGGTCACCCTGGTCATGGCGCTGCGCAGAGACACCGGCTGGGGGGCGGGCGCAGGTTACGTCGCCGCCCAGGTTATCGGAGCGATTCTCGGGGTCTGGGTGGCGCACCTGATGTTCGGCGAGCCGGTGCTGCAGCTGTCCACGAAGTTGCGCGACGGCCCGGCCCAGGCGTTTTCCGAATTTGTCGCCACTTTCGGCCTCATCGCCACCATCCTGTCGACCCAACGCCACAGGCCCGACTTCACCGCGATCGCGGTAGGGCTCTACATCACCGCCGCCTACTGGTTCACCGCCTCGACGTCCTTCGCCAATCCGGCCGTGACGCTCGCCCGGACCCTGTCGGATACCTTCGCCGGCATCGCGCCGTCGTCGGCTCCGGCGTTCTTCGTCGCGCAGTTCGCTGGGGCGGGCGCGGCGATGCTGGTATTTGGTTGGCTGCTGGGGAAGAAATCAGAGCCCTAGTCGCCGGGCCTTCCCGGCGATCGATAGCGTCAGGCGTTCGGCGATCAGCTCGTCCGGGCTGCCGGTCTGCTTGCAGGCTCGGTCGGCGCTCAGCACCTCGGCGTTGAGCGCGTCGAGGGCGGACAGTTGCCAGGCCCTGGCCTGACGCAGGAATTCGCGTTCGTTCTTCCAGAACACGCCGGCCGATTTGGCGGCTTCGGCCAGGCCCTTGCCAGCCGCGTGCTGGGTGAGAGCCTTACGCAGTCGGGCCAGGTAGTACCCCATGGCGCGCACGGCCGCGGGCCCGCTCTCGCCTTCCTGGGCCGCGCGGCGCAACCCCGCCTGTGCGGCTCTCAGCCGGCCACCGAAGGCGTCCTGGGCGGCGTCGGCGAGGGAGGCCTCAGGCTCAACGCCCAGAAAGGGTTCAAGATCGGCGGGCGTGGCGAGCGCGCCGCTGCCGGGGCCGAGATAGAGGATCAGCCGCTCGATTTCCTGGCGGGCGACGCCGCGCTCGGCCGGCAGGCGCGCGGCGAAGAGCTCCAGCGCCTCACCGGTGAGGGAAACGCCCTCCTTGTGAAGCGCCTCGCGGGTCATGCGCGCCACGTCGCCGGTCTCGTCCTCGTAACAGGGTATGGCCACGGCGCCGGCTTTGGCCTTTTCGGCCGCCCCTCGCAGGGCGCTGTCGCGGCCCAGGGCGCCCGCCTCAATCAGGAAGAAGGCGGCCGGGTTGTAGGCCCCGTCGAGGTGAGCCTTGAGCGCCTCGGCCGCGGCGCGGTCGGCAGCGGCGCGGTCGTCGGAAAGGCGCAGGCGGATCAGCCTGCGGCCGCCCATCATCGACTGGGCCGAGAGCTCGGCCTCCAGCCGCGCGCCGTCCGAAGTGACGTCGCTGTCGGTGAGGACGGCGACGTCGAAAGGATCATCAGGACGCTCGGTGGCTTTGGCCGCCAGGGCGTCGGCCCGCTCGCGCACCCCGCCCCGATCGCGGCCGTAAAGCAGGGCGGCGCGAACGTCCGAAGGAGGATCCTTCAAGAAACGCTCGACCTCGGGCCGCTTGCTCAGGATCATGCTAAAATTTTGTTTTTAGGAAGTATTCCGCCAGGTCGAGCCTTATGCGGCGCGCCGCCTCAGCCGCCGCGCGCTGTTGGCTGTCCCGCTGGGCGACGACGCCGGCATAGGGCGGGGTGACGGCAGGATAGGAGACCAGCACGGTCTGGGCGCCCTTCTGGAGTTCACGTCCGCCGGCGATTTCATTGAGGGTGTATTCCACCCGCAGGGACAGCTCATAGCGGCTGGCGACGTTGGTGGGGCCAAGGCCGCGCGGATCGCGGGTTTCCGCCAGGCTGGAGATGGTCAGGCGGTAGACGGCGGGCCTGGCCTGGTCGCGGGCCAAGGCGTCGTTCAATTGTTCGCGCAGGAGATAGGCGGCGCGCCCGTCCGGCGCTTGCACATCGCCCGAGGGCGTAATGATCTCGATGACCGACAGCCCGCCCGCCGCACCGCCGGTGGCGTAGAGGGGCGTGAAGCCGCAGGCCGTAAGGCCCAGGGCCGCGGTCATCAGGCTGCCGGCGATGAAGGCGCGCCTGATCATCAGCCGGCCACGATGTTGACGATGCGGTCTTTCACCACGATCACCTTGCGAACGCTAAGTCCCTCAAGGTGACGCATGGTGGCCGGGTCCGCCAGTGCGATCTTTTCAACTTCCTGTTCCGCCAGGCCCGCGGGCACGGTGATCTCGCCCCGGCGTTTGCCGTTGATCTGGATCGGCAGGACCCTTTCGTCCTCGACGGTGAGGGATTCCAGATAGACGGGCCAGGGCGCGGTCGAGGCCATGCCCTCCCCGCCGATGCGCGCCCAGCATTCTTCGGCCAGGTGCGGGGTGAAGGGCGCGATCAGGCGCGCGAAGGCCGACAGCGCCGCGTGGCGCGCGGCCATCAGGTCGGGCCCGGCGCCGATCGGCGGATTGGCCTTCAAGACATTGAGGAATTCATAGAGACGCGCGATGCCGGTGTTGAACCGGAACTGCTCGATGGATTCGCCCACCTGCTTGATCAGCCGGTGGGTGGCGCGGGTCAGCGCCGTCGAGGCCGCGTCATCGCCCTGCTCAACCGTTTCGTCGGGGATCTCGTGAGCTTCGAACTCGGTCCAGACCCGGTTGATGAACCGCCAGGCGCCCTCGACCCCGCCGGTGCTCCACTGCACGTCGCGCTCCGGCGGTGAATCGGACATCACAAACAGCCGTGCGGCGTCGACGCCGTACTGTTCGAAGATGTCTTCCGGCGCGACCACGTTCTTCTTGGACTTCGACATCTTCTCGACGCCGACCATGGTGACCGGGGTCCCGAGTTCGCGATCGACCCATTCATTCCCGCGTTTTTCTATCCTGTCGGGCGTCAGCCACTCGCCATTGCGCGACTGGAAGGCTTCGTGAGTGACCATCCCTTGCGTGAACAGGCCATCGAATGGCTCGGCGACGGAGAGCAGGCCCTCGTCTTTCAGCGCCCGGGTGACGAAGCGCGAATAGAGCAGGTGCAGGATCGCGTGCTCGACGCCGCCGATATAGTTGTCGACCGGCAGCCAGTAGTCGGCGGCGACCTTGTCGATGGGCTCAGCGGCGCGCGGGTTGGTGAAACGGGCGAAATACCAGGAGCTGTCGACAAAGGTGTCCAGCGTGTCGGTCTCGCGCGTCGCCGCCCCGCCGCAGGATGGGCAGGGCGCGTTCTTCCAGGCCGGATGGCGGGCGAGCGGATTGCCCGGCACGTCGAAGGTGACGTCGTCGGGCAGCACGACGGGCAGCTGATCTTCCGGAACGGGCACGACGCCGCATTTGGCGCAGTGAATGACCGGGATCGGGCAGCCCCAATAGCGCTGGCGCGAGACGCCCCAGTCGCGCAGGCGGAAAACTGTCGCGCCCTGCCCCTGGCCTTTCGCCTCGATGCGGGAAATCGCTTCGGCTTTGGCCGCCTCAACTTCAAGCCCGTCGAGGAAGTCGGAATTGGCGAGCTTGCCGGGGCCGACATAGGCCTCCTTGCCGACGGCGAAGGTTGGGGCGTCTTCGCCGGCCGGTATGACCACCGGCCGTACCGCAAGGTCATACTTGCGGGCGAAATCGAGGTCGCGCTGATCGTGGGCGGGGCAGCCGAATATGGCGCCGGTCCCGTAGTCCATCAGCACGAAATTGGCGATCCAGACGGGCAGGCTCTGGCCGTCCACGAACGGATGGCGGACCTTCAGGCCCGTGTCGTAGCCCATTTTTTCCGCCGTCTCGATGTCGGCAGCTGAAACCCCGCCCTTCTTGCAGTCGGCGACGAAGGCGGCGGCCTTCGCATCGGCCGCGGCGAGGCTTTGAGCCAGAGGGTGGTCGGCGGCGATGGCGATGAAGCTTGCGCCAAACAGGGTATCAGGCCGGGTGGTGTAGACCGAAACGCCCCCTTCAAACCCCTGCGGGGCCACGCCTTCGAAAGCAAAGGTCATCCGCAGGCCGCGCGACTTGCCGATCCAGTTTTCCTGCATCAGCCGCACCTTTTCAGGCCAGCGGGGCAGTTCCTCCAGGCCTTTCAGCAGCTCATCGGAATATTGCGTGATGCGCAGGAACCATTGCGTCAGCTTGCGCCGTTCAACCAGGGCGCCGGAGCGCCAGCCGCGGCCGTCCTCGACCTGTTCGTTGGCCAGCACGGTCATGTCGACCGGGTCCCAGTTGACCTCGGATTCCTTGCGGTAGACCAGGCCCGACCTCAGGAGCTTCAGGAACCAGGCCTGCTGCTTGCCGTAGTACTCCGGATCGCAGGTGGCGAATTCGCGGTCCCAGTCGAGCGCCAGGCCAAGCGTTTTGAGCTGGCTTCGCATATTGGCGATCTGGGCGTAGGTCGCGACCTTCGGGTGGACGCCGCTTTCCATGGCGGCGTTCTCGGCCGGCATGCCGAAAGCGTCCCAGCCCATGGGGTGCAGGACATTAAAGCCCCTGGCGCGCTTGTAGCGGGCGACCACATCGCCCATGGCGTAGTTGCGCACATGGCCCATGTGCAGCTTCCCCGACGGGTAGGGAAACATCTCCAGGACATACCATTTGGGCTGACCGGCGGCTTCGGCGGGCGAGCGGGCGCGGAAAATCATCTCGCGCTCCCAGGCGGCGCGCCACCGGGGTTCGGTCTCTTTGGGATTGTAGCGCGGCATGGGCCCTGCCGATCAGCGCCCGCTGATGCGGATCTGGCGGGCGCGGACGAGAATCTGGTTTTCGATGGCCTCGGCGGTATTGGCCTGGGTCGGGGCGTCCTGCCACTCCCCGTTGGGCGCGCGGGCCTGGCGATGGATGGTGACGTTCAGGCCATCGGCCCGCAACCGGGTGTCGAGGATATAAACCGTCGCCTTGAAGCGCTCGGTCGGCGCAGCCGGGTCGGAATACCAGTCGGTGATGATAATGCCGCCGTAAGGGTCGGCCGAAGCCAACGGCATGAAGGCCAGGGTGTCGAGCGAAGCCCGCCACAGGAAGGCGTTGACGCCGATCGCGGTGTCGGAGCCGCCGGACGAACTCATGGCGGAGGGCCCGCGTTTGAACGGGTTCATCGCGCAGCCGCTGGTGGTCAGGGCGACCGCGGTCACGGCCAGCGCGGCCACCGCTATAAAGGTTCGCGACTTCAGCGAACGTTGAAACGCCATTCTCAGGTCTCCTGCCAGGCGCCCCGCCCGCCTTAAGAACAGCGTCTATAACATCGTGCGCGCTGCGCAAAACCCCGAATCGCGCCCGCCTCGCCCACGTGGCCATGAAGCCACAGGACGCGCGGCATTTCGCCCGCCCCCCTGTTTGAGGGGGCCTGAATCATTGACCGGGGGGACAATCATTTTTAAGTCTGATGCGTTAGGCTAGGGCAAGTCAGGCGTGTTTGAGGCCTGAGCCCTGTGTTTGAGGCGCGTACGAGTGAACTACCGGCTGTCCCTGGCTGTGTTGAGCGCGCTGGTTCTTTCCGGAACCGCAGGCCTTGCGCATGCCCAGAGCGCCCCGGCGCCAAGGGGCGGCGCGGCCCTGGCCGATCCCAAGAGCGTCGACTCCTATCAGCTCAACCAAAGCCAGCAGCCCAAAGTGCTTGAGCTGGACGGCAAGTCGCACTGGGGACTGAAGCTCGAGCTGCAACAGCCGGTGACCCGCGACATACAGCTGAAGGACATCGAAGCCGGCGCCTATTACAAGGTGACGCCCAGCATTCGCGTCGGCGGCGCGGTCGGGGTGACTGACGCCAAGCCCGCCACGCCGACCCCCAACGGCCCGGTGACGCCGCGCGCCAAGATTGGCGCTTCGCTGAAATTCTAAGTCCAACTGAACCCTCGGCTCGCCAGGCGGTCCTTGCGCGCATGGCGAAAGCCGCGCGTTCGGCTTGCCGCGATCCGGGCTCTGTTTCACTGACCGCGGTGTCGAAAAACCAGGACTGGAGCGCGGTTGCGCCGGTGTTGGCCGAAGGCCAGCGCGTGTTTGGCGAAAACCGGGTGCAGGAGGCGTTCTCGCGCTGGCAGGGCCGTCGCGAAGGGCTGGAACTGCGGCTGATCGGCCCCCTGCAGAGCAACAAGGCGGCCGAAGCCTGCGCATTCTTCGATGTCATCGAAACACTCGACCGGGAAAAGCTCGCCCGGGCGATCGCCGGACAGCGGCGCATTCCCCGCCTGCTGGTTCAGGTCAATACCGGAGAGGAGCCGCAAAAAGCAGGGGTTTCGCCTGGCGATGTCGACGATTTCATAGCCCTTTGCCGGGATATGGGTTTGAAAATCGAAGGCCTGATGTCCATTCCGCCGGTTGGCGAGCCGGCCGGCCCGCATTTCGCCCTGCTGGCGAGAATTGCGGCGCGTAACGGGTTGCCTGAGCTTTCCATGGGCATGAGCAACGACTTCGAGACCGCCATCGCCTTCGGGGCGACGTCCGTCCGCATCGGCTCGGCCTTGTTTGGGGCTCGCTCCGGCTAGTGCGCCCGCAGGGCGCAAGAGAAATAAGCACAAGGAGATCGCGGAGGAGGCACGGAGGACACAGCAGGTCTGAGCGCGCTCGGACAACTCTGTGATCTCTGTGCACGCCCTGGGGCTTGCCCGAGGGCGCCGTGATCTCCGTGTACTTATTTCAGCCGCGCCGAAGGCGCGGAATGCCCGGGCTGAACGATCTCTAGCAGGTCGCCCGGCGCGGCCTCATCCAGCAGGGCCTCAAGATCAGGGCGGGTGATAGCCACGCAGCCCTCGGTGGGCGCGAAATCGGGCGCGGCCACATGCAGGAAGATGGCGGAGCCCATTCCCGGAACCGGCGGGTCGTCGTTATGGCCGAGGACGACGATGAGATCGTAAAGCCGATCCTCGCGCCACAGGTGCTCGGCGCTGGCGGGATAAGGGTGTTTGACCGGGCGATTGTAGCGGGGATCATCCGGCGCATCGCACCAGCCGTCGTCCGGCGCTATGGCGCTGACCGGCAATCCGGCTTTCGGCGCGGCTCCCCGGTCGGGTCGGTAGAGCACCCGGCGCAGGGGCCACAGGCCCGCGGGGCTCGCCCCATCGCCTTCGCGCTTGTCCGCGGCGGGCACAATCCCGCCCCGGCCGAGCGCGCAGCGGACCTCAAACCCGCCGCCGGTCAATCTTTTGTCCGGCCAAGCCTGGAAGATCATCATTCCCCTCTTTGCCTCAGGTCGCGGGCGGTGCATGTTCGCGCCATGGCGCAGAAAAAGACCATACTGATCATCGACGACGATGCGGAGCTCCGCGCCGCGCTGATGGAACAGATCGAGCTTTATCAGGAATTCGCCGGAGTTCAGGCCAACAACGCCACTGACGGCGTGCGGCTGGCCAAGGAAGGCCGGGTCGATCTGATCCTGCTGGACGTCGACCTGCCCGACATGGACGGACGCGAGGCTTGCCGGCTCTTGCGCAAAAGCGGGGTCGGCACGCCGATCATCATGCTGACGGGGGCGGTCGGCGATTCCGACACCATCCTGGGGCTGGACGCCGGGGCAAACGACTACGTCACCAAGCCCTTCAAGTTCGCGGTGTTGCTGGCCAGGATCCGGGCCCAGCTGCGCAGCCATGAGGCGTCTGAAGACGCGGTCTACCACATCGGCCCTTATGAATTCCGCCCGGCCGCCAAGGCGCTGTTCGAGACCTCGGGCAAGAAGGTGCGGCTGACCGAAAAGGAAACCGCGATCCTGAAATACCTCTATCGGGCCGGCGAAAAACCGGTGACCCGCGAGGAGCTGCTCACCGAAGTTTGGGGCTATAACGCCAATGTCGCGACCCATACCCTGGAGACCCACGTCTATCGCCTGCGCCAGAAGATCGAGCCCCACCCTGCGGCGGCGAAACTTTTGCTGACCGAATCCGGCGGCTACCGGCTGCAGCCGTAAGCGCTTTCAGGCGAAGCGATCACCGGTTCGCCGTCTGAAGGCGCGCCAACTGATCAGACGGCGAAATCCGCACTCACCGGCGCGTGGTCGCTGGGCCGTTCCCACTCTCTCACGGCGTCGTGGACGCGGGCCTGCGCCTTGCCGGTGCGCAGGGCCGCGTCCCGCAGGCCGGGCGAGATGAGGATGTGATCGAGGCGCAGGCCCCGATTGGACTGCCGGAAGTCGGCGGCCCGGTAGCTCCACCAGGAAAACAGCTTCTGCGGATCGGGGATCGCCTCGCGGATGAGATCGGTGAATTGGCCGGCTTCCATTAGCCGCGCAAAGGCTTCGATCTCGGCGGGGGTGTGGCTGACCACCTTCAGCATGTATTTGTGGTTCCAGACGTCGTGCTCGCCGGGCGCGATGTTGAGATCGCCGGTGACGACCAGCGGGGCTTTCGGGTCGCGCCGCGCCATCTCGGCGGTCAGACGCTCATAAAAATCCAGCTTGTGATCGAACTTGGGGTTTTCCGCCCTGTCCGGCAGATCGCCGCCGGCCGGGATGTAGAAGTTCTGCACCTCGATGCCGCCGATGATCCCGGCAACGCAGCGGGCGTGGCCCTCGCGGCAGACGTTGAGCACCGGCGCATCCTCGATCGGCAGCCGCGAGGCGATGGCCACGCCGTGCCAGCCTTTCTGGCCGGCGATTTTCAGGTGCGGTAGCCCGGCTTCGACAAACGCCTCACGCGGGAATTCGCCCTCCTGGCACTTGATCTCCTGCATGGCGAGCACATCGGCGCAGCTTTCGGCGACAAAGCGCTTCACCTGTTCGGCGCGCAGGCGCACGGAATTGACGTTCCAGGTGGCGAGTCTGAGCCGCATCGACTGTCCTTAAGGCCAAAAAGGGTGCGCCCGGCGCAGTGGGGCTGCGCCGGGCGACTTCGAGAGGGGTCTATCTCTGTTTTTCAGCGCCGCGCCCGGGAGGGGATAGGGTCCGGTGCGGTGTGGCGGAGACGGGCGTCTAACCCCGTTTCCACAAGTGATATGATCGCCACTTAAGCGAAAAAAGTCAAGAAAAATCCCGCGAGCGCTTGCCTGTTGCAAAAAAGTCAGACGCTTCCGTAGCTTCACGTTCAGCCAGGCCTAGGGGGTGACCTTGGGGGCGGCTTTCGGACGCGGCGCAAGCACCCGGAACAGGGCCGGATCGAAGCTGGCGACGGACTTCATGCCGCTGAGCTGGACCCGCACGCTCTGACCCTGCGCGTCCGTCGTCGTCCATTCGCGCAAGGCTACCGGACTGTCATCGAAGACGATGACGATCTTGCCGTCCCGTTCATGGCCGCCGTCGAAGGCGGTGATCGAAAACTGGCCGGCCCCACGCTCGACCCTGGAGACCACGACCCCGCGATCGAGGCGGATTTCTTTGGCCAGGAACAGGTGTAGCGGCGTGGCGCGCAGGGGATAGCGTTCGGGATTGGATCGCAGCCGGTCGTTGCGGACCTCGACCTGGTTGCCATCGGAGATGACGGTGATGGCGTCGTTGGGCGGATCGTACTCGAAGCGGATCTTGCCCGGGCGCTGAAGGTAGATGTCGCCCACCGAACGCTTGCCGCGCGAATCGGTCTGCACGAAGCGTCCCTGCACGCGGGAAAGGCTCTGCAGACAGAGGACGGCCTTGTCGACCAGGGCCTGATCCTCGGCCGAAAGCGTCACCGGCGCGGCGCCAGCGATGGTCGGGGCCAGCAAGAGGCCGGTGACAACCAGACGGCGGGAAACGAAGCGACTCATGAAAACAGACTCTGGCGGCGCACGATGGCGCCAATAGGGCCATGAACGCATGGGGCGGCCAGGCGATGCAAGGCGACTAATGCCTGGGCGGCGGGCCGGCCAGGATCTCGCGCTTGCCGGCGTGGTTGGCCGAGCTGATGACGCCCTCGCGTTCCATGCGCTCAATCAGGGAGGCCGCGCGGTTGTAGCCGATCTGCAGGCGGCGCTGGACATAGCTGGTTGAGGCCTTGCCGTCGCGGGTGACCACAGCCACGGCCTGGTCGTAGAGCTCGTTGCCGCCGCCTTCGCCGCCGAAATCGCCTTCGCCGCCGCCATCCTCATCGTCATCGCCGCCGGCGGTGACGTCTTCGAGGTATTGCGGCGCGCCCTGCTCGCGCAGGAACTTGGCGACCGATTCGACCTCGCCGTCGGAGACGAACGGCCCGTGCAGGCGGGTGACCTTGCCGCCGCCGGCCATGTAGAGCATGTCGCCCTGGCCCAGCAGCTGTTCGGCCCCGGAATCGCCGAGGATGGTGCGCGCATCGATCTTGGAGGTGACCTGGAAGCTGATCCGGGTCGGGAAATTGGCCTTGATGGTGCCGGTGATGACGTCGACCGACGGGCGCTGGGTGGCCATGATCAGGTGGATACCGGCGGCCCGGGCCATCTGGGCCAGGCGCTGGACCGCGCCCTCGATATCCTTGCCGGCGACCATCATCAGGTCGGCGACCTCGTCGATGACCACGACCAGGAGCGGCATGGCCTCGGGCCTGATTTTTTCGCTCTCGAAGATCGGGCGGCCGGCCTCGTCGAAGCCGGTCTGGACGGTGCGCTCGAAATGCTCGCCCTTGGCGGCGGCCTCGGCGACGCGTTCATTAAAGCCGGTGATGTTGCGCACGCCGATCTTGGACATCCGCCGGTAGCGGTCCTCCATCTCGCGCACGGTCCACTTCAGGGCGACGATGGCCTTCTTGGGGTCGGTGACGACGGGGGCCAGCAGGTGCGGGATGCCGTCATAGACCGACAGCTCCAGCATCTTGGGGTCGATCATGATGAAGCGGCACTTGTCGGGTGGCAGGCGGTAGAGGATCGACAGGATCATGGCGTTAACGCCCACCGACTTGCCCGAGCCGGTGGTGCCGGCGATCAGCAGGTGCGGCATCTTTGAGAGGTCGGCGATATAGGGCTCGCCGCCGATGGTCTCGCCCAGCGCCATGGGCAGGGTCAGGCCGGCCCGATCGAATTCGGCCGAGGAGAGCAGGTCGCGCAGGAACACGGTCTCGCGGCGTTGATTGGGCAGCTCGATGCCGATGGCGTTGCGCCCTTGGGCCACCGCGACGCGGGCCGAGGCGACGCTCATCGAGCGGGCGATGTCGTCGGCCAGCGCCACGACGCGGGCGGTTTTGACGCCGGCCGCCGGGACCAGTTCGTAGAGGGTGACGACCGGACCGGGCCTGATCTGGTCGATCTGGCCGCGAATGCCGAACTCGGCCAGCACACCTTCCAGCAGCCGGGCATTCTGACGGAGCGAGGCCTCATCCACCGTGGTCTGGCGGGGCTTGGGCTTGGCCAGCATGGCCAGCTCGGGCATGCGGAAGTCGCCGTCCTGCACGAAATCGAACGTCGCCTGGCCCTCACGCACCTCTCGCTTGGAAGGTTTCGGCCGCATGCCGGTGGCCACCAGGGGTTCGGGCGCGGACGGAATGTCAGCCAGGGGCGCGGCGGCGGCCGGCTCGCGGCGGGCGACGGCTGTGCGACGGCGCTCGGACCTGGGCGCGGCGCGGCGGCGGCCGAACAGACTGGCGGCGATGTCACTGAGGCCCTCGGCATACTGCCGGGGCCCGACCCCGAGGGCGAGGCTGAGCATGGCCAGCCCCGCGAGCGCGAGAACTGAGCCGGAGACGATTTCAGCGGACGGCAGGCGAACAAAGCCGAGCAGGGCCGAAAGACCGCCCTGGGTCACATCGCCCAGCATGCCGCCAAGGCCGCTGGTCAGGGGCCAGAACGCCGGATGCGGCAGGGCCGAGGCCGCTCCGGCCACCAGCAAGGTGGCGAAGGCGGCGCAGAGCGCGCGGCGGCGAAGCGAGGTGCGGGTCAGGCCCGGCTCACGCTCGGCGGCGCGCCAGAGGCCCGAAAGGATCATGTAGAGCGCCCCGCCCCAGACGGCGACGCCAAGCGTCTGCAGGCCGAAGTCGGCGAGATTGGCGCCGGACTCGCCCATAAGGTTTCGCACGGGCGCGCCCGAGGCGACGTTCCAGCTCGGATCGGCGGCGTGATAGCCGGCCAGCGACAACAGAAAACCAAACCCCGCGGCGGCCACGACCCCGCCTCGCAGGCGCGCCATCATCGGATGGGCCCAGGCGCGCCGCGCCAGGTCCGTGATCAGATCCCGATAGGTCGCCTGCGCCGCGCGCGCCATGCCGATGTCCCGCTGGTGGCTTTGAGCCTTCCAGCATGGGGGAAGAGGGTTAAGCGGGGTTTACTTTGGGCAGAGCGCAACAGTTCTCTGCCATCGAATTATTTCGCCCTCTTCCGGGTCAAGGAGGCGTCCCATTTCCTCAAAGCCGTTTCGCTCCAGCACCCTTTGTGACGCAGGGTTACTGGTGGCGGTAGCTGCGCTCAAGAGCTTGACGGTCGGATCAAGCGACGCTTCTGCAACCATCGCCGCCACCGCTCGCGTGGCATGGCCAAGGCGGCGCCGGCTTTCGGCTATCCCGTAGCCAATCTCTGTCTCGCCGCTCGGTGTTGGCAGCCGTTTGTGGCTGCAGAGGCCAACCACCTCGCCGTCTTCAACGATCATCCATGTGGCGGCCATGCTCTGAACGATGTGAAGGACTTCGGGGGCGTCCACGCCGCCCGGAGGTAGCCTCAACCCCGGCGTAAAGGGCGCTCCGCCAAGCATCCAGGCGAAGTCGCCGTCGCAGGCTTCAAGAAGCTCAGTCAGGCCGCTTCCAGCCCTGCCGCTCGCTCGGCCACCCTTACGATGTCGGCCATGATGCCGGTGAGGTCGTAATCCTTGGGCGTATAGACCGCCGCGACGCCCATCGCTTTGAGCCTCACTTCATCCTCGGGCGGAATGATGCCGCCGACGATGACCGGGACATCGCCGATGCCGGCGGCTTTCATGCCGTTCAGCACGTCTTCAACGAGGGCGAGGTGCGAGCCGGAGAGGATCGACAGGCCCACCACGTGGACGCTTTCTTCCAGGGCGGAATTGACGATCTGGGCCGGGGTCAGGCGGATGCCTTCATACAGAACCTCGAACCCGCAATCGCGGGCGCGGACGGCGATCTGTTCAGCGCCGTTGGAATGGCCATCGAGGCCGGGCTTGCCGACCAGCAGTTTCAAACGCCGGCGCAGACGGGCCGACACCCGCTCGACCTCGGCGCGGACCTTGGCGATATCGCCCTGAGCGCTCATGCGGTTTCCCTCCCCAACGCCGGTGGGCGCGCGGTACTCGCCGAAGATTTCCCGTAGGGTTCCCGCCCACTCGCCGGTGGTGACGCCGGCTTTGGCGCAGGCGATCGACGGCGGCATGATGTTGCCGGTCCCTTGCGCGGCGGCTTTCAGTTCGGCCAGGGCGGCGGCGACGGCGGCTTCATTGCGGCCCGCGCGCCAGGCCTGCATGGCGGTGACAGCTTCGGCCTCGACGGCGGCATCGACCACCAGGATCGAGCCTTCGCCGCCGGTGAGGGGCGAGGCCTCGGTGGAATTGTAGCGGTTGACGCCGACCACGGTCATTTCGCCGGCCTCGATCTTCTGCAGGCGGTCGGTGTTGGATTCGACCAGACGGGCTTTCATGTAGCCGCTCTCGACCGCCGCCACCGCCCCGCCCATCTCGTCGATAGCGGCGAGTTCATTGCGGGCGTTTTTCTTGAGCTCTTTCACCTTGGCGGCGACCACGGTCGAGCCTTCGAAAAGGTCCTCGAATTCCAGCAGGTCGGTTTCGAAGGCGAGGATCTGTTGCAGGCGAAGGGACCACTGCTGGTCCCAGGGGCGCGGCAGGCCCAGCGCCTCGTTCCAGGCCGGCAGTTGTACGGCGCGGGCCCGGGCGTCTTTCGAGAGGGTGACGGCGAGGGTCTCGAGCAGGATGCGATAGACGTTGTTTTCCGGCTGCTGTTCGGTGAGGCCCAGCGAATTGACCTGCACGCCATAGCGGAAACGGCGAGCCTTGGGGTCCTCGACGCCATAGCGCTCCAGCAGGATTTCGTCCCACAGCTCGGTGAACGCGCGCATCTTGCAAAGCTCGGTGACGAACCGGATACCGGCGTTGACGAAGAAGCTGATGCGCTGGGCAACGATGGGGAATTCGGCGTCCGGCACCTGGCCCGAGGCCTTGACCGCGTCGAGCACGGAAATGGCGGTGGCGAGCGCGAAGGCCAGTTCCTGTTCCGGCGTCGCGCCGGCTTCCTGCAGGTGATAGCTGCAGACGTTCATCGGATTGAACCTGGGCGTTTCCTTGTAGCACCAGACAATCATGTCGCTGATCAGGCGCAAGGATGGGCCCGGCGGATAGATGTAGGTGCCGCGGGACAGATATTCCTTGATCAGGTCGTTCTGGGTGGTGCCCTGAAGAGCGGCGACTTCAGCCCCCTGTTCGTCAGCCAAGGCCACATAGAGCGCCAACAGCCAGGCGGCCGGCGCGTTGATGGTCATGGAGGTGTTCATCTGCTCGACCGGGATCTGGTCGAACAGGGCGCGCATGTCGCCCAGGTGGGATACCGGCACACCGACCTTGCCCACCTCGCCGCGCGCCAGCACGTGATCGGGGTCATAGCCCGTCTGGGTCGGCAGATCGAAGGCGATGGAAAGGCCGGTCTGACCCTTGGCGAGGTTTCCGCGATAGAGCTCGTTCGACTTCTTCGCCGTCGAGTGACCGGCGTAGGTGCGGAACAGCCACGGTTTATCCGCCGGGTGCTGGAAGGGCGTCTTCGTCATGGGCCAATCATCGCCCAGCCGGTGTTGCAGCGCAATATCCGCTACTTCAGGAATGGCAGCCTGAAGCCGCCGCCCTTTTCAGCCGCCGCGGCCGGTTCGCCGCCGCGCTGGCAAAGAACGTTGGAGAGATAGGCCTTGTCGGCGACCACCTCGAACTCGCGGAAGGCCGAGTCCTTGAAGCCCTCGGCCGCGCAAAAGCCGTCAGCGGCCGATTGCACGCAGCGCAAGCCCGGCGACCCACCCGGTTGCTGGGCGCAGGCCAGGACCCGCAGGCCGTTCTGGGCCGGCGCGGCGTAGAACTTGGTCTCGCGGCCGCTCTGCGCCGGAGCGCCGGCCAGTTGCGGGTTTTCGCCTCGGCGGCCACCCTCTTCCACCTTGGGCGCAACCACCGGCGAAGGCAGGACGGGGTTCGCCACCACGCGGTCTTCGCGCTCGCTCGGTATGTCGGCGCCGGCGCGCGCCGTCGGCGCGTTGACGAAGCTCGGTCCCGTATCGCCCACCAGCTTGATCGAACGCACGACGATGGCGACCGGAATTTCGGGCATGGTCGAGGAGACCCGCACGCATTGGCCGTAGTAAAATTTCTCTGAGCAGAGGTCCCAGACCCCGCGCGTGACGAAGATGCTCTCGGCCGCAATCGGGCCAACCTGTTCCTGGCTGCTTGTCACCACCGTCGCCGAGCCCCGGAAACGGGTGATCGGGTAGAGGTTGATCTGCATCTTGGCGTCGAGCGGGATGACCGGGTTCGGCGCCAGGGGACGCGGCGTCTGCGCCAAGGCCAGAGAGGCGAGGGCGGCGACAAAACAGGCTGCCAGGGCAACGTATATCTTACGGAACGCCAAGATCTTCTCCTCTCAGGTGGCGGCCATTTGCGTTGAGGCCGTGGGGGGCGTCAAGCGGCTTCAATTTCGGGTTTTTGCTGCGGTGCAAAAGGAATCCGTTTTCAGGCGGTAAAAAATCTGCGACAGGTGGGTCAGGACAGGAACGCGAGGCCGCTGGCCGAATTGTGGCGCCCCGCATTCCTCGTTCACGAAAAACGCCGGATCAGGCGGGCTTTTCGAGCTCGCCTAAGGTCCGAGATAGCCATGCCATCAGCCGAGTTTCGGACCATGACCGTCGCGACCCTGACCGAACCCATCATCCAGCCGCTGCCCGAGGCCCCGATCAAGGACCTCTATGAAATCGGCGAGATTCCGCCCGCCTATCACGTGCCTGCGCAGATGTACGCCTGGGCGATCCGCAAGGAACGCCACGGTCCGCCCAAGACCGCTATGCAGGTCGAGGTCGTGCCCACCTGGGAGATCGGCGAGGACGAGGTGCTGGTTTTGGTGATGGCCGCCGGCGTCAACTACAACGGCGTCTGGGCCTCGCTGGGTGAGCCGATCTCGCCGCTCGATGGCCACAAGCAGCCCTATCACATCGCCGGATCCGATGCCTCCGGCATCGTCTGGAAGGTTGGACCCAAGGTCAAACGCTGGAAGTGCGGCGACGAGGTGGTCATCCACTGTAACCAGGATGACGGTGACGACGAGGAGTGCAACGGCGGAGATCCGATGTTCTCGCCGTCCCAGCGCATCTGGGGCTATGAGACGCCGGACGGCTCCTTCGCGCAGTTCTGCCGGGCCCAGGCCCGCCAGCTGATGGCGCGGCCCAAGCACCTGACCTGGGAAGAAGCGGCCTGCTACACCCTGACGCTGGCCACCGCCTACCGCATGCTGTTCGGCCACAAGCCGCATGAGCTGAAGCCCGGCCAGAACGTGCTGGTCTGGGGCGCTTCGGGCGGGCTCGGCTGTTTCGCCGTGCAGCTGGCGGCGGTGACCGGCGCCAATGCAATCGGCGTGGTTTCCGACGAGTCCAAGCGCGAATTCGTCATGTCGATGGGCGCGAAAGCGGTGCTGAACCGCAAGGACTACAATTGCTGGGGACAGCTGCCCAAGGTCAATGGCCCCGAATTCAACGACTACATGAAAGAAAACCGCAAGTTCGGCAAAGCCATCTGGGACATCACCCAGAAGAAGGACGTCGACATGGTGTTCGAACACCCGGGTGAGTCGACCTTCCCGGTCTCGGTGTTCCTCGTCAAACGCGGCGGCATGGTGGTGATCTGCGCCGGCACGTCCGGCTTCAACCTGACCATGGACGCGCGGTTCCTGTGGATGCGCCAGAAACGCGTGCAGGGATCACACTTCGCCAACCTCATGCAGGCCTCGGCCGCCAACCAGCTGGTCATCGACCGGCGGATCGATCCGTGCCTGTCGGAAGTGTTCACTTGGGAACAGATTCCCGACGCCCACGAAAAGATGCGCGCCAACGAACACCTGCCCGGCAATATGGCTGTACTCGTCTGCGCCCAGCGCCCCGGCCTGCGCACCTTTGAGGAAGTCCAGGAAATCGCCGCGGGGAACGACTAGCGGCGCTCAAGAAGCGAGCGGCAGCGAGCGTTAGCGCGACTAAAAATGCTCTTTTTCAGAACGTCGCCCTGAAGGCGGCCAGTCTGGCGAACGCGAGGGTCAGCGCCTTGCGGCGCGCAGGCGCCAGCGGCGTGGCGGGCGCTTCGGTGAGGACCGCTCCTCCGAAGCCATCGGCAATAACCAGGCCCGGGCCTTCCGGCAGGATGTCTCGCGGAAATTCCGGCGCCACCGCGAAAAAGAACGCGTCGCAGTAGGGCAGGTATTCCGGCCACTTCAGATCGACCCGGAAGTCCTCGAGGCTGGATTTCACCTCGACGATGGCGATCTGGCCTCTCGGCCCCAGCGCCATGATGTCGGCCCGACGCCCGTTCGGCAGGCCCACTTCAAGTAACGGCGCATAGCCCAGGGCGTCGAACAGCCGCGCCGCCCCACGCGTCACCGCATCGGTGACCTCGGGCCGGGTGAGGGTGATAAAGGTGATTTCGCCGTCCACGTCGCGACTATGTTCGGCTTACGTTCCCGGCGCAACCGCCTCAGACGTGCTTCGGCAGGACGATCTTGTTCATCTCGAAGCCCATCTTCCTGATCTCACCCAGCAGGCGATCTCTGGTGGCTGCGTCCATGTGCGGGTCGCGCGACAAGATCCAGACATAGCCGCCGCCGGGCGTGGCCAGGATCGACCAGCTGTTGTCGTCGGCGATATCGAGCACGCTGTATTCCAGCGAGATCAGCCCGCCCATGCCGGAGACCTTGAACCGGTTGCGCTGGTTGTCCTGCGGCAGCTTGATCGTCACCCGAGCGGCCTCGGCCTTGCCGCTGGGCGATCCCTTGTGACAGGTCAGGGTGAAATAGGCGTTGGCCGGGTTTTTCAGCGGCTCGAACTGATAGGTCGGCGCCTGACAGTCGCCTTGCCGCCAATTGTCGGTGCGAGCGATTTCGAACCACCGGCCGGTGAAAAACACCGGATCGACCGGCTTGCGCGGGGTCGGGGCAGCCGTCAGGGCCGCAAACGCCAGGCCTGGAGCCATGACGAGCAGGATCAATATCTTGGCCGCGTTTTTCATATCGCCTCTAACCCAAAAGCGCGCGTTACCGTTCCTCGGCCGAGAGATAAGCTCCCGGTGTGAAAAATACGCAAATAACGGAATCGTGGATCAGTCGCCTTCGATGCGGTCGATGTCCTCGTCCGACAGGCCGACATGGTGACCGATCTCGTGCACCAGCACATGGGCGATCAGGTCGGAGAGGCTGATGTCGCCTCGCTCGGCCCATTCATCGAGAATGGGACGGCGATAGAGAAACACCCACGAGGCCTCCGCCGCCGGGCCGCCCGCGTCGCGGTAAGCGATGTTCACCCCGCTGTAGAGCCCGGTCAGTTCGAACGGGTCCTCGATACCCAGTTCGGCCAGAATGTCCTCGGCGGGAAAGTCGTCGACCCGGATCAGCACCTCGCCGGCCAGGCTCTTGAAGGGCTCGGGCAGGGCCTCGAACGCCGCCTGGCCGATCCGCGCGAAATCTTCCAGCGAAGGCGCGGTCTGATCGGTCCACTCACTCATCGGGCACGATGATATGCGGCGCCTCGGGCAGGCGGTATTCAAAGAGGCCGATATCCAGCGGCTGCTGCGGCCGCACCGGCAACAGCGGCTGGCGGGCGAGCGCTCTCAGGGTGGCCGCGTCCACCTGGGCGGCGGCCTTGCGCCGGACCTTGCGGGCCTGTTCCAGCGCCGCGCGCTCGGCCTCGTCGGCCGCTCGCCAGTAGCTGACCGACAACCGCCATACGGTGCGCGGGGTCTCGGTCGGGGCGCTCCAGCGCCTGCCCTCCTTGAACACGGGCCGGGCGGCCTTGAGGCGCGGCTTTTTCGGACCGTCGCGGACGATCACCTCGCGCAGCGCGCAGAACCGGTCTTCCGGCGCAATGGCGCGCGCCTCGTCGACCAGCTCCTTCCAGGCGGCCAGGGCCGCGTCATGGGTGTCAAAGGCCGGCCCGGCCGGTTCGCTGACAAAACGAACCTCGCCGCCGGCCAGGCCCACGGCCTCGCTTTCGCGCGCGGCCCGGCCCAGCGGCGCGGAAAGCGCGCGCTCGGCGTTGGCGGCGACAGGGTAGCGGATGGCGCTCATCAGGCCGCTATTGTGGCTCAAAATCTGCACCGGGCGATAGGCATTGCAGCGCAGATTGGCGCGGGACGCGGTTTTGTCTTCGCGGCCCGGCCCTGCGGCCCTATGATTCCCGCGAAGGGCGAATCTCGCGCGGACGGGGGCGGCGGGCTTAATGAACATCTCGGACTACGCACTGGCGCTTTCAGTGGGGGTTTTGGCGCTGGCCATCGCCGCCACCGCCTGGGGCGTGGTCGCGCGGCGCGAGGCCGCACGCCAGAGCGCCGAGGGCCGTCGTCGCAGCGAAGGGCTCGAGCTGGAAGCCGCCGCCGCGGTCGGCGCCGTCGAAGCCTCCGGCGCGGTGCTCCTTAGCCTCAGCGAGGGTGAAGTTGAGCTGGTCGCCGGCCCCGAGGCGCTCGCGCGCGCCGCGGTCATCCTCGGTTGTCCGCCGGTTCCACAACGGGTGGTCGAGGCGCTCACCGAGACCAGTCCCGAGCATGGTCCGAGAATTGGCGCCCTGATCACCCATGGCGAGGCGCTGTCGTTTTCAGTGCGCGTCCGGGGACAGTCGATCGCTGTGGCGGGCGGTCCCGCCGGCGGCTCGGCCTGGCTGCGTCTTTCCCCCGGTCAGGCGGCCCCGGCGGAACTGACCGCCCCCCATGCCCTCGACCGGCTGGAGGCCCTGGATGACATTCTCTGGATAACGGGCGAGGCCGGCGGGCTGATCTGGGCAAACCGCGCCTGGCTGGCCGCCGTCGACGCCGAGACCCTGGACGAGGCCCGCGAGCGCGGCCTTGATTTCGACAAGGGCGTCGACCAGCTGGCCCGCGAAGCGCTAGCCAGCGGCAAGCCGGCCGAGGCTGTCCGCTGGGTGGCGGCGGGCGGGCGCCGCCGCGCCTACCGGGTCATCGCCGCCCCAACCGGCGAGAGCGAGGTGATGATGCGCGCCATCGACGTCACCGAAGCCGAGGAGCTGCGCGAGGCCGTGCGCCGACACGCATCCGCCCATGACGACACCCTCAACCATATCGACGACGGGGTGGCGGTGTTCACCGCGGCCAAGCGGCTTTCCTTCCACAACACCGCCTTCGCCGAGCTCTGGGGGCTGGAGCCGGCGTGGCTGGCCGAAGAGCCCACCCATGGAGAGCTGCTCGACCGCCTGCGCCAGCGCCGCCGCCTGCCCGAGACCGCCGACTACGCCGGCTGGAAAGCTGGCGAGCTTTCGCACTACGAGGACCTCGACCAGGGTCCCGATGAACTCTGGAGCCTGCCCGACGGGCGCACCTTGCGCGTCATCCGGCAGGCCCACCCGCTCGGCGGCCTCTTGCTGCTCTATTCAGACATCACCGGCGAGCTGCGGCTGAAGGCCCAGTACAACGCCCTCATCCAGGTTCACCAGGCCACCCTCGACAAGCTGAATGACGCCATTGCCGTTTTTGCCTCGGACGGGCGCCTGCGGCTCCACAATGACGCCTTCGAACAGTTCTGGGCGATCTCCAAGAGCGAGGTCGAGGACGCCGGCGATTTCGACGGGGTGGTCGAGCTCTGTACCCCGCGCCTGCACGATCCCGGCTTCTGGAAGGAGCTCAAGGGCCGCGTCACCGATCCGGACCCAGTCAGCCGGGTCGCCACTGGCGGGGAGATGCGCACCTCCAATGACCGCATCCTGAGCTGGCAGTCACGGCCCCTGCCGGATGGCGCAACCTTGCTGGCCTTCTCCGACATCACCGAAAAACAGAATCTCGAGCGCGCCTATCAGGATCGCTCGGCGGCGCTTGCCGAAGCCGAGCGGCTGAAACGCGATTTCGTCGGCAATGTCTCCTACGAACTCAGAACCCCCCTCACCACCATCATCGGCTACTCGGAATTGCTCGACTTCGCGGGCGACGCCCTGCCCGTCCAGGCGCGCGGCTACATCGGCTCGGTGCGTACGGCCGCGACCCAGCTCGCCCGTTCCATCGATGACGTGCTCGACATGGCCCAGATCGACGCCGGAGAAATGGCCCTCGACGTGGGCGACGTCACCATCGCCGGCATGCTGGCCGAAGCGCGCGAGCGGTTCGCCCGCGAGGCGGCCGAGCTCGAAGTCACCATCGATCTGGTCTGCGACGAGGAGATCGGCCTTATCCGGGGTGATGCCCAGCGGCTGGCCCAGGCGCTCGACCACCTCCTGGAAAACGCCATGCGCCAGAGCCCGCGCGGCGGTGTTGTCACCCTGACCGGCGGTCGGGCGGGGGCTGAGGTGACGCTGAGGGTCAACGACAAGGGGCGCGGCATCCCCTTCCACGTCCAGGCCCACATCTTCGACCGGTTCATCGGCCGCGAGCAGGGCGGACCCGGCCTCGCCCTCGCCCTCGTCAAGGCCATCGTCGAACTGCACGGCGGCTGGGTGGCGCTGGAAAGCGAGCCCGGCGCCGGCTCAACCTTCACCCTGCACCTGCCCGAGGAAGCCATCGTCGGCGGCCCCGGGCAGCGGGAGATGTTCTAGGGTGCAAAACACCTCCCCCGTTTCACGGGGGAGGTGTCCTCTTAGCTCTTCCACCTCAAGGTCGCGGCCTCGACCGGGTTGTTGAATGCCCGGCCTTCGGCGCGGGCGCCGGCCCATTCGCGTTTGAGCTGCTGGTACCACTTGGCCTGTTTGTCGGCGTCGTCGATCCACAAGAGGGTCGGACCGTACTTCAGGCCCTCGTTCTGCAGGTTCACCATGTCACCGTCCTGGCGCAGGAACGCCCGGGCTCCGGCGGCAATGAACGGCTTCAAGAAGACAAACGCCGGGTGATCCGACCAGATGATCTGGGTGATGCGCGTCTGCTTGTCATTAAGGGGCGTCAGGCAGGTCAACGACAGGACCTGCCGCTTGCCAACCGTGATGTGCTCCCACCGCAGGCCCGGAATGCGGAAGGTGATCTCGGTCAGCGGCTCGCCGCCGAGGATCGCGTAGGCGCGGGAGTTCTTCGACGGCTCGTGGCGGAGCATGGAAAAGCCTTGCTCGGCCGGGGCGAATTTCTTGCTCTTGGCGTGCTCGGACCCGCGCGATCGCCACCACCATTGCTGGTGCACATAAGGCCCGTGGGCGGGGTCCATCAGACCGACCACCGCGTGATCGACATGGGCCTCGAAGACCATGGAATCGACCAGCTTCGGCGCGCCGCCCACAACCCCCGGGAACGTCGGCGGCGGCTGATCGGGCTCGCCCGCGTCTCGCGGATCGGACGTCACCCAGACAAAGACCATGCCCTGGTTTTCGGCGACCGGATAACGGCGCACCCTGAATTTGGAGGGATCGGTGTCCTGTCCCTCGACCAGCGAAGGAATGGCCGAACAGACCCCGTCGGCGCGGAACCGCCAGCCGTGATAGGGGCACTCGACGCTTTCGCCGCCCGAGGCCTCATCGACGATCCGCCCGGCCGATAGCGGCGAGGCCCGGTGCGGGCAGATGTCGCGAAGCGCAAACACCTCGCCCTTGCGGCCGCGGCCGAGCAGCACCGGCTCGCCGAGGATTTCGTAACGCTTGAGGACGCCGGGCTTCAGGTCGGATGAAAGGGCGGCGAAATACCAGATATCGGTCAGGAACCCCTGGCCGAATTTCATGCTCACCTTGCCTGCGCCATCGGCCATAGCGGATGTCTAGCCCGATGCGGGGAAAAGATGAACCCGGGCATCTGCGCGCCGCAGGCGCTTTGAAATAAGTACACGGAGATCACGGAGGAGACACGGAGGCCTGAGCGCGCTCAGAAAGCTCCGTGATCTCCGTGCATGCCCTCGGGCTTGCCCGAGGGCTCCGTGATCTCCGTGTACTTATTTGAAGCCGCGCCGAAGGCGCGGGGGCGGTCACTTCGGCGCGCGTTTGCTCAGGATGCGCTGCAGGGTCCGCCGGTGCATGTTGAGGCGTCTCGCCGTCTCGGAGACATTCTTGCCGCACATTTCATAAACGCGCTGGATGTGTTCCCAGCGGACGCGGTCGGCGGACATGGGGTTTTCGGGCGGCGGCGGGGTTTCGCCGGCGATAGCCAGCAGCGCCCGGGCCACATCGTCGGCGTCGGCGGGCTTTGCCAGATAGTCGATGGCCCCGGCCTTCACCGCGGCCACGGCGGTGGCGATGTTGCCGTAACCGGTCAGCATGACGATCCTGGCGCCGGGGCGGGCGGCCTGAATGACCTTGACCACCTGCAAGCCGTTGCCGTCCTCCAGCCGCATGTCGAGCACGGCGAAGGCCGGCGGCTTGTTGCGCACGATGCTGATCGCTTCGGCTACGGACTCGGCTAGCACCGGTTCAAAGCCACGCACTTCCAGCGCCCGGCCGAGCCGGATGCGCAAGGGCGCGTCGTCGTCGAGCAGCAGCAGGCTCTTGTCGGGCAGGGCCGCGATCGTCTCCGTCAAGTCAACCATGGGCGGTCCCTGCGGTTCGGGGGCTTGCGCCCCGTCGAACTAGTCCATCGACCTAGCACACTGCGGCGGCTTGCCGCACCCCTCAAGTGGCCAGAGATGAAAAATCCTGCAAAACGGGCGCCTCGATCGCCGCGCGGGGCCAGCGGGCCGCCACCACCGCCCCGCCCCGCTTGCCGTTGTGAAAAGTGACGGCGGCGCCCGACTTCTCCAGCAGGGTCTTGGCGATGAAAAAGCCCAGGCCCATGCCCTCGTGGCTGCTGCGTGAGCCCTCGCCCTGGGGGCGGGTGGTGACATAGGGCTGACCGAGCCGGGCAATGATTTCGGGCGCAAAGCCCGGTCCATCGTCCTGGATCTCGATGGTCACGGCGTGGTTGTCGTAGCGGGCGCGGACCAGAACCTCGAGCTTGGCGAAATCGGCGGCGTTTTCGATCAGGGTGGTCATGGCGTGGAGGATCTCCGGCATGCGCCGCACCTCGGGCGGCTCGGCGCCCAGCGGCCCGGAGAGCACGCCCTCGATCTGGATTTCGCCGCCCAGATGCGGCTCGATCACCTCATTGAGCAACTGACCGAGGGTCAGCCGGTCGTGCATCGCGTCGCTCGCCTCGGGGGCCTCGGTCAGGCGGCGGAGAATCTCGCGACAGCGCTCGGCCTGTTCGATCAGCAGCTCGGCGTCTTCGCGCAAGGGGCCCGGCTCGGCGCTGCGGGCCAGTTCCCTGGAGACCACCTGGATGGTGGCGAGCGGGGTGCCCAGCTCGTGGGCGGCGGCCGCCGCCAGGGCGCCAAGCGCCGAGAGGCGCTGCTCGCGAGCCAGCACCTGCTGGGCGACATTGAGGGCGATCTCCATGCGCTCGGCCTCCTGTGAGGCGCGCCAGGCGTAGTTGGCGGTGAAGCCCATGGCCGAGGCCAGGGCGATCGAGACGCCCCAGCGATAGGCCGGCGTCAGGGTGAGCGTCTCGTTGAGCGGGCTGGGCAGGGGCCAGGCCCACAGCGACAGGATCAGCACGCAGGCAAAGCCCAGCACCACCATGCCCAGGACATAGACGAGACGGGTCGCGGCGGCGGCCAAGGCGATCGGCGCCACCAGCAGCAGGGAAAACGGGTTCGCTACCCCGCCGGTGACGAAGACCAGGGCGGTGAGCTGGAGGGTGTCGAAGGCCAGGACCCCGACATTTTCCCAGTCCGGACGCTCGCGCTGGCGGCGCGCGAGGTTCATGAGTCCCAGATTGAGGGCTGCGGCGAGCAGGACCAGCGGCCCGCACCAGGCCCAGGGGATATTGAGCCCGAGGCCCCAGGCGCAGATCGCCAGGACCAGGATCTGTCCGATAATGCCGCGCCAGCGCAGGCTGACCAGAGTTTCGGTCTGCAGCCGTCCGCGCCCGGCCAGGAAGGTCAGCGGCAGGAACCCGTCGACCGTCTCTTGCGGGCCGGGAGGCGTGGGGCTATCGGAACGAAAATCCGCAGGTGGCATGACGGATGACCCTCGCTCCAACCGGAGGCGCTGTCACCCCCGTCTCGCGGCCGGAAGACCTTAAACCATGCTGACCCGCCGCGCGTTCGCCATAGTCCTCACCTCCCTGGTCCTGGCGGCCTGCAAGCCCGCGGGGCCGAAGGTCGACTACAGCACCTCAGGTATCGGCGGGCCGTTCCAGCTGACGGACTCGAACGGCAAAGCGGTCAATGAGAGCCTTCTGACCGGCAAGTGGAGCGCGATCTATTTCGGCTACACCTATTGCCCGGATGTTTGCCCGACCACCCTGCAGGCCCTGCGCGCGGGCCTCGAAAAACTGGGCCCCAAAGGCCGCCAGATCCAGCCGATCCTGATCAGCGTCGATCCCGAACACGACACGGTAGAGGCGATGAAGGACTATATCGACAATTCCAGCTTTCCCGACGGCCTGATCGGCCTGACCGGCACGCCCGAGCAGATCGCGGCAGTCGCCAAGGCCTACAAGATCTATTACGCCAAGACCGGGGATGGCCTGGTTCAGCACCAGTCGATCATCTATCTGATGGATCCGAAGGGGCGTCTCGCCCGGCCCCTCACTGGCGAGCTTTCTCCTGACCAGATTGCCGCTCAAATAGGCGACGCCCTGCGGCAATCGGGCTGATTGCCCGCAAACACCCATCAAGAGCCGAATCCGCCTAGACTCGCTTAACTGTGCGCGTGCTATGCTGCGGCGCAACAAAAGGAGTGGCGCATGCTCTATGCGATGCACGAAGCAGCCTATTATGCTCTGAGCCCCTGGCGTATGGCGGCCCGGGCCGCGCGGGATTTCTGGTCCTCGCCGGTCAATCCGGCCGCCGATAGCGAGATGGGCCGGACCATCGCCGCCGGCGCCGACCTGTTTTCCAATGTGACGCGACGCTACGGAAAGCCGGACTGGAACATCGACAAGATCGAGGTCAACGGCCACCCGGTTCGGGTTAGGCCGACCACGGTTTGGGAAAGCCCCTGGTGCAAGCTCGTTCAGTTTGACCGCGACATGGCCGACATGCGCCGCGCGGGCCACCGCGAGCTCGACCCCGCCATCCTGATCGTCGCCCCGCTGTCGGGCCACTATGCGACCCTGCTCCGCGGAACGGTTGAAGCCTTCCTGCCCGACCACGCCGTCTTCATCACCGACTGGACCAACGCCCGCGAAGTGTCGGCGATGGAGGGCAAGTTCGACTTCCACGACTATGTCGACCACATCCAGGAGATGCTACGGGCGCTGGGCCCCCGGCCCCATGTACTGGCGGTCTGCCAGCCAGGGCCGGCGGTGCTGACCGCCGCGGCGCTGATGAGCGAGGACGGCGATGAGAGCCGTCCGGCCAGCATGACCATCATGGGCTCGCCCATCGATGCGCGCCTGTCGCCGACGGTGACCAACAAACTGGCCGAGGAGCGGCCGTTCACGTGGTTCCAGAAGCAGATGATCTACACCGTGCCGCCGCCCTATGCGGGCGCGGGACGCAAGGTCTATCCGGGGTTCGTGCAACTCTACAGCTTCATGTCGATGAACGCCGACAAGCACCGCGAGGCTCACGAGCGCTATTTCCAGGATCTGGTGAAGGGCGACGGCGATTCCGCTGACAAGCACCGTGAGTTCTATGACGAATATCTCTCGGTGCTGGATCTGCCGGAGGAGTTCTATCTGCAGACCATCGACATCGTCTTCCAGAAGCACCTGCTGCCCAAGGGCGAGCTCTATCATCGCGGCCGGCTGGTGGACCCTTCGAAGATCACCGACATTGCGCTGCTCACCGTCGAGGGTGAGCACGATGACATTTCAGGCATCGGCCAGACCCAGGCGGCGCACAAGCTGTGCTCGGGCCTGCCGCCGGAGATGAAGGTCGACTACATCCAACCCGGCGTCGGCCACTACGGTGTCTTCAACGGCCGACGGTTCAAGAGCGAGATTTATCCTCGCGTCAAAGATTTCACCTACCGCTGGGACCCGCCCATGCAGCCACAGGTGCGCCCACAGCTGACGGTGGTGGGCGGCGGCAAGAGCTAGAGCAACAGCATCGTGATGGGATCACGATGGTTGCTCTAGTTTGTTAGTTTGTCGCGCTTTCTGACGGCGAACCGGCTTCCACTTCGCCTGAAAGCGTTTACGCCAGCCCCTTCAGCTCACTGGTCAAGTTCGTCCGCTCCCAGGAAAAGCCGCCGTCGTTGTCGGGGGTGCGGCCGAAGTGGCCATAGGCTGAGGCGCGCGCGTAGATCGGCTTGTTGAGGCCCAGCGCCTCGCGGATCGCCCGGGGCGTGCAGCCGCCGACCATTTCGGGCAGGATCCTTTCCAGCTTGGCCGGATCGACCTGGCCGGTGCCGTGCAGGTCGACGTAGAACGATAGCGGCTGGGCCAGGCCGATCGCATAGGCGATCTGGATGGTGCAGCGGTCGGCCAGGCCCGCAGCCACCACGTTCTTGGCCAGATACCGGCAGATATAGGCGGCCGAGCGGTCGACCTTGGTGGGATCTTTCCCCGAGAAAGCGCCGCCGCCGTGGGGGGCCGCGCCGCCGTAGGTGTCGACGATGATCTTGCGGCCCGTGAGGCCCGCATCGCCGTCCGGCCCGCCGATCTCGAAGCGCCCGGTGGGGTTGGCGATCCACTTGGTCTTTCTGGTGATCAGGCCGTCCGGGAAAACTTCAAGGATGTGCGGCTTGATGTAGTCGAGCACCCGCTTGGAAATGGCGATCTTGCCGTCGATACGCTTGTTGTGCTGGTGGCTAACCAGCACGGTCAGCACCTCTGCCGGCTTGCCATTCTCATAGCGCAGGGTGACCTGGCTCTTGGCGTCGGGCTGCAGCTCTGAAAGCTCGCCCGAATGGCGCTTGCGGGCCAGGGTCGAGAGAATGTTGTGGCTCCACTGCAGGGTCGCCGGCATCATCTCGGGGGTCTCATTGGTGGCGTAGCCAAACATGATGCCCTGGTCGCCGGCGCCTTCTTCCTTCTTGTCAGTGGAATCGACACCCTGCGCGATGTGGGCCGACTGGCCGTGCAGGTAGCAGGCGTACTTCGCCTTGGCCCAGTGAAAGCCCTTCTGCTCGTAGCCGATGTCCTTGATGGCGGCGCGGACCTTGGGCTCAAGGCTTTTGATGATTTCCTTGGTCTGGTGCTTGGACCCGGCGCGGACTTCGCCGGCCAGCACGATGCGGTTGGTGGTGACCAGGGTCTCGCAGGCGACGCGGGCCTGCGGCTCTTCAGCCAGGAAGGCGTCGACGACGGTGTCGGAAATCCGGTCCGCGACCTTGTCCGGGTGGCCCTCGGAGACGCTTTCACTGGTAAAGATATAGGACGGACGGGTCACGAGGGCTTCTCCAGCAAAGGGCCGGCCGCAACCGGGCAGGGCGGCGTTACGATCGCCGCTGAACCCTATATAAAGATGTCCTTATATCCGCAAGGCGCGGAGCGCTTTAGGCGCTCTCAAGCGCGTCGTCTTCCTCGGCCATGGTGCGGACCAGATCAAGGATCCTGCGCCGCAGGCGCGAGCGGCGCACCTTGGGAAACACCGCGGCCAGTTCCAGGCCTTCGTTGGTCATCAGGAATTCGTGGACGAAGATGTCGGCCGGCGGATCGTAGGCGCCTTCCTGGGTGGGATCGTTCAGGCCCTCAAAGAAAAACGCCACCGGCGTCTGCAGCGAGCGGGCGATTTCGTAGAGCTTGGAGGCGGAAACGCGGTTGGCCCCGCGCTCGTATTTCTGCACCTGCTGGAAGGTGAGGCCCAGGTCGGCGGCCAGCTTTTCCTGGCTTACGCCGAGACTGCGCCGGCGCATGCGAATCCGTCCACCGACATATAGGTCGACCGGATTTGGGTTTTTGTCCGACTCATTCTTGGTCATTGCACCCGTCCGCCTCTCTCAATCACACGCACGACGTTATAGCCCATTCTCACGCACCAGTGTTCTTGCCTAGCCTGATCGCCGCCAGACCGAGGAGGCCCAAGAGCAACATCGCGGCGAATATCGCCTCGCCGAAACGCCGGTAGGTTGTATCAAACTGAACAGTGTTCATGGCCGCGTCAACGATGCCCATTTTGTGCAGGCCCAGGGTCTTGCCCGGGAAAGCGCGGCCGTGGGGGTCGATTATGGCGCTAACGCCATTGGGGGTTGAGCGCACCAGCATTAGACCTTCCTCGATGGCCCGGTAGCTGGAGAGATTGTAGGTCTGCAACGGGCCGGAAGTGACGCCGAACCAACTGTCGTTCGACAGGTTTACGATCATGTCGGCGCGGCGCTTGGTGCGCTGCTCGCCCTGGCGGGTGAAGCCGGGAAACAGGCTCTCGTAACAGATCAGCGGCTGGATGGTCAGAACACCTATGTCGAGGGCGGCGGGCGGCGGACCGCTGGCGGCATCGCCGGGCGTCGGAACCAGGCGCGCAAGGCCGAGCGTCTTGAAGAAGCGGGGGGTGTATTCGCCGAACGGCACCAGCCGGTGTTTGTCATAGGCGCCTTGCGTCTCGAGTCCGGCCACCGTACGCCGGACCGCAAACAGTGAATTGAAATATTTGATGTTTTCGTCGTCCCGGCGCGCAAGAAAGCCGCCAAACACCAGGGTTTGGTCCGGCCGCAGGGCCTGGGTGATCCGGGATATCGTTTCGCCCCCCTCGGTCAGGATGTCATTGACGGACCTGGGCAGAGCGCCTTCGGGCCAGAAGACGAGAGCGGGCGGCGCGCCGAGGTCCGATGGCCGCGCCGTCATCTCCAGATAGCGCTCCAGCATGGCGCGGTAGGTCTCGTCCGGATAGCTGGCCTGCTCCCTGAAATTGGGCTGAACGATGCGCAGGGTGATGGCGCGCCCGGGATGGTCCGGCGCCGCCTTTAGATAAGCGGTTCCATATCCCGCCATCGCGGCCAGACCGCCGAGCGCCAGCGCCAAAGAAATCCACGTCGAGCGCCGCGGCCCGTTAACGGCGATCAGACCGGGGGTCGAGACGATCAAAACTGTGATCCACGTCAGCCCGTAAGCGCCTGTCAGGGCGGCGGTCTGCGACATCATGCCACCGGCTTTCCAGGTCTCGCCGGGCAGGTTCCAGGGAAAGCCGGTGAAGACGTGACCCTGCACCCACCCCAGCAAGGCGAACGCGGTGGCAAACCATACAACCGTCAGGGGATTCTTGGCCGCGCCCAGCCTGTAAATCAGGGCGGCGAGGCCCCAGAAGACGGCCAGGCCCCCCGCCAGCAGAGCGACCGCGAAGGGCGCCATCCAGCCGAAGGTCGCCGCATCGACCTGAAAGGCCTCGAACACCCACCAGCAGCCGACGGTGAAGTAAGCGAGGCCAGCCAGCCAGCCGCGCCAGAACGCTGACCGGAGGCCGCCAGCGCTGTAACAGAGGGCAAAGAGGCCGGCGTAACCCAGCAGTCCAGGCAGGAAACCAAAGGGCGGATGGGCAAGCGCGGCGACAAGGCCGCAGAGAAGGGCGGTGGCCCAGGCCGGAACGCGCCTTGCCGCGGCCAGGACCGAATTCAAGACTCGCCTTCGTCCGGGGCCGGTCGGCGATCACGCAGCCGCACGCGAGTCACACGGCGGGGGTCGGCGTCGACCACCTCGAATTCGAAGCCGGCGGGATGGGAGATTATCTCGCCGCGCTGGGGCACGCGGCCGGCCAGGGCGCCGACCAGGCCGCCAACGGTGTCGATCTCTTCTTCCATATCAGTGGGCGTCAGGTCCTCGCCCAGCGCTTCGTGCAGCTCTTCCAGCGAGGCCCGCGCATCGATCTCATAGAGGCCGGGACCGCGGACCAGAATGCGTATGCGAACCGTCTCGTCGTGCTCATCGTCGATTTCGCCGACCACGGCTTCCAGCAGATCTTCCAGGGTAACGAGGCCATCGGCGCCGCCGAACTCGTCGATGACCATGGCCATGTGCAGGCGCGAGGTCTGCATCTTGGCCAATAGAGCGCTGGCCGGCATCGAAGGCGGCACGAAGAGAATTTCCCGCATCAGCGCGGGCAGCACGACGTCGTCTGATCCGGGGCGGGGCCCTTCGCCCGCCACCAGCTTGAAGACGTCCTTGACGTGGATGACGCCCACCGGATCGTCGAGGGTTTCGCGATAGACGGGCATGCGCGAATGCTCGGCCTCGATGAACTGGGCCAGGAGGTCGCTGAAGGTCGCCGATTGCTCGATGGATACGATATCGGCCCGGGGGGTCATCACATCAGCCACGCGCAGCGATTTGAAGGCTTCGGCCGAATCGACCAGGTCGTCGGGCACCTCGACCTTGTCTTCCTCGCGCGCCTTGCCACGCGACATGAACCGGCCGAACAGTCCGCCGTTTTTGGGAGCTTCGTCAGTCGCCATGGTCAGTCGGGCGCATCGTCCGTTTGATAGGGGTCTGGAATGCCCAGACCGGTCAGAACGCCGCGTTCGAGGTCTTCCATGACCTCGGCATCCGCGCCGTCTTCGTGATCATAGCCCAGAAGATGCAGGACGCCATGACAAACAAGATGTGAAAGGTGATGGGCGAGCGGCTTGCCCTGTTCCTTCGCCTCGGCGGCGCACACTCCGAAGGCCAGCGCGATGTCGCCGAGGTGGCCGCTCATGCCTTCGCCGGCCGGGAAGGACAGCACATTGGTCGGCTTGTCCTTGCCGAGGAACCGGGCGTTGAGACCGCGCAGGGTCTCGTCATTGGCCAGCAGAACGACAATGTCGCCGCCGGAGTTTGATGGGGAACCGGCCAGCGCCGCCTCGGCGGCCCGCCGCGCCAGATTTTCTGCGTCCGCCAGTGCCGCGGTCCAGGCCTGGTCCTCGACCTCGATGTCGATCATTTCGCTTCGGCGTCGTAGGCGCGGACGATGCGCTCGACCAGCGGGTGGCGCACCACGTCGGCGGCGGTGAATCGAGCCACGGCAATGCCGTCGACGCCTTCGAGCAGGGTCAGGGCGTGGCCAAGGCCGGAATCGCGGGGATTGAGAAGGTCGATCTGTGACGGATCGCCGGTCACCACCATGCGCGCGCCATCGCCGAGCCGGGTCAGCACCATCTTCATCTGCAGCCGTGAGGCGTTCTGGGCCTCATCGACGATGACATAGGCGTGGTTCAGGGTGCGGCCGCGCATGAAGGCGATGGGAGCGACCTCGATTTCGCCCTTGTCTCTTCGGCGGCGCAGCTGTTCGGGGCCCATGATATCGGTGAGCGCTTCCCAGACGGGGGCCATGTAGGGATCGACCTTTTCGGTCAGGTCGCCGGGCAAAAAGCCGAGTTTCTCGCCGGCCTCGACGGCGGGCCGGGTGACGATCAACCGGTCGACCTCGCCACGCATGAGCAGGCCCGCGCCATGGGCGACCGCCAGAAAAGTCTTGCCGACCCCGGCGGGTCCGACGCCGAATACCAGGTCGTAGCGGGAAAGAAGATCGATATAGGCGGCCTGGGCGGCGGTCTTGGGACCCACGCCGCCGGCGCGACGGGACGCCGAGGTCTTGGCGCTCGCGCCTTTTGGGAAGTGGCCGGAGCGCGCGTTGGTGATCGCCACCCGCACCTGGGCCTCGGCCACCGACTCGCCGGCGGCGGCGGTTTCGGCCAGCACGGCAATGACCTCCTTGGCCCGAGCCCGGTCGCGGGCGTGACCGGCGATGGAAACCCCGCCGCCCGGCGTTTCGATCAGCACCGAAAAGGCGTCCTCGATCAGGGCCGCGTGCCGGTTGCCGATGCCGCAGACCGCGCGCAGAGCGGCGTCCGGCAGAGCGACAAATTCGGATTCAGAGCGGGGCGCGCCCTTGGTCACGCGAGAATCTCTCCCTCCCGCTTGTCGGGAGGGACTGGCCGCAAAGCGGCCAGGGTGGGCGAGTGTCCGAGTGGCCCACCCGTCTCGTCGCTCCGCGCCGAGCCCCCCTCCCGACGAGCGGGAGGGAAAAGAATTCCCGCGAGGCTCATCTTGGCGGCGGCCTCGATGCGCACCGGGACGATATTTCCGATCAGGCTTTCTGGCCCATCCAGATGCACGGCCTGGAGATAGGGGCTGCGGCCGGCGATCTGGCCGGGGTGGCGGCCGGGGCGCTCGATCAGGACGTCAAGGGTCCGACCGGTCTGGGCGGTGTTGAAGGCGCGCTGCTGGTCGTCAAGCAGCTGGTTCAGTTCGGCCAGACGTTCTTCCTTGAGCGGCTCGGGAACCTGGCCGGGCATGGCTGAGGCGGGCGTGCCGGGCCTACGGGAATACTTGAAGGAAAAGGCGCTGGCATAAGTGACCTCCCGCATCAGGGCCAGCGTCGCCTGGAAGTCCCTGTCGCTCTCGCCGGGGAAGCCGACGATGAAGTCGCCGGAGAGCGCAATGTCCGGCCGGGCGGCGCGGATCTTCTCGATCAGCCGGACATAGCTCTCCGCTGTATGACGCCGGTTCATGGCCTTGAGGATGCGGTCCGAGCCCGACTGAACGGGCAGGTGCAGGAACGGCATCAATTCGGGGATCTCGGCGTGGGCGGCGATCAGTTCGTCGTCCATGTCGGACGGGTGGCTGGTCGTGTAGCGGATGCGATCGAGGCCGGGGATTTCGGCAATGCGGCGGACGAGGTTCGCCAGGCCCCCCGCATAGGCATTGACGTTCTGGCCCAACAGAGTGACTTCGCGCACGCCCTGGTCGGCCAGGCTTTTCGCTTCATCCAGGATGGCCTGAACCGGCCGCGAATATTCGCCGCCGCGCGTATAGGGCACCACGCAGAAGGTGCAGAACTTGTCGCAACCCTCCTGCACGGTCAGGTAGGCGGTGACGCCGGAGGGCGTCCGCTGGGCCGGCAGGGCATCGAACTTTTCGTTCGGGCGGAAGTCGGCGGCCAGCCGCTCGCCTGACGCGCGGTGAGCTCGCGCGATCAGCTCGGGCAGCTGGTGATAGGCTTGCGGACCGACCACCAGATCCACCGCCGGCTGGCGGCGCATGATCTCGGCGCCCTGGGCCTGGGCCACGCACCCGGCCACGGCGATGGTGGTGGAAAGCCCCGCTTCGGCCCGGGTTTCCTTTATTTCCCGAAGCCGGCCGAGGTCCGAATAGACCTTCTCCTCGGCCTTCTCGCGGATGTGGCAGGTGTTGAGCACCATAAGGTCCGCGTCATCCGGCGTATCGGTCACGCCATAGCCCAGCGGGCGCAAAACGTCCGTCATGCGCTCACTGTCATAGACATTCATCTGGCAGCCCCAGGTCTTGATAAAGACCTTTTTGGCGGGCGTGGGCTCGGACTTGGTCATTTGGGGCGGGTTATGGGGACTTTCCCCTTATTTCTCAACCGGCACGCCGTAGAGTTCCAGGCGGTGGTCGACCAGCCGGTAGCCGAGGCGCGCCGCTATGGCCTGTTGCAGGCGCTCGATTTCCTCGTCGACGAACTCCACCACCTTGCCGGTCTTCATGTCGATCAGGTGGTCATGGTGGGTGTCGGGAACCTCTTCGTAGCGCGAGCGGCCGTCGCGGAAATCGTGGCGCTCGATGATGCCGGCCTCTTCGAACAGGCGGACCGTCCGATAAACTGTGGCGATGGAGATGTGCGGGTCGATGGCGTGGGCCCGGCGGTGCAGCTCTTCCACATCCGGATGGTCGGCCGCGGCCGAGAGTACACGCGCGATGACGCGGCGCTGCTCGGTCATGCGCATGTTCTTTTCGATGCAGAGTTTTTCGATCCGGTCCAATCGCCCTATCCGTCCTGACCCAAGCCCCGCGGCATCATAGGCCCAAAGCCTCGTCCCTGTTAAGCGCGCGGCGAAGCACCAGCGCGTCGGCGAACCCTTTGGTGCGCACATAGTAGGCCTTGCGCAGGCCGGCCCGGGAAAATCCGGCCTTTTCATAAAGGGCGATTGCGGCCGGATTGTCGGCGGCGACTTCAAGGAACATGACCTTGGCGCCGCTGTCTGTCGCGGCCGCCAGGGCGGCCAGCGTGAGGCTATGGCCAAGGCCCGTACGGCGACGGGCGGGATCGACGGCCAGGGTGAGGATTTCCGCTTCGCCGCCGGCCGCGCGCCAGAGGATGAACCCGGCCTCATCTGCGATCAGCCCGGCAGCGCCGGTGGTCAAGAGCTGGTGGATGTCCATGGCGCCCCAGGGCCTGTCGAACGAAATGGCGTGCAGACGTGCGAGCTGGGCTGCGTCCTCAGGCGCGGCGGGTCTCATTCGCCGAGGCCCCGGCCGCCGGGCAGCTTGGCGTCGGCGGCGCGCAGATAGATCGGGGCCGGTGAGCCGAGGTCCGGACGTGAGGCCAGGGCGATGAGCGCCTCAGGCGAGGGGCCCTGCGCAGGGTCCACGACGAGAAGCGAGGGATAGTCTGCCATCAGGTCCGCGCCCGGGCCGACGATGGTCAGCGGGCGCCCGGCGGCGAAGGTTGTGGCCTCAGCCAGCGGCGACACCGTCGGCGGGGTTTTCGGCGCACCGTCCGCGAAGCCCTGCCAATAGGCCTGGCCCCGGCGGGCGTCGGCGATGGCGATAACGAGGCCCGGGCGGCCAACGGCCAACGCCTCAAGGCTGGAAAAGCCGGTAAACGGAACCCCGAGGGCCAACGCCATGCTCCGGGCGAACGAAAGCCCGATGCGAAGGCCTGTGAATGAGCCGGGCCCCGTTGTGGCGCCCAGGCGGTCGAGATCGCTGAACGAAAGGCCGGCTTTCGCCATCACTTCGGCGACCATGGGGGCCAGGCGCTCCTGATGCCCGCGCACCATGGGCTCGGAAATCTGCGCCACCACGCGCCCGTCCCGACCCACGGCGGCGGTGCAGGCAGAGAGGCAGGTGTCGACGGCGAGGACGATCATGGGAAAGCCAGCTAACCCAGACGGGCGCGTTGCGCCATCCGCCGGTTTCTGGAAGATTTCCCTTAGGGAAACGGGGGAGGGCGGGATGGCGAGTAGAAATCTCAGGAGCCTGGAGGTCTTTGCGGCCGCCTCTGCCCTTGGCGCGGTCATGGCGATTTCAGCCGCCGCCCAGACCCCGGCGGCGGGGCGCGGGCCCGCGCCGGCTCCGGCCGCACCGCCGCCGCCGATCGACGCCCTGATCAAGGACGCCCACTGGCACGACATCACCATCAATACGGTCGATCCGGCCGGGGCGATCGACTTCTATGTGAAGCACTTCAAGGCCCAGAAGGGGACCTGGAACGGCCAGCCGGCGGTGTGGACCCAGAAGTCCTGGATGCTGTTCAACAAGGTGAGCAAACCCGCTTCGTCCAACTTCACCACTGCCATCTGGCACATCGGCTGGGGCGCGCCCGACCCCAAGGGCGAATACGCCCGCCAGAACACGCTCGGGACCACCTGGGCCCAGCCGCTGACCGATATCTCCGGCGGGCTGTCGGGGTTCAGACCCGACCAGTTCTATTACATGTACGTGCAGACGCCCGAGCACACGATGGTTGAGCTGAATACCGCCAACCACAACAACTTCGGCCACATCCATATGTTCAGCGTCGATCCGGTGGCGGCCGGCGACTGGTGGATGAAGACCTTCGGGGTGCGCGGGCGGCTGTCGACGCCGGCGACCAACCGGGCGCCTCGCTATTCGATCGATGGGCGCACCATCCAGGTGGGTCCCTCGTCGTCGATCAACTTCGACAACGTCAACATGATCATCTACCCGATCCAGTATTCGACCAAGGCCTACGCCGACCAGTGGACGAACGTGAAAGACATCCAGGGAACCCGAGGCAAGGCGTTCGATCATATCGGCGTCTCGGTGCTGGACCTGGATCTGGCGGTGCGACTCCTGCGCGGGCAGGGGATCAAGATCGTCTCAGGCCCGATGCGCGTGAACGACAAACTCCGCGTCGCCTGGATCGAAGGCCCCGACCACGTGGCCGTGGAACTGCTGGAAGACAAGCTCGATCACCCGCCGCTGGAATAGGCGAACGCCACGAAATCCGCGCCTTCGGCGCAGCTGAAATAAGTACACGGAGATCACAGAGGGAAGACACAGAGAACACGGAGGGGCGCGCCGGCGCCTCTGTGACCACCGTGTCTCCTCCGTGCTCTCTGTGTACTTATTTCAAGGCGCGCCCGAGGTGCTCAGGACAGGCCTAGCTGAACAGCCCGCACCATTCGCACCAGTGCTGGGGCGGTTTGAAGAAGCCGAGGAACCGGCCGCCGGCCAGGACCCCGCTCCAGGCCAGGAACGAGACACCCGCGGCGATTTTCGAGGATAGCGGCGCGTCCTCGCCCGCGCCCACCGCGTTCGTCCGTTTGGCGAGGAAGGTGTAGAAAATCATCACATTGGCGCCGGCGATGAACAGGCAGATCACCTTCACATGGAAGGCGGGGCTGTAGCTGTAGTTGGCCGGGGCCGAGATGTAGAACATCACGCCGGTGACCAGGTTGATGATGAAGCCGGCCACGCCGATCGGGATGAACCGGTGCAGCGATTTGACCGGCACGGATTTGGCCACTCCCAGCACCCGCAGGTCATAGAGAATGACCGTGCCGAACAGCATGGAAAGGCCGACGTAGTGGATGCTCTCCAGGATCGGCCAGCCCCAGGCCGTTTCCGAAGTCAGGTGATAGACGCCGATGGATTTGGCGAACTCGGTGATCCGTTCCATCGCGTTCATCGCGGGTACCAGAGCAAATTGATGAAGTTGTAGGTGTAGGCCAGGAACCGTCCGGCGAAGATCACCAGAACCCAGAGAACGATCAGGGCCGCGCCGGCCAGCCGCAGACCCTCAATGTCGACATCGGCCCGCATCCTGCGGTTCAGCCAGACGGTCAGGACCAGCGCCGCGGCCATGCCGGCCAGCTTGAAATAGAACAAGGGGTTGGTCGCCGCCTTGGCCGGATAGGTCAGGAACAGGCCAATGCCGGAGATGACGACGATGACGACGGCGATCCAGGTGACGGGCGCAAACTGTGTCCAGCGCGAGATGGCCGTGCCGCCGCCGACGCCGTTGACGCGCAGCCCCGTGGCGACGCCCACGCCCGAAAGCAGGCCCATGGAAAGGACATGGACGGTGAGCACGGTGGGGAAAGGCCAGAAGGCCTCGCGCAGCCAGACCGACAGCGGCAGGTTCTGCAGCCAGACGATGAAATCGTACATGCGCCCTCCCCGGCCGGGGCCGAGTTCTACAGATTAGTACGGGCGGGGGGAACTGATCCCTCAGGCCTTGCCGGTGACGGGCACGAGGGCGCCGGTGACGGCGCGGGCCTCTTCGCTGGCGAGAAACAGGATGACGGCGGCCAGATCGGCTGGGGCCACCCATTTGGCCGGATCGGCCTTGGGCATGTCGGCGCGGTTCTGGGGGGTGTCGATGATCGAGGGCAGGACGGCGTTGACGGTAATCCCTTCGCCCTTCAGCTCCTCGGCCAGGGCCTGGGTGAGGGCATGCACGCCGGATTTGGAGGCCGCATAGGCCCCCATGCCGAGCGCGGCCTTCAGGCCTCCGGCCGCGCCGACGTTGACGATGCGCCCGGCGGCGCTGGCCTTCAGATACGGGATGGCGGCGCGTGACGCGTTCAGGGTGGTCTGCACGTTCAGGCGATAGAGGTCAGTCCAGCTCTGGGGCGAGCCGTCCTGCACCGTCTCCCAGCGAAAGCCGCCGGCGATATTGAGCAGGGCGTCGAGACCGCCGAGCCCTGCGTGTGCCTTTTCCAGCGCGGCTTCGGCGGCGTCTGGATCGGTGAGGTCGACGCCCGCGATCACGAGCGCGCCGGGCGGCGCATGGGGGCACGTGGCGGCATGGTCGATGACGGCCACTTTCAGGCCCTGCGCGATCGCCGCGGCGGCCACGGCCGTTCCTAGCACGCCGGCGCCGCCGGTGATGGCGACCTTGCGGCTCAGAGCGTCTGCTCCACGCGGGTCACTTCGGGGACGTAATGCTTGAGCATGTTCTCGACGCCGGCCTTCAGAGTCGCCGAAGACGAAGGGCAGCCCGAGCAGGCGCCGCGCATCTGCAGCCAGACGACGCCGGTGTCGGGTTCATAGCGATCAAACAGGATGTCGCCGCCGTCCTGGGCGACGGAGGGGCGGATGCGGGTGTCGAGCAAATCCTTGATCTCGGCGACGATCTGGGCGGTGTCGCCCTCGTAAGTTCCTTCGCCATGCGCTCCGTCAGCCGCCGCGCCCGCCCCGGCTTCCAGCGCCGCGCCCGAGACATAGAAGTCCATGATGGCGGCCAGCACCGGCGGTTTCAGGTGTTTCCACTCCAGGTCGCCGTCGCCCTTGGTGACGGTGATGAAGTCGGTTCCAAAGAAGACGCGGGTGACGCCCTCGATGTCGAACAGCGCCTTGGCCAGCGACGAGGCGGCCGCCTCGCGGGCGTCGCGATACTCCCGCGTGCCGCCGCCGGTCACATCCTGGCCGGGGATGAACTTCAGCACCTGCGGATTGGGCGTGGCTTCGGTCTGGATGAACATGGTTCGTTAGATGGCGCCGGGAGGGGGTTTCGCCAAGCCCAGAGATTCTGGTCGGCCCAAGAGCGCGCCTTTGGCGCGCTTGAAATAAGTACACGGAGGTCACGGAGCCCTCGGGCCAGCCCGAGGGCACGCACGGAGATCACAGACGTTCCTGAGCGTGCTCAGGCCCTCCGTGTCCTCCGCGTCTCCTCCGTGATCTCCGTGTACTTATTTTCTGGCGGCTGGCGCCGCCTCGCCGGAGCCTCAGTAAACCACCACGCTCCTGATGCTCTCGCCCGCGTGCATCAGGTCGAAGGCCTTGTTGATGTCTTCCAGCGGCATGGTGTGGGTGATCATCGGGTCGATCTCGATTTTGCCGTTCATGTACCAGTCGACGATGGTCGGCACATCGGTGCGGCCTCTGGCCCCGCCGAACGCGGTGCCTTTCCAGGTGCGGCCGGTGACCAGCTGGAAGGGGCGGGTGGCGATCTCTTTGCCGGATTCCGCAACGCCGATGATGATCGATGTCCCCCAGCCGCGATGGCAGGCTTCCAGCGCCGTGCGCATGACGCCGGTATTGCCGGTGCAGTCGAAGGTGTAGTCGCCGCCGCCGTCGGTGAGCGCAACCAGATGGGCCACCAGATCGCCGGTCACGGTGTTCGGATTGACGAACTGCGTCATGCCAAAGCGCCGGCCCCATTCCTCCCGCGCCGGGTTGATGTCGACGCCGACGATTTTCGAAGCGCCCACCATCTTCAGCCCCTGGATGACATTGAGGCCGATGCCGCCGAGGCCAAAAACGATGGCGTTGGCGCCCGGCTCCACGCCGGCCGTGTTGACCACGGCGCCGACGCCGGTGGTGACCCCGCAGCCGATGTAACAGGCCTTGTCGAAGGGGGCGTCGGAGCGGATTTTCGCCACCGCGATCTCGGGCAGGACGGTGAAGTTCGAAAAGGTCGAGCAGCCCATGTAGTGAAAAACCGGGCTCCCTTTGTACGAAAACCGGCTGGTCCCGTCGGGCATCAGGCCCTTGCCTTGCGTGGCGCGGATGGCGGTGCAGAGGTTGGTCTTGCGGCTAAGGCAGCTTTTGCACTGGCGGCATTCAGGCGTGTAGAGCGGGATGACGTGATCGCCGACCGCGACGGATGTGACGCCCGGCCCCACCTCAACCACCACGCCCGCGCCTTCATGGCCGAGGATGGAGGGGAACAGCCCCTCCGAATCCAGCCCGTCCAGGGTGTAGGCGTCGGTGTGGCAGATGCCCGTCGCCTTGATCTCGACCAGCACCTCGAAGGCCTTGGGGCCCTCCAGATCGAGCTCGACGATCTCGAGCGGACGTTTGGCCTCAAAAGCCACGGCGGCGCGGGTTTTCATCGCGGGCTCCCTGGCGGAACGGTCCCCGGCTCCAGCCGCATCAGCACGCTGTCCTCGCCCTCATCGGTCGTGAACCAGATGTTGCCGTCGGGGCCTTGCTCCACATCGCGGATGCGCTGGTGCAGGTCGAGCATCAGCATCTCGCTGCGCACATGACCGCCGTCCTTGTTGACGACGATGCGCAGGAGGTGGCCGGTGCGGGGCGCCTCGCCGATACGCATGGCGCCCATGATGATGTTGCCCTTCCAGGCCGGGAACTTGTCGCCGGTGTAGAAGATCAGGTTTCCCGGCGCGATCGACGGCAGGAAATAGATCTGGGGCGAGATGAAGCCTTCGCGGGCGCCGGATTCGGAAATCTTCTCGCCGCCGTAGTAGCGGCCGTTGTGAACCACCGGCCAGCCGTAGTTGCCGCCCGCTTTCAGGATATTCAGCTCATCGCCGCCGTTGGGCCCGTGTTCGGAGACCCAGATCTCGCCGGTGGTCGGATTCACCGTCATGCCGAGGTTGACCCGGTGGCCCAGGGTGTAGATCGATGGGTGATAGCCCAGCTTGCGGAGGAAGGGGTTGTCGTCCGGGATGGTCCCGTCGTCGTTGAAGCGCAGGATCTTGCCGGCATAGTCCTGGCCCAGCTGCGCTCGATTGATCGAGGCGTCGGTGCCCAGCCCCGGCGCGCCGATGGTCGCATAGAGCTTGCCGTCGCGGCCGAAGACCATGCGGGTGTAGAGCGAATCCACATCGTCGCCGACGAAGATCTCGCGACCGTCAACCAGGGCCGAGCCATTCCAGCGGGCGCGGTAGATGACATTGAAGCCGAAAGAGCCATAGGCGGGCTTGTGGTAGGCGAGATAGAGCAGGCCGTTCCGTGCGAAGTCCGGGTGCTTGATGATGTCCATGAAGCCGGTGGCGGTGCCGAGCGCGGCCACCTGCGGCATGCCGGCGACAGGGTTCGGGTCGAGGACGCCGTTCTTGATAATCCGCAGTTTCCCGGCCCGCTCGGCGACGAGGATGTCGCCATTGGGCAGGAATTCGATGGCCCTGGGCGTGTCGAGGCCGCGGGTAACGACCACGGCGCGAAGGTTTCGGTGCTCCCAGCTTTCGAACTCGAACGGGCCGGCGCCCAGCTTCGGGGCCGCCCAGGACGGGGCGCCGGGCACCTCGGTCGCCCGGTCGCGCGGATCGCTGATCCGGCGGATGGGGTAGTCGAAGTTCTGTTGGGTGCGCTCGGCCTCGGCGGCGTTGCGGGCGGCGGTGGCCAGCTGGGTGCGCCGCTGCGGGGTGGCGGTCAGGAACGAGGCGACCTGGCCGCGTTCGGCCTCGCTGAGGGACGACGCGCGGGAGGCCATGACGCCGCCCGCCGCCAACGCCCGCAGGATCCGCTCGCGGCCCAGGGCCTGCAGCCGGTCGACCGCCGGCGCGGTCTCATCGCCGCCGTCGTGACAGACGGCGCAGGCCTTCTGGTAGACGCCGAAACCGGCGGATTCGAGCGAGGCCTGGCTCGGCGGGTTTTGCGCAGCGGCGACCGACGCGATCAGCGTCAGGCCGGCAAGCACGATGATGGCGCCTGGACGAAGCATGGAAACCCCCCTCCCAAAGGTGGACCGCAACGAACGCTGGCCTCATCGATACACCAATCGCCCGCCCTTGCCACCGGGCGGGGGACCTGCGCGTTATCGCCTCCATGGCCGTAGCCTTCACCCGCGAGGAAGACGCCGAGTCCCAGGCCGCCAACCTGCCGGACCGCCCGGTCTCGACCCATCCGAACCTGGTGACCCCGCGCGGCCTGGAATTGATCGAGGCGGAACTGGCGGCCGCCCGCGCCGCCTATGCCGAAGCCCAGACCAGTGGCGGCATCGCCGCCGACCGCACGGCCATGGCGAGAGCGACGAGAGAGCTGCGCTACTGGTCGGCGCGGCGGGGGAGCGCCCAGCTGGTCGAGGCGGCCGAGGCGACCGGCAAGGTGGCGTTCGGGTCCACCGTCACCCTCGACCGCGAAGACGGCCGCCGCCAGACGTTTCGGATTGTCGGCGAGGATGAGGCCGACCCGAAGCAAGGGGCGATCTCGTATGTCTCACCGCTGGCGGCAGCGTTGCTGGGAAAGAGTGCCGGGGATGTGGTGACGGTGGCGGGGGCCGAGGTTGAGATCGTGGAGGTCGGCTGACCCTCCCCACCGATCGTCCCCGCGAAGGCGGGGACCCATCGGAAGGTTGGTAATTCTCGGGCCGCTGCTTAAAGACCAAATAGCGGCCGGGTCCCCGCCTTCGCGGGGACGGTCGGAAGATCAAATGAACGCCAACTGAACCCCCAAGCCCTTCAGCGCCTCCCAATAGCCCGGCCAAGTTTTCGACACGCACCCGGGGTCTTCAATCTCAATCCCGTCCGTCACCAGCCCCGCGATGGCGAAGCTCATGGCGATGCGGTGGTCGGCCCTCGGGTCTATGCGGGCGCTGACCGTCGCGCCGCGCAGGGACGGATCGCCGTTGACCAGAAGCCAGTCGGGCCCCTCTTCGGCGAGGCCCGGTCTGATGCGGTTCAGACCCTCGGCCAGGGCCGAGATGCGGTCACATTCCTTGACGCGCAGGCCGCCGATATTGGTGAAGCGCACCGGCGTTTCGTTATAGGCCGCGAGCACCGCCAGCGTCGGGACCGCGTCCTGCATCTGCGAGCCTTCGATCACCGCCGGCATTTGCGGGAAGGCGGCGATGAAGGCGTGGGCCGCCGCGTCGGGCTGGGTGAAGGCTCCAGGCGCTAGGCCAAGATCGATCTCCCCGCCGGTGATCTTCGCCCAGGCCCAGGGGTAGGTGGCGGCCGAGGCGTCGGGCTCGATGGCGAGGTCGTGGGGCTGATAGCCGCTGGGCGTTACCCTCCAGGCCGCATGATTGCCGAGGGGTTCGACCCCGGCCCCGAACGCGCTCATGGCGGCCAGTGTCAGGTCGACATAGCCGCGCGCGCCGATGTCGGGGCCTTTCAGAGCGATCTCCACCGGCGCCTTGGCGCAGGCCGCGGCCATCAGCAGGGCCGAGACGTACTGGCTGGAGAGGCCGGCGTCGATTTCCACCCGGCCGCCCGGCAGCCCGCGCTGGCCGACGACAATCACCGGCGGACAACCGGTCGGCGATGAGGCCTCGACGCCCAGCGCGTTCAGCGCCCCGATCAGCGGGCCGATGGGGCGCTTTCGCATGTGCTCGTCGCCGTCGATGACGACCGCGCCGTCAGCCAGGGTGGCGGCGGCGGTCAGAAAGCGCGTGGCGGTGCCGGCATTGCCGAGAAAAAGTTCGCGGGCGGGCCGCCCCAGTCCGCCGGTCCCGGCGACGACGAAGCTGGTCTCGTCCGGCTCGTCAATGGCGACGCCCATGTCGCGCAGGGCCCTGGCCATATAGGCCGTATCATCACTCTTCAGCGCCCCGGTCAGCCGGCTCGTTCCCTTCGCCAGGGCCGCGATCAGCAGGGCCCGGTTGGTGATGGATTTCGAGCCGGGGAGGACCAGCTTGCCGCCAAGAGGCTTGCCGGGCGGGGTTATGCGGACGGTTTGCGTCAAGATTTCTTGGGCGCGGGCGCGGGCGCCGCCGGGGCCTGAGCCTCGGCTGTCGGCAGGACCGGCATGTTGCGTACGTCGATCAGGGTCGCGCACTTGCTGGCGAAACCGCGCGGCACGTCCTTGCCGGGCTCGATCCACTCATTGCCGGCCTTCAGGCACGACCTCTTGGGGATCACATAATAGTACTGCACGGCCAGCGCTCCGCCCGCGCCCAGCACCAGGGCGCCGAGGAAGAGAATGGTGATGCGGTTCAGCAGAAAGCGGATCATGGCGTCCTTTTACGAGCCTTTTGGGCCGGGGCAAGGCGAAGCCTCATCCCCTGCGACGCAAAGCCCGTCAGCGCCTGCGTTGACATCCCCGGGGCATCTTGCCAGTTTGCCGCGCTTTTTCGGGGGCAGAGGCCAAGTTTCATCCCCGAAATCCGAAATCTGGAAGTAGAGGCTAAGGTTTGCCCATGAAGGTGCTTGTCCCGGTCAAACGGGTTATCGATTCCAACGTCAAGGCGCGGGTAAAGCCCGACCAGAGCGGCGTTGATCTGGCCAATGTGAAAATGGCCATGAACCCGTTCTGCGAGATCGCAGTCGAAGAGGCCGTGCGCCTCAAGGAAAAAGGCGTGGTCACCGAGGTGGTCATCGTTTCCATCGGCCCGGCGCAAGCCGCCGAGACCATCCGCACAGCGCTCGCCATGGGCGGGGATCGCGGCATTCACGTGCAATCCGACACCGATCTGCAGCCCTTGGCGATCGCTAAACTCCTCAAGGCCGTGGCCGACGAGGAAAAGCCGAACTTCATCCTGATGGGCAAACAGGCCATCGACGGCGATAACAATGCGGTCGGCCAGATGCTGGCGGCCCTGCTGGGCTGGCCCCAGGCGACCTTCGCCTCCAAGGTCGAGATCTCCGCCTCGTCCGCCAAGGTCACCCGCGAAGTCGACGGCGGCCTGCAGACCGAGGAAGTGGCCCTGCCGGCGGTGATCACCGCCGACCTGCGCCTGAATGAGCCGCGCTATGCCTCCCTGCCCAACATCATGAAGGCCAAGCAAAAGCCGATCGTCGCCAAGCCGGCGGCGGACTACGGCGTCGATATCGCGCCGCGCCTGACGGTGCTCAAGGTCACCGAGCCGCCGAAGCGCGCCGGGGGCATCAAGGTTGAAGACGCCGCGGCGCTTGTCGCCAAACTCAAGACCGAAGCGGGGGTTATCTGATGAGTGTCCTCGTTATCGCCGATCACGACGGCAAGCACGTGCGTGACACCACCCACAAGACCGTCGCCGCGGCCGCCAGGCTCGGGGATGTCGATATCCTGGTTGCCGGCAAGGGCGTGGGCGATGCCGCCGCCCAGGCCGCCAAAATCGATGGCGTGAAGACTGTGCTCGTCGCCGAATCCGACGACCTCGGCCATGGCCTGGCCGAAGCCCTTGAGGCTCTGATTGTTCCGTTGGCCGCCAAGTACGACGCCATCGTCGTGCCCTCGACCAGCCAGGGCAAGAACTTCGCCCCGCGCATCGCCGCGAAACTCGACGTCGCACCCATCACTGACGTGATCGAGGTCATCGACGCCTCGACCTTCGTTCGCCCGATCTACGCCGGTAACGCGCTGGAGACGGTGAAGACCTCGGACGCCAAAAAGGTGATCACCATCCGCCCCACCGCGTTCAAGCCCGCGGGCGAAGGCGGCTCGGCCAAGATCGAAAAGATCGACGCCGGCGGCGGCGCCAAGGGCGCCAAATTCATCTCCGAAGAGATCGTCAAATCCGACCGCCCCGAACTGGGCGCGGCCAAGATCGTCGTTTCGGGCGGGCGGGCCATGGGCTCGGCCGAGGAATTCCACAAGATCATCGAGCCGATCGCCGACCTCCTGGGCGGCGCGGTTGGCGCTTCCCGCGCGGCGGTCGATGCGGGCTATGCGCCCAACGACTATCAGGTGGGCCAGACCGGCAAGGTCGTGGCGCCAGATCTCTACATCGCCATCGGCATTTCAGGCGCCATCCAGCACCTGGCCGGCATGAAGGACTCCAAGGTCATCGTGGCGATCAACAAGGATCCGGACGCGCCGATCTTCCAGGTCGCGGACTACGGCCTGGTGGCCGATTACAAGACAGCGGTGCCGGAATTGATGGCGGCGCTGAAACAGGCGGGGAAATAGGTAAATGACGACGTCGGCCGCAACCCCTAGCGCGGCCGGCAATCCGTCGCGCGTCCTGCCCTGGCTCTTGCTACTGTTCGCCGGATCGGGCGCGAGCGCGCTGGTTTACGAAATCGTCTGGTACCAGATGCTGATGCTGACGATCGGGGCCAATGCGGTCTCGCTCGGCGTGCTTCTGGCCACCTATATGGGCGGGCTCTCGTTGGGCTCGTGGTTGCTGCCGAAGTTCCTGGCCGGCCGCTGGAAAGACGTCCATCCGCTCAGGGTCTATGCCTATATCGAGATCGCGGTCGCGGCTTTCGCGGTTCTGCTGCTCGGCCTGATGCCGCTGATCGACCGGATGTATGTCGGCATCACCAATGAAAACGCCGGTTTCCTCGGCATCGCGCTGCGGGCCGTCTTCTGCGCCATCGCCCTGTTGCCGCCCACGATCCTGATGGGCGCGTCCCTGCCGGCCATCGCCCGCTGGGCGGAATCCAGCCGCAAGGGCGCCTCCTGGTGGGGCCTCTTCTACGGTGTGAACATCTTTGGCGCGGTGATCGGCGTCATGGCCGCCGGCTTTTGGCTGATGCGTTACTTCAACATCTACTGGGGCACCGGCGTCGCTGCAGGCGTCAACATCCTGGTCGCGGGCCTCGCCCTAGTGCTCTCTTTGACGGTTCCCGCGCGGGTGGACGCCGACACCGAGGAAGACGCGGCCCAGGAAAAGGCCTTCGCGCCCGATCCCGCGCCGGCCAAGCTGGCCCGCTGGGGCGTCCTGGTCTCCATCGCCCTCTCCGGCGCCGCCTCCATGGGCGGCCAGGTGATCTGGGCGCGGATCCTCGGCCCCATGCTGGGCGGCACGGTCTATGTGTTCTCGATCATCCTGGCGGTGTTCCTGATCGGCCTGGGCTTCGGCGCCTGGGCGGGATCGGCGATCGGCAAGCGTTTCAACGGCCGCAACGCCCTGGGCTGGAGCCAGGTGCTGGCCGCCGTCGGACTGGCCTGGACGGCCTATCAGTTCTCTTCGGCCCTGCCCTACTGGCCGATGAACCCGCTGCAGAGCACCACCTTCATGGTCACGGTGCAGAGCGATTTCGTCCGCGTGATGTGGGGCATTTTCCCCGCCACCCTGTGCTGGGGCGCGGCCGTGCCCCTGGCCTTCGCCGCCATGCGCGGAACCGATGACGCCGGCAAGACGGTGGGCGGGGTCTATGCCGCCAATACCCTCGGCGCGATTTTCGGCGCCCTGCTGGTCAGCCTGGTGGTCATTCCAGGTCCCGGCACCCACTTTGGCGAGCGCTTGTTGATCGCGGTCTCCGTGCTGGCCGCCTTCGCCGCCTTCGCCCCCTCGATCTTCGCCGAGGAAAAGGCCGACGAGCCCCGTTCGGCCGTTCCCCTCGCCGTGACCCTCGGTCTTGCCGTTGTCGTCGCGGGCCTGGCGCTGGGTCGCTCGTTCATTCCGGCCCTGTCGTCACCCAGGGGCGAACTTGTGTTCCTCATCATCTCGGTGCTCGCCATCGCGGCGGTGGCGGGCATCGTCGCCCTCTCCCGCGGCGGCCTGATCCGCGGCTGGGGGGCGCTGGCCTGCGCCACAATGGTGTCGCTGACCCTGATCGTTACCCTGAAGCCGGTGCCGCCCGAGCTGATCGCCTATGGCCGGCGCACCGCCGCCTGGCTCGGCCAGTATCAGGTGCTGGACTACCGCGAGGGGATGAACTCCTCGATCGCCTATACCACCTGGCTGTCTTCGCCCGGTTCCATCCAGTTCCACGTCGCCGGTAAGGTCGAGGCCTCGAACCTGCCCCAGGACATGAGCCTGGAGCGCCAGCTGGGCTATGTGCCGATCCTCACCCATCCCAATCCGGAATCAGTGCTGATCGTCGGCTTCGGGGCCGGCATCACGGCGGGCGACTTTGTCACCTATCCGTCCATCACCAAGATCAAGATCTGCGATATCGAGCCGAAAATTCCGCCGGCCTCGACCCAGTATTTCGGGCCCTACAACCACTATGTGAAGAACGATCCGCGCACCTCCATCGTCTATGACGATGCGCGTCACTATGTGCTGACCACCAAGGAAAAGTTCGACATCATCTCGACCGACCCGATCCACCCCTTCGTCAAGGGATTGGCCAGCCTCTATTCGGTGGAATATTTCAAGCTGCTGCGCGACCACCTCAATCCGGGCGGCGTCGTCACCCAGTGGATCCCGATCTACGAGAGCGATTTCCCGACCGTGAAGAGCGAGATCGCCAGCTTCATGGAAGCGTTCAAATACGTCGAGATCTACGCCAACGTCGTCGACGGCGGCGGCTATGACCTGACCCTGGTCGGCCACCAGGACATCCTCGAGCTCGACGCCGCCGGCGCCGACGCCCGCCTGATGCTGCCGGAATATTCGACCATGCGGCAGTCGATGCAGGAAGTCGGTTTCCCGACCGCCCAGTCGCTGCTCGACACCTATACCGCCGACAAGGTGGGCCTGGCCGACTGGCTGCGCAACGCCCAGCTGAACCACGACACCGACATGCGCCTGCAGTACCTGGCCGGCTTCTCCATGGACCAGGATTTCCGCAACGAGATTCTGCGCGAGATCCAGGCCTACAAGCGCCCGCCGGTGGGTCTGCGCCTGCCGATCGGCTTTGGCCAGGCAACGCCTCCCGCCGCCGCCCCGGGCGGCCCGGCTGGCGGGCCGGTCAACCGATCCTTCTCTGCCGCGGCGCAACAATAGTCGCCGCAATGCAGCAAATGACTTTCCACGGGGGGTTGGGTTCGTGCTAAGCTCGATCCCCTGTCGTTCCCATAACGGGCGTGAGGTCCATGGCTGAGATCAGAACCGTCGGCGTTATCGGCGCGGGCCAGATGGGAACCGGCATTGCGCATGTCTGCGCCCTGGCCGGCTATGACGTCCTGCTGAACGACCTGTCGCCCGAGCGGATCGAGTCCGGCATTCGCGGCACGAGAGCCAACATGACCCGTCAGGTCGTGCGCGGCTACATCACCCAGGAAGCCATGGATACCGGCCTGGCGCGGATCGTTCCCGCCGAGAACATGGCCGACTTCAACAAGGCCGATCTGGTTATCGAGGCGGCCACGGAAGACGAGGCCACCAAGAAGCTGATCTTCAAGGCGCTCGCCCCGCACATCAACGCCGATGCGCTTTTGGCGTCCAACACCTCGTCGATCTCGATCACACGGCTGGCCTCGACCACCGACCGGCCGGAACGCTTCATCGGTCTGCACTTCATGAACCCGGTGCCGGTGATGAAGCTGGTGGAGATCATCCGCGGCATCGCGACCGACGCGCCGACCTACGACACCGCCGTCAATTTCGCCCAGAGCCTGGGCAAGACCACCGCCAACGCCGAGGATTTCCCGGCCTTCATCGTCAACCGCGTGCTGGTGCCGATGATCAACGAGGCGATCTATACGCTCTATGAAGGCGTCGGCACGGTCGACGCCATCGACACCGCCCTGAAACTGGGCGCCAACCACCCCATGGGCCCGCTGGAGCTGGGCGACTTCATCGGGCTGGACACGATCCTCAGCATCATGAATGTCCTGCACGAAGGCTTGGCGGACTCAAAATACCGCCCGTGCCCCCTGCTGGTGAAGTACGTCGAGGCCGGCTGGCTGGGCAAAAAAGCCGGCAGAGGCTTCTACGACTACCGGGGCGAAACGCCGGTTCCGACGAGGTAGGGTGCGACCCGGCCTCGCCGTTAGCCGAAGTTGAGCACGACGCCCCAGCTGTTCAGCAGTCTGACAAATAGCTGCCCGACGGTGAAGAGGATAATCGGCGCCATAGCAGCGCCGACCAGCTGACTCTTGGGAACCACGTTCTTCGGGTCGTCGAGGTCAAACCTCATAGACCGTCCCAACCAGGTCTTCGCTGTTCTGATGTTTGTCTTGGGCGCCATGGCGTAGCCGATGACAAATAGAATCACGGAGGCGGGCGCCAGCAGACAAAGGCTCGTCGACTGGAACGCCGAGACATAGTGGATCACGCCCTTAGAATTGTCGCGGTAGATCAATCCGAGATGGGAGTTCGGCTGGCTTGAAGAATTACCGAACCACCACAAGGTGAGCACGATAAAACAGGCAAAGGTCGCAACGCCGAACCCGGTCAGAAGGCCCGCTCCGATGTTCCGCATGGTCAGGCTGCCTGCTAGCCGCATGGATTCCCCAGTTCCGGCATGGGTTAGCGCCCCGCTAACACTGCGCTCTGCTCCGCTTGCTGCACGATCCGCGCGGCGTCGTCGGGCAGGAGGTAGCGTCCCTTCACGAGATCCTCCGTCGCCGCGCGCACCCGCGAGACGAACCCCGCGTGGGTCCCATAGCGCTCTTCCAGCGAGGGCCGCGGATCGCCGGCCGCGACGCGCTCGATGCGCAAGGTGGCGAACGGGATATAGCCCCCCGTAAACCCACACTGGTCGCCGGCGTAGTAGCCTCGCGCCTGGACGTTCCAGCCGAGATAGGTGCCGAGCGGCACGCGCGCCTGCACTGATTTCAAGCCACTGGTCTCGTTGCCGTCCCCGTCGACCTTGGGCGCCAGTGAGGGGATGATGCCGGTGATGGCGGGCGGGGTCCTGTCCATCACGCCGGAAACGTCAGCGCGTTTGTAGCCGGGCCCGAAATCATAGACGAAGAAGTGCAGGAACCGACCGTCCGGCGCGGGCGCGCCCGGGATGGTCGGAAAGCCCAGGTGCTGACTAGTCGGCAGCACGAGGTCCCCGTGCGCCAGGGTGGGATAGGCGGAGGCCGGCGGCTCGGTTCCCTTCGACACCCAGTCGGCCAGCGCCCGGGTAAGCGCCCGCAGATAGTCCGAGGTCGGGTTCGGATTGGCCGGCAGGGTGCAGCCACCCGCCCCGGCCGCATTGCGCGCCACCACGGCGAATCCGCCTGAGCCGCCGCCGTGGGTCACGCCGGGGAAGTAATAGCGGCGCACATTGGCGGGCAGGGGCACGTCGGCCTTGGCGTCGGTGCCCACCAGGTCCGGGCTCATGCGCAGGCCCCAGAATTCGGTCGAGCCGAATTCCTCGAAGATCTTGGGGCAGGTGTGGGTGGCGTTGCAGCGGTCCTGCAGGGAGTGGGTCCCCAGGTTCCGCGCCTTGTCGTTGTAGGGGCTCCACCACAATGTGCCTTCGCTGCCCGGCTCGTACAGTTGCGAAGCGCCGCCGGGCACCGACCAGCGCAGGTTCAGCGGCACCTGCCGCCCGGCGATCTGCGGGTTCATGCCGTCAAAGACGATCTTGCCGTCCTCGCCCTGGTTGAAGCCGAGATTGAGGAACGAGCGCAGGAAATTGCCGGACTGCGAGACGCCGACCCCGATCGTCCACTTGACCTTGCCCTCGACCGGGTTCTGCGCGGCGGGTTTGGAGGCGCCGTAGCGCAGGAAGGTGTTGAGGTCCCGCGTCGCCGCGAAACCAACCCCCAGCACCGGCGGGTCCTTGGCGATGTAGGTCAGCTCATAGGCGTACTGCGGATCGAAGCCGCCCTTGAGGCAAAGGCGCGTCGGGTCGGGCATGCCCGGGAAATTCGCCGCCGTGCAGTTGGCGAAGGAAAAGTCGCTGGTCGGGATCACGCTTCCCGGGTCGCGGTCATTGGCTTTGCGCACTAGATGCGCGGTTTTGGTGTCCATGCTGGCCGGGTGCGGCTGAGGTACCTTGCCGCCGTAACCGGCTTCGATCGGCAGGCTCGTCGAGCCCCGCGCCATGTCCCAGAAGCGCACCAGCACCTTGCCGGTCAGCGGCGAGCCGTCGCGATTGTGGGCCACCGGAACGCTCGCCGTCTGCCGACCGGCGGCTGGGGTGATGTCGCCCTGCCAGCCACTTACCACGCGGATGTGTCCCTCCGCATCGCCACCGGCCCGGCCGTTGCCGCGGTTGGGCACGTTGTAGAACAGGAAACCCGACGCTTTGGCCATGTCCACGGGCTTGGCGATCTCGAAAGTCGCCGAATATTCCACCATGCCGCGGGCGTTTTTGGGAGCGAGCTGCAGGTCGTTGATGATCGCGTTTCGCGGATCGCGCGGATCAAGCTCGCCGTAGAATTTGCCGCTGATCAGCTCATAGGTCCCCGCCGGGCCGAAAGAGCCCGCGATGGGCGCGCGGTTGCTGATCTCCAGCCGCACCAGTTTGGCCTGCGCCGCCGTCGCGGCCAGCACACAGGCCGCGCCCAGCATCGTTCCCCAGAATTTCGTCATGATCTTACTCCCCGCCCGGAGTCTTACCGGGCCCCCAGCAATTGGCAAATCTCGCCATACCAGTAGGACACGGTCAGCTTTCGCAGGTCCCAGGTCCGGGCGTGGAACTCATCCCGCACCGCCCGGAGGCGCGCCGGGTCAAGCGCCTCCTTCCAGTCATCGACGAAGAAGATCGGCAGGTCCGCAAAGTCCCGGAACGCCCGCAGGCGGCGCGCGATCGGAATGCACCCGGCATAGAGGCTTTCCCACAGCCGGTGGGTGTCGTCGCCCTGACCTTCCGGCGCGAGGCAGAAGGCGTGCGACCTCAGGCCCCGCACATAGCGGGCGTAGCCCTCGGTGTCGGGCGAATAGGGCGCGTCGGTGACATGGGGCCGGCCCTCGAACAGGCGGCGCACCCCTGGCCGCACGGCGATGTTGGAACCGGTCTGAAAGTTCATCAGCACCAGATTGTCCTCACGGCGCGGCGTTCCGTCGATCAGAGCCTTGAAGGTCCGGCTGTCGCCGAGGATGGCGTGATAGGGCGAAAACCCGCAGTAGTCGGTCAGGCCGATCGGCAGGGGCCGGACATTGGGGTGGCGGGTCGCGGCGTTGGTCGTCAGCCAGATGAGGTCGGCCGGCAGCTGATTGCCGATCCGGGTGATCACATCGTCATTGACCTCCATGTCGTAGTCACAGCGGGTGACGATCACCTTCGACCGGCTTGGCGCGATCAGGCAGCCGCCGGTGAACACCTCGGTCGCCAGCGCTTCGACATCGTAACCGGCCATGCGCAGGGTGTAGACGAGGCTCTGCAGCCGGCGGAACTGCAGGATCTCGTCCTCGGGGATATTGAGGTCCGCAAAGGGGGTGTTTTTCAGCCGATCGAGCAGCGCCTCGTTGGGATAGTCGCCCTTCAGGATCCGCTCGGGTTTCGCGACAAACATGCTCCGCCCCCTGCGACACGGGCGCCCGCCGACCCCTCAGGGCCGATTTGACGTCAGTTCAACGGCCGAAACAAGATGCCCGCGCCCCGGTTGCGCTGCACAAGACAAAAGCGTATTCCCGCGCTCCCTTTTTGCTTCAGGAGGTATTCCGATGGGTTACCGGGTCGCCGTTGTGGGCGCCACGGGCGCCGTGGGCCGTGAGATGCTGCATATCCTCGAGGAAGTGAAATTCCCCGTGGAGAAGATTCACGCCCTGGCTTCGCGCAAATCCATCGGCGTGAAGGTCTCCTTCGGCGACCGCGAAATCCCTTGCGAGGACCTCGAGCAGTTCGACTTCTCCAAGGTCGACGTCGTGCTGATGAGCGTTTCCGGCAGCTTCTCCAAGGAGTGGTCGCCGAAGATCGCGGCGCAAGGCCCCATCGTCATCGACAATTCGTCAGCCTGGCGCATGGATCCGGACGTGCCGCTGATCGTGCCGGAAGTGAACCCGGACGCGGTTTCCTATGCGCGGCGCAAGGGCATCATCGCCAATCCGAACTGCTCGACTATCCAGCTGGTGGTGGCGCTAAAGCCCCTTCATGACGCCGCGAAGATCAAGCGCGTCGTGGTCTCGACCTATCAGTCGGTGTCCGGCGCCGGCCAGGAAGGCATGGACGAGCTCTTCGACCAGACCAAGAACGTCTTTGTGCTGGGCGCCACGCCTCCGAAGAAGTTCCCCAAGCAGATCGCCTTCAACGTCATCCCCTTCATCGGCGCCTTCATGGACGACGGCTATACCGATGAGGAAACCAAGATGTGGCGCGAGACCCACAAGATGGTCGACCCCGATATCGCCCTGACGGTGACCTGCGTGCGCGTGCCGGTGATGGTCGGCCACTCCGAGGCGGTGAATATCGAGTTCCACAATCCCCTTGACGAGGATGAGGCGCGCGACATCCTGCGCGATGCGCCGGGCGTGGTGGTGATCGACAACCGCACCGGCAACGACGGCTACATCACGCCCAAGGAAGCCCAGGGCGAGTTTTCGGTGTTCGTCAGCCGCATCCGCAATGATCCGACCGTCAAGCACGGCCTCAATCTGTGGGTCGTCTCCGACAACCTGCGCAAGGGCGCGGCGCTCAACGCCGTGCAGATCGCCGAGCTGCTGCACGAACGCGGCCTGATCGCCAAGCAGCTGGCCTAGAGAAAGAACCCTCCGATGGACATCCAGGCGGCGGGCGAAAGGCGCGCCGCACTTGGGGCCGCCATCGGCTCAAACCTCATCTGGGGCTTTCTGCCCCTGGCCATGCAGGCGATCGCGCGGGCAGGTCCCGGCCCGTGGGAGATTCTCTGCCAGCGCATCATCTGGGGCGTGGTGACGGCGGGGATCTTTGTCCTTGTGGCCCGACATGGCGGACAGGTGCGCCGGGCGCTGACCAACCCGAAAACCCTGGCCTGGCTGGCGCTCTCTTCCCTTCTGGTGGCGATCAACTGGATCACCTTCATCTGGGCCGCGACCCACGGCCGGGTGACCGAATCCTCGCTGGGCTATTACATCCTGCCGCTGATCAGCATGGCGGCCGGCACCGTGGTCTTCCGCGAACGCCTGAGCCCGTTCGTGCTGGGCGCCATTGCGCTCGCGGCCGCCGGCGTCGCGGTGCAGGCCATCGCGCTGGGCCGTCTGCCGTGGGTGTCGCTGGCGGTGTCGATCCCGTTTGCGGGCTACAGCATCGTGAGGAAGCGCGTGGCGGTCGACGCCCAGGCTGGGCTCTTCGTCGAGTGCCTCGTCTTGCTTGCTCCCGCGCTGGCCTTCGCCGTCTGGCTGGAGACCCAGGGGTCCGGCCACTTCCTGAAGAGCCCCACCGCCGCCGCCTGGCTGATCGCCTCGGGCCCCCTGACAGCGGTTCCGCTGGCCCTCTTCGCCTGGGCCACGCGCCGCCTGCCGCTGACCGCCATGGGTTTCCTGCAGTTTTTCAGCCCGACCGTCAGTTTCTCGCTGGGTGTCCTGCAGGGCGAGCCGTTCCATCCGCTGAACCAGTTGGCGTTCGGCTTGATCTGGGCAGGTGTGGCGCTCTTCCTGGTGGGCGCCGTCCGCAACGCCAGGCTGGCGCGGCTGGCCGTCGAGACGGCTCAGAGGCCTGAGTAGGCCGCCTCGATCAGGCGCACGGCCCGGGGATCGCCGATGATGTGGTGGGATTCGCGGTTCATCACATAGGCGCCGGAGACGCCTCGTTCGGGATCGGCGAAGGCGCAACTGCCGCCCCGGCCATAGTGGCCAAAGGTCTGCTCGCCCGGCCCGAGGAACAGGTTCGGCGGGTTGCGCATGAACCCGGCCGCCCAGGAGATCTCGAAGGGCAAAACCAGATCCTGTCCCCGGATGCGCTCGGCGCCGGCCGCCTCGGCCATGCCCAAGGTATCGGTGGCCAGGATCGCCATCAGACGGGCCAGCGCCTCGGCGGTGGCGTGGCCATTGGCCGAGGGGATCTCTGCCTTGCGCCACTCGGTGATTGAGCGGCCACCCGCTGTCGACCAGGGTTTCTGGAACGCCGCCGCCAGGGCCGGATTGGGCGGACCGAACCGGGGCAGCTGGCGCGGTTTCATGGTCTCGGCGCAGCGGGCGTGCTCGCTTTCCGGCAGGCCGATCCACAGATCAAGGCCCAGCGGGGCGGCGACATCCTCGGCCAGGGCCCGGCCGATCGTGCGCCCGTCGATCCGCCTGAAAATCTCGCCCGCCAGATAGCCGAAGGTCATCGGGTGATAGCCGCTGGCGGTTCCGGGCGGCCAGAGCGGGGTCATGGCGGCCAGTTTCGCGCAGATGGCGTCATTATCGAACCACAGGGCCGGATCCATGGGCTCGGGGAATCCGGCCAGCCCGGCCTGGTGCGACAGCGCCTGCTCGACGGTGATGGCGGCCTTTCCGGCGGCGGCGAACTCGGGCCAGACCCCGGCCATCGTCTGGCGATAGTCCAGCTTTCCGGCCGCCACCAGCCGCGCGACCATGAGGGCGGCCAGCGCCTTGGTGGTCGAATGGATCGGCGTCAGGGTGGCTTCAGAAAACGGGACGGTGCGGTCGCGGTCGGCCCAGCCGCCCATCAGGTCGACCACAATCTCGCCCTCGATGGCCAGGCTAAATCGCGCGCCCAGTTCCTCGTCGGCGGCGAAGTTTGCGGCGAAGGTCTCGCGGACCTTGTCGTACTCGGGAGGGCAAAGGCCTCTGATCTCAGGTTCGTTCATGCCGGGCCCTGGGGCGGAACCATGGCCGCCACATTGCGCTTCCATAGAGCACGATGCGATCAGGCGGAATCGCCTCATCGTTGAATCGTGCTCTATCACTAAACATTGGGACGCGTTGTGATCGAAAAACCGGAAACCACTTTTTCGCAACGCGCCCCGCACAGCGCCCAAGTTTCGCCGCTCCCGATTGCTCCAAGGGGCGGCGCGGCATAGCTTGCGCGACGATCAGCAACGGGCGACCCAAGAGACTCATGGCCAAGATCACCCTGATAGACGACGACGAAAACATCGTGGCCTCGATCTCCCTGGCGCTGGAAAGCCACGGCCATCAGGTCCAGGCCTTCTATGACGGGCTTTCCGGCCTGGAAGGCCTGGAAAACGATCCGCCGGATCTGGCCATCATCGATGTGAAGATGCCACGCATGGACGGCATGGAAGTGCTCAAGCGCTTTCGCCAGACCCATGAGACGCCGGTCATCATCCTGACGTCAAAGGACGACGAGATTGACGAGATCCTCGGCTTCAACCTCGGGGCCGACGACTATATGCACAAACCGTTCTCGCAGCGGCTGCTGATCGAGCGCGTGAAGGCGGTGCTGCGGCGTGGCCGGGCCAATGAGGAATCCTCGCTTACCGCCGAGGTCGAAAGCGGCGCCTCCAAGGCTATCAAGCGCGGGCGCCTCACCCTCGATCCAGCCCGTCACGACTGCCTGTGGGATGGCAAGCCGGTGAAGCTGACCGTCACCGAATTCCTGCTCTTGCAATCGCTGGCCCAGCGCCCGGGCTTTGTGAAGAGCCGCGACAACCTGATGGACGCGGCCTACGACGACCAGGTCTATGTCGATGACCGAACCATCGATTCCCACATCAAGCGGATGCGTAAGAAGTTCCGCCAGGTCGATCCGGAATTCGATGCGATCGAAACCCTCTACGGCGTCGGGTACCGCTATCGCGAACTCTAAACCACGGATGCGCCAGCGGCGGATGGACCCGATCTGGCGGGGCTCGCGGCTCGGCCGGACGATCATCGCCCTGAACGTCATTGGCCTTCTGGTGCTGATCGGCGGGGCGCTGATCCTCAATGAAACCCGCCGTTCGCTGATCGAGGCCCAGCAGGACGCCCTGCGCACCGAAGCCGAGCTGGTCTCGCAATTCCTGTCGGCCTTCGGCGCGACGCAAGGCGTACCCGATCCGGTGCTGGACGCCGAACTGGCCCGTCAGGCGTTGCTTTCGTTCCATGTGCCGTCCACCCAGCGGATCCGCATTTTCGACGCCCAGGGCGCGGTGGTGGCCGACAGCCACATCATCAATGACCGCATCGTCCAGACCCCCCTGCCCAACCTTCGCAAGCCCGGGGGCCTGTTCAAGGTCAGGGCCGAAGGGCGTGAATCCCGCAACGCCCAGCGTGCGCGCATCGAGCTGGAAGCCGAGGCCAGGGCCGCGATGGCCAAGGACTATGCCTATGGCTCGCGAATGACCTCCAGCGGCGGGCGCCAGGTGTCGGTGTCGCTGGCCATCAAGCCGGTGGGCGCGGTGCTGGGGGTGCTGACCATCGAAGGGGGCGATGTCGACGCCATCATCAGCCGCCAGCGGGCCGCGCTGACGCCCTTCATCATCATCGCCATTCTGGGAACGCTCGCCTCCTCTCTATTGCTGAACTTCGTGATCGCCTTGCCGGTCAGGCGTCTGTCGCGGGCTGCCGACCAGGTGCGCCTGTCGCGAGCCCGGTCAATCTCGCTGCCCGAAATCTCCAAGCGGGACGATGAGCTGGGCGACCTGTCGCGCAGTCTGGAGACCATGACCGGCGCGCTTTCCGAGCGGATGGACGCCATCGAGCGGTTCGCCGCCGACGTCGCCCACGAAATCCGCAACCCGCTGACCTCGATCCGCTCGGCGGTGGAAACCCTCGACCTGGTCAAGGACCCGGCGGCGCGCGAGCGGCTGCTGGCCATTCTGAAGCAGGACGTGGCGAGGCTCGACCGGCTGATCACCGATATCTCCAATGCCTCGCGTCTCGACGCCGAGCTATCGCGCGACGAGCCGCGCGCGGTTGATGTGGGGCGGCTGATGCAGGATATCGTTTCGGTCTATGGCGCCTCGGCGCGCAAGTCCGACCCTCCGGTCATCTTTGAGCCCCCGGCCGAGACCATGCCGGTTGCCGGGCGCGAGGGACCGCTCGCCCAGGTGTTCCGCAACCTGATCGACAACGCCCGCTCGTTCACGGTGATGGAAGGCGGCAAGGACGCGGCGGTGCGCGTCGCCATGCAGCGGCGCGGGTCCGAGGTGCTGATCACCGTCGATGACGACGGGCCCGGCATTCCCCAGGAGAATCTGGAGATGATCTTTGAGCGGTTCTACACCTCGCGCCCCAAGGCTTCGAAGGTGGTCGGCGGGGCGGGCAATTCCGGCCTCGGACTTTCCATCGCCCGGCAGATCGCCGCCGCCCACAATGGCCGGCTGTGGGCCGAGAACCGGCGGGACGCGGACGGCAGGATGCTCGGCGCCCGCTTCCTGCTGACCCTGCCGGTGCGGAGCGGATCATGATCGTCCATGGCGTGCTGATGGCCCAGGCCCGCGGCGGGCGCCTTCGCGGGGTGTTGATCACCGGGCCGTCCGGCAGCGGCAAGAGCGACCTCGCCCTGCGGCTGCTGGACGAAGGTTTCCTGTTCGCCGCCGATGACCGGGTGGAGCTGTGGACCTCGGGCGGGCGGCTCTACGGGCGGGCGCCGGACGCTCTCTTCGGGCTGATGGAAATCCGCGGTCTGGGCGTGCGGGCCCAGACCGCCATCACCTTCGCGCCGGTTAGCCTGATCGCCGTCATGAGCCCGGCCGCGGAGGTGGAGCGAGTTCCTGAACCTGAACAGGAAACCCTGCTGGGGATAGCCACGCCACGGGTGCATCTGGCGCGTTACGAGGTCTCGGCGACCGCGAAGCTTCGCCAGGTGCTGATGACGCTTGGATAAGCGCAGCAACGAGCGTATCTAGCCAAACTTTCGCGTTGGGCGCCCTGCTCGCGGCCGGAGTTTTGTCCCTTGGGACGACAAGCATGATCGGACTGGTGGTCGTAACCCACGGGCGCCTGGCCGAGGAATTCGTTCTGGCGATGGAGCATGTCGTCGGCCCGCAGACCGGCGTGCGCGCCATCTGCATCGGGCCGGACGATGACATGGAGCGCCGCCGGCGCGACATCCTGAAAGCCTGCGCCGATGTCGACCAGGGCCAGGGCGTGGTTCTGCTCACCGACATGTTTGGCGGCACCCCCTCAAACCTCGCCATCTCGGTGATGGAACAGACCCACGCCGAGGTGATCGCGGGCCTTAACCTGCCGATGCTGATCAAGCTCGCCAGCGTCCGCGGGCGCATGGACCTGCAAGGCGCCGTGGCCGCCGCCCAGGAAGCGGGCCGCAAATATATCTCGGTCGCCTCCTACCTCCTGACGAGCGAAAAGTGACGCTGCGGCGCACGGTTCACATCTGCAACGAACGCGGCCTGCACGCCCGGGCCAGCGCTAAATTCGTCAAACTCGCTTCCGGATTCAACGCCGAGGTGCGGGTGGGGCGCGAGGGCCAGTGGGTAGACGCCCGCTCGATCATGGGCCTGATGATGCTGGCCGCCGGCATCGGCAGTGACGTCGAGATCGAGGCCGAGGGTCCGCAAGCTGAGGAAGCGCTGGACGCCCTGATCGCCCTGGTTGAAGCCCGGTTCGAGGAAGAGCGGTGACGTCTTTGCCTCCCACGAAGTTGGGAGGGACAGGCGGCGAAGCCGCCAGGGTGGGTAACCCCCGGCGCCAGAAAGACCCATCCGTCTCGCCTGCGGCGAGCCACCCTCCCGACAAGCGGGAGGGAAAGGCTAGGCGCTAACGGTTTCGCCCGCGTCCATGGTCATCGGCCGCAGACCCAGATCCGCAAACAACGCCGCGTCGGTATCGAGTTCCGGGTTGGGCGTGGTCAAAAGCACATTGCCGACGAACATCGAATTGGCGCCGGCGAGGAAACACAGCGCCTGCAGCTCACGGCTCATGTGATCGCGGCCGGCCGAGAGGCGCACCACCGCTTTCGGGCAAACCAGGCGCGCCACCGCAATCATGCGGACGAACTCGATCCCGCCGACCGATTTCGAACCGCCCAGCGGCGTTCCGGGCACCGGCATCAGGTCGTTGATCGGCAGGCTGTCGGGATGGTGGGGCAGGGTGGCCAGCGCCAGCAAGAGGCCGGCGCGATCACGCCGCGTCTCGCCCATGGAGACAATGCCGCCGCAGCAGGTTTTCAGGCCCGCCTCGTGGACGCGGTTCAGGGTGTCGAGCCGGTCCTGGTAATTTCGGGTGGTGACGACCTTGCCGTAGTACTCGGGCGAGGTGTCGAGGTTGTGGTTGTAATAGTCGAGGCCGGCCGCTTTCAGCGCCACCGCCTGGTGCGGCTCGAGCATGCCCAGCGTAACGCAGGTTTCCATGCCCATGGCCTTGACGCCGGCCACCATGGCCGAAACCTTGGGCAGGTCGCGGTCCTTCAGGTCGCGCCAGGCGGCGCCCATGCAAAACCGCTGGGCCCCGCCGTCTTTCGCCGCGCGCGCTTCGGCCAGCACGGCGTCGATGTCCATCAGGCGCGAGGCCGGAACACCCGTCTCGAACGACTGGCTCTGGCTGCAGTAGCCGCAGTTTTCCGGGCAGCCGCCGGTCTTGATCGAGAGCAGACGCGAGACCTGGACCTCATTGGGGTCGAACCAGCGCCGGTGCACTGTGGCGGCGCGGAACACCAGTTCCGAAAACGGCAGCTCGAACAGCGCCTCGATCTCTTCCAGCGTCCAGTCGTGACGGGGATGGGCGGGGTCGACCTGGGGGTTGTCGAAGGCCATGGGAGTTCCTCGCAAGGTTTCGGCCCCGCCTCTATCAGCGGGAGCGCCTCTTGGCTACATTCCGGCCCGGAAGAGGGGGATTGGTCGCATGTTCAGACTGCTCGCGGTCGTGGCGGTGATGATGCTGGCGGGGCAGGCGGTTTCGCAGACGCCGGCGAATATGTCTCGCGTCACTATGGTGATTTCGAGCCGCATCCAGACCGAAGGTGACTATGTCAGGATCAGCGGTGAGGTCCGCGGCGTTGTCGACCCGCGAGAACCCGTCGTTGACCTGGCTTCGTTGCCCAGGAATAGCGCGGGCCAATACGAATACCGCTCCAACTTCGAGATTATCCAGCGCGTCCCCTATGGTCCGGGGAAACCTCAGACCGAAGTCTTATACATCGACTCCGAGAACAGGGGATCAGCCGTAAGCCAGGGCGCTTTGGGCGCCTTCCTGAAGAACCATGCCACGGCCTATGCGCGCGTGCAGTGGCAGACGGGAATATCTGCTGGAGTCCCTGAGAACGCCCAAGGCGTTGGACTCGTCATTATGCGTGATTTCGCGAGATGGCTCGGCGGACGGACGCCCAAACCGCAAACCCAAGGTGAGTCGACCGACTATTTGGATTTTCTGGGTCCATATCCAAAGCTGATCCTTGGCGGGATTTCCCAGAGCGCCTGGTTCGTGAACACGTTCATCGCCGAGGGATTCAACGTCGATCCCCTGACCGAGCGCCGGGTGTTCGATGGCGCCATCGCGATCGACGGCATCGGCAACTGGCTGGCGATCAACAATATCGCCGTCGCCCGGGGGGTGACGAAACAGACCCCGTACGTCGATCCCAACGGCAAGCCGCTGTCCAAGGCCGAACTGATGATCCGGCCGCGCACCGACCCGGTCTATATCGACGTCGCCAACTACACTGACTTCTACCGCCTGCGCGCCGGGATCACCTCGGTGAAAGTGCAGACCCGCAATTTCCGCCGCTACGACATGCCGTCAATGCACGTCGCCAGCCGCGAGCTTTCGAACCCCCGCTGCAACGGCGGGGTGCGCATCCAGCAAAACCCGCTCGCCTACGCCCCCTATATGCGAGCCCTGGTGCTGGGCCTGGAAAAACAGATCGGGGTGAAGTCGGCGGCCGGCGCCCACAATCTGCCCGACAGCGCGCTCTTCCGCCTGGCCACCGAACAGCCACCCGCGGGCCCCGGCTTCAATCCGCTCCCCGGCGTCAAGACGCTCGTGCCGATGACCAACGGCGATGCGATCCCGCAAGGCGGTGTGCGGTTCCCCGAACTCACCCTGCCGATCGGCAAGCCGGTTCCGCCCTCTCTGCCGCCGGCGGTGACCACTTCGATCAGTGAGACCTGCGGCAATTCCGGCGGCTTTCAGCCGTTCGGCAAGGCGGCGCTCAATGCGCGCTACGGCTCGCGCGAGATCTATCTGGGCAAATACGACCAGGCCCTCGATCGCCTGATCGGTGGGGGGTACCTGCTGGAAGAGGATCGCATGGCGATGCTGACCAACATCGAAGAGCTCTACGACAAGTGGCCGTGATATAAGGATATCTTTATATCTTCGTTGCCCTAGGGCCCGCGCGCCGCTATAGGAACGGCCAAATTCAGCATCCGGAGCTCAGCTGTGGTCGACTATATCGTCAAGGATATCACTCTCGCCGACTGGGGCCGCAAGGAAATCGCCATCGCCGAGACCGAGATGCCCGGCCTGATGGCCGTGCGCGCCGAATTCGGCAAGGACCAGCCGCTAAAGGGCGCCCGCATCTGCGGCTCGCTGCACATGACCATCCAGACGGCGGTGCTGATCGAGACCCTGACCGCCCTTGGCGCCGATGTGCGCTGGGCCAGCTGCAACATCTTCTCGACCCAGGACCACGCCGCCGCCGCCATCGCCGCCACGGGCGTGCCGGTCTTCGCCTTCAAGGGCGAGAACCTGCTGGAATACTGGGAATACACCCACAGGATTTTCCAGTGGTCGGATGGCGGTTATCCGAACCTTATCCTCGACGATGGCGGCGACGCCACCCTGCTCTGCGTGCTCGGCCCCAAGGCGGAAAAAGACCCGTCGGTCATCTCCAAACCCACGAACGAGGAAGAAGAAGCCCTGTTCGCGGTGATGAACCGCTACCTCAAGGAAAAGCCCGGCTTCTATTCGGCCATCGCCGCCGCCATCACCGGCGTTTCGGAAGAGACCACCACCGGCGTTCACCGCCTCTATCAGATGGCCGAAAAGGGCGAGCTGCCGTTCGCCGCCATCAACGTCAATGACAGCGTCACCAAGTCCAAGTTCGACAACCTCTACGGCTGCCGCGAGAGCCTGGTCGATGCGATCCGCCGCGGCACCGACGTCATGCTGGCCGGCAAGGTCGCCGTGGTCTGCGGATACGGCGATGTCGGCAAGGGCTCGGCCGCTTCCCTGCGCCAGGGCGGAGCCCGCGTTATCGTCACCGAAATCGACCCGATCTGCGCCCTGCAGGCGGCCATGGAAGGCTATGCGGTCCAGACCCTGGACGACGCCGCCCCCAACGCCGACATCTTCGTCACCGCGACGGGGAACAAGGATGTCATCACCGTCGACCACATGCGGGCGATGAAGAACAACGCCATCGTCTGCAACATCGGCCACTTCGATTCCGAGATCCAGATCGCCGGCCTGCGCAACTTCAAGTGGGACGAGATCAAGCCCCAGGTCCACCACGTGGAATTCCCCGACGGCAAGAAGATCATCGTGCTGTCCGAAGGCCGCCTGGTAAACCTCGGCAACGCCACCGGCCACCCGAGCTTTGTGATGAGCGCGTCCTTCACCAACCAGACCCTGGCGCAGCTGGAGTTGTGGACCAACCGGAATGCCTACCAGAACCGCGTCTACACCCTGCCCAAGCACCTGGATGAAAAGGTCGCCATGCTCCACCTGGACAAGCTGGGCGCGCGGCTGACGGTGCTGCGCGACGACCAGGCGGCCTATATCAATGTGCCGAAGGACGGGCCCTTCAAACCCGACCATTACCGCTACTAGAGCGCGTTTGGCGTCAACTCGCCCTTAAGGGCTGATCGGCCAAGGTTGCAGGCCGATGAGTCAGGTTCATTACGAGGTTTATGTCAGGAAGCCGGGGGCCACCTCCTGGACGCTGGAGCTTGCCAGCGAAGACCGCACGCGCGCCATCGAGAGCGCCGAGGAGCTGCTGACCAGTGGCAAGGCCGGCGCCATCCGGGTGACCAAGGAAATCCTCGAAGCGGACACCAACGAATTCAAGTCGGTCAACATCCTGACCAAGGGCGATGTCGGCAAGGCCGACCGCAAGGCCGTCGAACGGCCGGCGACGCCGCTCTGCGTCGCGCCGCAGGACCTCTACACCATCCACGCCCGCGACGTGATCGGGCGCTTGCTCGAAGGCTGGCTGGCGCGGGAAAAGGTGACGCCCTTCGAACTGCTGCACCGCGCGGACCTGATGGAAAAGCTCGACGCGGGCATGGACCTGCAGCACGCCATCCAGAAGGTCGCTGTTCCCCAGGCCCAGGACCAGGGCGCCTCGGTTCACGAGATCATGCGCTACTTCAAGGCGCTGGTTGAAGCCACCATCGCGCGGGTGTTGCGCGACGAGCGCAAGGGGCATTTCCCCGATATCGAAAAGGAAGGTTTCGCCGCCGCCTGCGAGCGCGTGGCCGGTACGGACGAGCCGCTCTACCTGCTGGGCGGGGCTGTGGCCAAGACTATCGGCCGAGCCGGTGGCTGGACGGACAAGGTGGGCCGCCTGCTCGATCTCGCCGACGCCGCGCCGCCGTCACCCAAGGCCCGAACCATTGCCTTCAACGTGCTGGAAACGCCTCTGGCCGAAATTCTCGGGTCCAAGGTCGGCATGGCGGCGCTGCTCGGTCCCAACCTCGATCTCGGCGGCAGCCTCGCGGCCATGACCCGTCTGGCCGCGGCCGACATGGTCGATACCCTGGCCGCCGCAGAGCCGACGGTGGCGCGCTTGATGCCGGAACTGGACGGGGCCGCGGCGCGGCTCGCCAACTGGCTGGAAGGCGACAAGTTCCCCAATTTGCGCGTCGCCCTGTCGCAGCGCGTGCTGACCGAGCTTGCGCAGCACCGCCGGCTGCGCCCGGAAGATCCCGAAGAAGAGATCGCGCTGCTCCGTGCGCTCGCCATGTGCCTCAGCGCCGCAGCCGGCAAGCATTTGCCCCACGAGCAGGTCCACGCCGCCTTCGTCGAGCGTTCGAAACTGATGATCCGCACCGATTTCATTGAGGCGCTGGTGGGCACAGGCCGCACACCACTGGGCGAGATCGAAGCCCTGGCGACGCTGGCCGAAAACATCACCGGCGCGGCCAACAAGCGCGGGGCCAGCCGTTGGATCGCGGCCTATGTCACCGGGCTCAAGTTTGAGCGCGAGCTGCGCGGATCGCCGGAATCACCGTCCGTCAAGCTGGCCTCCCTGGCCAGTGTGCAGCGCTCGGTCGGGCGGGTGGGCTTTGTGCCCGAGGAGCTGGCCCCCATTCAGTCCAAGCTGGGTGAAGTGGGCGGCATGATCGAGGCTGATTGCAAGCTGATCGCGGCGATCGCAAAGGCCAAAATGCCGGCCGCGAGCCGTCTGGCGGCGCTGGTGAAGCTGGCGTCAGGCGAGGCCGCACCGAGCGGACCCGTCACCGAACGGGCCCGGACCGAGGTTCTGAAAATGACCCGCGCCCCGGAAATCCGCGCCGAACTCGCCCAGGCCCCCGGCTAGCTCGAAATGGTCCGCGGCCTGTTGCAAACAGCCGGTTTGGCGGCCTGATCCCGCGCCTTCGGCGCGACTGAAATAAGTACGCAAAGGACGCGAAGGATGCGCGAAGTTCGCAAAGGGGACAGTGCGCGCTCGATCTCTTCGCGTCCTTTGCGAGACCTTTGCGATCTTTGCGTACTTATTTTCAAGGCGCGCTGCCGCGCGCTCAAGTCTAGGCGAAGATGTCGCTGTCGGCGATCGGCTGCGTTCCCTTCAGCTGCTCCGGCGTCAGCCGGTCCATCATGGTCAGCATGCGCGTGGCCATCATGATCTGGTTGTGCATGACCTCGGGACTGAGCTTGTCGATCACCCCCTTCGGATCACAGCGGAAGAAATAGTGCGGCGAGCCCATCAGGCCGATGCCCGGGATGCCGCGCGTGCGCAAACCGCCGCCCTCGCCGGGCGCCTGGCCGGAGATGACGAGGCCGGTGCGCGAATATTTCGGGTCAAGCCCGGTGGTCGAGGCGATGAGCATCTTGCCGATCTGGCCTTGCATATTGGGCGTCGGGATCCAGTGCTCGGGCGCCGGCCGGTGGGTCGGGCCCCAGTGCATGTCCTCGTCGGCCCATTCCATGGCGCCCATCTGTTCCAGCGCCATCTGGGCGACGGCGCGGTTCACCAGGTCCGGCCACTTGGTCATGTTGCCGCCGGTTCCCGAGGCCCGTCCCGAGCCTGTCACCGCATCGCGGATCGCGCCCGAGGCGTAGTGGCCGGTCGGCAGGGAAAAGGCGAAAGTCCGCCTCGGCTTCACCTTGGAGAAATAGGTAGCGCAGGCGAGCAGGCCCAGCCCGCCGTTGTCGTTCACCTCATTGGGCCCGTCGGTGTGGGTGGTCATGAACACGACCTCGCGGCTCGGCCCGTTCATCACCGCCATCAGGGAATCGGCCCGGGCGTTGGGGGTCAGTTTGGCGTCGCAGCGCACAGTGGCCGTGGCCTTGCCCGACACGCTCTTCAGGTAGTCGCTGCCGGACTTGCCGACCCAGACGGCGGGAATCTTGCGGTGCGGCTGGCTGAACGGGAGATAGTTGTGGCGCGCGGCATTATCCGACACGTCGTTGTAGCAAAGGATCAGGGCCTTGCACTTGTTCTCCAGCGCGGCCATGGGCGCGCCCCCGCCCTGGGAGGCGATGCGCTCGGCGCGCGCCAGCGGCGGCAGGGGATCGGGGAAGGTCATCCCCGGATAGAAGGTCACCGTGCCACGGATGCCGCCGCCCTTCAGCGGCATGTTGATGACCACGATGGATTCGGCCAGTTGGTCCGCCGGGTACTTGGCGAGGATCGCCGCGCCGGACTGTTCGCCCTCGGCGTCGGCGAACAGCACCTTGCCGGTGACGCCGTCCTTGCCCCGGGTCGAGCCGCCGAACGGGAAATAGGCGATCACCTCCAGGCGGCGGGTCTTGCCGCCATCTTCCTTCACGAGGATCGAGCAATCCTTGATGTCGCATTCCCAGCTGGTCAGCTTGAACTGGTCGCGCTCAACCGTGCAGCCCAGCTTGCCCATTTCCGTGGCCAGGAATTCCTCGAAGGCGCGGCACTGCGGGGTCCCCGTGGCCCGGATCGGTCCGAAGTTGTGCAGCTGGCGCAGCCATTTGCCGAGCGACTGAACGGATGGCACTGCCGAGGCGTCATGCCCCTTGATGGCCCGGCTGCTCTGGGCGAAGGCCGGCAGGGCGGCAAGGCCCGATAATGCGGCGGGCGCGGCGGCGGCCATCTTCAGCATGTCACGGCGTGAGTGTGCGGTATTGGTCATGGCGCTCTCCCCTTGGGTCGAACCCTTGACCGGATTTCGCCGTCTGACAAGCGGTCAAGTTGGCCTGCTTGTTTCTTCCCGCACCGGTCATGCACGCCCGGGGGGTCAGGGGGGGGCAAGGCGTCTGTGCAGGATACAGGCTCAAGGGACCCTGAGCGTGGGTGACGGGTGAAGTCGGCGCTGGACCAGGCCCAGGGCGCGGGGCCCTAGGACCTTGCGCCCACGCGCTGCATCCAGGCCTGGAGGGTTGTGACGAACCAGACCTTCTGGTCCTTGTGGATGTAGTGGCCGCCGCCGGGGGCCCTCAGATGGGTGGATCCCGCATAACGCCCGGCCAGATCGTCCTGCGCCTGGCCCCACAGCCGGTCGAACGGCTTGGGGCTGGCCGGAAGGAAACGAGACAGGACCAGGACGGGCTTGCCCGTCACCGGGGTGATGGCCTCAACCTGGGTGAAGGCGGTTTCAAGGCCCGCGACTTCCGCCTGTTCGCCGGCAGGGGCGCTTCGCACCATGTCGGGCGTCGGCGTGCAGGGCTCCAGCCCGGCGACATGACAGCGCCGGCCATAGTCAGCCGGCCGCGAATCCTCGAGCACCAGCCCGGCCACCAGCTCAGGGTGTTTCGAGGCGAAGTATTCGGCATAGAGGCCGCCATTTGAATGGCCGACCAGGATGTAGGGCCCGGGCTCGCCGGCGGCCGCCAGCAGCGCGGTCAGCTCGCGGTCAACACCGGCCGCGTCGCGCGCGCCCTCGGGTTTGGCGCTACCGCCGTAGCCGGCGCGGTCATAGACGATCACCGTGGCGGATTTGGCGAGCTCCGGCGCGACAACCGTGAAGGTTTCCATGCCGTTGCCCAGGCCTGAGATCAGCACCAGGGTCGGTTTGCCGGAGCCCAGGACATTGTAGGCCACGGCGCGCCCGTCGACCTGGGCGGTCCGGGCCTTCTCGGCCGCCGCGCAGCCCGCGCCGCCCTGTAATACCAGTCCAAGGCCGATCAGGACGGCGATCGCCGCCTTTCGGGGTTTTGCATACCCTCCAGGAAATCTCATGATTTTCTCCCTTCGTCGGTTTCTAGCCGACTTCCCGGACCGGATCACCGGACCGGGAAGAGGCTGGTTTGGCGTCTAGCTGGAACGCGAGGCCGACGGGCAGGGGCACTTGGCGGCGCAAACCCCGGTCGAGCATTGGCAGGCCGGGCCGCAGTTGCAGGGTTGGCAGTTGCATTGGTCGGTCATTGGAACCTCCTTGGTTTCCGGTGGGTGGAGGCTCATTCCTAGAAGGCATGGCAAATCGGCGCTTGAATGGAAGGGCTATGTCATTCTCAGCGATGCCGGCGCGACGCCGAACATCCGCCGGAAGGTGCGGCTGAAGTGGGCCGAATCGGCAAAGCCTGCATCGTGGGCGGCGCCGGTCAGAGTGGCTCCGGCGACAATGCTTTCTATCGCTTTCATCAGCCGCAGCCACAAAAGATAGGTCTGGAACGGCAGGCCCGTTTGCTCGACGAAAAGGTGGCGCAAACGCCCGGCCGACAGTCCTCCCACCCCCACCACATCGGAAAGGCTGACGGGGCCCTCCAATCGGTCTTTCGCCGCCGCGATCATCCTCAGCACCCGCCCATCAGGGCGATCGCCGAGGCGCTCTCCGGCCAGGTCCGCCACCATCGCGCGGCCGAAACGCACAAGCTCGTCGTTTCCGGGTATCTGGCCAGGCGCGCGCCCGATCGCCCGGGCAAGGCCGTCGTAAGCGGGACGCGGGACAGGGGCCAAAGGCCCATCCCCGAAAAGCCGCGCTGACATCGCTCGACCTGCCCGGCTCTCGGGCTCGACAAACAACAGGGCGAACAAACCCTCAGCCTCGAACACGTGGCCCACGTCGGCGGCCACGGCGACGGCAAGGCTCGCGGCCTCGCGGTCTGCGGTTCGCAGCCTGAAGGCGCCACCAAGGCCCAGAACGATCTGGATGGCGTGATGGGCGTGAAGGTCGGTTTCCTGGCGCGCCCGGCTTGCGCTCGGCGTGGCGTTGATGAGCCACAGGCTCGCGCCCTCCCACATCACGATCCGGGTCTGGGCCAGCATTTCCATAGCCGGATGCTAGGCGCCTTTGGCCAAGCAGGCCACAGGTCTCAGGTATGCTTTTCCCACCGCCAGCTCCAGAAGTCCGGCTCGATCTGTTTGAGGTCGATGCGGTCGAAGCCCCAGCCCTCGTAGATGGCGCAGAGCTTGTCGTCGGGGGCGCAGTCGAGGCGCAGCCAGGGACGGCCGAGCCGCTTTGTCTCGGCATAGGCCCAGTCGAGCATGGGTTTGGCGAGGCCCCCTTCGATCCGCACGCCAGGTTTGCGGGCGAGGCGATGGACGAAAAAGGCTTCGCCCTGTGGGCGATCGGGCCAGAAACGCTGGTCCTCTGACTGGAACAGCATGACCCCGACCATCTCGCCGTCCTGGCGCGCGCTGACCAGCTGGCCGGACTCGATCCAGCCCTGTGCGGCTTCCAGGGTGAACCATTCCTTGTTCCAGCGGAACTGGCCCTTGCCTTCGCGATAGACGGCGACCTCGCGCAGCAGGCGCATGGCGGGCTCGGCATCCGCAAGGCTGGCCCGGCCGATGACCAGCCCGTTCAGTGGGCTTCGTCCCAACTGGCGGCGGCGCGGGCATCAACCACCAGCGGCACGGTGAGCGCTACGGCCGGCTCGGCGGCTCTTTCCATGACGCGGCGCACGACGGCGATCGTGGCGTCAGCCTCGGCCTGCGGCGCCTCGAACACGAGTTCGTCGTGCACCTGCATCAGCATTTTCGCTGACAGGTTCGCGTCCCGAAGCGCGCCCGGCATACGGATCATCGCCCGGCGGATGATGTCAGCGGCCGCGCCCTGGATCGGGGCGTTGATCGCTGCCCGCTCGGCGAACTGGCGCTGGCCGACGGCTTTCGCATTGACGTCGGGGATGTTGATCTTGCGGCCGAAGATGGTGGTTACATAGGCCTTCTCGCGGACCATCGCTCTTGCGGAGTCCATGTAGGCCTTGATCCCCGGGAACCGCGCGAAATAGGTCTTGATGTATTCGCCCGCCTCGCCCTGGCCGATGCCCAGCTGGTTAGCGAGGCCAAAGGCGCTGATGCCGTACACAATACCGAAATTGATCGCCTTGGCCCGGCGGCGCACGTCCGCAGGCATGCCCTCGATCGGCACGCCGAACATCTCCGAGGCGGTCATGGCGTGGATATCCAGGCCCTCGGCGAAGGCCCTCTTCAGCTGCGGGATGTCGCCGATGTGGGCCAAAAGGCGCAGCTCGATCTGGCTGTAGTCGGCGCTGATCATCACCTGGCCGGGCGGGGCGATAAAGGCCGCGCGGATCTTGCGGCCCTCTTCGGTGCGCACCGGGATGTTCTGCAGATTGGGGTCGGACGAGGACAGCCGCCCCGTCGAGGTGGCGGCCAGCGCATAGGAGGTGTGGACACGCCCGGTGCGCGGGCTGACCGCCGCGATCAGGTTCTCGGTATAGGTGCCGCGCAGCTTCGAAAGCTGGCGCCAGTCCAGCAGGATCTGCGGCAGCTCGTGCCCCTGCGCAGCCAGCTCTTCCAACACCGAGGCGTCGGTGCCCCAGGCGCCGGTGGCGGTCTTCTTGCCGCCGGGCAGGTTCAGCTCGCCAAACAGAATGTCGCCGATCTGTTTCGGACTGCCGAGATTGAACGGCCGGCCCGCCACTTCCTGCGCCTTGGCTTCGAACTCGGTCATCCGCATGGCGAAGTCGTGGGACAGATGCCGCAACCGCTCGGGGTCGATCATCACCCCGACGCATTCCATCTGCGCCAGCACCTGCGGCATGCCGCGTTCCAGCGTCTCATAGACGGTCAGCATGCCATCGCGGGCCAGGCGCGGTTTCAGCTTCTTCCACAGCCGCAGGGTGACGTCGGCGTCCTCGGCGGCGTAGCAGGTCGCCGGAGCGAGCTCGATGTGTTTGAAACTCTTCTGGGCCTTGCCCGCCCCGGTCACCGACTTGAAGCTGATCGGCTCATGGCCGAGCCAGAGCCTGGAAAGCTCATCCATGCCGTGGCCGTGCAGGCCGGTTTCCAGCACATAGGAGATCAGCATGGTGTCATCGACCGGCGTAACGTTGATGCCGTACCGCGACAGGACGGCGATATCGTACTTGGCGTTCTGGGCGATCTTGAGGGTGCCGGCGTCTTCCAGAAGCGGCTTCAGCTTCGCCATCGCCACATCGCAGGGGATCTGGGGCGGCCGTTCATTGGCCTCGAAGGCGAAACCGTCCTGCTCCATCTCGTGGCCGACCGGGATGTAACAGGCCTCGCCCGGCGCGATGGCGAGCGACACGCCGCACAGGTTGGCGTCCGAAGACGACAGGGCGTCGGTCTCGGTGTCGAAGGCGACGACGCCCGCCTCGAAGGCCCGGGCGATCCAGGCGTCGAGCGCCGCTTCGGTGGTCACGCAGGCATAGGCGGTCGTATCGACGGTTTGCGCCTCGACCGGCGCGCCCGCCTCAGGGGCATTGAACGGCCGGGGCGGCATGACCGCGAGCTTGGCCTCGGGCCGCTCGCCGCCGGCCACCCGCCGGGCCAGGGTTCCGAACTCCATCTTGGCGAGGAAAGCCGCCAGCTTGGGCGCGTCGAACTCATCGACGGTCAGCTCATCGAGCGGCTGGGGCAGGGGGGCGTCGCAGGTCAGCCGTACCAACTGGCGCGAAAGCCGGATCTGGTCTGCGAAATTGATCAGGGTTTCGCGGCGCTTGTCCTGTTTGACCTCGCCGGCCCGGGCCAGCAGGGTGTCGAGGTCGCCGTACTCGTTGATCAGCAAGCTGGCGGTCTTGATGCCGATCCCCGGCGCGCCGGGGACATTGTCGACGGAATCACCGCACAGGGCCTGAACATCGACCACCCGCTCGGGTCCGACCCCGAACTTCTCGATCACCTGATCGCGCCCGATGCGGACCTGTTTCATGGTGTCGAGCATCGAGACCCGGTCGCCGACCAGCTGCATCAGATCCTTGTCCGACGAGACGATCACCACCTCGCCGCCCATATCGCGCACATGGCAGGCATAGGAGGCGATGACGTCGTCGGCCTCATAGCCGGGCAATTCAATCGACGGCACGCCGAACGCCAGGGTCGCTTCGCGGACCAACGGGAATTGCGGCACCAGGTCCTCGGGGGCCGGCGGGCGGTGGGCCTTGTAGAGATCGTAGAGGTCGTTGCGGAACGTCCTTTCCGAATGGTCGAAGATCACCGCCAGGTGCGTCGGCGCATCGGGCGCCGACTTCATGTCGACCAGCAGCTTCCACAGCATGTTGCAGAAGCCGGACACCGCCCCCACCGGCAGGCCGTCCGACTTGCGGGTCAGGGGGGGGAGGGCATGATAGGCGCGGAAAATAAAGCCCGAGCCATCGACCAGATAGAGCCGCACATGGGGCCCGTCCTGGGTGTGCTCTCGGGGAATGTGGGCAAGGCTCTCTGGGGCGTCGGTCATGGGCGGGGGCAATCTAGGGTGCGCGCCGCCGGGCGGCTAGTGCCCGCCGGAGCCCAGATAGACCCCCGGCGCCAGCAGTTCGCTCTCCTTGCGCTTCTTCGATCCCGCCAGCACGAAACGGCGGTCGCAGTAGCCGCAGTCGCCAACGCCATCGACGCCCAGCTCGATATAGACCCGCGGGTGACCCAGCGCTCCGCCGACGCCGTCGCAGGCGACGCGGCGGGTGGTGACGGTCACCTCCTCGGCCTTACGACCCGGATTGGCGGACCCGCCGGTGATTTCCTGGCGCCGGGCGGAGCGTTCGTCGTCGGCGGACATCTCGTTTCCTCAATCCTTGGCAAATCGGGCGGCGAAGCCTTACCTATGCGCCCACGCGCCCATGCGTCAATTCAGGCCGCCGCAAAGAACCCTTCATGTCGCTTCCCGATCTCGCCATCGAGGCCAAGGGCCTGGTCAAGACCTATGCCGCCAGCAAGAACAATCCCGCCAAGACCGCCCTGAAAGGCATCGACCTCGAAATCCCCAGGGGTTCGATCTTCGGCCTGCTGGGCCCCAATGGCGCGGGCAAGTCGACCTTCATCAATATCCTCGCCGGCATCGTCAACAAGACCGAGGGCAAGGTCTCGATCTGGGGCCGGAACATCGACCACGAACCGCGCAACGCCCGGGCCGCGATCGGCGTGGTGCCGCAGGAAATCGCGGCGGACGTGTTCTTCACGCCGTTCGAGTCCCTGGAAACCCAGGCCGGCCTTTATGGCGTGCCCAAGGCCGAACGGCAGTCCGAAGCCCTGCTGGCCGCCCTCGGCCTGACCGAAAAACGCAACGCCTACGTCCGCCAACTTTCCGGCGGCATGAAACGGCGGCTGATGGTGGCCAAGGCCATGGTCCACCGCCCGCCGGTGCTGATCCTCGATGAGCCCACCGCTGGCGTCGATGTCGAGCTGCGCCGCCAGCTCTGGGAATACGTCGTCGCGCTCAACAAGCATGGCGTGACGGTGGTTCTGACCACCCACTATCTGGAAGAGGCCGAACAGCTCTGCGACCAGATCGCCATCATCAACCACGGCCAGGTCGTGGCCTGCGAGCCGACCCGCGAGCTGGTCGGCCGTCTCGACACGCGCACAGTGGTGATCACGCCGCCTGAGCCCCTGACCGCCGCGCCGAAGGTGAAGGGGTTTGACGCCAAGTTGCGCAAGGACGGTCGTCTGGCCGTCTCCTACCGCACCGGCGAGAGCAGCGTCGAGGCCGTGCTGGCGGCCGTGCGCGCCGCTGGCGTCCACATCAAGGACCTCGCCACCGAGGACCCGGACCTCGAGGATGTATTCCTGGCCCTGACCTATGGCGCCGACGCCCAGGTGGTCGCGCAACCCGGATGAAATCCATGGGAGCCGAGCGGGGCAGACCCATTCTCCGTTTTTTTGGCTGGCTGCTGATCGTGCCCGGCGTTTTGATCGCGGGGTTTGCCGTAATCTTCGCCCTTCTCTTCATCGCGGGCCTGTTCTCGGGTCCCGACACGAGCTTCGCCCTCAACATCCTGTGGCTGCCGCTGGTCCTCGGCGCCCTGCCGCTCACCATGGGCATCGCCCTGGCCTTCGCCGGCGGCGCGATGTTGCGGGCAGCCAAACCGGTCGATCTTCGCGACCTCGCCTGACGGAGGCGCTGGAGACTGGACCGCAAACCCCGGATCGGGGGACCACCGCCAAGCGGCTAGCGGCACGCACACCTTTCCGCTAGAAGCCCGCCTCGGCCTCAAGCACCCGTAGCTCAGCTGGATAGAGCGTTGCCCTCCGAAGGCAAAGGTCACACGTTCGAATCGTGTCGGGTGCGCCATCTTTTCTCAATAAAAACAATGATTTAGCAACTTCACAAAAAGTGGAGCTGCTCGTTTTTGCTCGTTTTTGCTATGTGCAAAAGTTGCACAAAAACGGTGTTCAAAATTGATCCCTCTGATTACCTTCATTAAATCGGGTTTGAGGGTTCGATCATGTCAGTGGATGATGGGGAACGGATCGACGTCCGAGGTGACGGTCGGATCATCCTGTACAAACGAGACGGTCTCAAAAACCCAAAGTGGCAGACCCGTATTCGGGTTCCGAACGCTGATGGGTATCGGTTCGCTACCACCAAGACCGACAATCTGAAGGAAGCAGAGAGGTTCGCTTTGGACCTCTATGAGGACCTGTACCTCACCGTGAAGG
>CANJME010000008.1 GCA_947475875.1 Caulobacteraceae bacterium | reverse complement strand
AGCCGCCGACATCCTGCGCCAGCGGGCCAGCATCAAACGGCAGACCATCGAACATCGGCGCTTGCAACACCGAAAAATCGCCGCCTAAATATCAACCCCAGATGAGGCCAATCCTCCGTTAAATCCGGACCCCATCTGTCCCAAATGTTTTGACGACGTACAGTTAAAGAAATTTTCAGATGTCGTTAACCGTGTTCTTTAACTTTTAGTATTCGCGAGATTTACTTGAGGCTGACGCAAGTCGTTAACGAAGTTAACCATAAGCAACCTCCGTCCCCGATTTGCGCACCCTAGCTTTATAGCGACCCCAGAGTAGTGTGCCAAGGTGTCGCAACCCCGGCGCGACTTGCCCATTCTGTTTGTTTGGCGCTTGCTTAACGCGCTGAACGCCACGTTGACGTCGCCGGGCCGGAGGGGCACGATTGCGCCAGGACAACAATTCAGGAAGGTCAAGCCATGGCTGACGGCGAACATTCAGGCGAGACACGCGCCCAGTTCAAGGCGATGACCGAGAGCACCCAGAACGACTGGATGATCATCTCGCAGGCGGCGATGCATTTCTCATCCGAGCTGCCCCAGCGCCTCGAAGCCCATCTGATGTTGCTGAAGGGCGACTGCGGCGGCTTTCAGGTCGACCGGCTGGAGCACTCACTTCAGACCGCCACGCGCGCCCACCGGGCCGGCAAGGACGAGGAATATGTCGTCTGTGCCCTGCTCCACGACATCGGCGACATCCTGGGGCCGCGCAATCACGCCGACATCGGCGCGGCGATCCTGCATCCTTACGTGTCCGAGGCCAACCACTGGATGCTGGCCAACCACGGCATCTTCCAGGGCTATTATTTCTTCCACCATCTGGGCCTCGACCGCGACATGCGCGAGCAGTTCCGCGGGCATCCGCACTTCGAACACACCGCCCAGTTCTGCCACCTGTTCGACCAGAGCGCCTTTGACCCGAACTACGACTCCATGCCGATTGAAGCCTTCCGCCCGATGCTGGCCCGGGTGGTCGAGACGCCCAAGCGCTCGATTTACATGCAGCCGACGGGCGAAAGCTGTATCTGACCCCCCAACTACCGATCATCTCCGCGAAGGCGGGGACCCAGCAGGTGGTCAAGCCTTCTCCCGGCCGGTGGTTTAGATCACGAGCGGATGGTTCCCCGCCTTCTCGGGGACATTCGGATGCGTTTTGATCCCGGTTAACCCGAACTTGCCCTAGCCGTGCTTCGAAACCCTACCTAAGCTCGGCCTTGTGGACGGCGTACTTACCCAGGCCCTGATCTATCTCGTCGCGGCGGCGATCGCCGTGCCCATTGCCGCGCGGCTGGGGCTGGGCAGCGTGCTGGGCTATCTGATCGCCGGCATCGTCATCGGCCCGGCGCTGCATCTGGTGGGCGTCGAGACATCGTCCCTGCAGCAATACGCCCAGTTCGGCGTGGTCATGATGCTGTTCCTGGTGGGGCTCGAGTTGCAGCCGCGCCTGCTCTGGGACATGCGCTCGAAATTGATCGGCCTTGGCGGCGCTCAAGTGCTGGGCTGTTCGGCCATGCTGATCCTGCTGGTCCTGGCCTTTGGAACAGAATGGCGGGCCGCAGTGGCCGCGGGCGTCATCCTGTCGCTCTCGTCCACCGCCATCGTCCTGCAGAGCCTGCGCGAACGGGGCCTCCTGAAAACCGAGGGCGGGCGGGCGAGCTTCGCCATCCTGCTCTTCCAGGACATCGCCGTCATACCGATCATCGCGCTGCTGCCGCTGTTGGCGCCGGCCGGCGCTACGGTCCAGGGCGAGGGCGGCGCGGCCATGGCCGGTCTGCCGGGCTGGGAAAAGGCGCTGCTCACCCTCGGCGCTGTGGCGGTCGTCGTGGTGGTGGGGCGGTTCGCGGTGCGGCCCGCCCTTCGCATTATCGCCCGCACGCGCATGCGCGAGATGTTCACTGTCGCCGCGCTCCTGCTGGTCGTCGCCGTCACCTGGCTGATGAGCTACGTCGGCCTGTCGGCGGCGCTGGGCACATTTCTGGCGGGCGTCGTTCTGGCCGATTCCGAATTCCGGCATGAACTCGAAAGCGACATCGAGCCGTTCAAGGGCCTCTTGCTGGGCCTTTTCTTCATCACCGTGGGCGCCGGCGCGCACCTCACCGACGTCACACGTCACCCGATCTTCGTCGCCGCCCTGGTGGCGGGCCTGGTCTTGCTGAAGATCGTTGTCCTCTATCCGATCGCGCGTCTGTTCAGATTGCCGCCCAGCGAACGCTGGCTGACGGCGCTCAGCCTGGCCCAGGGCGGCGAATTCGCCTTCGTCCTGGCGGGCCTGGCGGCCGGCGCCAATGTGATCACCGAAGACTTCAAGGGCGTGCTGATCATGTCGGTGACCCTTTCCATGCTGGTCACCCCGGCGCTCTTTGTCATCTACAGCCGCCTGATCCAGCCCAGTTTCAAGGCCATGGAAGACGCCCGCGCGCCGGACGTCATCGACGAGCAGGGCACGGTGATCGTCGCCGGCATCGGCCGCTTCGGCCAGATTACGGCGCGGCTCCTGCGGGCCAACGATGTTCCCCAGGTGGTGTTGGAGCACTCCCAGGCCCAGCTGGCCACCCTCGCGATCTTCGGCTCCAGGGGCTACTACGGCGATGCCTCCCGGCCTGAAATGCTGGAAGCGGCCGGCATCGCCAACGCCAAGGTGCTCGTGGTGGCGATCGACGACCAGGACAAGGCCGAGGCCATGGTCCGCCACGTGGCCCACGAGCACCCGCATGTGAAGATCATCGCCCGGGCCTATGACCGGCTGCACTATTACCGATTGCGCGCGGCGGGCGCCGACCATATGGTCCGCTAACTGTTCGCCGGCTCGGTCGAGGCGGCGGAGGCGACCTTGCGAGCTCTGGGCTATGCCGGGCAGCGGACCAACTCGATCCTGGCGGCGTTCGTCAAGCACGACCGCGAGAACCTCGACGATCTCTACGAAGCCTATCTCGCCGAGCCCGAGGTGACCAAGAACCAGGACTATATCAGCCGCAGCCGCGCGGCCCAGGAAACCCTGACCGAGGTGCTGGCAAGGGACGATCCGGCCTCAGCTCCGAAGGATGACCAAGCTTAAGCGGAACCGATTGGCTCTCGAGGTGTTGAACTGAAAATCACGAAAGAGATGGCGTCGCGCTGAACTGAACGGGCGTGACAACGTTAGATCGTCATGACCATTAAAAAGGCCCCTGACATGCCCGAGATGACCAGCGATACTCCCCGCCGCCCAGCGCTTCGCGGCTTTGCCGCCATGGACGTCGAACGCCGACGCGCGATCGCCCGCAAGGGCGGCCAGAGCGTACCCGACGAAAAACGCAGCTTCGCCCAGGACCGGACACTCGCCGCCGAAGCTGGCCGCAAGGGCGGCAGGCGCACCCAGAGCGGACGAAAAGCCCCGATCTAGGATTGTTCATTCCCCGGTGGAAAAAGCCGCTCGAAGGCGCCAAGTTCCACCGCAATGATCCGCAATCGTAGAGCCCGTATTGTCGCCACCCTCGGCCCGGCGAGCCTGACCGCCGAAACGGTGCTGGCGCTTGCCCGCGCCGGGGCCGATGTGTTCCGCCTGAACTTCAGCCACGGCACGCACGAAGACCACGAAAAGGCGCTGGGCCTGGTGCGGCAGGCGGAAAATACGGTCGAGCGGCCGCTGGGCATACTGGCCGACCTGCAAGGCCCCAAGCTGCGGCTTGGTGATTTCAAGGATGGAGAGGTCCATCTGGTCGATGGCCACACCTTCCGCCTCGATCTCGATCCAACCCTGGGGAATAACAAGCGCGTCTGCCTGCCTCACCGCGAAATCTTCGCCGCCCTGACGCCGGGCGTTGACCTCCTCATTGACGACGGCCGCGCCCGGCTGAAGGTTATCTCCTGCGGGCCCGACTTCGCTGAAACCGTTTCGGTCGGCGAGGCCACACTCTCCAACCATAAGGGCGTCAACCTGCCCGGCGCGGCGCTCGCCATTTCCCCCCTGACGCCGAAAGACCTCGAGGATCTGGCCTTCGCCCTGCGCATCGGCGTCAACTGGGTGGCGCTCTCATTCGTCCAGCGCGCCGCCGACATGGCCGAGCTGCGGCGTCTGGTGGCCGGCAAGGCCGCAGTCCTGGCCAAGATCGAAAAGCCCGCGGCCCTGGCCGAACTCAATCCCATCCTCGACCTTTGCGACGGCATCATGGTGGCGCGCGGGGACTTAGGGGTAGAACTGCCGCCCGAAGACGTGCCGGTGGTGCAAAAGGCCCTGGTGCGCGCCGCCCGCGCCCGGGGCATTCCGGTGATCGTGGCCACGCAAATGATGGAATCCATGCGCGACGCCCCGACGCCCACCCGGGCCGAAGCCTCCGACGTGGCCGGCGCGGTCTATGAAGGCGCCGACGCCATGATGCTCTCGGCCGAGACGGCTTCGGGTCACTATCCCGTCGAGGCGGTTAGCATGATGAGCCGCATTATCGAGCGGGTGGAGCACGACCCCAACTGGCCGGCGGTGATGGAGGCCGAGCACACGCTCGAGGACGACGCCACCGACTCCATGGTCGCCGCCGCGCGCCGGGCGGCGGACGCGGCCTCGACCGCCTGTCTGGTCGCCTATACCGCCACGGGGCAGACGGCGCTCAGGCTGGCCCGCCGCCGGCCGCTGCAGCCGACTCTCGCCCTGACGCCGGATATCAATGTGGCGCGGAAGCTGTCGCTGGTCTGGGGCATCGAGCCGCGCACCGCGGGCCACCCGGACAGCGTCGAGAGCATGACCCAGATCGCCGTCGGTATCGCGGCGGGCATCGGTCTGGCCGAGCCCGGCCAGCGGGTGCTGATCCTGGCCGGCATCCCGTTCGGCGCGCCCGGGTCGGCCAATATCTTGCGTCTGGCCTATTTGCCGCGTTGAGAAAGAGCGCGCCGCGGCGCGCAAAAAATAAGCACGCAACGAGCGCCACGAAGACGCGACGAACGCAAAGAAAGCGTCAGTAGTGTCTCAGTTTGAATTTCGGGTATGCGCCAGGAGCGGACATTCAGGGCGCGCCGGATTCCTGACATTCGCTCGTCTGCGCATGTGCATCCCGCTCACCCAGACGTCAGCATTCACTCGGACTCATCGAAGAAGTCGACAGCGCCCGTTTGAAAGTCATAGTACGCGCCAACCACCTTCAGGCGTCCATCGCAAAGCGGTCCAGCCAAGAGCGGCTCAGTCGATACCCGCAACTGACGCACTACCCGGCGCACATTCTCATGCACCGCATAGTCAATGAGATCACCTTCGTCGTGTCGGACTTTGAACACCGCTGGAATGATCGGCTCGATCATGCGGCCGATGCTGCCAGGAAATGTCGCGTTCTCAAGCACCACCGCCGTAGCCGCGATGACCGCGCCGCAGCGCTCATGGCCCGTCACAACAATCAGCGATACCCCGAGTTCTGCCACCGCATATTCGATGCTGCCAAGCGCTACCGTATCGACCGTATTGCCCGCATTACGCACGATGAATAACTCCCCCAGGCCACGCCCGAAGAGCAGTTCCGGCGGCACTCGACTGTCGGAGCACGACACATAGGCTGCAAACGGCGATTGGCCCCTCGCAATTTCAAGTCGGCGCTGGTGGCCAAGAGCTGTTCAGACTGGATTGTCCCTCAGGAAGCTCTGATTTCCCTGCTTCAGCAGCTCAAGCGCCTGATCCGGGGTCAGCCTCGACTTGCCGTCAGGGGAGGACGAGGTGACCGGCGGTTTGGCCTGAGCCGAGCCAACATCATCCTTACCAGCGGATGCGCCAGCTGATGGGCCGACTTTGTGGCCGTCGGGAGCCTGATCAGATTTCGCCATTTTTGGAATTTTCTCCAGTTCTGCCTCAGAGCAGTGGGCGGGCCGGTTATCCTTTGCGACCGTACGGACTTAATTCGATGCTGCTGGAGCAGCAGCGCCGGGCTTGCCGATCGCCGCAGGCGGCGAGCGGTACTTGATCCCCTTGAGCCAGATCCTCAGCGCCTCCCAGTGGATGGCGGTGATGACCTTCAGGGTCAGCAGGGGGTGTGACAGCCAGGCGAGGAAGAGCTCGCGGTCGTCAAGCTCGCGGCGCTCTCCGGCAAAGCCCGCCGTTAGCCACAGTTCGCCCGCGCGCTTCATGTGTATGGCAAGGGCGAACGTTTCCGCCGGCTCTGCCAGCTGAAAATCGTAGGCATAGTCCATGTCCATGAACGGCGAGACGTACATCTGCTTGTCGGTGCGCTGGCTGATGGCGCCGCCACCCGCCGCCGGCAGCACATAGAAGATGCGCCCGCCGATGGTGTTGTTGACCTCATGCACCACGGCGGTCAGCGCGCCGTCCGCATCGTGGACGAAATAGAGGGTGATCGGGTTGAACACAAAGCCCAGCACCCTGGGCATGGTCAGCACCCGGACCGCCCCCCCGGCGGCAAGTCCCGCGGCGGCGACCCTGGCGGTGATCTGGGCTTTCAGCGAACGGTCCGACCCGTCCCCATGATCCTTTTCGTGGAAGGACAAGAGGGCGGGCCGGTTGAACCCGAAAAGGCGGAGACTTTGCGAGAGAGACCGCGCTTCGTCGAGGTCGAGAAAAATCTGGAAAACCCGGTAGGCCAGGGCGTGAACCTTGGGCCGCAGGCGCCGGTGGGTGACCCTGCCGATGTAGAGGGCGCTGGCGCTCATGTGAGAACCCGCGCCGCCGGGATGCGGGCTGACTCGCCTTCCACCGACCAGGGCCGGCGAACCCCGCCCAGCTGTTCGGCCACCGCCAGGCCCGACTGGATGCCGTCTTCGTGGAAGCCGTGGCCGAAGTGAGCGCCGCAGAACCAGGTATTGCGCGTTCCCTGCCGGGCCCAGAGCAGGTCCTGGGCGATCAGCGCCCGGGCGTCGAACAACGGATGGTCGAACTCATGACGCGCGATCTCGCCCTCAAGCTTGATCCGTCCGGGTGGATTGAGGGTGACGAAGAGGTCCTGGTCGGTAGCGAGGGGCTGCAGGAGGTTCATCCAGTAGGTGACGGTGGCTTCGGAATGATCGCCGGTATGGCCGAGGTAGTTCCAGCTCGACCACCAGTTTTTCTTCTTCGGCATCATCACCGGGTCGGTGTGCAGCACCGCCTGGTTGCGGGTGTAGGAGAATGAGGAGAGCAGCCGCGCCTCGTCCTCGTCCGGGTCGGTCAGCATGGCCAGGGCCTGGTCGGCATGGGAAGCGATGACCACGTGGTCGAAGACGTCCTCCCCGCCCGAGGCGTCACGGATGCGGACCTTGCCGTTCGTTCGGGTGATGGCGGAAACGCCGGCGCGGGTGCGGATCTCGCCGGCGAAGGCTCTGGCGATGGTCTGGACATAGGCGCGGCTGCCGCCGACCACGGTGCGCCAGATCGGCCGGTTGGAAAAACTCATCAGCCCGTGGGTGTCGCAAAAGGCGATGAAGGACGCGGCCGGGTAGTCGCGGATCTCATGGATCGAGCACGACCAGATGGCGGCAGCCTGGGGCAACAGGTGGTCTTCCTGGAATTCCCGGCCATAGCCGCAGCGATTGAGAAACTGGCCGAGCGTCAGGCCCTCGCTGACCATCTGGCGCATGGCGTGGGGGCCTGTTGTGTAAAAGCGCACCAATTCGCGCAGCACTGTCCAGAAGCGCGGATTGATCAGGATGCTCGGGTCTTTCAGGTACGAGACCACGCTGTTCGAGGAATATTCGAAGCGGCCCTTGTCGAGGCTGACCCCGAAACTCATGTCCGAAGCGGCGGTGCGCACCCCCAGATGAGCGAAAAGGGCGGTCAGGTTCGGATAGGTGCGCTCATTATAGACGATGAAGCCGGTGTCGACCGCGATCTCTCGCCCGCCGACCTGGGCGTCGACGGTCAGCGAATGGCCGCCGAGGCGAGCTTCTTTTTCATAGAGAGTGACATCGTGCGCCTTGCCCAGCAGCCAGGCCGCCGACAGCCCCGAAATTCCCGAACCGACGACAGCGATACGAAGCGGCGGAGATGCGGGCATTATGTGATCCAGATAAAGAGAAACAGTTGACAGGACTACGCGGCGGGCCAACCACTGGATCACTTGGCCCGGGACTGATCCGGCAGGCGATGCTTTGCGTATCTCCTTCGATGATCACCCTGGACTCGACATTGGACAGCCGCGCCGGATCGCTTGCCGCGAGTCCGGCTTTGGCCTGGTCATATTCAGGAGGACGCCGTTCGATGCCGGCCGCACGCAGGGATGAGCCGGACACCGCAAGCCTGGTGCTGCGCATCGCCGAGCGGCAGGACAAGGAAGCGTTCAAGGCGCTGTTCGTAAGTTTCGCGCCGCGGGTGAAGACCTATCTCATCCGCCACGGCGCGGCGCCTGACCGGGCCGAGGAACTGGCTCAGGAAACCCTGCTGACCGTCTGGCGCAAGGCGACCTACTATGACCCGGCCCGGGCCAGCGTCGCGGCCTGGATGTTCACCATCGCCCGCAATTTGCGCATCGACACCCTGCGCCGTGAGAAATCGGCGGTCGCGTATGCCCTGACCGTTCACGAGCCGGAGAGCTCGGAGGAAACTCCCCACACCGCCCGGCAGACGGCCCAGGAAGCGGGCCGGGTTCGAAAGGCCATCTCGGAGCTGCCGCCTGAGCAGCTGCAGGTGATTCAACTCTCATTCTTTGGAGACAAGGCCCACGCCGAAATCGCCGAGCAGCTCTGTCTGCCGCTCGGCACGGTGAAGTCCCGCCTGCGCCTGGCGCTGGCGCGGCTGCGCGGGCTTGTAGGAGACCTCGCATGACCACTTCCCCCGCCAAGTATGGCCCCACCAAACACCCCACCGACGCGGTTTTGACCGACTATGTGTCCGGCTCGCTTCGCCAGGCCTTTTCAGCCGTCGTCGCCGCCCACCTGGAGCATTGCGCCGACTGCCGCGTGGCGGTTTCCGGTCTGGAAGCCATCGGCGGCGCCCTGATCGAGTCCCTGCCGGCCGGCGACATGGACGCCGAGCGGCTGATCGAAGCCATGGCCGCTCTGGACAAACCCGAGCCGAAGCGCGCTCAGGAGGGCAAACCCACTGAAGGGCGCGTTCCGTTCGGCGGTGAGCTCTGGCTCTCCCCCGGCATGGGCATCCGCAGGGCGCGCCGGGCGGGCAAAGGCAAGGACCTGTTGTATCTGCTGCGCCTTCCGGCCGGTCAGATCACCCTGCCCCACGGCCATAACGGCGTGGAATTCACCACCGTACTGAAAGGCGCCTACAAGGACGGCGACCAGATCTTCGCGGCCGGTGACTTTTGTGAGCTCGATGCTTCCTGCGATCACCAGCCGCAGGTCCAGACGGACGGCGAATGCGTCTGCATGATCGCCAGCGAGCGGCCTATGCGAACGACCACGCGGATCGGCCGCATCGTCCAGGCGCTGACAGGGGTCTGACTGTGATCAGGTTAGTCCTTTCCCTCCCACGAAGTTGGGAAGGACAGGCGGCGAAGCCGCCAGGGTGGGCCAATCCCCGTTGCCGTTTAACCCATCCGTCTCGCGGCTTTGCCGCGAGCCACCTTCCCGACAAGCGGGAAGGAAAGGCTGTGGCCGATGATTAGCCTGCCGGTTCTCGGTCTTACGCTTCTGCTGATGGCGGTGGTCATGAACGTCGCCTGGGCGTTTCAGCGGCAGGTCGGCAATTCCGGCTGGATCGACGTCTTCTGGACCTTCGGGACGGGCGCTGCGGGTATCATCGCCGCGCTCTTTCCCTTTGCCGGTGACGGTGCGCCCTCCACGCGCCAGCTGCTGGCGGCCGCGATCATCCTGATCTGGGCCCTGCGGCTGGGCGGCTATATCGCCCGCCGCGTGGCGACCAGCGCCGAGGACGCGCGCTACGCCCGCTTCAGGACAGTGTGGGGCGAAGGCTATCAGCGCACGCTCTATCTCTTCGTCATGCCCCAGGCGGCGATCACCGCCGTGCTCTGCGCCTCGATCGCATCCGCCGCGAACCGGCCGGTGGCGGGACTGGACGGGCGGGACATCGCGGCCGCCGCCATCCTGCTCATCGCCATCGCCGGCGAGGGTCTGGCGGATGCGCAACTCGCCGCCTTCAAAAAGGCCGGCCCGCCGAAGGGCTCGGTTTGCGACCGGGGCCTGTGGGCCTGGTCGCGGCATCCCAACTATTTCTTCGAGTGGACCCTATGGCTGGCCTGGCCGGTGATGGGTCTCGATCTGACCCGCCCGGTGAGCTGGCTGACCCTGGTCGCGCCCATCGCCATGTTCGGGGTTTTGCGGTTCCTGACCGGCGTGCCGCCGCTGGAAGAAACCATGCTCGCAAGCCGGGGCGATACCTACCGCGCCTATCAGGCGAGAACCTCGGCCTTTTTCCCCCTTCCTCCGAAATCAGGAGCCTGATCCATGTCGCTCGCCGCTGCCGCCCTGCAGGCCTTTGAAGGTGCTCCCATTCCCGATCCCCTGCGCCGGGGGGCCGTGGCCTTTCTGGTTGGCTCGGCCGCCCGCCGCATGGCCGGCGGCGCGGACATCGATGCTGTGTTCGCCGCCGAGATGGCCAGCCACCCGATCGCCGCCCATACTGAGGCCGCCAACGACCAGCACTATGAGCTGCCCGCCGAATTCTTCTCCAGGGTGCTTGGCCCCAACCTGAAATACTCTTCCTGCCTCTATCAGCCCGGCGCCGACCTCGCCGCCGCGGAGGCTCGCGCTCTGGCCGAGACCTGCGAACACGCCGCCCTCGCCAACGGTCAGAGTGTGCTGGAACTGGGCTGCGGCTGGGGTTCGCTGTCGTTGTGGATGGCCGCGTGCTATCCGAAATCGAAGATCACCGCGGTGTCCAACTCCAATTCCCAGCGCCGGTTCATCGAGGGCCAGGCAGCCGTAAGAGGCCTGACAAACCTTTCCGTCATCACCTGTGACATGAACGCCTTCGAAGCGCCCGGCGCCTATGACCGCGTGGTTTCGGTGGAGATGTTCGAACACATGTCCAACTGGCGTGCGCTGCTCTCGCGCGTCAGGGGCTGGCTGAAGCCGGACGGCAAGGCTTTCATCCACGTCTTTACGCACAAATCGACGCCCTACCGGTTTGACGTGAACGACAAGACCGACTGGATCGCCCAGCACTTCTTCACCGGCGGGGTGATGCCCAGCCACGGGCTGATGTTCCAGTTCGAGGACCTGTTCACGGTCGAGGCCGACTGGCGCTGGTCGGGCGCGCATTATGAAAAGACCGCCGAGGCCTGGCTCGCCAACTACGATGCGAACTTTGATGAGCTCTGGCCGGTTCTTCAGTCCGTCTATGGTAAGGAGGCGCGGTTGTGGTCGCGCAGATGGCGGTTGTTTTTCCTGGCGACCTCGGGCCTGTTCGGCCATGCGGGCGGGGCCGAGTGGGGCGTGAGCCACTATCGTCTGACCCCGGCCTGATCATGCTCAAATATGCAGGTGCTTACCTTGCGACGGCGGTCGTCTTTGTCGGGCTGGACGCATTCTGGCTGACCTTCATCGGGCCGAAGCTCTATGCGCCGGTTCAGGGCGTGCTCCTGACCGGCGGTGTCAGGATCGGTCCGGCCATCGCCTTCTATCTGATGATGATCGCGGGCCTCGTTTTTCTCGCCGTGCGGCCCGCGCTCGCCTCCGGCCAGGCCAGCCAGGCCCTGGTCTCCGGCGCCGCCCTTGGCCTGGTTTCCTACGGGACCTACGCCCTCACCAACCAGGCGATCATGAAGGGCTGGACCCTCTCCATGAGCCTGCCGGACATGGCCTGGGGGACCCTGATCGGCGGTCTGGGCTCCACAGCCGGGTATTTTGTGGCAAGATGGCTGTCGAAATGAGCGTATCGGCTGACGTATCGCCGCCACCTCGCCGCTTCCGCTGGGTGGAACGGGTCCTCAAGGAAAACTGGCGCGACGGCGCCCTGACCTTCGTGCTGCCCGGCGGCCGCGAGGTGAAACTGTCTGGCGTCGGCAATGCGCCGGCCGCCCGGTTGGTGATCCGCGACTATCATTTTCTCGACCGGGTGTTTTCGCGGGGCCTGCTGGGCTTCGGCGAAGGCTATATGGCCGGCGAGTGGGACAGCCCGGACATCTCGGCCTTGCTGCTGGCCTTTTCGCGCAACCTCGACCGACTGGACGAGGTGATCGGCGGTAATCCGCTAATGCGCTGGATGGTCACTGCCTGGCACAAGCTGCATCGCAACACCCGGGCAGGCTCAAAGCGCAATATCGAGGCCCACTACGACCTGGGCAACGACTTCTACGGCCTCTGGCTAGATCCCTCGATGACCTACTCCTCGGCGCGTTATGAGAACGGCGCGGTGGGGCTGGTCGAAGCCCAAACCCAGAAATACGCCCAGCTCTGCCGCCTGATTGGCCTGAATGCCGGCGACAGCGTGCTCGAAATCGGCTGCGGCTGGGGCGGGTTCGCCGAACATGCGGCCAAGGAGGCGGGGGCGGAGGTGACCGGCATCACGCTCTCGCCCTCACAGCTGGAATACGGCCGCGAGCGCCTGAAGCGGCAGGGACTCTCAGACCGGGCGCGGCTGCAGCTGATCGATTACCGCGACATGACCGGCCAGTATGACGCGATTGCCTCCATCGAAATGTTCGAGGCCGTCGGCGAGGCCTGGTGGCCGACCTATTTCGCCAAGATCCATGAGCTGCTCAAACCCGGCGGCAAGGCGGGGCTACAGATCATCACCATCCGCGAGAACCTGTTCGCCGATTACCGTCGCAAGGCGGATTTCATCCAGCGCTACATTTTTCCGGGCGGCATGCTGGCGCCGCCCGAGCGTCTGAAGGCGGAGATCGCCGCGGCGGGCCTGGAGCTGGTCACGGTAGACTATTTTTCGGATGACTATGGCCGCACCCTGTTGGAGTGGCGGCGGCGGTTCGAGGCGCAGGAGAGCAAGATCCGTAAGCTCGGGTTCGACGATCGCTTCCTGCGCATGTGGCGGTTTTACCTCGCCTATTGCGAGGCGGGGTTCCGCACCCGGCGAACCGAAGTCGGCCAGTGGATCGTCAGGAAGCCGGCCTAGCGGACTTCATTCGTCGATACGAACGCGGACCTTTTGTGGTGCGGGCCAGCAGCGAAGGACGACCGCCAAAGTAATCGCGCCGGCGATGGCCACCAGGCCATAGAACCACTGATCGGCGGTCATGCCGCGGGCGGCGTACTGGCCGACCAGTCCCGAGACCACGACAATCGCTGCGGCTGAGGCGCCGAGGCTGAAATCGGGAGAGCGGAAAAGCTTGAACATGGGCAATCCTCGAGTGATGCCCCCCACTAATAATAGGCTTATCACTAAGAAATTCCTGACATGTCTCTGCGACAGGTTGACCCGGGCGCTTCGACCTTCGAAACATCGCCTTGGAGACATCCATGCGGCTCGTCGCCAGGATCAGGCGTGAAATAGCGTTCCTGCGGAATCTGAACCGCACCCTTGCGCGCGTGAGGTCGATTTCGAAGAGTTCGCACAACCTTGCCTGCGACGATTTCGAGGCCGCCGTCGCCGAACACAGGGACCGGCCGGCGATCACCTTCGAGGGTGTTACCCTCACCTATGGCGAATTTGACCAGTTGGCCAATCGTTACGCCAGCTGGGCGCGCAGCCAGAACATCCTGCGCGGGGCGACCGTCGCCCTGGTGATGCCCAACCGGATTGACTACGCGGCGGCGTGGCTGGGGCTCTCCAAGGTGGGCGTGACAACCGCCCTGATCAACAACCAGCTGACCGGCGGGGTGTTGACCCACTGCCTGAAACTGTCGGGCGCCAAGCACATCCTGGTGGACGAGGAAACCGAAGACGCCGTCGAGGCCGTCCGGGCCAGCCTGGATCCGACCATCATCTGGACCCTGGCTCCGGCCAGGGGCGGCCACCGGGATCTTTCAAACGCCCTGCGCAGCGCCAGCTCCCTGCCGCCCGACCGGGCGACACGCCAGGGCATGACGGCGGCCGACACCGCGCTTTTCATCTTCACCTCGGGCACCACCGGCCTGCCCAAGGCCGCCCGGATCACCCACGCCCGGCTGCAGCTCTACATGCGCGGCTTTGCGGGCGCGACGGACGCCCGGGAGACAGACAGCATCTATCTGACCCTGCCGCTCTATCATGCGACAGGAGGGCTCTGCGGCCTCGGCGCCGCCTGGCTAAACGGCGGGCGGGTAGTGCTGAAACGCCGGTTCTCGGCCAGTCAGTTCTGGAGCGATATCGCGGCCGAGAACTGCACCATGTTCGTTTACATCGGTGAACTATGCCGCTACCTGGTCAACCAGCCGCCCGGCAGCCATGACCAGGGCCACAAGATCCGGCTGATCTTCGGCAATGGCCTTCGAGCCGATGTCTGGCAACAGATGCTGGACCGCTTCGGGGTTGGCAAGGTGCTGGAGTTCTATGGCTCCACCGAAGGCAATGTTTCGCTGTTCAATTTTGACCACAGGGTGGGCGCGGTGGCGCGGCTGCCCAAATACTTGCGCAACAGCTTCAACGTCCGGCTGATCCGCTTTGACGTGGAGTCCGAACGGCCGGTGCGCGGCCCGGACGGCCTGTGCATCGAAACCCTCGACGGCGAGGTCGGCGAATGCGTCGGCAAGATCAGCGACGACGCCCGCTATTCCTACACCGGCTATGCCGACAAGGCGGCCAGCGAGAAGAAGATCCTGCACGACGTGTTCGAAAAGGGCGACGCCTTCTTTGCTACCGGCGACCTGATGCGGCGCGATGGCGAGCAGTACCTCTACTTCGTCGACAGGATCGGCGACACCTTCCGCTGGAAAGGCGAGAACGTTTCGACGGGCGAGGTGGCGGTGGCGCTCTCGACCTATCCCGGCGTCAAGGAAGCCAATGTCTATGGCGTGGCGGTGCCCCACGCCGAGGGCCGCGCCGGCATGGCCTTGCTGGTGGTTGGCGAAGAGTTCGATATCGCCGGGCTCGCCGCGCATCTGGACGGGGCGCTGCCTGCCTACGCCCAGCCGCTGTTCGTACGCCTGGCGCCTCAGATCGAGACCACCGGCACCTTCAAGTACCGCAAGGTTGACCTGGTGGACGCCGGCTATGACCCCGCTTTGGCGAAGGCGCCGACGTTCTTCAGGGTTCCTGGCAAGGGTTTCGTGCGGGTGACCAAGGTGACCGTGGCCAAACTGGCCGAGGGCGGCTACCGGCTCTAGTGACCCGCCGCGGCGGCCACGCCGACGAAGATCGCCGCGTAGTGAACGGCGGCGGCTGAAACCACGAAGCCGTGCCAGACGGCCCGCCGGAAGGGCAGGCCGGCCTTCAGATAGATGAGCGCCCCGCTCGTATAGATCAGGCCGCCGATCACCAGCAGGATCAGGGCGCCCATGGTCACACCCTGGATCAGCGGCCAGATGGCGATCACCGCCACCCAGCCGAACGCCACATAGAGCGAGGTCCAGGCCCGGTTGGAAATCCGGGTCGTGAAGAGCTTTCCTGCCACGCCGACGGCCGCCAGGGCCCAGACAAGTACGGTCATGGCGATCGCCCAGCCGCCTTCCAGCCGCTGGGTGGTGAAAGGCGTGTAGGACCCGGCGATCATTACGAAGATAGCCGCCTCGTCGAGCCGGCGCAGAACGGGACGGGCGCGCGAGACGTGGGTGAGATTATAGGCGGTCGACGCCGACAGCATGGCGACGAGGCAAAGAGCGTACAGGCTGGTAGCCGCGATCAGGCCGGCGCCGCCCACGAGGACCGAATAGATCAGCAGGGCAACGCCGCCAGCGATGGCCGCCGCCAGGCCGATGCCGTGAACCCAGCCATCGGCCAGCCGTTCGGCCCGGGTGGGGTAGTGCTCGACCAGATATTCCTCGAGAAGTTCGAAGGCCTTCATAAGGTTGACAATACCTTTGCGAGGCGGGGGTTCCAGCCTGTTACCAACATGGGGGCAAATCATGTCAAAATAAGTATCTTGCCAAACACAATACCTGTTGCTATAGAGGACCCATGCCGGAGACGATTCAAGTCCAGTTGAAGAAGGGCGTCCTGGAGATGTGCGTGCTCGCGCTTCTCGCCCGGGGCGACGGATACGCTTACGACATCGCCGCCAGACTGGCGAAAGGGATCGATATGGGAGAGGGCACGATCTATCCGCTGATGCGACGCTTGCAGCAGGACGGGCTGGTGGACACCTATCTGCAGGAGTCCGCCTCCGGGCCGCCGCGCAAGTACTATCGCCTGACTGCCGCTGGCCATGGCAGCTTCTCGGCGCAGAAGGCCGAATGGGCCGCCTTCGCCAAGGCCGTCGATGACATTCTGGGAGGGGGTTCATGACCCGGGCAGCATTTCTTGCCCGCTTGCGGGAAGGTTTGCGCTGCTTGCCGCCGCAGACCATCAACGAAGCGGTCGTCGACTATGACACCCACTTCGCCGACGGCGTCTCTGAAGGCCGCTCGGAGGAAGATATCGCCAGGAGCCTTGGCGATCCTGGCCGCCTGGCGCGCGAGCTGCGCGCCGAAATCGGTCTGAAGCGTTGGGAAGAGCAGAAGACGCCGTCGGGCGCGGCTTCCGCCATCTTCGCGGTGCTCGGTCTGGGCGCGCTCGACATCCTGATCCTGCTGCCGATCCTGCTCTCCGTGGTCATGGCGATGTTCGGATTTTTCGTCGCCGGCATAGCGATCTTTTTCGCCGGTGGGTTCGTCTTTGCGGGCGGGCCGTTCCTTAGTCCGCCCGGCGGGCCGCTGGCGGCGATCCTCGGCGGCATCGGTCTGATGGCGGGCGGCGCTTCGCAACTGGCGATCCTGACGCTGCTCTCGATCGGCCTGGTCAATCTTCTGGTCTGGTACGGCCGCCTTCACTACCGGCTGCTCAAACCCGCCATCGAACCTCAAGGTCAGGGAGCTGCTCAATGATCCGGGTGCTCATCATCATCGCCATTTCTGGATTTCTGCTCAGCGTCGTTTGCATCGGAGGCGCGGTGGGTCTGGCCGGCCAGGCCATCGCCCAGGGCAAGGTTGATTCGCGCTGGACCAGCGGCAAGGGCTGGTACTCCGACGGCGCGGGCCCGGTCGTCGAGCTCAACGGCTCGGGCGAGCAGGATACGCGGGACTTCCCCTGGAACGGCGATGAAAATCTGACCATCAATGTGCCTTCGGAGGTTACCTACACCGAAGGAGCCAACGCCGGGGTCACCATCTCCGGACCGCGGAGTCTGGTCGCTCGCATGGAGGTCGACGAGGGCCAAATCAGCCTGCGCGGCGTGCGAGGCCGCAACTTCCGCGGCAATGGCAACATCCACATCGCGGTCACCGCCCCCCATGTCAGCCGCTTTGAATTCAACGGCGCCCAGAAGGTCGAAATCCGCAACTACAGCCAGGACGAGATGCGCATCGAAGTGAACGGCGCCTCGGAGGTGAAGGGCTTTGGCCACGCCAAGTCGCTGGAGGTCGAACTGAACGGCGCCAGCAAGGTCGATATGGAGGGCCTGAAGCTGGAGAATGCCCGGGTGCAGATGAACGGCGCCAGCGATGTGACCGCCGGACCGACGGAATCGGCCGATGTGGAAATCAACGGCGTCGGCCAGGCCACCCTGCTCGGTCAGCCCAAGTCGCTGAACAAGGAAATTCACGGCCTGGGCTCAGTGAGCGTGCGCGACCGGCCGGCCGCAACACCCTCACCGTCGCCGTCACCTTCCCCCTCGCCGCCGAAGAATGACTCCAAGGCCAAGGGTGACGCGGAGAAGAAGACGTCCTAACTAGAAGGGCATGACCCTTCCTGTTTCCGCCACCTCGATCCTCGACGCCCACGGGGTCGACCCCGAACGCGCCCGCGTCCATCTGTCCGACGCCTTGCACACCGCCGACGACGGCGAGCTGTTCATCGAACAGAGCGAGAGCGAGAGCTTCGTCTTCGACGACGGCCGGCTGAAGGCCGCCAGCTATGACGCTACCGAGGGCTTCGGCCTGCGCGTGGTGGCCGGCGAGTCGGCCGGGTACGCCCACGCCGCGGAAATTTCGGAAGACGCGATCAAGCGGGCGGGCGGCGCCGCCCGCCTGGCCCGTCGCGGCTATGAAGGCGTCGCCGCCGAGGGCCCTCGCCAGACCAACACCAAACTCTATGGCGAGGATGACCCGGTCGCCTCCCCGGGATTCTCCGAGAAGGTCGCGCTGCTGCAGGAGATCGACGCCTTCGCCCGCGCGCGCGATCCGCGTGTGGCCCAGGTCAGCTGCTCTCTGGCCGGCGAGCGGCGGGTTATCGAGATTCTGCGCGCCGACGGCCGCCTGCTGCGCGACGTACGCCCGCTGGTCCGGCTGAACGTGTCGATCACCGTCGAAAAGGACGGTCGGCGCGAAAACGGCACGCACGGGGCGGGAGGACGCACCGGCTTCGAGGCCTGGATATCGCCCGACAAATGGCAGGCCAGCGTCGATGAGGCTCTGCGCATGGCGCTCGTCAACCTGGAGGCCATCGACTGTCCGGCCGGCGAGATGGACGTGGTGCTGGGTCCGGGCTGGAACGGGGTGCTGCTGCACGAGGCCGTCGGCCACGGCCTGGAAGGCGATTTCAACCGCAAGGGCTCAAGCGCCTTTTCCGGCAAGATTGGTCAGCGCGTGGCCGCCCCCGGCGTCACCGTGTTCGACGACGGCTCGATCCTGGGCCGCCGGGGCTCGCTTACCATCGACGACGAAGGCACGCCCACCAGCCGCACCATCCTGATCGAGGATGGTATTCTCAAGGGCTATATGCACGACCGCATGAGCGCGCGGCTCATGGGCATGGAGGCCACCGGCAACGGCCGGCGCCAGTCCTACGCCCATGTTCCCATGCCCCGGATGACCAACACTGGCATGCTGGGCGGCGAGCACAGCTTCGCCGAGATGATCCAGTCCACGAAACGCGGCGTCTATTGCGCCAGCTTCGCCGGTGGCCAGGTGGACATCACCAACGGCAAATTCGTCTTCCAGTGCACCGAGGCCTACCTGATCGAGGACGGCAAGATTACCTCTCCCGTCAAGGGCGCCACCTTGATCGGCGACGGCCCCTCGGCGCTGACAAGGGTGACGATGATCGGCGACGATTTCTGTTTCGATCCCGGCATCGGCGTCTGCGGCAAGGCCGGCCAGGGTGTTCCCGTCGGCGTCGGCCAGCCATCGCTCAAGATCACCGGCCTGACGGTCGGCGGGGCCGGCGTCTAGGACGTTAAAGGGTGTCCAAATCCTACAATTCCGCCACAATAAACCGGCGGGATTGAAATATTGGGGCCAAACGCGTTGGGCAAAGGTCTGCCTGACAAAAAGACGGCGCACGCCCCCGGCGGCGCGGCGTCTTGATTGGGATCCGGGCGCCAGGGAATGGCGGCCGTGAATTTCCAGTTGTATGGACAGTTAAACCCTTGGACCAAGCCGGTCCAAGAAGAAGGGAAGACGTGAAATGGCGGCGAACAAGGGCCTCGTCATAGGGATTTCGGTGCTTGCGGTGGCCGGTGTCGGCGTCGCTGGCTTCTACGCGGTGAAAAAGATGCAGGGACCGGTCAAGCCGCAGTACCTGACCGAAGCCGCTGTGGTCGGGGATGTCGAGGAAGCAGTTCTGGCCACCGGCTCGCTGACTCCCGCCGACGTCGTCAATGTCGGCGCCGAGACCAACGGCCGCGTGCAGGTGATGCGCGTCAAGCTCGGCGACTTCGTTCACGAGGGCGACGTGATCGCCAGCCTCGATCCGTCCAACCTGCAAAACCTGCTGCGTCAGCAGGAAAACACCATCCAACAGCAGGAATCGAACCTGCGTGACCGTCTGGCCCAGCTGGATGTCACCAAGGCCCAGGTCAACCGCCAGAAGGCGCTTCTGGAAAAAGGCGCCACCTCACAGGTGCAGTACGACCAGGCCAATGCCCAGCTTGGCAGCGCCATGGCCCAGATCGAAAACCAGCGCTCGCAGATCGAAAACGCGCGCATCCAGCTCGAGCAGCGCCGCAACGACGTGGAAAAGGCCAATGTCCGCGCGCCTATGGACGGCATCATCGCCGAAGTAGTGTCCCGCCAGGGCCAGACGATCAACAACAACCAGACCGTGCCGGTCATCGCGCGCCTGGCCAAGATGGACGAAATGACGGTTCGCACCCAGGTGTCGGAAGCTGACATCATCAAGGTGCACCCGGGCCAGAAGGTCTATTTCACCATCCTGGGCGAGCCCACCAAGCGCTATTACGCAACCCTGAAGACCCGCGAACTGACGCCTGCGGGCGGCGTTCTCGACTCGGCCGCCGGCGGCCTCAACAAGGGCGCCGTCTATTATAATGTTCTGTTCAACGTGCCGAACGAAGACGGCAAGCTGTTCCCCTCGATGACCGCCGAAGTGCACGTTGTGCTGGCCGAAGCCCAGCACGTGGTGACCATTTCCGCCGTGGCGCTCGGCCCCAAGGGCCCCGACGGCTACAACACTGTGCAGGTGGTCAAGCCCGACGGCAGCCTGGAAACCCGCAAGGTTCTGGTCGGCGTCAACAATAACTACAAGGCCGAGATCAAGTCCGGCCTCAAGGTCGGAGAAAAGGTCGTCACCGGCCAGGCCAACGCCACCCCCGCTACGGCGGCTACGACTGACGCCGGTGGCAAGGGTCTGCTTGGCGGCATGGGGGTTCAAGCCCCGTGACCGATCCGCTTATCCGCCTGACCAACGTATGGCGGGAATATGCGACCGGCGACCATGTGGTCTCGGCGCTGAAGAACGTCGACGTGACGATCGAAACCGGCGAGTTCGTGGCCATCATTGGCCCGTCCGGTTCCGGCAAGTCGACGATGATGAACATCCTTGGCTGTCTCGATAAGCCGACCAAGGGCACCTACAAGGTCGCCGGCCGCGATGTGGCCGACCTGACCCCGGATGAGCTGGCCCAGCTGCGCCGCGAGCACTTCGGCTTTATCTTCCAGCGTTATCACCTGCTGGCCGACCTGAACGCCCAGGGCAATGTGGAAGTCCCGGCGGTCTACGCCGGCTGGAGCCGCGGCAAGCGCCATGAACGGGCGCAGGCCCTGCTCGGGCGCCTCGGCCTGAAAGACCGTCTGCACCACCATCCCAACCAGCTATCCGGCGGTCAGCAGCAGCGGGTCTCCGTGGCCCGCGCTCTGATGAACGGCGGCGAAGTGATCCTGGCCGACGAGCCCACAGGCGCTCTCGATTCGCGCAGCGGCGAAGAGATGCTCCGCATCCTCGAGGAGCTGTCGGCCGAGGGCCACACGGTCATCGTCGTGACTCACGATTCCAAGGTCGCCGCACACGCCAGACGCATCATCACCATCGCAGACGGCGAAATCGTCTCCGACGTCCCTACCGAAAAGGCCGTCGGCGTGCAGGTCAAACGCGAACACAAGCACATCGACGTCAAGTCAAGCTGGGCGGCCGGCATCGATCGTCTGGGCGAAGCTCTGCGCATGGCGGTCGCCGCCATGAACGCGCACCGGTTGCGCACCTTCCTGACCATGCTGGGCATCATCATCGGCATCGCTTCGGTGGTGACCATCGTGGCGCTGGGCGACGGCTCGAAAGAGGCCATCCTCAGCGAAATCTCGACCATGGGGTCGAACACGGTGACCCTTTACCCCGGCAAGAGCGCCGGCGATCCCAACGCCGCCAATATTCACACCTTGAATCTCGCTGACGTGTCCGCGCTCTCCAGCCAGGTCTACGCCGACAGCGTCACGCCCGCGGTCACGACCACCGGCTTGATGCGGTCCGGTTCGGCCACGCCGGCCCCGGTTGTTGTCAACGGCGTGGGAGATCAGTCCTTCCGCGTGCGCGGCGTCAAGCTGGCCCAGGGCCGGGTGTTCAACTCCGACGACGTGGCCAGCTACAATCAGGTGCTGGTCATCGACGACGCCACCCGCCACAAGATGTTCGCGCCCGCTGTCGATCCGATCGGCAAGGTGATTATCATCGCGGGCGTGCCTTTCGAGGTGATCGGGGTGACGGCCAAGACCGCCAACCTGTTCTTCTCGGCGGGCGACACGCTGAACGTCTGGGCGCCCTATACGACCGTCAACGCCCGGCTGCTGCACGCCGAGGATCTGCACAGCATTACCGTGCGCCTGACCAATGTGGTGTCGACCGAAGTGGCCATGGATTCGATGACGCGCCTGGTCACCCTGCGCCACGCTGTCGCCGAGCCGGATTTCTACATGATCTCCGCCGATTCGGTTCGCAAAACCGTGGAGTCGGTCACCTTGATGCTCTCTCTGCTGATCGGCGCCATCGGCGGCATTTCGCTGATGGTGGGCGGTCTGGGCGTGATGAACATCATGCTGGTGTCGGTGTCGGAACGGACTCGCGAAATCGGCGTCAGAACCGCCATCGGCGCCCGCCGCTCGGACATCATGAGCCAGTTCATCATCGAAGCCATCCTGGTCTGTCTGATGGGCGGCACGCTCGGTGTGGGTCTGGCCCTGCTGATCGGCCAGATTTTCGGCTCGTTCATCAAGCAGTTCCAGCTGGTCTATTCGCCCGCCTCCATCATCGCCGCCTTCGCCGTCTCCAGCCTTATCGGTCTGGTGTTCGGCTGGCTGCCGGCCCGCAACGCCGCCAGACTCGATCCGATCGACGCGCTGGCGCGGGAATAGGTCCCAGGCATTCAATTTGGATTGCCCGGCAATCGATCGCCGGGCGGTCCGACTTTCTTCGGCATTGCCGCGGCAAGATGGCTGGCGCGCATTGCGGCAGGCCCGGTGTGTCGGTTCGGACGCTTCACGATTATAAAACGAAACGACGGTGTGCTGATGCCGGCCATGATCGCCAACGTGCATCTGATCTACGCCGAGGCGAAGGGCATGGTGGCTGTCCCAGCGGCGGCCTTGGGCGCGGTTGCGGCGGACGGCTGGCGGAGCCTGCGAGTGCTGGGTCCGGAGCGGGCTGCAGCCGAGCGGCGGTTCTGACCGGGCTGGACGACGGGACAAACCTCGAGATCAAGCAGGGCCTGAAGGCCGGCGAAACGGTGATCGTCGGGCTCGAAACAAAACCGCCGGGCGGCTTTCATCTCGGACCGCTCAGGTTCTCCTAGTCGTCCGTCTCAAGGCTCTGACGCTCATCGCCGTGCTCAGGCAGGGGCCCGGTGTCGCTGGCTCCATGCGCTAGGCGCTTCAGGAACGGCGAGGCGATGAGCAGCAGAACGCCCAGGCCCGCGCCCCACAGGCCGATCATCTTGAAGACATCGACGTAGGTGGCGAGCGCCTTGCCCGGATCGAGCACTTCGCCCGCCACGGTTTCGGCCGCGGTCAGAGTCGCGATCTTGCCGCCGATCCACTGAGCCCAGGACGAGGCCAGGAACCAGGTGGCCATCATCGACGACAGAATCGCGGCGGGAGACAGCTTGGTGATCTGGGACAGGCCAACGGGCGAGAGACACAGTTCGCCAGTGGTGTGGAGCAGATAGGCCAGCGCCAGGAAGATCACCGGCACCTGGAAGGTGGGGCCGGCGAAGTTCGCGCCCCAGACCAGCACGAAGAAACCGGCGCCGACCTGGATCAGGGCTAGGGAGAATTTGAAGACCGGATTGGGGTCCATCTTGCGCGTTCCCAGCCAGGCCCAGATCGCCGAGAACACCGGCGCGAAGATCAGGATGAAACCGGAGTTGAACGATTGGGTCTGGGCCGGCGTCATGGTCTGGGTGGCGGTCAGGCGCAGGTCCGAATTGCGTTCGGCGAACTGATTGAGCGACGAGCCCGCCTGTTCGAACAGGGTCCAGAACACCACCGAGGCGGCGATCAGGATCAAGGCCAGAATCACGCGGTCGCGCTCCTGGGCCGTGCATTTGGTAAAGGCGAACCAGCCGATGTAACCGAGTATGGCGATGGACCCCGCGCCCAGCAGGTAGCCGACGCTGGCGTTGTGCTGGACCAGCACCCAGACGACGGCGACGCCGAGGAGGCCCGCCGCGTAGAGCGTCCACTCGAGATTTATGGGTCCAACGATCGGCTTTTTCAGCGCCTCGGGATTGGGCGGCTCGCCTTTGCCCTCCAGCAATCGCTTGCCCAGGACGAAGACGATGAACCCGGCCAGCATGCCGATGCCGGCCAGGCCGAAACCCCATGACCAGCCGAAGCGGGTGCCAACGCCGCCGCACAGGATCGAGGCCCAGAAGGCGCCGAGGTTGATGCCATAATAATAGAGCGTGAAGCCCGGATCGCGGCGTGGATCGCGCGGCTTGTAGAGCTGGCCGACAATGGACGAAATGTTGGCCTTGAGGAACCCGACGCCCATGACGATCAGGGCTAGCGCCAGGAACATGACGTTCTTGAAGATCGCCGGTCCTTCCTGGACCTTCAGCTCGTACGTCCCCTTCGGCATGATTGAGGGCAGAGGAGCGCCCGCGGGCAGACCCTTGATCTCCAGTCCGCCGCCTTCGGCCAGACCGTAGTCGTAGAGGGCCTCACCGACCTTCAACTGGACATGGCGGGTATCGCCGCGGCCCTGAACCTGGAATTCGTATTGCGCCCCGCCGGTGGCGAGAATTTGCGTCGCCGCAGGTCCTTCGACCGCCATGGTCAGGTGACCGGCCACCAGCAACAGGGCGCCGAAAGCGATGGCCTTGCGGGTGCCGAGGAACCGGTCGGCCAGCATGCCGCCGATCAGGGGCGTCAGATAGACAAGCGAGGTGTAGGCGCCGTACTGGCCCTGCGCCGCCGTATCCTGAAACAGGAACTGCTGGGTCAGGTAAAAGATCAGCAGACCGCGCATGCCGTAGTAGGAAAACCGCTCCCACATCTCGGCGAAGAACAGGATGAACAGGCCCCGAGGGTGGGTGCGCAGCTGCAACAGCACCGGGATTGCCGTTGCAATGGTGATGACGATGCCAGCCCAGAAAACCAGATCGAACATGCGCCTTGTCCCCTCGCGACTTGTCCCGGCGCGCACCTCATCACGGAGACGGGGCTTTCACAAGGCGTTGGGTTAGTAGGCGGCGACCTCGAAGGCTTGTGAGGCGTCGCCGGCCCAGGGGCCGTTGTAGAGTTCCAGCAGGCGCTCGGCCGGGGTGACGCCGCTATCGGCGATCTCGGCCAGTTCTGTGAGATACCCCCGCTCGTCCTCGGCCGCGGCGTTCAGCCGGGCGCGGGTTTTGAGGCCCGAGGCGGCGATGGCCACCATGTCCTTGGCCACATCCTGCAGGGAGCGGCCGGCGACGGTGGCCTTGAGTCCCTGCCGCGCGGCGGCGCCCCGAAGGGCGTTGTGTTCCTCGACGCTCCAGTGCTTGCAAAGGTCCCAGGCGGCGGCCAGAGCGGCCTGGTCGTAGAAAATGCCCGCCCACAAGGCCTGCAGGCCGCTGATCCGCGAGACCGGACCGGAATCGGCGCCGCGCATTTCGAGGAATTGCTTGAGCCGCACCTCGGGGAAAATCGTTGTGCAGTGGTCCGACCAGTCCTTCTTGCCGGCGCAGTCGTTGGGCAGTTCGGGCAGGGCGCCCTCGATGAAATCGCGGAACGAGCGGCCGGCGACATCGATGTATTGGCCGTCGCGCTTGACGAAATACATCGGCACACCCAGCGCATAGAGCGCGTAGCGCTCGAAGCCGAAGCCGTCTTCGAAGACGAAATCCAGCATTCCGGTGCGGTCGGGATCGGTGTCGGTCCAGACATTGGCCCGGCTAGAGAGCAGGCCCGTGGGCCTGCCTTCAACAAACGGCGAATTGGCCATCATCGCTGTGGCGACGGGCTGCAGGGCCAGGCTGGTGCGGAACTTCATTACCATGTCGGCCTCGGACGAGAAATCGAGGTTGGACTGGATGGTGCAGGTTCGCAGCATCATGTCGAGGCCGAGCTTGCCCTTCAGCGGCATATAGCGCCGCATGATCGCATAGCGGCCCTTGGGCATGACGTGGACGTCTTCGCGCCGCCAGGTGGGGGTGAAGCCGAGGCCCGAAAACCCGATGCCAAGCTCGCCGCCGATGGTTTTGACTTCGTCGATGTGACGGCGGGTTTCGGCGTCCGAGGCGTGGATGTCAGGCAGGGTGGCGCCGGAAAGCTCGAACTGGCCGGCCGGCTCCAGGGAAACGGCCGCCCCGTCGCGCACCAGAGCGATAACCTTGCCGCCCTCTTCGACCGGCAGCCAGCCGAAACGGGTCAAGCCGCCCAGCAGGGCCTCGATGCCGTCCGGCCCGTCGTAGGGAATGGCGGCAAGTCCCGGTCGGCGGAAGGCGAATTTCTCGTGCTCGGCGCCGATAGTGAACTGGCTCTCGGGCTTGCAGCCCTTTTCGAATTCATGGACCAGGTCGCGCTGGGTGAGGCGCGTATCGGCGTTGCAGTCGGCCATCCTCCCCCTCCTGATCCTGGTTTCACGAGCCTGAAGAACGCCATTAGGCCCTTTGCCGCCGTTCCGGCAATTGGCAACTTGGCGAGCCGCCTCGCGCGCTGCAAGGTGGGCCGGCCAGATTCATCAGGGGCGGGACGCTTGAACTTCATCATTGCAGTCGACGGGCCGGCCGCGTCTGGCAAGGGCACCGTGGCCTCGGTGCTGGCGCGTCACTACGGTTTTCCGTACCTCGACACCGGCCTGCTCTATCGGGCGGTGGGCGTGGCGAGCGCTGGGAATCTATCCGAGGCGGCGAAATTGGCGGCGAGACTCGACCCTGCCTCACTCGACAATCCCGCCTACCGCACCCGCCAGGCTGGAGAACTCGCCAGCCAAGTGGCAGCCTCTCCCGAGGTTCGCGATGCTTTGCTGGATTTCCAGCGCCGGTTCGCCGCCAACCCGGCTGGCGCGGTGCTCGACGGTCGCGATATTGGCACGGTGATCGCGCCGGGCGCACAAGCCAAGCTGTTCGTTACGGCCAGCACCGGGGTGCGTGCGGAGCGCCGTTGGCTGCAATTGTTGAACCAAGGCGAACGAGTGACGAAGGAGGCGGTGTTCGCCGATATCGTGGCCCGCGATAATCGCGATTCTCATCGCTCGGCCGCCCCGTTGGTCCGCGCCAAAGACGCCGCCTTGCTCGACACCAGCGAAATGACTATAGACCACGCCTTCCGCGAGGCCCTGCGTCTCGTCGAGCTGGCGCGAAGCGCACCGCAAGGTCGCTAATCCAAACGCGCAAAGCTTCGGCGGGAAGGCGTCGCGACGATACTCCCCTTTTCAACCCAAGGCCGGGCGCGCATTCCGCACGCCTGCCGACAACCGGAATGAACAAGAACTATGGCTGACGATATGAGCATGAACCCGACGCGCGACGACTTCGAAGCGCTGCTGACCGAAAGCATGGGCGGCAACGACTTCCACGAAGGCACCGTCGTCAAGGGCAAGGTCGTGGCGATCGAAAAAGACTTCGCCGTCATCGACGTGGGTCTGAAGACCGAAGGGCGCATTCTCGCCCGCGAATTCGGCACCGACGAAGCCGGCAAGGCCACCGTCAAGGTCGGCGACGAAGTGGAAGTCTTCCTTGAGCGCGTCGAAAATGCGCTGGGCGAAGCGGTCATCTCCCGCGAGAAGGCCCGCCGCGAGGAAGCCTGGACCCGCCTGGAAGAAGTGTTCGCCCGCGGCGAGCAGGTCATGGGCGCCATCGTCGGCCGCGTCAAAGGCGGCTTTACCGTCGATCTCGGCGGCGCTTCGGCCTTCCTGCCGGGCAGCCAGGTCGACATCCGCCCCGTGCGCGACGTCGGCCCCCTGATGGGCAAGGAACAGCCCTTCGCCATTCTGAAAATGGACCGTCCGCGCGGCAATATCGTCGTCTCGCGCCGGGCCATCCTGGAAGAAGCCCGCGCCGAACAGCGCACCGAACTGGTCAGCCAGCTGGCCGAGGGCGAAGTGCGCGAAGGCGTGGTCAAGAACATCACCGACTACGGGGCCTTCGTGGACCTGGGCGGCATCGATGGCCTGTTGCACGTCACCGACATGAGCTGGAAGCGTGTTTCGCACCCCAGCCAGGTGCTCGCCGTTGGCGATACCGTGAAAGTCCAGATCATCAAGATCAACCCGGACACCCAGCGCATCAGCCTCGGCATGAAGCAGCTGCAGTCCGATCCCTGGGACGGCGTCGAAGCCAAGTACCCGGTCGGCGGCAAGTTCACCGGCCGTATCACCAACATCACCGACTACGGCGCCTTTGTTGAGCTGGAAGCCGGCGTTGAGGGCCTGGTGCACGTCTCGGAAATGTCCTGGACCAAGAAGAACGTCCATCCGGGCAAGATCGTCTCGACGTCGCAGGAAGTCGAAGTCGTGGTTCTGGACGTCGACGCCTCCAAGCGCCGCGTCAGCCTCGGCCTCAAGCAGGCCCAGGACAATCCCTGGAACGCCTTTGTCGCCGCTCACCCGGTGGGCTCAACCATCCAGGGCGAAGTCAAGAACGCCACCGAGTTCGGCCTCTTCCTGGGCCTGGAGGGCGACATCGACGGCATGGTTCACATGTCCGACCTCGACTGGACCGTGGCGGGCGAGGAAGCCATCACCCGCTACAAGAAGGGCGACATGGTCGATGTGAAGATCCTCGACGTCGACATCGAAAAAGAGCGCATCTCGCTGGGTATCAAGCAACTGTCAGGCGATCCGATGGACAGCTCCGACACCTTCCGCAAGAACCAGCGGATCACCGTCACTGTCGCCGAGATCACCTCGGGCGGCATTGAGGTGAAGTTCGGTGAAGAGGGCGCGCAGATGAGCGCCTTCATCCGCAAGTCGGACCTGTCGCGCGACCGTCAGGAGCAGCGTCCCGAGCGTTTCGCCGTCGGCGATCGCATCGACGCCATGATCACCGCCGTCGACAAGGCCGCCCGCAAGGTGTCGGTCTCGATCAAGGCGCTGGAAATGGCCGACGACAAGGAAGCCATCGAAAAATTTGGCTCGTCGGACTCGGGTGCCTCGCTTGGCGATATCCTGGGCGCCGCCCTGGCCGAGAAGGAAAAGAAAAAGTAGTCAGCCGACATTGAAGACCGGAATTTGGCGGCAGGGGTCATTCCCTGCCGCCTTTTTCTTGGGCGAAGCGTGGCATATTGGCCGCGCGCCGGCGTTTCTCTTCGACTAACCCCTTGAAACGCAAAGCCGCTTGCCGCATGTTCGCGCGGCAAGAGAGGGGGCGGGGGCCGCATATGATCAAGTCAGAGCTGATTGCGAAGCTGGCGGCCGAGAACCCCCACCTGACCCAGCGCGACATCGAACGGGTCGTTGGCGTGGTCTTCGGGCGAATGACCGAGGCCCTGGCGCGCGGCGGCCGGGTCGAACTTCGCGGTTTCGGCGCTTTTTCCGTGCGCTCGCGCCCCTCGAGGGCCGGCCGCAACCCGCGCACGGGCGATCCGGTGCCGGTCAAGGCCAAACACGTGCCGTTCTTCAAGAGTGGCAAGGAACTTCGCGAGCGCCTTAACGCCGATTGACCGCAGGCGCCTCGCGGCCCTAGCTTGACCGCCTAACGGGGAGAACCGCCATGGGCATGGTCAGCGAATTTAAGGAATTCATTTCACGCGGCAACGTCGTCGACCTCGCCGTCGGCGTGATTATCGGCGGCGCGTTCGGCAAGATCGTCACCAGCCTGGTCGATGAAGTGGTTATGCCGCCGATCGGTCTGCTGCTGGGCGGTATCGATTTTTCCGAACTGAAACTGGTGCTGAAGGCGGCCGGCGAAGACACCAAGACGATGCCGGAAGTCGCCATCCAGTACGGCGCCTTCATCAACACCCTGATCCAGTTCCTGATCGTCGCCTTCGTGATCTTCCTGATCGTCAAGGGGATCAACACCCTGCGCCGCAAGGAAGCCGAAGCCCCCGCCGCGCCGGCCGCGCCCACCACCACCGAGGCGCTGCTGACGGAAATACGGGATGCGCTGAAGAGCAAGAAGTAGCGCTTCGACCTTCCAACCTCTATCTAGCGCGCCATGACCGGCGCCAAGATTTGCGGACTGTCGACGCCGGAGGCGGTTTCGGCCGCCATTGAGGGCGGGGCGCAGTTCCTGGGCTTCATGTTCTTTGCCAAAAGCCCGCGCAACGTCACGCCGGATGTGGCCGCGCGCCTGGCTGCGCCCGCCCGGGGCCGCGACATCAGGATTGTCGCGGTAACGGTCGATCCCGACGACGAGGTGCTGGGTCGCATCGTGTCGGAGCTGAAACCCGACCTCATTCAACTGCATGGATCGGAAACCCCGCAGCGCACCGTCGAAATCCGAACCCGAACCGGCGCGGGCATCATCAAGAACTTGCCGATCTCAGGCCCCGACGATTTCGCCGCGGCGTGGGGCTATGAGCCCTTTGTCGAGCACATGATGTTCGAGGGCAAACCGCCGCAGAATTCCGACCGGCCCGGCGGCGTGGGCGCGAAGTTCGACTGGACCCTGCTCAAGGGCCGCTCGTTTCCCCGCCCGCATTTCCTGGCCGGCGGACTTGATCCGTGGAACGTGGCCGAAGCGGTCGCGCAATCGGGCGCGCCGCTGGTCGACGTTTCCTCTGGCGTGGAAAGGGGACCCGGGATAAAGGACCCGGCCTTGATAACAGCCTTTCTGGGCGCCGTGCGCCGGATTTGAATTGAACAAGCCTCTTACGCCCAACGACTATTCGGCCTGGCCCGACGAGACCGGCCGCTTCGGCGATTTCGGCGGACGCTATGTCGCCGAGACCCTGATGCCGCTCGTGCTCGAGTTGGGCAAAGCCTATGCGGCCGCCAAGGCCGACCCGGCGTTTCAGGCAGAGCTCAAAAACCTGCAGGTCCACTATGCCGGCCGGCCGAGCCCGCTCTATTTCGCCGAACGGCTGACCGCGCACCTGGGCGGGGCGAAAATCTACTTCAAGCGGGAAGAGCTGAACCACACCGGCTCGCACAAGATCAATAATGCCCTGGGCCAGATCCTGCTCGCCCGCCGGATGGGCAAGACCCGGATCATCGCTGAAACCGGCGCCGGCCAGCATGGCGTGGCCACCGCCACCGTCTGCGCCCGCTTTGGCCTTCCCGGCCACGTCTATATGGGCGCCACCGACGTCGAGCGGCAAAAGCCCAATGTGTTCCGGATGAACCTGCTGGGCACGGAAGTGATCCCGGTCACTTCGGGCACGGCGACCCTGAAGGACGCCATGAACGAGGCCCTGCGCGACTGGGTGACCAACGTCCATGACACCTACTATCTGATCGGTACGGCGGCCGGCCCGCATCCCTATCCGGTGATGGTGCGCGACTTCCAGTCGGTGATCGGCATCGAGACCAGACAGCAGATCCTCGAGATGGAAGGCCGGTTGCCGGACGCCACGGTGGCCTGCATCGGCGGCGGCTCCAACGCCATCGGCATGTTCCATCCCTTCCTGGAAGACGAGAGCGTGCGTCTGATTGGCGTCGAGGCGGCGGGTCACGGACTGGTGTCGGGCTTGCATGCCGCGTCCCTCACCGGGGGGAGGCCGGGCGTCTTGCACGGCAACAAGACCTATTTGCTCCAGGACGCCGAGGGTCAGATCAAGGACGCCCATTCGATCTCGGCGGGCCTCGATTATCCCGGCGTCGGCCCCGAGCATTCCTTCCTGCACGATACCGGCCGGGCGCAGTACCTCTCGGCCACCGACGACGAGGCGCTCGCCGCCTTCCAGCTGTGCGCCGAACTGGAGGGCATTATTCCCGCTCTGGAAACCGCCCACGCCATGGCCCGCCTGCCGGACATCGCCAAAGACGTCGGCAAGGACGGCATCGTCGTCCTCCTGCTCTCGGGCCGTGGCGACAAGGACATCTTCTCGGTCGCCGAACACCTGGGCCGCAAGATCTGATGGCTTCCCGCATTGCGACCCGCTTCGCCAACCTGAAGGCGCAGGGCCGGTCGGCCTTCGTGGCCTACATCATGGCCGGCGATCCGGATTTCGACACCACCCTGGAAATCCTCAAGGGCCTGCCGGCTGCCGGCGCCGACATCATCGAGCTCGGTTTTCCCTTCTCCGACCCCATGGCCGACGGCCCGGCGATCCAGTTCGCCGCCCAGCGGGCGCTCAAGGGCGGCATGACGCTTTCCGGAACACTCGATCTGGTGGCCCGTTTCAGAACCATGGACCGGGAAACCCCGATCGTGCTGATGGGCTATCTCAATCCCATCCTCAACCGCGGGTTCGAGACCTTCGCGCTCGACGCGGGCGCTGCAGGCGTGGACGGCATCATCATCGTCGACTGTCCGCCGGAAGAGGCCGACCCTGTCGCCGACGCGCTCGAGGCCGAGGGCATCAGCCTGATTCGCCTGGCCGCCCCGACCACCGACGATGCTCGCCTGCCAGCGGTCATCCGCCGCACTTCGGGATTCGTTTACTATGTTTCTGTAGCCGGGGTGACCGGCGTAAAGGAAGCGGACGCCGGGGAAGTCGCCCCCGCTGTCGCCCGCATCAGAAAGGCCTCTGGATTGCCCGTGGTGGTAGGATTTGGGGTGAGAACCCCGGAACGAGCAGCAAGCGTGGCCAGGGTCGCCGACGGCGTGGTGGTCGGATCTGCCCTGGTCGAAGAGATTGCGGCAGCCATCGCACAGTCGCGTGATCCAGTGTCGAAAGTGCTGGAAACCGTAGCTTCACTGAGCAAGGCTGCGCACTTCGTCAGGGCGGACGGGCCTTTGTCGGCATGAGTATGGCGGAATCCAGAACACCGGGCCACGGGCCCCATCAGCCGGCTGAACGCAAGCGTGGCTGGCTCTCGCGCATCGCCCCCGGCGTGCGCAAAATCACCAAGCGCGACGCCCCTGAAAACCTCTGGGAAAAGTGCCCGGCCACCGGCGAGATGATCTATCGCCCGGACCTGGAGGCCAACCTCTGGGTCACGCCCGCCGGCCATCCGATGCGCATCGGCCCGGACCTGCGCTTTGCCTACACCTTCGATGAAGGCGTGCACGAAGAGATCGAAAGTCCCTCCTCGCTGGACGATCCGCTCCACTTCACCGACCAGAAATCCTACAAGGACCGCCTCGCCGCCGCCCGCAAGGCGACCGGTGAAAAAGACGCCATGGCCATCGCCTATGGCAAGGTTGGCGGGGTTCCCGCCGTGGTGCTGGTCCAGGACTTCGCCTTCATGGGCGGCTCGCTGGGCGTCGCCGCCGGCGAGGCTTTCCTGAAAGCCGCCGACGAGGCCATCAGCCGTTCGGCCCCCCTGGTGGTGTTCACCGCCTCGGGCGGCGCACGCATGCAGGAAGGCACGCTGTCGCTCATGCAGATGGCGCGCACCACCATCGCCATCCAGAAGCTGAAGGCCGTGGGCCTGCCCTATGTGGTCGTGCTCACCGACCCGACCACGGGCGGCGTGCTCGCCTCCTACGCCATGCTGGGCGATATCCACATCGCCGAGCCGGCGGCCACGCTCGGCTTCTCGGGCCGCCGGGTGATCGAGCAGACCATCCGCGAAACCCTGCCCGAAGGCTTCCAGACCGCCGAATTTTTGGTCGAGCGCGGCATGGTCGACCGGGTCGTCACCCGCAAGGACCTGCCCGCCGTGCTGGGCCGCATTCTCGGGGCGTTGATGGCTGGACGGGGACGCCAGGTCGCGGCCTAAAAATCTCCGTCATCCTCGGGTTCGACGAAGTCGAATCCCGAGGACCCAGCATCCCCGCCCTCGATGTCCGCACCCGCAGCTTCACCATTCGTGCTGCTGGGTCCTCGGGATTGGCTTTCAGCCAACCCGAGGATGACGGTATGAGATTGTAATGACCTACGACGCCATCCGGGCCTCGGACGAGGCGGTGGCGCGCTTGCGCGCCCGCCATCCGGACCTCATCGATCTGACCACGGGGCGGGTGCTGCGCCTGCTGGAGTCGCTTGGCCGGCCGCAGGACAAGCTGCCGCCGGTGATCCATGTCGCTGGCACCAACGGCAAGGGCTCGGTCTGCGCGTACCTCAGGGCAATGACCGAGGCGGCCGGCCTCAAGGCCCATGTCCTCACCTCGCCCCACCTGGTGCGCTTCGCCGAACGCATCCGCGTCGCGGGCGAACTGATCAGCGACGAAGCCCTCATCGCCCTGATGGAGCGCGTCGAGACCGCCAACGCGGGCGAACCGATCAGCTTCTTCGAACTGACCACCGCCATGGCCTTCCTCGCCTTCGCCGAGACACCCGCCGACGTCGCCATCGTCGAGGTGGGCCTGGGCGGCCGTTATGACGCGACCAATGTCTTCGACCACCCCGCCGTAACCGTCATCGCGCCGGTCGACTACGACCACATGGACATGCTGGGCCCGGACTTGAAGCGCATCGCCTGGGAAAAGGCCGGCATCATGCGGCCGGGCGTTCCTTGCGTTTCCGCCCGCCAGTGGGACGAGGCGCTGGAGGCCATCGAGGATGAAGCCGAAGCGGCCGGCGCGCCGCTGATGCTCATGGGCCGCGACTTCGACGCCTGGGCCGAGCGCGGGCGGCTGGTGGTGCAGCTGCCGGACGAACTGCTCGACCTGCCCTTGCCGTCGCTCTACGGCGAGCACCAGATCGCCAACGCCGGCCTCGCGGTCGCCGCCGCGCGGGCCCTGAAAGCGCCGACGATGGACCCTAACGGCATCGCCAGCGCCCAATGGCCGGCGCGTTTCCAGCGGTTGACGGTGGGTCCCTTGTTCGAAGCGGCGCAGAAACGCGGCGCGCGTCTCTATCTCGACGGTGGCCACAACCCGCACGCCGGCCGTGCTCTGGCCGACGCCTGCGAGGCTTTGATCGAGCGCGACCCGCGCCCCCTCGTGCTGATCGTCGCCATGCTGAATCGCAAGGATCCGGCCGGTTTCCTGGCCCCGTTCAAGGGCCTGCCGGATTGCGTCTACGCCACCACCTTCGAGGCCGAAAACGCCATGGACGCCATGACCATCGCCGCGGCCGCGCGTATGGCGGGGTTGCAAGCCGAGGAAACCGATCACGTCACCGACGCCATGGAGCGGGCGCTGGCGCGGCCGGGCGAGGCCCCGCACATCCTGATCTGCGGCGGCCTCTATTTCGCCGGCGAGGTGCTGGCCATGAGCCCGGAGACCTGGCCGGTCTGACTCTGGACGCCGCCGCCAGGTGCGCTTACGACCGTGGCAGGGAGACACTCCATGCTGACCGTCCACCACCTCAACGAGTCGCGCTCGCAGCGCATTCTCTGGCTACTGGAAGAGCTGGGCGTTCCCTATGAACTCAAGATCTACAGGCGGAACGCCGAAACGCGCCTGGCGCCGCCCGAACTCACCGCCATCCATCCCCTCGGCAAGAGCCCGGTGATCACCGACGGCGACAAGACCATCATCGAGACCGGCGCCATCATCGACTACATCATCCGCCACCACGGCGGCGGCCGCCTGCAGCCTGACCCAGCTTCGGCCGACTACGACACCTACGTGCAATGGCTGCACTACGCCGAGGGCTCGGCCATGCTGCCCATGATGCTCAACATGTATGTGCTGCGCCTGAAGGAAGCCGGCGCGCCGCTGCACCCGCGCATCAAGAGCGAGATCGCCAATCACCTGGGCTATATCAACGGCGCCCTGAAAGGCCGGCAGTTCTTCGTAGGCGCGACCCTGACCGGCGCCGACATCGCCATGAGCTTTGTCGCCGAAGTCGCCAGGGCCCAGAAGACCCTCGCCGACTATCCCGACTTCAACGCCTTCCTCGACCGCATCCACGCCCGCCCGGCGTGGAAGGCTGCTCTGGAAAAAGGCGGCCCCTACGCGCTGGGGAACTAGCCGGCTGGGCGGCTATTGACGGGAATTGTGCCCGAGGAGCGGTTCTGAGTCTCCCGAAACCCCGGCCTCGGCCAGCCATTCCAGGATCTTCTGCTTGGGCTTGGCGCCCACGATCATCGAGGCCATTTGGCCATCCTTGAACAGCATCATGGTCGGGATGCCGCGCACGCCATAGCGGCCGGGCGTCATGGGCGAATCCTCGATATTCATCTTGGCGACGGTCACCTTGCCGGCCAGCTCGGCGCCGATCTGTTCGAGCGCGGGGGCGATCTGTTTGCAGGGGCCGCACCATTCGGCCCAGAAATCGACCAGCACCGGAGCGCCCGACTTCAGCACGTCGGCTTCAAAGCTTTCGTCAGTGACGGCAATCGTACTCATCGCGGCAAACACTCCTGGCGAGCGCATTCCGAAAAGTGGGAACCGGTTTTCGGACGAAATGCGCGTCAAACAAATATGTGGTTATAAAGCTAAGGCGTGCGGGTGAGTTCCGCCAGCGCTTGGATGAGCAGATTTTCAGGAACGGCCATCAGCTTAGGTCCATCGGTCCACACCAGCGCCGCCTCCACTACCTTGTTTGGGAAGACCTCGCGCAGCACCGCTGCATAGGCCGCCATCTGGCGGATATAGGCCTGATCGGCATCCTCGATCCGCGCCGGGGCCGGGCGGTTCGTCTTGAAGTCGACGACGAGGACGCGGGCGCCTTCCACCACCAGCCGGTCGATCTGGCCGCTGACCCCCCGACCGGCGATGGCGACCTCGGCTCTGGAGCCTGGGCCAAACACAGCGGCGAACTGCTCATCTTCCAGCACGCCCAGCGCCGCCCCGGCCACATCGGTGCGCTGGGCGTCGGTCAGGTCCGGCTCGCGGGCCAGCAGGCGGGCGGCGGCGCTTGCCCGCTCGGGCGGGGTCACGTCAGGCAGGACCTGCAGCAGGCGGTGGATCAGGGTCCCGCGCCGGAACCGGCCCATGCCGCCGGTCCTGGCCAGCGGCGAGGGTGCGGAGCCCGCGCCGATATCGCCCGACGGGCGAAGCAGGGTGGGGGACGCAGGCTCGGCCTGCGGGCGTGCGGTCAGCCAGCGAGGCGCGCCGGACGTGGGCGCCGGGACCGCCTGTTCGGCCGCCATGGCTTGTGGATCGGCCCCGTAGCGGCGGAACTCCTGACCACCTTCCAGGACTTGCCGCACGTCGCCGGCGATCTCGTCGCGCGCCAGCGCCGCTTCGGCCGCGGCATACCAGCCGCCGACCTTTTCGCGCTTGGTGTCGGCGCTGATGCGGCCGCACAGCACCAGCCGGTCGCGGGCGCGGGTGAGCGCCACATAGAACAGGCGCATCCGCTCGTCCTCGTCGCGCGCCTTGCGGGCCTCGCGCGCGGCGGCCGAGGCATCGCAATCGGCCTTGGCGGACGAACACCACAGAAAACCGCCGTTCGTGGTCTTCAGCCAGGGCCCGCCCCGCGATTGCTGGTTCCAGGTCGTTTCGGGCAGGAACACAATCGGCGCTTCCAGCCCCTTGGCGCCGTGGGCGGTCATCACCCGCACCTCGGCCCGGGCTTCATCCATCTCGCGCTTGACGATGATCTCCAGGCTGGCCAGCGCGTGGACCAGACTTTCCAGGTCGCGGACGCCGCGCTGCTCGGCGGCCAGAACCTGGGCCAGAAACTCGTCGATCGCGTCATTCGCATCAGACCCCAGCCGCTGAAGCATCAGCCGGCGGCCAGACCGCCCGCGGTCATCGAGCCTGGCAAGCAGGCGGGCGTAGAATTCGAAAGGCCGGCAGCCGAAGGCTGTTTCGACGACACCGGTCAGATAGCGGTGGGCCTGGCCCCATACCGCCCGTTCGCCCGCCCGCCGGCCAAGCACATCCCACAGGGTTTCCTCGCCGCGTCCATAGGCCAGATCGAACAACTGATCGTCTTCGAGGCCGCAGAACGGGCTCTTGAGCAGGGCCGCCAGGGACAATTCGTCATCCGGAAACAGCGCAAAGCGCACCAGCGCCGCCAGATCGTCGAACGCGATGTGGGCTGACAAGGCCAGACGGTCGGCGCCGGCAACCGGAACCCCGATGGACTTCAACTCGCGCAGGATGTCCTCGAAAAGCTCGCCGCGGCGGCGGACCAGGATCAGCACATCGCCATAGCGGGCCGCGCGGCGGCGCTTCAGCTCCTTGTCGAATACCCCGTCGCCGCGCGTCACCAGGGCCTTGATCTCGGCGGCGATCTTGCACGCCAGCCGCCGGTTGGCGCTGGTCGCGCTCCCGGCGTCCAGCGGCGCGTCCCAGGCGTCACGATTATCTTCGGGAATTTCCTGCTCCGGCTCCCACAGGTCGACGCACCCGGGACCGTCGCTGCGTCTGGGCAGGTGCGAGAGGGCTTTCGCATCCACCCCTTCCACGGCCGCCAGCAGATCGGCCGGCGTGAACGTCGCATCGACGAAGGACAGCACTTCGATCGTCGAGCGCCAGGAGTCAGTCAGGGCCACATCGTGGGCGGTCTGCCCGGCGGCCCTGATGTGGGTCAGGTGAAACCGGGTCTGGGCGTCCAGCTCGTCGGGCGCGGCGCCCTGGAAGGAGTAGATCGACTGCTTGCGGTCGCCGACCACAAACAGGCTGCGGCTCAAGGCGTTGCTGAGCGGGCGGCCGGCGCCCGAGAAAAACTCACCGGCGAGGCCGTTGATAATTTTCCACTGATCGGGGGCGGTATCCTGGGCCTCGTCCAACAGGATGTGATCGATGCCGCCGTCGAGTTTGTAGAGCACCCAGGCTGCGGCGGGCGTATCGCGCAGCAGATGGCAGGTTCTTTCGACCAGGTCGGCGAAGTCGAGCACGCCCTGGTCGGCCTTGGCGGTCTGGTAGCCGGCGATATAGGCGGCGGCGAGCGACAGCGCCCAGCTGGTATCCAGGGCCACCGCGCAGGCCCGCGCCTGCTGGAAAACCGCGCCCAGCCTCTCCTGTTCGGCGGCGATCCAGGCCTTGGTCCGTGGATGCACCGCCTTGGTGGAAGGATCGACGCGCGGGGCTCCCTCTTTCGTGAACAGCAGGGCTTTGACGGCCTCGACCATCGCCTCGCCTCGCAGAGCGCCCTCGGCGATGAGCTGGGCCTTAACGCCCATGGGCTGGTCGGTCTTTTCATTTCCCCGAGAGAGGTCGCGCGCTGCTCTCAGCCACGCGTCGGGGTCCAGCTCAGGGGGCAGTACGCCATTCGCCTCCACCTCGTCCGGTTCCTGAATCATCACCAGGCCGCACAGCCTCGCGATGGCGGCGGGCGCGCGGGCGATGCCGCCGATGTGGGCGAGCCACCGGCCGATGGCCCCGCGGTTCGTCTCGAAGGCGGTGAACATGGCTTCGAAGGCGGCGTGATCGAGCGCCACGGAAAACCGGCCATAGGCCTCGGTCAGGGCGGGCGGCTCCCCGGCGCGGGCGAGCATCGCCACCGACGCCCGGGCGCTGGCCGAAAGCGCCGCGGCGGCGGCGTCGTCGGCGACTTCGAAGCCTGGCCGCACCCCGGCCTCCAGCGGAAAGCGGCGCAGCAGGCGCTCGCAAAAGGCGTGGATGGTCTGGATTTTCAACCCGCCGGGCGTTTCCAGCGCGCGCGCGAACAGCTTCCTTGCTTCGCGCAGTTCGCTGTCCTCAAAGCCGCTCGCCTCGCGGCCCGTCAATTCGGCCAGTTCCGCCCGCAGCGGATCGTCGGCCAGCACCGACCACTGGCCGAGCTGGCGATACAGCCGCCGCTGCATCTCAGCCGCCGCCGCCTTGGTGTAGGTGACGCAGAGGATGGCTCCCGGGTCGGCCTTGGCCAGCAACAGCCGGGCGGTGCGGTCGATCAGGGTCTTGGTCTTGCCCGAACCGGCGTTGGCCCGAACGAAGGCCGAGGCGTGCGGATCAGCGGCCTGTCGCTGGGGCCCGCTCATTCGGACTCTCCGGCGCTCATCCACTCGAAGACGCGCGCCAGATGGTCGTAGTCGCTGGCGTAGGTTTTCACGAACTGCGGCGCTGTGCGCGACAGGTAGGGGAAATCCTTGTCGTCATAGCGGACGATCAACTTTTGCAGGCCCGCCCAGGCGGCGTCCGTCGCCGCAGCCGAACCGGTCTTTTTCACCGGGTCTTTCTCGACGCCGGCCGGATTGCGGCCGGTGATCGAAACATAGAGCAGCTCATGCGGCTCCAGCGGCCCCAGGTCAGCGAAGCCGCCCCGGGCCAGGATGGCGGCGGTCAGGGTCAGCTGCGGGGAGAACCCGGTGGTCACCTGCTTTTCCGAGGGCGCGGCGCCGGTTTTGTAATCGAGCACATTGCCAAGGCCGTCCTTCGTCCGCTCCAGCCGGTCGGACTTGGCGCGCACCGTGAAGCGGCCGCCCGGCGCCTCAAATGACGCCTCGCCGGTCTTTTCGACTTCGATCTGATCGACCAGCGGCCGGCGCGCGGCCTCCCAGTCGGTCACCCACTGGGCCGCCTGGGTGGCCAGGGCTTCCTCGCGGGCCAGGGCCGAGCCGGGCATTCCGGCGGCCTGAAGGGCCTGCAGATAGAGCGCGCGGAATTTGGCCGCCGCATCGTCGGGGAGGGCGTCCGGCCACTGTTTGGCGAAACGCTCGAACGCTTCGTGGATCGCGCTGCCACGGGCGCGGACATCGACCGGCTCGTCGGGCCGCTCAAGGGGTTTGAGGCGCAGGATGTCGCGCGCCCACACGGCGTAGGGATCGCGGGTCAGGGATTCGATGCGCGTGACGTAAAGAGACCTTGGCCGCGCTTCCAGCGGTGGCTTTGGGGCGGGACGCCGGGCGGGATCGAACCCTGCCGGGGCATCCAGCATCCGCGCCCATTCGATGACCTTGCTGCGTTCGGGCAGGGCCAGGTCCGCGCCGCGCGCCAGGGTCTCCAGCCGCCACAGCCACCGCGACTTGACGCTGGGCTGGCCGCCTCGCCGCTCGGAATGGACCAGTGTTACCTCCGGCGCACAAGCGGCCTGGGCGAAGTCGTGGGCCGAGAGCCCGATCCGTCGCTCAGGGCTTGGCAGGCCCAGGGTCTTGCGCATGGGGCGCGACAGGAAGGGATCGGTCGGCGCGTTGGGCGGCCAGACACCCTCTTCCAGGCCCGCCAGCACCAGCACATCGGCCCGGATCAGCCGGGCTTCCAGCGCGCCGAGGATCTGCAGCCTTGGATGGGCCGGCCCCTCAAGGCGCACTGTCTCGCCGGCGAGCAAGGTTTCGATCAGACGGGAAAAGCGCTCCGCGGCGGCGCCTGGCAAGGCCGCGCCCTCGTCGATCAGCGCCGCGATCAGCGCGCTCGCCGCCTCGCCGGCAGCGCCCGACCAAAGCGCGCCCAGGCCGCCGTCGGCGCCAGCCGCCAGGGCCTCGACCGCACGCGTCAGGGCCGCCGCGGCCGTGGGAATATCGACGGGCCTCGCCAGGGTTTCGGCCAGGGGCTCGATGGCAGCCTTCAGCGCCGGCAGGACATCGGACGATTGCTTCCTGTCCGCCAGCTTGGCTGCAATGTGGTCGAAGTCCCTCGGGCGTGGACCGCGCAGGGCGACGGCCTCCAGGGTCCGCCGCTCCACCGCCAGGATGTCGGCGGCGCGACCCAGGCGAACCAGGGGATGCTTGAGCAATCCGAGCAGGGTGACGGGATGGGCCGGATCGATCGCCGCCCGAGCGACCAGACTGATCAACACGCCCACCGGGCAGTCGGCCAGCGGGGTTCCCGCCGTGATCTCGGCGCTGACATCCCAGCGGGCGAGGCGGGCGCTGACCCGGCGGGCGAGGGCCTGATCGGGTGTGATCAGGGCGGCCGTCCGGCCGGGCGTCTCCAGAACCTCGCGGAGCAATACCGCGCAGGCCGCGGCCGCTTCCTCCTCGTTGCGCGCGGTGACGGTGGAAAATCCCTTCAGGCCTTCCTTGACGGGATCAACCTGGCTGGACTCCTTGCGCAGCTCGTCGATTACGCCGCGCCAGTCGTCGGTGACTTCGGCGGGTCGCAACGCTTCATTGACCAGCCGCCGCCGCCAGCGGCCGGGCGCCGCGTTGGACGCCGGCCAGACCTTGACTACCTCCCGGTCAACCCCGGCCAGGTCCAGTAGTCCGCGCAGGGCGCTCTGCGGATGCTGGTCCTCGATACTGTCCCAGGCGCGGTCGGCGAGCGCCGTATCCAGACCCGGCAGCACCACACAGCCGCTCGGCATTCCTGCGATCACGCCAAGAAGGCGCGCCGTGGCCGGCGCGCTGCCGGTCGATCCGGCCGCGATCACCGGTCCGGACGGCGGGGAAGCCCGCCACTTGTCGGCCAGGCGCCGCAACAGCATCACCCGCCGGGCGGTGACGTCGGCGAGGCCCAGCTCAGCCAGACGCGCCGGCCAGGCCTCGACCGCTAGGCTGAGGAACTCAGCCGACACCCGCCAGTGTTCGGCGAGGTCCCCCTCCACCAGCCGCGCCAAGCGATCGCGATCCGTGACCTCCTCGATCTCGAGGCTGTCGAACACCGCGCCCAGAGCATCGCCCATTTCCAGCGCGCCGGCGGCGTCCAGTTCGCGCCCCAGGCCGGGCGCGAATCCTTCCGCCAGACGCGCCAGTTCGAACCTGCGCCGCCAGGGCGAAATCGCCGCCGGCAGGTCGAGCGCCAGATCGCCGGGCTCGAACGGCGGTTCGCCCTCGTCCAGGTCGCCAAGCGCCCTGATCTGGGGCAACAGCAAGGCGCCGGCCCCGCTCGCCCGCACCAGCGCCTGCGACAGCGCCCGGGCGCCGCGCCGGTTCGGCAACAGGACGATGAGGTCGGCCAGGCCTTGCGGAAAGGCGCTCACCAGACCCTGCGCGAGATCGTCGAGGAAGGGCCGGTCAGCAGGGATGGAAAACCAGCCGCTGTCCGTTCCCGGCAGGCTCACTTGAGGTGCTCGTCGGCGTAGATTTTCCCGGCCGGGTCGGAGACATGGATGATCCGCGCGTCCGTCACCGCGCCGTGCAGACGGCCTTGAGTGGACAGGGTTTTCCAGATCGGCACGATAGAGAATGACCCGGTCTGGCCGCCGAGAACTTCCGGCTTGATGATCTGAAAGCCGATGTTGTTGTAGGGCGGAAGGGGGTCGGGTGAATTGGAGTGGGTCAGGCGCCCCGCCTCGTCCATGACAAACCCCTCCGGCCGCTCATAGCCATAGCAGGCGGCGCGCGGGGCGAGCAGGATGCGGATGTCCATGACGCCCTCGTCCCAGCCGTCGATCAGCGAGGCCAGGGCGGGCCTTGTCCCCTCGGTCCAGACATTGTCGATATTGGCCACCAGGATTGGCCCGGCGCCCAGCAGCGGCAGGGCCAGGGCGATGCCGCCGGCTGAATCGAGCAGGCCGGCGCGCTCGTCGGAGATGAGGATGCGGGGCCAGCGACGGGCTTTCAGATGAGTTTCGATCAGCTCCGCGAAGTGATGAACATTGACCACGGCGGTCTCGATGCCCGCCTCGGCGAGCCGGTCCAGCGTGTGGTCGATCAGCGCCTTGCCCGCTACCGGGATCAGCGGCTTGGGCAGGGTGTCAGTGAGCGGGCGCATGCGTGAGCCGATGCCTGCGGCCAGCACCATGGCTGTTTTGGGCGCGCTCACGAGCGGATGTCCTCAGGCACGCGCGCGGTAACGAAGGCGCGCACATCCGCCAGGTCCGGATGGGCCAGACTGGTCATCAGGTGGCGCCACATGCGCGGCAGAAAGGCCCGGTAGCGGGGCTTGCCGTCGCGAGAAATCAGTCGCGAGAAAATGCCTATGATGCGCGCCTCGTTGAGCGCGGCCAGGGCCGCGTAGTCAGCCATGAAGGCCTCACGGTCGATCCCGGGGCGCAAGCTGAAATAGTGATCCAGCATGGCCGCCTCCAGCGCCGGCGGCACATCTCGCCGGGCGTCCTGGAGCAGGGAGTGCAGGTCCCAGGACGGGTGAGCGAGTACGCAGTCCTGGAAGTCGATCATGCCGACGCGGGCGACGCCCGTTCGTTCCGGCAGCCACAGCAAATTCTCGGCATGATAGTCGCGGTGGGCGAAAACCGAGGCGCCCGCCTCCGCGCGCTGACGGACTGGGCGCCAGAGGTCGTCCCACTCGGCGTGGGCCGCCGCATCGAACGTCACACGCGGCTCAAGCTTCGGCAGCCACTGAATGAAAAGGTCGGCCCCGGTTTTCAACGCCAGGTCGTCGTAGGTCAAAAGCGGCCAGGCGGCGCCTCCGGCGTCCAGTACGGCGGGCGGCCGGATTTCCTGCAGGAAGGCCAGCGCCTCCACCGCGCCCTGGTACAGGGCCGCCTCATCGTCACCCGCCTCGATGCGGCGCACGAAGAGCCCGTCGCCCAGATCTTCCAGGAGGGCGAATCCCGCCGCGACGTCGAAGGCGACGATCTCGGGCGCCGACAGGCCCAGCGAGGTCAGGAACCGGGCGGCGGCCACGAAAGCGTCAACGCGGCTGGCGCACAGCCGCGCCATGGCCGCATAGCCGGCGTCAGTGCGCTCCGTCTCAGACGCATCCGCCCCCAACGTCACGCCTTCGGCGGCGGGCGGGGAATTCATCAGCATCAGACTGGGTTTGCCGGGACGGATCAGCCGCTCGTAGGACCGGGTGGAGGCATCGCCGGGCAGCGGGCGCCGTTCGGTGTCCGCCAGGCCCGCGGCCGCCAGGAACGCCAGTTTTTGAGCCTCGCGCTCAGAACTCAAGGGCCCGTCCTTCGAAATCGCCATGCGGCGTCAGGCGCGCCCGGCGCACCTTTCCATCGATGCTGAGCTCTATATCGAGTCGGCTCTCGGGCAGCGTCCCTTCCAGCCGCTCGGGCCACTCGATGATGGCGCAACCGACATCCAGCGCCTCGTCGAGACCGAGTTCGAACGCCTCAGCGGCCGATTTCAGGCGGTAGAGGTCGAAATGAGCGATCGTCAGCCCGCTTCCTTCGTAGGACTGCACGAGCGTGAAGGTCGGGCTCGGGACGTCTTCGTCTCCGGACGTGAGGGCCCGGATCAGTCCGCGCGCCAGGGTGGACTTGCCCGCCCCCAGGGGTCCGAACAGACAGACGGCGTCTCCCGGCCTCAGGATCGGAGCGATCCGCGCGCCCAGCGCGGCCGTGGCGGCTTCGTCGTCGAGCCGGAAATCGCCCTCGTCTTCAAGGATCATGCGAACCGTCCGTCCGGATTGGCGGGAAGCTCCTGCTCGACATAGGCCTTGATCGTCAGCGTGGCGGCCTGGCTGTCGGCATCGAGGGCCTCTGGGGCGACGGGATGGCCGAAGACGAGACCAAAGGTCTTGCCGGTCTTGTTGAGCATCTCGTGGAACAGGGTGATGTCGCGCAGTTCCTGGGAAAAGCCGCCGAAGAAATGGAACAGGCTCGACCAGGGGCCGGTCATATGCACCGGTATGACCGGCGCCGCGTACTTGCGGGCCAGCGACACTGCGCTCGACGCCCAGGGCGGATCGGAAAGACCGCCGTCCTTCTGCCGCTGGGCAAGGCGTCCGGCGGGGAACACCACCACACAGCGCTCCGCTTCCAGCGCCTGCCTGGCCGCGGTCAGGGTTTCGCGGGTTTTTTCGCGCGTGCGCTTTTCCTCGACCCATTCGACCGGGATCACCACCTCACCCAGGCGCCGCGAGACGCGCAGGGCGTCGGCGTTGGCGAAGAAGATGGCGTCGGGGCGTCGGAGCATCACTGCGTCATACATGGCGATGCCGTCGGCGATGCCGGTTGGGTGGTTCGAGACGATGACCACGCGCCCGGTCTCCGGCAAGCGTTCAAGCCCGTGAACATCCAGTTTGAGGGCCAGCAGGTCCGAGACAAATTGCAGGGCCTCGGCCCCGCTGCAGGTCGCTACGGCATCGGCCATGGACTTGGCCCGGCCATAGCCCAGCACCGCATAGAGCGCGGGCCGGATCAGCGGCCAGGCCGGGCTCGCCGCCAGATGCGGCGCCCGCTCGGCGATCAGTTCATCGACAATGTGCACGGCGGGCATGAGGCGGGTTTAGCAGCAATCTTTCCCTCCCGCTTGTCGGGAGGGTGGATCGGCGCGCAGCGCCGAGACGGGTGGGCAAGCCTCGGCAAATGTGGCCCACCCTGGTCGCTTCGCGACCAGTCCCTCCCGACGAGCGGAAGGAAAAATCATAATTCACACGCGGCCATGATCTCGGCGCGCAGGTCCGGCATGGCGGTTCCTTTTTCGGCGCTGGTCGCCAGCACGCGGGGAAAGGCGGCAGGGCGTTTGGCTATGGCCTTCAGTGTCGCGGCCACCAGCTTTTCGGCTTCGTGCGGCTTGATCTTGTCGGCCTTGGTCAGGACGATCTGGTAGGAAACGGCGGCCAGATCCAGGGCGTCGAGCGCCTCGGTGTCGACGCTTTTCAGCCCATGGCGCGCATCGATGAGCAAGTAAACGCGCTTCAGGTTCGGCCGGCCCCGCAGATAAGCCCGGCCGAGGTTCTGGAACTTGTCAGTGGCCTTCTTCGAGGCCCGGGCAAAGCCGTAGCCCGGCAGGTCCACCAGCCGGATCTTCTCGTCGAGCACGAAGAAGTTGACCTCGCGGGTGCGGCCCGGCTCGTTCGAGGCGCGGGCGAGGTACTTCTGGCCGACCAGGGCGTTGATCAGGCTGGACTTGCCTACGTTCGAGCGGCCCGCGAAGGCCACCTCCGGCAGGTCGGGCGAGGGCAGGCCATCCATGGCCACGCAGCCCATCAGGAAGCTGACCGGCCGGGCGAACAGCACCCGGGCGGTCTCGATCGTCTCGGCGCTGAAGGGCTCGCTCACCCGGCGGGCGCGGGCTGGCCGGTGATCCGGCGGATCAGCCGGTCGATCGGATTGTCGACCTTAAGCCGGTGATTGATCACATACTGCATGATGATCTGCAGAAAGTTTGACCAGCAGTAATAGATCAGCAGCCCGGCCGGGAACGTCGCCAGCATCAGGGTGAAGATCACCGGCATCCACTTGAAGATCATTTGCTGGGTCGGGTCGGCGGCCGGCGGGCTCATCGACTGGGTCAGCCACATCGTAAAGCCGTAGAGCAGCGGCCAGACACCCAGGTGCAGGAAGCCATCGAACGGGCTGCCGATCAGCGGCAGTTTGACGGCGGACGGATTCCACGGGATCAGGCCGAACAGGTTCCAGATGCTGGTCGGATCGGGCGCCGACAGGTCATGGATCCAGCCGAAGAACGGCGCCTGGCGCATCTCGATGGTGGTGTTCAGCACATAGAAGAGGCCGAAGAACACCGGGATGGTGGCGAGCATCGGCAGACAACCCAGCAGCGGGTTGATCTTCTCTTCCTTGTAGATCTGCATCATGGCCTTCTGCTGCTCGGCCGGATTGTCCTTGAAGCGCTCCTTCAGCTTCTCCAGCCGCGGCTGGACCTTCTTCATCTTGGTCATCGAGGCGATGGACAGATAGTTCGGATAGAAGAACGCCGCCTTGACCACGACCGTCATCATCAGGATGGCCAGGCCGAAGTTGTGGGTGAGGCTCTCGAACGATTTGATCAGCCAGAAGATCGACTTGGTGATGAAATAGGCCCAGTCCCAGCCCCAGTTGATGGCGTCGCCGAAGCGCGGGATCTCTTGTGCGCCGGCCTTGGCGTAACGGGTGAGGATGCCGTTGTGCTTGGCCCCGCCGAACATCCGGTGGACTTCGCTGACCTGCATGCCGGGGGCCAGGCTCCGTTCGACGCCCTGGTAGCGGGCGTCATAGCTGCTGACCGAGCCGAAAGGCGTGGCGGTGAAGACCGCCTGGATGGCCTCGCGCTGATCGGGAATGAGGGCGGTCAGCCAGTATTTGTCATCGACGCCGATCCAGCCGCCGCTGGAGGTTCCCTGATAATTCCCCTCCTTGGTCCACTTCTGGTAGCGGTAGATGGTGCGCTTGTAGGTCTGGCCGCCGCCCAGCAGGCTGATGCCGCCCTCGGCGCTTGGCCGCGCGCCCTTTTGCGGCGGCTCCAGACCATTGCGCCGCACGTTGGCGAACGGCGCGAGCGTGACCGGTGCGGTTCCGTAATTCGCGACCTTGTCGTTGACGGTGAACATGAACTTGTCGTCCACCGAAATGTCGCGGGTGAAGACCAGGCCCGCGGGGCTGGAATAGGTGAGCCGGATGGGGTGTGTAGGACTTAAAGGAGCGGTGTCGGCCGGGGTCCAGACGGTGCGTTCGTCGGGCATGCCCTCGATGTTTTTCCCGGTCCAGCCGAACTGGGTGAAATAGGCGTAGGCTGCGGTCTGCGGCCGCCACAGGCGCACCAGCGGCGATTTTTCGTCGAGGGTCTCGTGATAGCCCTTGAGGCTGAGGTCGTCGAACCGGGCGCCTTCCAGCGCGATCGAGCCGGTCAGAGCCGGGGTGTCGATCGCTACGCTCGGCCGCTGCAGGGCCTGGTCCACCGGAACCGGCGTGAAAACCGGCGCGGACGCGGCGGCCGGCCCGGCGGCCAGCTGGACGGCGGCCTGCTGGGATTTCAGCGCGGCTTCGCGCTTCTGCGTCGGCTGCAGGACGAAGTAATTGTAGGCGATCAACAGTCCCAGGGCGCAGACAAAGAAGATGATCGTGTTGCGTGAGGTTTCTTTGTCCATCGGGGGATAGGGACTCGCGAAGCCAGAACAGGCGGGCGGATTCGCCCCCGCCCAGGCGGTTGGTCATTAGAGCGCATTCCGAAAAGTGGGAACCGGTTTTCGGAAAAAATGCGCGTCAAAACAAAAAACTAGAGCGGCGATCCGATATCATCGCATCGTGGCCCGCTCTAGGTCGGGGCGAGCCTTATCAGCGCGCTTTTCACATCGTCAAGCAAGCGCGCCCAGGGGCGCATCGTCGTTCCCGCCCGGGCGACGAACACATAGTCATGGCCGGGCCTGCCGTGAAGGGGCAGAAGGACGCGAGCGGCTTCCCGCAAGCGCCGTTTGGCGCGGTTGCGCACCACCGCCCCGCCGATCCGCCGGGTGGCGGTAAAGCCCACCCGGACCAGCGCCGCGCCATCCTCGCGATCGCGCGCCTGAACCACCACGGCGCCGCGCGCGGCATGCGCGGCGGCCGCGGCCAGCAGGAAATCCGGCCGCTTCTTGAGGCGTTCAATCGGCGAATTGTCGGTCATCGCTCATTCCCCCGGGGATGAGCGCGAAGGGGTTTACCCTAGGCGGTCAGGCGCTTGCGGCCCTTGGCACGGCGGCGGGCGACGACCTTGCGGCCATTGGCCGTGGACATGCGGGTGCGATAGCCGTGGCGGCGCTTGCGAACGAGGCGCGAGGGTTGATAGGTGCGCTTCACGAGGTGGCTCCGGGAACGGCTTTTCGAAAGAGGCGCGGTGGATAGGGGAAAGGGGCTTTCCTGTCAACCAACCTCACCTGCGCAGCAGGGGAGGGGGACCGCGAAGCGGTGGAGGGGGCGAGCCGCGTCACAGGTCCGGACGAATAATCGCCTTGCCCACCACTTTCCGGTTCGCAAGCAACTCATAGGCCTCGCGCCAGCGATCCAGCGGGAATTCGGCGTGGACGCGGGGGGTAAGCTTGCCCTCTTCGGCCATGGTCCAGATCGCCTCGAGGTTGGCGCGGCCTTCCGCCGGAAACCGGCGGCCATATTCGCCCGCCCGCACCCCCATCAGGGAAAAACCCTTGATCAGCGCCAGATTGACCGGAAGAGTCGGGATACGCCCCGAGGCAAAGCCGATGGTCAAAAGCCGGCCGTTGAAGGCGATGCAGCGCACGCTCTCATCGAAGACGTCGCCGCCTACAGGATCGTAGATCACGTCCGCCCCGCCGCCGGTCAGGTCCTTGACCTGATCGCGAAAGCCGCCGGTGACATTGATGATTGCGTCCGGCGCATAGGTCTCGGCCACGATGCTGAGTTTCTCGTCCGACGCCCCGGCGGCGATCACCTTCGCGCCCAAAGCCATGGCCAGATCGACCGCAGCCAGACCAACCCCGCCCGACGCGCCGTGCACCAGCACCCATTCGCCAGGCTTCAGCGCCGCCCGGCTGACCAGCGAGACCCAGGCGGTCAGATAGGCTGTGCCGAACGCAGCGGCTTCGGAAAACGAGAAATTCGCCGGCATCCGGCGCGGGTTGGCCATCACACAGTATTCGGCGAAGGCGCCCGGACCGCCTGAGCCGCCCACCGCCTCGGGCCGGGCCGAGCCCACCACCGCATCGCCCACCGCGAACGCCGAGCCTTCGCCAACTTCCACCACATCGCCCGCCGCTTCCATGCCGGCCACGAACGGCAAGTCCGGCCTGTGCTGGTACTTGCCTTCGGTCTGCAGAAGGTCGGGGAAATTGACGCTGGCCGCTCTGATCCGCACCAGCACCTGGCCCGGGCCCGGCGAGGGCTTTGCAAAGTCGCGCACGGAAAGGCCCGCGTAGTCGGGAGCCAGTTCATCGACGACCAGGGCGCGCATCATGGCCCGTCATGAACCGCAAATCGCCCCCCACCACAAGTAATGAGCCCACAAGTGTACGCGCCGCCGCCCCTGTGTTAGGCCTCGCCGCCTGAAGAGGGGGCCGGCGACAGCGCTGGGCTTTTTGGGGTCTTTGTCTATGCGTCTGTCGATCCTGGTGCCGTGCTACAACGAAAAGGATCTGGTCCTTGAGTTGCTGAACCTGGCCGCCCGCGCCTTGCCCGGCGTGGAAAAGGAGATCGTGCTGGTCGACGACGGCTCGCGCGACGGCACCCGCGACGTCCTGCAAAAGGCCTTCGGGCCAGCGAAGAGTGATCAGGAACCACCCGCCAGGGGCGGCGGGCGGATCGGCGTACCGCTCACCGACGAGACGACCATCGCCGTGATCTTCCACCAGAAGAACGCCGGCAAGGGCGCGGCCATCCGCACCGCCATGGCCCACGCGACGGGCGATGTGATGATCGTGCAGGACGCCGACCTGGAATACGATCCGGGCGACTACGACCAGATGTGGGACTTGATCGTTCAGCGCAAGATCGCCGACGTGGTCTATGGCTCACGCTTCTACGGGCGGCCGCACCGGTCTTTGAACTATCACCACTATCTCGCCAATAGGCTGATTTCGTTCATTTTTAACGTCCTCTATAACCAGACCCTGACCGACGTTGAGGTCTGCTACAAGATGATCACCCGGCAGGTTTACGAGAGCCTTCGCCTGTCGCAGAACGACTTCGGCTTCGAGGTGCAGATCAGCGCCCAGATCGCCCGGCGCAAGACCTGGCGCATCTATGAACTGGGCATCCGCTACTACGGACGCACCTACGAGGCGGGCAAGAAGATCAACTGGAAGGACGGGGTCAAGGCGCTCTGGTACCTCTTCTGGTTCCGCTTCGCCCCCAGCGGCGCGCCCGCAAAATCATGAGCGAGCAGCCCGCGGCGACGCTGCCGGGCAAGGCCGGATCGCGCGGTGGCTGGATTCGCCTGGCCGTGGCTGTCGTGGGCATCGGACTTGCGGTCTTCTTCATGTGGTTGTCCTTCCGCAAGGTCGGTTTCCGGGAAGTTCAGACCTATATCGCCGCCGCCAGTCCCGCATGGCTGGTCGTCGCGGCCCTGATCTACGGAAGTTCGATCGTGGTGCGCGGCCTGCGCTGGCGGCTGCTGCTCCTGCGAGCGACCGAAATCAGCCGCTCGACCGTGATCGGCGGCCTTTTCGTAGGGTTCGCCATGAATCTCGCCTTGCCAGGCCGGCTCGGCGAGCTTTACCGGGCCGACTATATCGGCACGGTGGCGCGCATCAGCCGCTCTATGGCGCTCGGGACGATCTTCGTCGAGCGGGTGCTGGATGGCCTGCTACTCGTGGGTCTTCTGGCCCTCTCCAGCGTCGCTGCGGGTCTCGGCGGGGAAGGCGGTGGAACGCTCGTGCGGGTCATGATTTCGGCCCTGGTCCTCTTCGGCGGGGCCTTCCTCGGGTTTGTCATCCTGCGGCGGATCAAGTCCCTGCCCATCCCGCTGATCGGCGGACTGCTCATGCGGTTCCAGGCCGGCCTGCAGGCGATCGATCGCCGCAACGCCTTGGCCTTTTTCGGCTACAGCCTGGCGGTGTGGATTCTGGAGCTCGCCGCCCTGGCCGTGCTGCTCTACGCCGTTCGCCAGCAACCGACCCTGATCGGGGTGTGCCTGATCCTCAGCGCCGCGTCGCTTTCGACCCTGCTGCCGACAGCCCCGGCTTTCGTGGGCAGCTTCCAGTTCGCCTTCATCCTGTGCTTCGGCGCCCTCGGCTGGCCGGCGCCGGTGGCGCTCGCCGCCTCAATCCTCGTCCAGCTCTGCTTTTATGTCCCGACCATGCTGATCGGCTCGGCGATCATGGCCCGCGGTTACTGGCGGCGCGTCAGGGCCTAGCGCCCGCCTGCTGGAAATAGACCCGCGTGTCGCCGAAATCCTGAAACTCCCAGCGGTCCGGCGCATAGGCTGCGAAACTCGCCGGGATGGAGCGGCCCTTGGGCGTGTCGACGAAACGCTTCTGGATCATGATGTAGAGATGGCCCGGAACGGCGCCGTCATACCGCGCTGCTTCTAGGTGAGCGGCGCCGGTGGCCGAGATCGAGACCACCCGGGCCTCATTGGGCAGGGCCAGGGCGATATCGGCCATGGGCACGACGAAGAGTGCGCTCTTGCCCTCCCGCACATAGGCGCCCTGGATGAACTCCACCGCCGCCCGGTCCACGAACATGTCGTTGACGCCGCTGCGGGCAATGAGGTGGTCGGCGTGCAGCACCGATTTTGTCCGCAGGCCCATGGAGGCCAGGCCATAGGCGCTCATGACGGCGAACAGGCCCAGAAAGGCGGTGCGCGGTAACCGGGGCAGGTTCATCACGCCGGCCAGAGAGCAGAGGAACAGCAGGATGCCGGCCGAGCGGACGTGCCGCTCCTCGACGGTCACGTCGGCGCCGCGCAGGAACATCACCGCCATGATCAATGATGTGAAGGCATAGAAGATCAGAGCATAGACGATCAGGGGTCGAAGGGTCTCGCGCTTGCGGCCCATGAGGACACAGAACGCGATCAGCGCCGCCACCGGCGCCGACATCAGGACCAGGGTGGAAACGTTGGAAAAGACCGCCCGGCCAGGATGGATGAACAGCCAGAGCAGCAGATCCACGAACGAGAACCCGGCCGTCCACGGGCTGATCACCGCCAGCGCCACGCCGCCAGGCTTGGCTCCGACCGCGATGGTGCCGGGCGTGTCGCCGTTCGAAAACCACAGGACATAAAGCAGGACAACGGCGATGCCCGCGCCGATGACGCCGCCGATCATTCCGGGCGTGATCCGCCTCCGGTCCAGCAACACCGGCAGGCAGGAGGCGGTCAGCGCCGCCGCGCCCACGACAATCCCGGTAAGCTTGGCCATAAATCCCAGCCCGACGATCAGAAAGGCCAGGCCTGCGCCGGTCAAAAGGTTTGCAGCGGGCACGCGCAGGGAGAGCAGCACCACCCAGGGCAGGGCGGCCTGCAGCAGGATCTCCCCGCCGTTGTAGATGCCGAAGGTGGCGGTCGAATAGCGGAAGGTCGCCAGCAGCAGCACCGCGGCCAGGGTGACGAGGGGATCAAGGTCAAAACGCCGGCACAGGCGGACAATGCCGATCAGAAAGATCGTCAGGGCCAGTCCGTTGGTCAGCGCGATGGCCTGACCGTAGTTGAGACCCGTTAGGGAAAAGGCGCCCGGCGCCAGGTATTGGCCCGGGCTCCACCAGGCCAGAAAGGCGGTGGTGTCGCGGCCGATATTGGCCGGATCTGGCGTCAGATAGTGATTGAACGGCGCGCCCTGCAGCATCGAACGCCATGCCATCAGGCCCCAGCCGACGTCCGGGTCCATGGACGGCGGGCTGACCAGGGCGACGGCGGTGTAGACCGCCGGGATCAACAGGCAGGCCAGCAGCGCCAGACGCGTCGCGCTAAGCTTCAGGCCAAAGATCGAAAGCTCGCTACCCACCGTATTTCCCCCCGGGCGGATACTAAAGGGTGCGCTCGATCAGCGCCATGGCCCCGTGCGGCGCGCGCACCTTGCCTTCGTGGATGATGAAGGCGAACACCCCCCGCCGCGGCTCGAAAATCCAGCCGCCCACGCCGATGCGGATTTTGCCTGCTTGCGTCACGGCGCGGATGCTAGTTTGAAGCCCCGGTCGGGACTAGCGGAGAACGGACATGGCAGACCGGGTGGTGACGGCCGATATCGCCGGGGCGGTGTTTTCCATCGATGTGGCGGTCGGCGAGGCCGTCAGCGCCGAGCAGGCGCTCTGCGTGCTTGAATCCATGAAGATGCACATCCCGGTCGAATCCCCGTCCGCCGGAACGGTGGCGGAAATCTTCGTGAGCGTCGGCGACACGGTGGACGAGGGCCAGGCCCTGGTCAGATTGAGCATCTGACAAAACCCTATTGATCCGCTCATCCCGGCGAATGCCGGGACCCAGATCCACACACCGGCGGCTGGGGTCGGCGTAATCTCGCTCACCCGGAGGCCAAGAACCTTACGATCTGGGTCCCGGCATTCGCCGGGATGAGCGGGGGGCTCGGGAGCTCTACCCGCCGCGCGCCGCAGTGGGCCGGGGCGCCTGTCCGGCGGCCATGGCGCGCAGGTAGGCAATGTTGTTGTTGGCCAGTTCCGGCGGCAAATCCATGCGCACCAGGCGCTCGGCTTCGGAGAGCTTGCCCTCGACACCCAGCACCAAGGCCAGATTCTGGCGGATCTGCACGGTGGCGCCGGGCTGGGCGACGGCCCGGCGGAGCAGGTCTTCGGCCCGGAACGCCTCGCCGCGCGCCAGGTGGAACATCGCTTCGTTGGAAAGCACCGCCGGATTGTTCGGCGAGAGCGACAGCGCCCGCTCATAGGCGGCCAGCGCGTCGTCGGCGAGGTCGATCTGTTCGTAGGCGACGCCCTGCAGCGACAGGGCCCGCCAGTCGCGGGGCGCCAGGATAACCGCCTGTTTCAGCGGCTCCAGCGCATAGAAGGCCTGACCGCCCTCGATCCGCGCCCGGGCGGTTTCCAGGAGCGCGTCGACATTGTCGGGATAGAGCTGAGCGATCTGACGGGCGGCCTGCGCGGCCTGATCGTATTGGCCCAGCGCGCGCAAGGCCGCGGAAAGCTTCAGGCCGGCTTCGGCGTCGCGCGGGTCGATCTGGGCTTCACGGTTCCAGAAGGCGGCCCGGGCCAGCGGCTGTTCCTGCTCGGCCATGCGCCGCTGTTCGGGGCTGGCCTTGACCGGCGCTACGGCGGGCGCCGCCGCCGGCGCGGGTGGGGCGGCGAGGCTGAGCGTCGGCAGGGCGAGTGCGATGACGGTTGCGGCGAACGCAAGCTTGCGACACATGGAAGGCGCGCTCCGGCAAATCCAAGACGGCTCCCACCATGACGCCCTCGCATCAACGAACCGTTAAGCATAAATCGGTGTGGGTGAGCGCATGAGCGAGGTCCTGATCAAATCCGCGGAACGCGCCGTCAGTTTGCGGTTGCTGCGCGAGTCCGACTGGGCCGCTTTCGCCAAAAAAGCCGATGAGGATGTGCGCTGGCTCGCCGAACAGGCCGGCTTCAAGGCGGGGCGCGCCCAGGTGCTGGTTCTGCCCGGCCGCGAGGTGTTGTTCGGCCTGGGCTCGGGCGAGGACCTGACCGTGTTCCGCGCCGCGCCGGGCAAGCTTCCGGCCGGCGACTACAGGATCAAGGGCAAGGCAGACCTTGAGAAGGCGGCGCTCAACTGGGCGCTCGGGGCCTACCGCTTCGACCGCTACAAGAAGGCCGACAGCGCCTTTGCCCGCCTCGTGGTCGGCAAGGCGGTGGACATCGATCAGATCACCGCGATCAGCCACGCCTGCGCGCTCGCCCGTGACATGGTCAACACCCCGGCCAACGACCTTGGCCCGCTGCAGATCGAGACCATCGCCCGCGAAATCGCCGAAAAGTTCGGGGCCTCGTTCTCGGTGATCACCGGCGACGCCCTGCTGGAAGAAAACTATCCCGCTATTCACGCGGTCGGCCGCGCCGCCGTCGCCGCCCGCGCGCCCCGCATGATCGAGCTTGCCTGGGGCAAGAAAGGCCCGTTGGTCGCCCTGGTCGGCAAGGGCGTGGTGTTCGACACTGGCGGGCTGGATCTAAAACCCTCCTCCGGCATGCGGCTGATGAAAAAGGACATGGGCGGGGCCGCGCACGCCCTCGCGCTGGCCCGCATGATCATGGCCGCGAAGCTGAAAGTACGTCTGGCGGTGCTGGTCCCGGTGGTCGAAAACGCCGTCTCGGGCGACGCCATGCGGCCGGGCGATGTGCTCAGCAGCCGTAAGGGCCTGACCATCGAGGTCGGCAACACCGACGCCGAAGGCCGGCTGATCCTCGCCGACGCCCTGACCCGCGCCGAGGAACTCAAACCCGACCTGACCATCGACATGGCCACCCTGACCGGGGCGGCGCGCGCGGCGCTGGGCCCGCAGGTGATCCCCTTCTACACCGACGACGATGTCCTGGCCGGCGAGCTGGCCGCCGCCGCCGTCGCCGAAGCCGATCCGCTGTGGCGCATGCCGCTGTGGGCCGGTTACGAAGAGGCGCTCGACAGCGAAATCGCCGATATCGCCAACGATCCGGCCGCCTGGGCCCAGGCCGGCTCGGTGACTGCCGCCCTGTTCCTCAAGCGCTTCGCCCCCAAGGGATCGTGGGTGCATTTCGATATCTTCGCCTGGAATTCAAAGGCCCGGCCCGGCTATCCGTCCGGGGGAGAGGCGCAGGCCATCCGCGCCTTGTTTGCGGTTCTCAAGGCGCGTCATTCATGAGCGATCCGCGCCTCACCTTGCGCTGCGGCGATGTCGCCGACGCCCGGCTCGAAGGGGTGGTTGAGGCCGCCCGCTATGAGGTTACGCGGCCCATGCGCTGCATCGCTACTTCGGCCGCGATCCGAAAGGCGGCGGACGCGGCGAGTGAACAGCAGGATCAGCTGGTGTTCGGCGAGGCCTTCGATGTTCTGGAGGCGGAGGGCGATTTCGCCTTCGGCCAGGCCCGCCGCGACGGCTACGTCGGCTGGGTGGAGGCATCGGCCCTGACCGAGGGCGCGCTTTCGCCCACCCACTGGGTCAGCGCGCGCAGCACGCTCGCCTTTACGAAGCCCGACCTGAAATCACCGCCGGCCATGGCGCTGACCATGAACAGCCTGGCGGTTGTGGATGGCCGCGAGGGCCGCTTCGCCCATGTGGAAGGGGCCGGCTGGGTCCCCGAGGCCCACATCTCTCCCATCGCCGAGTATCAGGACGATCCGGCCGCCGTCGCCCTGAGGTTCCGGGGCGCGCCCTACTTCTGGGGCGGGCGGGAATCCGTTGGGCTCGATTGTTCGGGTCTGGTCCAGCAGGCCCACTACGCCTGCGGCCTGCCTTCAGCCCGCGACACCGACATGCAGGCCTCTCTCGGGGCGCCCGTCGAAGCCTCGGCGCTGCGCCGTGGCGACCTCGTCTTCTGGAAAGGCCACGTCGGCATGATGGCCGACGGCGAAACCCTCCTGCACGCCAACGCCCACCACATGGCGACCGAAGGCGAGCCGCTGTCCGCGGCGATCGAACGCGTCGCGGCGGCGGGGGCCGGCCAGCCGGTGGGATTCCGCAGGGTCTAATCCCTCACAACCGTCATCCCAGCGAAAGCTGGGACCCATCGTGGAACGCACGCGAACGCCCGGATTGATCGCCGCGCGCGCGGCGATCACGCAATCTGTTTGTGCGAAGTAAGAATGGGTCCCAGCTTTCGCTGGGATGACGGTAACTATTTAGCTTTGGGCGCCGCCGCCGCCGCCGCCGGAGCCGCCGCAACGGTCTTGGCCTCGGCTGCCGGAGCGGCCTTGCCTTCAGCGGCCGGAGCCGCCGCAGGAGCGGCGCCAGCCGGAGCATCGAGCGCCGCCAGAGCCGCCGCCGTGGCCGCGGCGCGTTCGGCGTTCGGGGCGGGGACCGCCAGGGTCGAATTCAGCGTGTGCAGATAGGCGATCACATTGATGCGGTCCTGCTGCGAGCCGCCATGCTTTTTGCCGCGCAGACCCGCGAAGGTCATCTTGGTCCCGTCGACCTCATCCTTCGGCTTGGTCAGGAACTTTTCGAGCAGGTCGAAGGTCCACTGCGAATTGGCGTTACCGAAGGCGACCATCGGGTCGGAATACTTGAAGCCGGCATGGGCGCCCGGCTTGCGGCCGACCACGCCCGACAGGCCCGGGCCGGTGCCGTTCTCGTCGGTCGGCTTGTGGCACGAGGCGCACTTCTGGAAAATCGCCTCGCCGGCCTTGAGGTCGGCGGCGACCAGCACTGTGCCCCAGTCTGGCGAGGGCAGCAGAACTTCGGGCGCGGCTCCCGCTCCTCCGGCCGCCATCGGCGCGACCGAAAAGCCCATCTTGTCTTCCTTGACCGAGGTCGCCGCGAAGACCTTCTCGGAGATCTGGTTCATGAAGGTGATGGCCAGAGCGGCGGCGAGGACGCCGCCAGCGATCTTGTTGAAGCCCAGGTCGCTCATGATCGGTCCGATAATCCCCTGCGCGGCGCGGGGAATCAACTGGCGAATCCCGGCCATATTCTTGCGTCGGGCTCTCTTACACGCTACCGCCGCTCGTGCAACCGGCCAAATTCGAGGTCTTTTGCCCTGCGCCGATAAGACGCTGGAATTGACGGGAAAATACCGGTGGGCGCTACCAATCCGATCATAGTGATTCCGGCCCGCATGGCGGCCACCCGCCTGCCGGGCAAGCCCTTGGCCGATATCGGCGGCGTGCCCATGATCGTGCGGGTGATGCGGCAGGCTGAAGCTGCTGGCATAGGCCCGGTCATCGTGGCTGCCGGCGATGCGGAGATCGCCGAGGCGGTCACCGCCGCGGGCGGGCGCGCCGTGCTGACCGATCCCGATCACGCCTCGGGCACGGACCGGGTCTTCGAAGCCCTGCAGGAGATCGATCCAGAGGGGAAATACGACGTCGCCATCAATCTACAGGGCGACATGCCCTTCATCGATCCGGCCCATATCCGTTTCCTCGCCGGGAAATTCGAAGAGCAGCCGGGACTGGAAATGGCCACCCTGATCGCCGCCGCCGACCCCAAGGACTACGACAATCCCGATGTGGTGAAGGCCATCGTCTCCCTGGCGCGGGACGCCGATTTCGGCCGCTGTCTCTATTTCACCAGGTCCACCCTCTATGGCGAAGGCCCGGTGTGGAAGCACGTCGGCATCTATGGCTATCGCCGCCGGGCGCTGGAGCATTTTACGCTCGCCCCGACAACCCCGCTGGAACGGCGCGAAAAGCTCGAACAGCTGCGCGCCATGGAGCTGGGCATCGAGATCTGGGCGGCCATCGTTGATTCCACGCCCATTTCGGTGGATAGCCCCGCCGACCTCGAGGTGGCGCGGCAAAGGGCGGCTGAACTATGAGCAAGAAAATCGCCTTCCAGGGCGAGCCCGGCGCCAACAGCGACGAGGCCTGCCGCACGCACTTCCCCGATTATGCGCCGCTCGCCTGCCCGACCTTCGAAGAGGCCTTCGAGGCGATCAAATCCGGTGAAGCCGAGCTCGGCATGATCCCGGTGGAAAATTCCATCGCCGGGCGCGTGGCTGACGTGCACCACCTGCTCCCCTCATCGGGCCTGTCCATCGTCGGCGAGCGCTTCAAGCCGATCCGCTTCCACCTGATGGCCAATGCGGGCGTGAAGCTGGAGGCGGTGAAGACCGTCGCCTCCATGCCCATCGCGCTGGCCCAATGCCGCAAGGCGCTGAAGAAACTGGGCGTCGCGCTGGAATCGGCCGGCGATACCGCCGGCGCGGCCAAGGCGCTGTCAGAGCATCCCGACCCCACCAAGGGCGCCGTCGCCCCGCGGCTGGCCGCCACGCTCTATGGCCTCGATATCCTCCTCGAAGACATCGAGGACGAAAAGCACAACACCACCCGCTTCCTGGTCATGGCCCGCGAAGCCATCGACCCGCCCGCCAACCTGCCGGCCATCACCAGCTTCGTGTTCCGGGTGCGCAACATCCCGGCGGCGCTCTACAAGGCGCTGGGCGGGTTCGCCACCAACGGCGTCAACATGACCAAGCTCGAGAGCTACACCGAAAACGGCGTCTTCGCCGCGACCATGTTCTACGTGGAAGTCGACGGCCGCCCCGACGACATCCCGCTGGCCCGCGCCTTCGAGGAACTGAAGTTCTACTCCGACCACTTCGCCGTGCTGGGCACCTACGCCGCCGACCCGTTCAGGACGCAGCGCTACGCTTGAAGTTTTCCCTCCCGCTTGTCGGGAGGGACAGGCCGCGAAGCGACCAGGGTGGGCGAGTCCAAGTCGCAATCAGCCCACCCGTCTCGCCTGCGGCGAGCCACCCTCCCGACAAGCAGGAGGGAAAGGCCTACTTCTCTGCCTGCGCGTACCCCAACTGCTCGTTCAGCTTCTCCAGCAGCTTGATGGCCGCCTCCGCGATCACCGTGCCCGGCGGGAAGATCGCCACGATGCCTGCCTCTTCCAGGGCCGGATAGTCCTGGGGCGGGATGACGCCGCCGATCACCGCGAGGATGTCGGGGCGGCCGGCCTTTTTCAGTTCGGCGATCAAATCGGGCGCCAGGGTCAGGTGCCCGGCGGCGAGCGAGGAAGCGCCGACGATGTGGACGTCGTTTTCCACCGCCTGACGGGCGGCCTCGGCCGGGGTCTGGAACAGGGGCCCGATATCGACGTCGAAGCCCAGGTCGGCAAAGGCGGTGGCGATCACCTTCTGGCCGCGGTCGTGGCCGTCCTGGCCCATTTTGGCGATCAGGATGCGCGGGCGGCGGCCGTCGGCCTGTTCGAACGCCTCGACCATGGCCTTGGCCCTGGCGGCGGCGGGGTCGTTGGCGGCTTCCTTCATATAGACGCCCTCGATGGTGCGGACCGTGGCCTTGTGGCGCGAAAAGACCTTTTCCAGAGCATAGCTGATCTCGCCGACCGTGGCCTTGGCCCGCGCCGCGTCGATGGCCAGGGCCAGCAAATTGCCGTCGCCCCGCGCGCCGTCTTCCAGCGCTTCCAGCGCGGCTTCCACCGCCTTCGGGTCGCGTTCGGCCTTCAACCGCGCCAGCTTGTCGAGCTGCTGGGCCATGACCTTGGCGTTGTCGACCTTCAGCACCGGAATGTCGTCGGCGACCTCGGGCTTGTAGCGGTTGACGCCGACCACGCTCTGGCGGCCGGAATCGATCCGCGCCTGGGTCCGCGCGGCGGCCTCTTCGATGCGCATCTTGGGCAGGCCCGCCTCGATGGCCTTGGCCATGCCGCCCATGGATTCCACCTCGGCGATATGCTCCAGCGCCCGCGCCGCCAGATCGTGGGTCAGGCGCTCGACGTACCAGCTGCCGCCCCAGGGATCGATGGTCCGTGTCAATCCCGATTCCATCTGCAGGAAGAGCTGGGTGTTGCGCGAAATCCGCGCCGAGAAGTCGGTCGGCAGGGCAAGCGCCTCATCGAGGCTGTTGGTGTGAAGGCTTTGCGTCTGGCCATTGGCCGCCGCCATGGCTTCGACCGCCGTGCGGGTGACATTGTTGAACACGTCCTGGGCAGCAAGCGACCAGCCCGAGGTCTGACAATGGGTGCGCAAGCTCAGCGAGCGGTCATCGTTCGGCCGGAACTCATCGGCCATCAGTTTGGCCCAGATCAGGCGGCCGGCCCGCATCTTGGCCACCTCCATGAAATAGTTCATCCCGATCGCCCAGAAGAACGACAGGCGCGGCGCGAACGCATCCACCGTCATGCCCGACGCCACGCCCGCGCGGACGTATTCGATGCCGTCGGCAAGCGTGTAGGCCAGCTCCAGGTCCGCCGTCGCGCCGGCCTCCTGCATGTGATAGCCGGAAATGGATATGCTGTTGAATTTCGGCATGTTTTTCGCCGTGTAGGCGAAGATGTCCGAGACGATCCGCATCGAGGGCGCGGGCGGATAGATATAGGTGTTCCGCACCATGAACTCTTTGAGGATGTCGTTCTGGATGGTGCCGGAGAGCTTCTCCGGCGCAACGCCCTGTTCCTCGGCGGCCACGACGAACAAAGCGAGGATCGGCAGCACCGCCCCGTTCATGGTCATCGACACGCTCATCTCATCCAGCGGGATGCCGTCGAACAGGGTGCGCATGTCATAGATGGAATCGATGGCCACGCCCGCCATGCCGACGTCGCCCTTGACCCGCTCGTGGTCGGAATCATAGCCACGGTGGGTGGCCAGATCGAAGGCGACGGACAACCCCTTTTGCCCGGCCGCCAGGTTGCGACGGTAAAAGGCGTTGGAATCCTCAGCGGTGGAAAACCCGGCGTACTGCCGCACCGTCCAGGCGTTGGTGACGTACATGGTCGGATAGGGCCCGCGCACATAGGGCGCGATGCCGGGATAGCCGCCGGTGAAATCCACCCCTTTGAGGGCCTCGGGCCCGAACTCGGGGGCCAGCGGAATGCCCTCGGGGGTTTCCCAGACCGGCGCGGTGGGGGCAGGGCCGGCTTTCGGCAGGGTGATGGCGTCGAAGTCGAGGGTCGCGAATTCGGGCAAACTCATGCGGACACTCCCCCACTACCGATTGTCCCCGCGAAGGCGGGGATCCAACAGGTCTTGAATTCACCCCCTACCGCCAGAGACTTCGGAACCCGCGGATGGGTCCCCGCCTTCGCGGGGATAATCGGATGAGAGAGGGTCATTGGGCCCCCTCAAACCTTTCAGCCAAACGATGCGGTTTCAGCGGCGCGCAGGCCGAATCCGGACCCGGTTTCCGCGGGTCAGTCGCGGAAACCGCGAACCTCGACCCATCAACCTCGTCGACCTCCAGCTTGCCCATGTCGGCGTTGCGGAACTTGGTGACCCCCAGGATCTGGCGGGCGCCGGAGCGCACGGCCTCTTCCTCGGCGGCGGCGGCTTCAGCGATCTCGCGTTGAACGAAGCCGCTCTCCAGCGCCGCGACGATCCCGCCGGCGGCTTCGATGGCCTGGAATTTCGCCCAGGCGGCCCGGGCCATGCCGTCGGTCAGGCTCTCCAGGAACCACGCCCCGCCGGCCGGGTCGGCGACGCGGGCGATGTGGGCCTCTTCCATTAGCACCAGCTGGGTGTTGCGCGCCTGGCGGCGGGAAAAGGCGGTGGGCAGGCCGTCCAGCGCGTCGGTGAAACTGCCCAGCACAATGGCGTCGGCCCCGCCCACGCCTGCGCCGAACGCCGCCGAAGCCAGCCGCAGCATGTTGGTCCAGGGGTCGAGCGCGCTCAGCATCCGATGCGACGAGCGCACTTCGATGCGCGCGGGGACAGAGGCGTCCGCGCCGCTGGCCGCCACGACCTTGGCCCACAGGATGCGCGCCGCCCGCAGCTTGGCGATGGTGGCGAAATAGTCGGCCGGGCCTGAGAGCCCCAGCACCACGCCGCCGAACGCCTGATCGGCGCTGGCGCCGGCCCGGGTCAGGGCGCGGACGTAAGCGATCCCGCAGGCCATGGCCTGGGCCAGTTCCTGTGCCTCGGTCCCGCCGGCTTCATGGGCGATGCGGCCAGACGCGATGAACAAGCCGGCCTTGGGATAGCTCCGGCCCAGCCGCACGGCGACCGTCGCCGCATGAATGATGTGGCTCTCGATCGGTCCGGGCGAGCCGCCGCCTTGCGCAAACGCTGTCAGGGGATCGAGGTGGAACTGCGGCTCGGCCCCAGGCGCGCCCTTCATCAGCTCGCCAAGCCAGTCGGCGGCGTCGGGGCCGCGGAAGCCCGCGTTCAGCGCCACCGGCGCGATGTCGAGCAGCACCCCGGACAGCACGCGCGCCAGATCGTCCTTCGAGCCGACGGCGACGCCCGACTTGCCCTTCGGGTCGAGCTTGACCAGCACCGAGGCCGCGCCGCCTTGCAGGTCTTGCAGAATCTGGGCGTTGGCTTTGGCCGGGTCCGGATGGCGGATGGTGGCGCGGATATCCCACGGCCGGGAGGAATCGGCGGGCGGGCCCTTGCGCACCGGCGCGGCCGGACCATCGCGATAGAGCGGGGCGATCTCGATGCCGTCGCGGGTGCGGCTGATCAGGGTCTCGGGCCCGGCCCCTTTCAGGGTCTTTTCAACCAGCTTCAGCCAAGCGCCTTCCGAGGGCGCGCCAAAGCCGGAGGCGAGGTCAAGGGTCGGGGCCAAGATCAATTCCGCAATGCAGCAATTCCTGGGCCCGGTCATGCGCGGGAAGCGCGCCTTACGTCAAGTTCCAAGGCGCCGCGGTCGGGCCTCAATTTGAATGTCGGCTCCTGACTCATCTGAGACGTTGGGAACGTCCGGTTCCGGGTATCCGGCTCCTTGGCCCCATGCTCAGGCCTGCGCCCTCGACAGCCGCGCCAGCGCGTCCGGCGTAAGGTCCATGGTTGCGGGTGCAGGGCGTTCTCTTCACCCTAAACGACGCAGGGCTCTTGCCCCCGGTTAGCGCGGAGCGAATACCGGCGGCGGCTGGTTCGCCCCGCTCGCCTCGGGCGTATTATTGTAACCCCCACAACCAAACAATTCCTGTGAGCGGGCGCCGTTGGGCGCGATCCAGGGGACTCGTCTCAGATTCATTACGTACCTAGCAAACGCCGGACCGTTACCAGGGTCTTGTGGCATGAAGGTTCCTCTTGCCTCCTCAAGATCCAGCGGCATGTTGCAACGGAACTGCCAAGCCGCGAGGCCAAGGCCCCCTCCGTCCATCAGCCTGCGTTCTCGGCCCAGACGATCGTAGTCGAGTTCTGCAGTGACGCCCGCCTTGACGGTGAACGTTGACAGTGGCTTGCCGGCAGCCTCGGCCTTCGCCACATCGTATGCGGCGGCGATAGTTTCCTCGATCGTCGCTCCGCCACATACAAAGGCGTAGGTAAATCGACCCTGCATCTGCACCCCTTGGGGCGGAAGCTGATGAGCAAAATTAAGAAAGACAAACCAGCTGACCGTGGTCTTGCCGAGCAACTGGCTGCAGCTCACCGGTGATCGCTGGTCCAGGGTGGTAGGTTGGAGGCCCTGATTGTAACGGGTTCCGAGCCCCACAGCTTCATCAAAGTTGCGGCCCATCCAGATATTTTCATTATTATCGCTTCGCCAGTAGTCCAGGATCGCATCCATCGGCTTGAGCGTCGCCAACTCTGGCGGCAATGTCAGGGTCCTGGTTTTCCATTCAGCCGGCGCCGCTGCGGCGCCACTGAAGGTGGAGCCACTCCTGGAGGTGGCGGCGGTGCGGGTAGCCCCGTTGGTGGTTGAGCCCAGAATTACCGGGGCATTTACGGCGCCGGATACGGGGCGAGGCAGGGCGACGATGCCCGACGGGGTCGGGGCTCGGGCGCCCGCACCAGGTCCCGCTCCCGCTCCACCGGCCTGCTGACCCGGCGGCGTCGCGGGCTGCGGGGCTGGCGCTGCCGGCGCCCTGCGCGCAAGAGACTCCGCGTCGCGCGCCGCTAGCACCGCCTTGCTGGTCCCAGGCTCGGCGCCGGCAATCAGGCCGCTCGGGGCGATAGCCCCAGAGTACGGCGGCGGGATCAGCGTTCCATCGCGGAACCGCGCGATGTGGCGCAGCCGCGCGTTCGCGAGACATCCTTTGAACCTGTTGATGGCCGAAGGCTTGGTTCCGCTCAAAAAGACGCCCCGATCTTTTCGCGTTCCATCTTCGTCGTTGCGCATTGCTGACTCGTATAGCCCCTCATTGGCGGGCGGCCACGGATCGCGCCCATTGAGGCGTTCAAAATCCATCACGGCGACTTTTTCGGCCTGGCAGGCCTGATGCAGATCCGCGATCAGAAAGGCCTTGTTTGTGGAGCCGAAACTGAAGGGGCTCGAAAAATCAGGACGCAGAACTCCAGGCGCATCACTGGCCAACTGCCGCACGCGCGCAATCAGAAGACACTGAGTATAGCGGTACTGCGCCTCGACGCGAGGAGCGAGAGCCCTCCTCGTGACGTCCGGAATATCGACCTCGACCAATTTCTGGGTGTCGTGGTCCATATATTGTCCGAAGGATCTGTCGATCGACTCGCCGTTGGCCAGTCGCTCCTCAGGCGTTTTCGCGTACAAGCTGTCCAGAGCCGCCTCCCTCTGGGCCTCACACTGGGATTTCAGACTGGCGACGATCTGCAGGCTGCGCGCGTCGTACTGAGCGTTTCGCGCGTCCATCGCCTTGTTGCCGGTGGTCTGCGACAAGCTCGCGCCTGGACTTAGGCCCAGTAAAAGGATCAAGCCGACCATAAAGGGCTTGTTCATTGTCGTCTCCTTGCGCTGTACAGCCATGACGATGTCTCCCACAGAACCGCGTTATCGTTATGCCCGGCGAGACCTGACGGCAATGGGAGGGGGGCGTACGGACGTCAGGTATCGGGCATGGCCCTAATGGCCGCTCATGGCGCATTGCGGCCTCGTCAGGCGACGCCCTTTGCCCAATGTCGGCCGGGCAATTGACGACTTTGTATTACTGACCGCATTCTCCGCCCAGGAGGGGAAGATGGACGACGCCGGAGCAGTTCCGAAGCCAGGCCAGCGCCGTGCGCGAAATGAACGCGCCCCCACGACCCCCGACCCCATCGAGATCGCCATGGAGGCCGAGTCGAGCGGAACCAAACCCTCTGGCGTGGCCTACGAGGTTCTGGCCAAGCAGTCGGTGCTGCTCGACGCCGACCTGCGCCATCGCCGCTGGCAGATTGCAAGTGAGCGCGCCGGCTACGGGCTGAAGGTTCTCATCGGCCTGGGCGGCCTGGTGATCGCGATCAGCCTTGCCGCCATGGCCTGGCACGCAAGCCAGGCGAAAGGCCTGGTCATCGAGCCCTTCGCCGTGCCGCCTGAAATGGCCCAGCGCGGTCTCTCCGGCGAGGTCGTCGCCTCCCAGGTGCTGGACAAGCTCGCCGGCCTGGCCGCCACCAACTCCATCCGCCGCGCCGACAGCATCAGCAACGACTGGGGCCGCGACATCAAGGTCGCAATTCCCTCGACCGGCATCACCCTCGGTGACCTGCAGGGCGCTTTGAAACAGTGGCTGGGCCATGAAACGCGGGTGACCGGCGAGGTCTACCGGGGAAAGGCGGGCGCGGTGCTGTCCGTGCGCCTGGCCGGTCAGCCCGCCTTTACCGCCACCGGCGATGAGCAGGACATCGACGCCCTGACCTCCCAGGTCGCCGAACAGATCCTCAAGGCCTCCCAACCCTACCGCTACCAGGGCTACCTCAGCCAGCACGGCCGCTTCTCCGAAGCCGTGCCCTATATGCAATGGGTCGCGCAGAATTATCCCGATGACCACGAGCGCGCCTGGGCCTGGCGTTCCGTCGCCCGCAGTGGCTTCATCACCGGCGATATTGAGGGCGCGCGCTCTGCAACCCAGGAGGCGATCCGCTTGGCGCCGCGCATGTCGATGGCCTGGCAGTTGTTGTCGCAAACCGAAAATGCCCTGGGCCGCACCGAAGCCAGTCTGACCGCGCTTCGCAAAGCCGCGGACCTGCGGCCCGTGGATCGCGATCTCGAACCCTGGGCGCGCACGGCGGTCGTGCAGGACATCACCCTGGCCAACGAGCTTGGCGACTTCACAACGGTGCTGACCAAAACCGAAGTTTACGAATCCAATCGGCGCTACGCCGCCAACAACCCCCAAAGCGCGCCCCTCTGGCGCATCACGGGCCTGGCCGGCCTTCACGAGATAACCGCCGCTAGGCGGAGTTACGATGCCAGCAACCTGGGGATCCCCATTGATGCGCCTGTCGGCGGCGTCAACGACGCGGGCGCGGCCAGCCGCGGTCTCTGGATAATAATGGTCTCGGCCGAGGACTGGCCAGGCATGATCACCATGAGCAACGACCCGGCGGTGGCCGCTCTGCCCTCAATGTGGGGCGGCACACCGGTCGCCCGGCGTGTCAACCCGACCACCATCCAGCTCGCCTATGCCAAGATGATGACCGGCGATCCTGCGGGCGCCGCGGCGATCCTCGATCCGACCCCCGCCGACTGCGTCCGCTGCCTTGTTGGCCGGGGCCAGTTGGCGGCTGCCAAAGGCGATGCCGCCGGCGCAGACCGCTGGTTCTCGGAGGCGATGAAGGCCGCCCCTTCCGTGCCCCAGCCGGCGTTCGAATGGGGCCGGGTCAAGCTGGCGCGGGGCGATGCCGCCGGGGCGATCAAGCTGTTCGACCAGGCCCACAAGAAGGGGCCTCACTGGGCTGAGCCGCTGAAATTCGAAGCCGACGCGCTCGCCGCACAGGGCAAGGCCGCTAAGGCGGCGGCGCTCTACGCCCAGGCGGCGGAGCGCGCACCTCGCTGGGGTGGTCTGCATTTCGCCTGGGGGAGCGCCCTGGCCCGCGCCGGCAAATTGGCCGAGGCGCGAACCAAGTGGCAAGCCGCAGCTGCCATGGACCTGTTGCCAGCCGAACGCGCCGAGCTCGCTCGCGTGCAACGCTCATAAACGTCCACTTCCGGAAACACGCCCAACGTCCGCTCCTGGCGCATTGCGGTCGTAACGGAACCTCGACGCGGATGCCCGCTTGCCTCCCATCGCCGAGATCGACGCGGAGACACGCCCCACGCGTCTCTCACGAATCCGCCCGCGCCCAGGCCATGGTCATGATCGAGCGTCTTACCTTTTGGCTTCACGCACAGTAGCTGAGCGCGATACGCGCAAAGCCTGAACGCCGCTCAGGCGTAAGCTGCAATCGTCCGATCAATGAACCAGAACATCGCACAGCCGCCGATGGCATAGGCCGGCAGGGCGCGCGCCAGGGACGTGGTGTCGAAGGGCAGCTTCGAGCGCGCCCAGCGCAAGGTCAGGATCACGGCCATCGCTGCGCCGATGAAAATCAGCTGTCCGGCTTCGACGCCCAGATTGAACAGTAACAGGGCCTGAGGCGCGGCCCGTGGCGGCAGGCCGATGGCTGACAAAGCACCCGCAAAAGCCATGCCATGCAGCAGGCCGAAAACAAGGGCGATCAGCCAGGGGAACCTGCGCGTCAGGCTGATCGGCGCGCTGGGACGCGCAACCAGCTCATGAGCGACGAACACAATGCTCAACGCCACCAGGGCTTCAATAACCGCCGGCGGAAAATGGATATACCCGAGAGCGGCCAGAGCGAGCGTCAGGCTGTGAGCGACCGTAAAGGCTGTGACCACCTTGGCGATGCGCCAGCCGACCCCGGTCAGGATCAGCAGGCCCAGCACGAACATCAGGTGGTCAATCCCGGTCAGGATGTGTTTCACCCCCAGGGTCAGATAGGCCGGAAGGGCGGCGCCCTTCGGCGCGCTGAGCGCCAGCTTCAGGACGGGTCTGGCCGGTGTGATGACGGCGTCGATGGCGTGGCCGTCCCTTACGCTGACGCGCACGATGACATCCGTCACGGTCTGAGGCAGGCCCTCGATCCGCACTTCCTGTCCATCGAGGGCCGGGACGTCTTGCAGAACCCAGGTGCGAACCAGAAAGCCAGGGGTAATGGTTTCGCTGACGGGCCTGGCGTCCAGTCCGCCGCCGGACAGGTGAGGGATAAGCCGCACGCCCATCTCGCCGACAAGGGGCTGTTTCCAGATGACGTCATATCGGCCTGGCGTGGATTCATTGATCTGCAGCAGAGCGGGGCGGACCTCATGCGCCAATGCCGGCAGCGCAGCGAGCAATCCGCCGGCGATGATAAACATCAACCCGCAGAAAAGGTGGCGAAATTTCAAGTCACGCCCTCCTGCTGACCGCTCTGCGGTTTTTTGACATCGCTCATCTGGCGTGACAATCCATTAAGCGTAGCCTTCGGACGGGCCTGCATCGCAAGACCGCTACCGGCCGAACCGGATATCAGGGCGAAGGGGAACGACCATGAAACGCCTCAAGCAGCACAGAGCTATTGTCTGGAGCGGCCTTTCCCTGGCCCTCGTCGCTGGCGCGCTCACCTTCAACAGCGACAGCGCCCTTGGCGAAACGGTTCGACCCAAGGCCTCAAGCCCCGCGACCCCGGCCGCACGGCCCGCAACGACCGCGGGCGCCATCTCCGACCCGCGCCTTCCGGGCTATAATAGCGACCGAAACGCCTACTTCGGCGACCTGCACGTGCACACCAAACTGAGCTACGATGCCTATATCTTCAACGTCCGCGGCTCGCCTGACGACGCTTACCGGTTCGCCAGGGGCGAGACCATCGGCCATGCGGGCGGTTTCGACATTCGGCTGGCGGGCGGCCCGCTGGACTTCGTGGCGGTGACCGACCACTCCGAATACCTCGGCGCCATGGAAGAGGCGGCCCGCCCCGAGAGTCCCCTGTCCCGGCTGCCGATCATGGCGGATATGTTCAGCCCCGACCCGAAACAAATCGGCGCCGCCTTCAACCGCTTCGTCGCCGCCAGCCGGTCGAACACGGTGCCGGTCGAAATGCGCGATCCGAAGATCGCGGGCCGGGCCTGGAAGGAAATCCAGGAGGCCGCCGCCCGCAACAACCAACCCGGCCGATTCACCACACTGGTGGGCTATGAATACACCTCTGCGCCCGACGGCAAGAACCTGCACCGGAACGTCATCTTCCGGTCCGCCAAGGTGCCTGGCCTGCCGTTCAGCCGTCTCAATTCGCCTGACCCGGAAGACCTGTGGCGCGAGATGGACAAGTGGCGGGGGCAGGGCATCGAATCCCTGGCCATTCCGCACAACAGCAATGGCAGCGACGGGTTGATGTTCCAGACGACCCGTCTGAACGGCGCCCCCATGGACCAGGTTTATGCCGACCTGCGCCGGCGCAACGAACCCCTCGCTGAGATCGACCAGATCAAGGGTAGTTCCGACACCCACCCGTCGTTGTCGCCGAACGACGAGTGGGCCAACTTCGAGATCATGGAAAGTTACATCGGCAGCGCCACGCGGGTGACCAAGTTCGCCGGCGGCTATGTGCGCGATGCGCTGAAGGCGGGAATCGTCATGCAGGAACAGAAGGGCTTCAATCCCTTCAAGTTCGGCTTGATTGGCTCCAGCGACACCCATAATGCCGCCCCCGGCTCCGTTGAAGAGCCCAACTTCTTCAGCAAGGTCGGCCGTAGCGACTCGACGCCGGAGCTTCGCGGGTCGGTCCCGCCGGGCGGCGCCCGAAGCTGGAACGGCGTAATCTTGGAGGGCGGCACCTCCCGCTACCAGTACTGGGGCGCAGCCGGCCTGGCCGGCGTCTGGGCCGAACAGAATACCCGAGAGGCGGTCTACGCCGCCCTGCGCCGCAAGGAGACATTCGCAACTTCGGGCCCGCGCATCCGCGTGCGCTTTTTCGCCAGTTATGACTATCCCGCCAACCTGGCCAGCCGGAACGATGTGGTGGCCCAGGCCTACGCTCACGGGGTGACCATGGGCGGGGACCTGCTGCCGTCGCGCGGCAAGGCGCCCAGCTTCCTGGTCTGGGGTTTGCGCGATCCCAGGTCGGGCTATCTGCAGCGCGCCCAGATCATCAAGGGCTGGGTCGAGAACGGCGTGGCCAAGGAACGGGTTTTCGACGTTGCCTGTTCGGACCACCTGCCGCTCAACACCACCACATGGCGGTGCCCTGACAATGGCGCGTCCGTTAACACCGCCACGTGTGAGGTTGCCCAGACCAAGGGCGACGTTGAACTGCGGACCCTGTGGACCGACCCGACCTTCGATCCGAAGCAGAGGGCCTTCTACTACGTTCGCATTCTCGAAAACCCGTCCTGCCGCTGGTCCACCTGGGACGCCATCCGCAACGGCACGCCGCCCAACCCCGCCCTTCCGAAAACGATAGCCGAGCGCGCCTGGTCGACGCCGATCTGGTATGAACCCAGACACTGAGGCCCGGGCGAAACCTCGCCTTGACCTCGCAGCCGGCGTGCGGTTTCGACGGATTGCAGGGCGAATATTTCGCGAGCCGCTAACCCACTTCGCGCTCATTGGGCTGGTGCTGTTTTTCGGCGTCGGCGTGGTCAAGGCTGCGCGCCAGCCAGTGATCCGTATCGATTCCGAAGAACTGTCCCAGCTGATCATCTACTGGGAACTGCAGATGCAGCGGCCGCCCACCCAGGACGAAGTCAAGGGTATTGTCCGCGAACGGATCGATGAAGAAATCCTGTCGCGTGAGGCTCTGAGGCTCGGTCTGGACCGCAACGACATGATCATCCGGCGGCGACTCGCCCAGAAAATGTCCTTCGCCACCGAAGACCTTGCGGAGGCCGTCGAGCCCACAGACGCCGAACTTAGGACTCTCTACAACGCCCATCCCGGCGACTATGCCGCCCCGCCGCGCATGACCCTGCGCCACATCTTCTTCAGTGACGACCGCGCCGCGGGCGATGCGCGCGCAGCCGCGACGCGCGCCCTGGTCCAGCTGCAGCAGGGCCGGACCGACATCGCCGGCGATCCCTTTGTTATGGCCTCGACCTTTGCCGACATCAGTCCTGAAGCGCTGGACAAGGACTTCGGTCCGGAATTCGCCACCGCCGCCATTGCCGCCCGTCTCGGCGACTGGACCGGTCCCGTTCGGTCGGCCTACGGCTGGCACGACCTGCGCATCGAGGCCCGTAGTCCCGCCCAGGTGGCGCCCTTCGCCGATGTCCGAACCAAGGTGCGCGAGGCCTGGCTGGCCCAGCGCCGTGAAGCGATGAATGCGGCCAGTCTCGCCAAACTGCGCAAACGCTATCGCATCGAAATCACCGACGCCGAGGCCAGAGGCTGACCGCCTGGCCCGAAGACAAGGATTGACCCATGGCTCAAGACGCCCCCTACCGCATCCTCGGCGGCCTCGGATCGCCATACTCGATGAAGATGCGGGCCATAATGCGCTACCGGCGCCTGCCCCACGTCTGGATCCAGATCACGCCGGCCCACGACGCCGAACGAGCGGCGGTGAAGGCGCCGGTCATTCCGGTGATCCAGTATCCGGACGGGACCTACCACAACGACTCCACGCCGATGATCTATGCGCTCGAGGCCCGTCATCCGGGACAGCGCTCGATTGTGCCGCCGGATCCGGCCAATGCCTTTCTGGCCTTTCTGCTTGAGGACCTCGCGGACGAATGGGCGACCAAGGTGATGTTCCACTACCGCTGGCGGCGCGAACGCGACCAGGTGCAGATGAGTGAATGGCTGTCCTACGACCGGGCCATGGGCGGCGGCTATCCAGCCATCAAGGCCTATGCTGACGCTTTCAGGGCACGCCAGACCGGACGGATGCCCCTGGTCGGCTGCACCGAGGCCAATGCGCCGCTGATCGAGGAGACCGCCCGCAGCCTCTGCGCGATGTTCGAGGCCCATGTTCTGGACCAGCCGTTCTTCTTTGGCGGGCGGCCGTCTCTGGCCGAGTTCGGCTGGTACGGCCAGTTCTCCCAGCTGATCGTCGATCCGACGCCCAATGACCTGCTTCGCGAGATCGCGCCCTTCACCGTTCGCTGGCTTATGCAGGTCGAGGACCTGTCAGGTTGGGACGGCGAATGGGCCACCGCGAATTCGCCTCTGCCGCCCATCATCGACCAGCTGCTGGCCTTCGCCGCGCAGGTCTATTTCCCGTTCCTGGAAGCCAACGCCCGCGCCATCGCCGCGGGCGACGAGACCTTCACCGTCAGCCTGCTTGGCCAGCCCTACAGTCAGGGCGCGTTCAAGTATCAGGTCCGTTGCCTGCAGACCCTTCGCAAGGCCTTTGCCGATCTGCCGGACGCCGCGCGGCGAAGCCTTGAACCGCGCCTCGAAGCCGCCGGCCTGCTTGCCAGCCTGTCGGTTCCGCCCGGCTAAAGCTTGCCGAAGGTGATCTCCGGGCCGCCTACCGGCAGGTTGATGGTCATGCCATCGGCCGCCAGGCGCCAGTCCAGGGGTCCGCCCGCGTCAATGCCGCGGGTAAAGGCCTGGGGCGAAAAGCCTGGCATGCCGGCCTGGGTCAGGTGGGTGAGGACCAGAGCCCTGACGCCGGCCAGGCGGGCGATGTCGGCGGCCTCCACCGGGGTGGTATGGTAGCTCAGCGTGTCGTTCATGATCGAGGCCATCCGCGGCCGGCCCTGGGCGGTCAGGCCCTGGACCATGGTGCGGTTCATCTCGGCGCTCTGGGCCTCGTGGATCAGGACGTCAGCCCCCTTGGCGGCCTCGGCGAGCGGGGGCCATTTCTTCGTGTCGCCGCTGACCACAATGGATCGGCCCTTGTAGTCAAAGCGGTATCCGTAGGCTGGCGTCGCCGGCTCATGGGAGACGACAATGGCCGTGACCGTCAGAGCGCCGTCGGTCCATACGACCGCCGTTCCAGCGCGCGGCGGCCGCACGACTCTGCCCTTTAGCAGGCCTGCCGCGATGGGCAATTTGACCGCGTCATGCTCGTGGTGGGCGTTGCGGAACCGGTGATCCGGACCGTAGGCCTCGTTCAAACCGGCGGCCAGATGGTCAACCCCGGGCGGGCCTACGACCATCAGGGGCGCAGGGCGGCCGGCGACCCAGCTTTGCATGTTGAATTCGCCCAGATCTCCGATGTGGTCGGAATGCAAGTGACTGATGAACACCGCCTTGGCCGTCTCGATCGGCAGGCGCCATGTCATGATGTTCTCGGTCGCTTCCGGGCCAATATCCACCAGATACAGCGCTCCGCCCGCCTGGATCACCAGACTGGACTTGGCCCGGTCGCGCACCGGCAGCGGTCCCGAGGTGCCGGCGAACGTGACCCTCAGGGAGTCGGTCGCTGTCGGCGTCTGGGCCCCCGCCCGTCCTGACGCCGCGAGCATGACGCCAGCGCCCAGCAAGAGTGTTCGTCTGTCCATGTCGTTTCCCCGCGTTCCCGTCTGATTGAATAGTCTAAAGCGCTGCCCAAGGAAGACCAGCGCCCCGTCATTTCGTCCTCAATGCATCAGCCGCCGGCCGGATGTCAGGGCCGTCCCGGACTCAAGCTCCAGCTTGGCCGCTTCGTACGAACCAAGTCAGCCCGTCGTTACTGGCGCGCCATCTCGGCCTGGCCGACAGCTGCCCCGTCCAAAGCCTGATCCGCGTCCATGGTCACCGTCACCTTTTTCAGGCGTCCGGAGAATTCGAACGGCGAGGCGTAGGGGCCGACCGGGCTGCCCCGGTCGCGGCCGATGTCCAGGCCGGACCAGGAAATCAGCATGGCGAAACCGGCGCCCGTCTTCAATGCGCCCGCCGGGGCGCCGTCGATCAGCAAGGTTATGGTCTTTTCGCCCTCATGCTGGCGAACATCGACCCCCAGGCTGCGGACCGTCGGTGCGACAATCCCGTTCGAGGACAGAGTGGTGATTTGTCCGCCGATGTTCAGGGTGTGATGCAGCCGGCCGTCTTGCAGATAGAGACTGTAGCCGCTGGTCGCGTCGCCGTGGGCCAGCAGGACGCCTTCGCCCGGCGCGGCGATCTCGGCCTCAATACGGTACGAGCGGCTGCGCACATCGGGAGCCACATCGGTCGGCAGATGGCCCATTCCGGCGTGGAAGACAAAGCTCTTGCGGTCGCCCTGCGCGCGGAGCGCGTTTTCGGCGAACCTGGGACCGAAACGGTCGTCGAGCGGCAGAACCTTGCAGCGCTCGGCCTGCGCCCACCACTCATCGATCATCGCTGCCAGACGTTCGGGCTCCTGTTGAGCCAGGTCCTCGGTCTCGGAAAAGTCCCGCGCCAGATGAAACAGCTCCCACCGATCGTCATCGAACGGCGTTCCCGGCGGATGGAAGGCCACGGCCTTCCATCCCTGCCGCCAAAGGCCGCGGTGGCCGAACATCTCGAAATACTGCGGGCCTTCGCGCTCGGACGCGTCGGGGTCGGCGAAGCTGGCGGCAAAGCTCTCGCCTTCCAGAGGTTGCTGTCTGATGCCGGCGATCGTGTCTGGCGGCGTGACGCCGATGACCTCAAGCAGGGTCGGAGTCAGATCGCTTGCGTGAGCGAACTGGTGGCGAATTTCACCCCGGGCGGCAATGCCTCTGGGCCAGGAGATGACGAGGGGATCGCGGATTCCCCCGCCGTGAGTGTTCTGCTTGTAACGCCGCAGCGGCGTGTTCGAGGCCATCGCCCAGCCGTGCGGAAAGTTGGAATGGGTGTCCGGCCCGCCAATGTCGTCCAGGCGGGCGAGTTTTTCGGCCAGGGGTTCCGGCTTCCGGTTATACGGGCCCATGGCGTTGACGAAGCCGTTCGGACCGCCCTCCTGGCTGGCTCCATTGTCGGACAGCACCAGGATCAGGGTGTCATCTCGTAATCCGCTCTCCTCCAGAAAGCTTTCCAGACGCGCCAGATTCCGGTCGGCGTGATCGAGCATGCCCGCAAAGGCGCTCTGCAGCCTGATGGCGACCTTCCTCTCATCAGCGCTGAGTTCCCCCCAGCTTCTCACCCCCTCGTTGCGGGGTGGCAGGCGGGTGTCCGGCGGCACAAGCCCCAGCGCCTTTTGCCGTTCCAGCCGCCGCTCGCGCTCGACGTCCCAGCCGGCCTCAAAGATCGGGTCATAGCTGCGAATGATGTCTATCGGCGCCTGGTGCGGCGCATGACAGGCGCCCAGGGCCAACCAGACCAGCCAGGGGTTTTCCGGCGCGTTTGCCTGATGTTCGGCAATGAAGCGGATCGACTGATCGACCAGGTCCGCGGTCAGATGGTAGCCGTCATCGTATCCGCCCGGCGCGTCGATGACCGAGTTGTCCCTGACCAGTTCCGGCGCGAACTGATCTGTCTCGGCGTCCATGAATCCATAGTACCTGTCAAAGCCCCGCCCCAGCGGCCAGCCGTCGAACGGTCCGGTTGGGCCGGACTCGGTGAGTGACGTCACATGCCATTTGCCGACCATGTAGTTGCGATAGCCGTGTGGGCGCAGCATTTCAGGCAACAGCCCGGCCTCCCTGGCGATCTTGCCGCGGTAGCCGGGAAATCCGCTGTCGAAATTGGCCAGACAGCCAACCCCGACCGAGTGGTGATTGCGGCCGGTCAGCAGCGCCGCGCGCGTCGTCGAGCACATGGCCGTGGTGTGAAAGCCGCTGTATCGCAGGCCGCTCGCCGCCAGAGCGTCGATGGTGGGCGTCTTGATCGGAGAACCGTAGCAACCAAAGTCCGAGAACCCGACGTCGTCGAAAAGCACTACCAGAATGTTTGGAGCGCCGCTGGGCGCTCTGGGTGGTTCAGGCCAGTTCGGCGTGAAATCCTGGATCTTGCTCGCGGGCCGGACGCTGGTCATGACGGATGCCTGGCTGTCAGGCCCTGCTGCTCCATCTGCCATTTGAGCTGATCGAAACGATCCTGGCCGAAGAACGGCTCGCCGCCAAAATGCATCAGCGGCACGCCATAGTGGCCCGCCGCGCGCTGGGCGATCTGGCTTTGCTCGACGATGGCGGCAAAATGCGCGGGGTTGGCGTCAACCTCCTGGCCCATTTCTTCCAGATCCAGACCGGCGCGCGCCGTTGCGAGAGCCAGATGATCGCCTTCATGCCAGTTAACCACCTCGCCGCCCCAGATCACTGCACTGACCTCAGCGAGAAACTCCAGCCCTCTGCCCCTTTCAGCGGCCGCCACGCCCAGATGGGTCAGCCGGTGAATGTGAGGTTGCTCCCTGGGATAGGTTCCATCCGGCGACATCTTCACCGGATCGGGCCGTGGCCAGCGAAACGGCAGACCCAGAAAGGCCGCTTCCCGATAAACGTCCGTCATCAGATATGAAATCCAAAGGGGATCGCGGCCCTGGAAAAACTCGGGCGTGCGAACCGCCAGCGGATAGACAGGACGGACATTGCACGTGACGTCATAATCTCTTTGCAGATCCAGCAGGCGCTGCGTGACCATGTAGGAATAGGGCGAGCGAAAGGACCAGTAGAGGTCGTAGGTGAGCGTCAACTGGATATCTCCGAAGCTGGGGATTAAATCATAGAGGGTCGGGGCTTTGCCCGCCATGCCGCGAGCCTCCTGCTCCAGGAGGCCATTAGCCCTGGTTGACCAGCCATGACGATGCCTCCGCCCGAAACATCGTTATCGCTAGGCCTGGCGAGGCCAGACAGCAAATGGCTGGCCCGCGAACGTCCGGAATCGGGCATGGCCCTAATGGCAGGTATTGGCGCATACCCGAAATTCAAACTGAGACACTGCCGGCGCCGCCGCTTCACGACCTCCAGTCTGTACGCGACGCCGGGTTTGGCGTAGCTTGGCCGGCGAGGGACGCGTTTTGACCACGCTCTGCGGTCAATTCAGACGCCACCGTTAGGGGAGGACATCGAATGACCAGATCCAGGATTCAGATTGCTATCGCCGCGCTCGTCATCGCGGCCATCGGCGGGGCCGCCATCGCCCAGGACGCCAACACCGACGCCGTCACGGCCCGCAAGGCCGACATGCAGGCGGTCCAGGCCGGACTGGGCGCCCTGCGCGCCGCCGGGGCCGACATGGCCGCCGCCAAGGCCGCCGCCCTGAAGGTCGACGCCGCCTTCAAGGATTTCGGAACCAAGCTGCCCGCCGGCACCGCCACCCCGTTCGCCAAGAGCCGGGCCAAGGCGGAAATCTGGAGCGATGGGCCCGGCTTCAAGGCCGCGCTCGACAAGGCCACGGCCGCCAGCGGCGCGCTCGTCGCCGCTGCCAACGGCACAGACGCGGCGGCGGTCACCGCGGCGGGCGGCGCAGTCGGCGGCGTCTGCGCCGGTTGCCACGGCGCCTATCGCGGGCCGGTAGTTCCGTAAGCTTTCACGGCCTGATGCCGTAGCTCGCGAAGACGGCTGCAAGTTCTGGGGATTTGGCCAGGGCGGCGTCCACGTCGGCCCGGCCGCCCGCGCGATCGCCTGACCTGATTTTGGCGATGCCCCGTCCCATCAGGGAATAGGTCTGGGTCGGAACCAGGCGCAGCGAGGCGTCATAATCGGCGATCGCCCTGGCGTAGTCGCCCTGGCGCAGGTGCAGGAAGCCGCGGCTGTCGAGGTAATCGCTGGCCTGGGGCGAAAGCCTGATCGCCGCGTCGCAGTCGGCCAGCGCCGAGCCCAGCTGGATCTCCTGCGTGGCCTTGATCCAGCACATCGAATTGTAGGCCGCCGCGACGCCGCCGTTCATCGGGGCCGATTTGCCGTAGATCCAGATGGCGTCCTCGTAGCGCTGGCGCGCCTGCAGGGCGCCGCCGAGCATGTCGTGCAGCAGCACCAGGGTTTCATCGTGCGGAAAGCGCTGGCCCAACTGTTCGAGGGATTGCCGCGCATAACCCAGGCTGTTGATGCGGATGCCGTTCAGCACCTCCTGACGCAGCTGGATCGCCGGCTTGGTGCTGGGTTCGGCCTGCCCGAAGGCGATGTTCAAGGTCCCGGTCGTGCTGGTGGGCGTGCCGGCATAGGACCACAGGGTGAACCTGAAGGTGGGCGAGAGCGACATCACCGCCTCGCCAAAACCCATGTTCGGCGGCCTTTCCGTGACCACGACGCAGTCCTTCGCCCAACCCGCGTCGTCGCGCCGGCAACGGACTGCCGCCTCGCCGCCGACCAGATGGGCCGCCCGCGCCTTTGCCGGAAACGCGGCTGCGACCTGGGCATAGCTGGGCCTGGCCGAAGGGGTGGGTTCGGTCAGCGACTGGGTGATGCGGCCCGCCGGATCGCCCGGGAAGGTGATCATCAGACTGACCGGGGCGCCGGCTGTGACGCCGAACTGATCCTCGGATGGCGCCCGGAAATAGGGAATCAGCGATTTGGCCGCGTCGCCGACGCCGGCCTGCTGGGGACTTTCGCTATCCACGCGGCAGGCTGTCAGCCGGCCGTTCTGATCGATACGGCACTTGAGAATGGCGATGGCGGTCCCGTCTGCGTCCCGCTCCCGTCCCTTTCTGGAATAGACGATGGGTTTTATCGGATTGGACGCAGGCAGGGTCGGGTAGGCCGCCGACCATTGGGCGATTGTCGGCGCGCTGAGCCAGTCCAGGGTCTCGCGGGCAGGCGGCCCTGTCGGCGCGGGCTCGTCATCCCCAAGGAAAAAATTCACCGGTACGGCCACCCGGCCGCCGGCCGTGGGCTGTCCTCCGGCGGTCTGCGGTTTCATCTTGTAGTGCTTCATCAGGCCGATGGCGGCCTCGCCAAAGCCCGCGCCCACAGGCGATTCCGCGTCGATGACGCAGGCCTTCAACAGGCCCGCCTCGCCGACCGTGCAGCCGGCGATCGCGCGGCCCTCGATGCCCTCATCCCTGGCCTGGTCGGGATAGGCCTCGTCGGCCTGGGCCCTTGTGGGCGTGGTTTCCCAGGCCCCGTTGGTGATCAGGCGCGCAGGCGCGCCGCCGCCGCTGGAACCCGACGGGCCGCAGGCCGTCAGTCCCGCCAGCGCCACGATGGCCATCAAAAACGGGCGTGTTCGGCGTGCGGTCACAAACGCTCCCCCTTGCCCGCGATATACGGCGAGCTTGGCGCCGAACCTGGGAAAGGGCTAGACCGTAGCGTGCAAACCGACGCGGCGCCTGGAGGGTCGATGGGGCTAGCCTCGCGTTGTTCTTGCGCATATTTTTGAACCATTCGAAGGGGAGTAACAGACATGAAGATATCCAAGCGCAAGCTCGAACTCGTCGTGGTCGGCCTGATCGGCGTGAGCCTGGCGGGCGTCGCCATCGCACAGGACGCCGCGGCCAATATCACGGCCCGCAAGACCGACATGCGGACCATCCAGGCCAATATGCTCGTCGTCAACGACAAGACCGGCAAGCGGGACCTCGCCGGCGCCAAGGAAGCGGCCGGCAAACTCAACGCGGCGTTCAAGGACCTCGCCACGCGTTTTACGCCGGGCACGAATTCCAAGGCGGGGGCCGGCGCCACGCGCGCCAAGGACGACATCTTCGCCAATCCGGCCGCGTTCAAGGCCAAGGTGGATCACGCCATCGACCTGACGGACAAGGTGGTCACCGCCGTCAACGGAACCAGCCCCGAGGCCGCCCAGCTGGCCATCGGCGAGGTCAACGCGCTTTGCGCTGACTGCCACGGGACCTTCCGTAGCGGCGGGTGACCTGGAGGAGGAAATGCAGGCCGTTCCGGACGGACGGACGTCCGGGCGGCCAGGATCATGAGCGGAATTCCCGAGAGGGTGGAGGCCTTGGGTCGGGACCGTCGCCGCGCCTGATCAGCAGGACGGACCTTGGCGTGCTGTCGGCGCCAGGTCTTTGATCCAGATCATGGTGACCGTTCTGGCGCCTCGCCGCGACCTAACCCCCTAACAACGCTAGCTTTACCTCGGCCGGCAATGCCGACTCGACACGCTCCTCCCGCTGCGGCATGGAAACGGCCAAATCCAGCAGTGCCGAGGAGTTTCCCATGCGTCAGGTCGATCACTTCATCAATGGTGAGCGGTTTGTCGGCTCTTCGGGCCGGTTCGGCGACATTTTCAATCCCAACACCGGTGAGGTTCAGGCCCGCGTTCAGTTCGCCACCGAGGCGGAAATGGACCTGGCCGTCCAGTCGGCGGTGAAGGCGCAGGTCGACTGGGCCGCGGCCAATCCCCAGCGCCGGGCGCGGGTGATGTTCGAATTCAAGCGCCTGGTCGAAGCCAATATGGAAGAGCTGGCGTCCCTGCTTTCCTCCGAACACGGCAAGGTCGTCGCCGATTCCAAGGGCGACATCCAGCGCGGCCTGGAAGTCATTGAATTCACCTGCGGCATCCCCCACGCCCTTAAGGGCGAATATACCGAGGGCGCCGGCCCGGGCATCGACGTCTATTCCATGCGCCAGCCCCTGGGCGTCGGCGCCGGCATCACCCCGTTCAACTTCCCGGCCATGATCCCGATGTGGATGTTCGGCGTCGCTGTTGCTGTCGGCAACGCCTTCATCCTCAAGCCCTCGGAAAAGGACCCGACGCTCCCCGTTCGCCTGGCTGAACTGTTTCTGGAGGCCGGCGGCCCCAAGGGCATCCTCAATGTCGTGCACGGCGACAAGGTGGCGGTCGACGCCATCCTGACCCACCCCGATATCAAGGCCGTCAGCTTCGTCGGCTCGTCGGATATCGCCCACTATGTCTATTCCACCGGCACGGCCCACTCCAAGCGCGTCCAGGCCATGGGCGGCGCCAAGAACCACGGCATCGTCCTGCCCGACTGCGACATGGACCAGACCGTGAAGGACCTGATCGGCGCCGCCTACGGCTCGGCCGGCGAGCGCTGCATGGCGCTTCCCGTCGTCGTTCCCGTCGGTAAGGCCACCGCCGATGAGCTGCGCAAACGCCTGATCGCCGAGATCGAAACCCTGCGCGTCGGCATCAGCAGTGACGCCGGGGCCCACTACGGCCCGGTGGTCAGCGCCGCGCACCGCGAGAAGGTCAAGGGCCTGATCCAGCAGGGCGTCGACGAAGGCGCCGAACTGGTCGTCGATGGGCGCGATTTCACGCTTCAGGGCTATGAGAAGGGCTTCTTCATCGGCCCGTCGCTGTTCGACAACGTCACGCCCGACATGGAGACCTACAAGACCGAGATCTTCGGCCCGGTGCTGCAGATCGTCCGCGCCGAGACCTTCGAGGAAGCCGCCGCTCTGCCCTCGAACCACCAGTACGGCAACGGCGTCGCCATCTTCACCCGCAACGGGCCTGCCGCGCGGACCTTCGCGGCCAAGGTCAATGTCGGCATGGTCGGCATCAATGTGCCGATCCCGGTGCCGGTCGCCTACCACACCTTTGGCGGCTGGAAGCGCAGCGCCTTTGGCGACACCAACCAGCACGGCATGGAAGGCGTGAAATTCTGGACCAAGGTCAAGACGGTGACCGCCCGCTGGCCCGACGACGAGCATGCGCGCGACAGCGCTTTCATCATCCCGACGATGAAATAGGGCGCCCGCGATGGATTTCGCCCTCACCGAGGACCAGCGCGCCATCCAGGCCATGGCGCAGGACTTCGCGGCGGCGGAGTTCGCTCCCCACTCGGCCCGCTGGGACGAGGAAAGCCATTTCCCGGTCGCCGAGATGCGCAAGGGCGCGGCCCTGGGCTTTGGCGGCATCTATATCCGCGAAGACGTCGGCGGCTCGGGCCTGACACGGCAAGACGCGTCACTGATCTTCGAGGCACTGTCCTACGGCGATGTTTCGGCCTCGGCCTTCATCTCCATCCACAACATGGCTAGCTGGATGATCGACCGGTTCGGGGGCGATGAGATCCGCCGCCGCTTCCTGCCGCGCCTCACCACCATGGAGCTGATCGCCTCCTATTGCCTGACGGAGCCGGGCGCCGGATCGGACGCGGCCTCCCTCGCGACGACCGCCAAACTCGACGGCGACCACTACGTCCTGAACGGCTCGAAAGCCTTCATCTCAGGCGCAGGGACCTCTGACGTCTACGTCTGCATGGTCCGCACCGGCGGTCCGGGCCCGAAAGGTATTTCCACGATCGTGGTGGAGAACGGCACGCCGGGCCTTTCCTTCGGCGCCAATGAGAAGAAACTCGGCTGGAAATCCCAGCCCACCGCGCTCGTAAACTTCGACAACTGCCGCGTCCCGGTCGCCAACCGCGTGGGCGAAGAGGGGCAGGGCTTTTCCATCGCCATGGCCGGTCTCGACGGCGGGCGCATCAATATCGCCTCCTGCTCGCTGGGCGGGGCGTCGTTCGCGCTGGATACGGCCAAGGCCTACCTCGGTCAGCGCAAGCAGTTCGGCAAACCGCTTGCCGAATTCCAGGCCTTGCAGTTCCGCCTCGCCGACATGGCCACCGACCTCGACGCCGCCCGCCTGCTGGTCCGCCGCGCCGCCCATGCGCTCGACAACAAAGACCCGAAAGCCACCCAGTACAGCGCCATGGCCAAGCGCTTCGCGACCGACGTCTGCTTCAACATCGTCAACGACGCCCTGCAGCTGCACGGCGGCTACGGCTATCTGCGCGATTTCCCGATCGAGCGGGTGTTGCGCGACCTGCGTGTCCACCAGATCCTTGAGGGGACCAACGAGATCATGCGCGTGGTCATCGCCCGCGAACTCCTGAAACCATGAGCGAAGAGCCCGAACTCTTCACGCGCGTCGAGCGCACCGTCGGCCGTTTCACCCTGAACAGGCCCGCCGCCCTGCACGCCCTGACCCTGGCCATGTGCCACGAGATGATCGCCGCGCTCTCTGCCTGGCGGGGTGACCGCAACGTCCATCTGGTGATGATCGACCATGCCGGCGAGCGCGGCTTTTGCGCCGGCGGCGATATCCGCAACCTCGCCGCCGGCCATGCGGGCGACGGCTCACCCCCTTGGAATTTCTTCTACCGCGAGTACCAGCTCGACCATCAGCTCTTCACCTATGACAAGCCGACCCTGTCGATCATGGACGGCGTCGTCATGGGCGGCGGCGTCGGGATCGCGCTACCGTGCCGCTACCGCATCGCTACCGAGAAGACGACTTTCGCCATGCCCGAAACCGGCATCGGCCTGTTCCCGGACGTCGGCGGCGGCTGGTACCTCTCGCGCCTGCCCGGCCGGGCCGGTTACTGGATGGCGCTCACCGGCGCGCGCATCAAGGCCGCCGACTGCCTGGCGCTCGGCCTGGCCACCCACTTCGTTCCGCACGAGCGCCTCGAAGGCTTCAAGGCTTCGGTGATCGCCAACCCCGACGCCATCGAGGCTCTGCTGGCCGAGTTCGCCGGCGATCCCGGCCCCGCGCCGATCGCCGAGAACCGCACCAGGATCGACGCCCTCTTTGCCGCCCACACTGTCGAGGGCGTGGTCGAAGCGCTAACCGCCGACGGCTCCGACTGGGCCCTGGCCCAACTCGCCATCCTGAAAACCAAGTCGCCGACCATGAGCAAGGTCGCTCTGCGCCAGCTGCTGACCGGCGCCAAGGCCGCGTCCTTCGCCGACAACCTCGTGATGGAATTCCGCATCGCCGCCCGCTCGGTGCCCAGCCCTGACTTTACCGAGGGCGTGCGCGCGACCATCATCGACCGGGATAATAAACCCGCCTGGAACCCCGCTACGATCGAAGGGGTCACCGAGGCTGACGTGGACCGCTTCTTCGCCCCCATGCCAGAGGGTGAAGACTGGGTTCCGCTGGAGGAAACCGCATGACGAAAATCGCCTTTATCGGCCTCGGCAACATGGGCGCCGGCATGGCGGCCAACCAGGCCAAGGCCGGGAACGAGGTCAAGGCCTTCGACCTCTCGCAGGCTGCCGTCGACAAGGCTGTCGAGGCCGGATGCGCCGCCGCGCCCTCGGTCGCCGACGCCGTGAAGGACGCTGACCTCGTCATCACCATGCTCCCGGCCGGGCCGCACGTTCGCATCGTCTATGGCGAGATTATCGGGACCGCGCCGACCTCCGCCCTGCTCATCGACTGCTCGACCATTGAGGTTGAGATCGCCCGTGAAGTCGCCGCCAAGGCCAAGGCGGCGGGCTATCGGTTCGCGGACGCCCCGGTCTCGGGCGGCACGGCGGCGGCGGCGGCCGGCACGCTCGCCTTCATGGTCGGTTGTGACGAGGCTGATTTCCCGGCCGTCGAGGCGGCGCTGAAGCCGATGTCGCGCATCACCATCCGGGCGGGCGACCACGGCGCCGGCCAGGCCGCCAAGATCTGCAACAACATGCTGCTCGGCATCTCGATGATCGGGACCTGCGAGGCCATCGCGCTGGCCAAGAAGCTGGGTCTCGATCCCGCACGGTTCTTCGACATCGCCTCCCAGTCTTCCGGCCAGTGCTGGTCGATGACCTCTTACTTCCCGGAGCCGGGCGTCGGCCCCAATTCGCCCGCAGACCGCGGCTTCGAGGGTGGGTTCGCCACGGCCATGATGCTGAAAGACCTCAACCTCTCGCAGGCGGCCTCCAGGAGTGTTCACGCTGAAACCCCGATGGGCGCCAAAGCCCAGGGCATCTACCAGGCGTTCTCGGACGCCGGGTTCGCGAACAAGGACTTCTCGGCCATCATCAAGTCCCTCGAAGGCAAAACCGATGAGCTATGAAACCCTGATTGTTGAAACCAATGAGGGCGTCACCCTCATCCGCCTGAACAGGCCCCAGGCGCTGAACGCGCTCTCCAGCGAGCTTTGGACCGACCTCACCGACGCGCTGAATGCGGCCGAGGCCGATGACGCCGTCCGCTGCGTGGTGATCACCGGCTCGGCCAAGGCCTTCGCGGCCGGCGCCGACATCAAGGAGATGCAGCCCAAGTCCTACGCCGACATGTTCGGCGAGAACTTCTTCGCCGCCGGCGCGGCCCGCATCGAAAGCTTCCGCAAACCCATCATCGCCGCGGTCGCCGGCTATGCCCTTGGCGGCGGCTGCGAACTGGCCATGCTCTGCGACTTCATCATCTGCGCCGACAACGCCAAATTCGGCCAGCCCGAGATCAATCTCGGCGTTGCGCCGGGCATCGGCGGCACCCAGCGCCTGACCCGGTTTGTCGGCAAGTCCAAGGCCATGGAAATGATCCTCACCGGGCGGATGATGGACGCCGCCGAAGCCGAACGCGCCGGCCTCGTCAGCCGCGTCGTCCCGCTCGATGACCTCGAAAACGAAGCCATGACGGCCGCCAAAAAGATCGCCTCGCTCTCGCCGCTGTCGGTGATGATGAACAAGGAAATGGTCGAGGCCGCCTACGAGACTACCCTGACGCAAGGGGTGAAACTCGAACGTCGCCTCTTCCATTCACTCTTCGCCTTCGACGATCAGAAGGAAGGCATGGCCGCCTTCGTCGAAAAGCGGAAACCGGACTTCAAGGGGCGCTGACGCCATGACCATTCCCGGCCTTTTCCAGCACACCCCGCTGCTGATCTCGTCGATCCTCACCTATGCGGCCAAGGCTCATGGCCGGCGCAAGGTGGTTTCGCGGCTCGTGGACGAGCCCGTCTTTCGCTACACCTACGCCGACTGGGCAAATCGCACCGCCCAGGCCGTCCACGCTCTTGAACGGCTGGGCGTGAAGTCCGGCGATCGGGTCACCTCCATGGCCTGGAACACCCACCGGCACCTGGAACTCTTCTACGGCGTGCCGGGCATGGGCGCGGTGCTGCACACGGCCAATCCGCGCCTGTCGGACGAGCAGATCGTCTATACGGTGAACCACGCCGAAAGCCGGGTCCTGCTCTTTGACCGCACCTTCATCCCGCTCATCGAGCGCCTGAAGCCGCAGTTCACCACCGTCACCACCTACGTCCTCATGGCTGCGCAGGACGAGCCAGGCTACCTCAACTACGAGACCCTGCTGGCCGCCGAATCCCCGGCCATCGACTGGCCGCAGATCGACGAATATGCCGGCGCGTTCCTTTGCTACACCTCGGGCACCACCGGCGATCCCAAGGGCGTGCTCTACAATCACCGGGGCGTGGTTCTGCACGCCATGGCCGGCGGCATGAATTCGGCCTTCGGCTTTGACGCCTTCGACGTCGTCATGCCCTGTTCCTCGCTCTATCACGCCAATGCCTGGGGCCTGCCGTTCTCGGCTCCCCTGTGCGGCGCGGCCATGATCCTGCCCTGCGAGAAGATGGACGGCGCGTCCTTGCACGAACTGATCGACGGCGAGGGGGTCACCTTCACCGGCGGGGTTCCCACCATCTGGACCATGTACCTCAACTGGCTGGACCAGAACGGCAAGAAGCCCAAGGACCTCAAGACCATCGTTATCGGCGGCTCGGCCGTGCCCTTCGCCATGGCCCAGGCCTTCAAGGACCGCTTCGGAATCAATGTCCGCCAGCTCTGGGGCATGACCGAAACCGCGCCGATCGGCGTGGTCTCAACCCCCACGCCCGAGCTTGCCGCCCTCGGTGAGCAGGCGATGAACGAGGCCATCTGGTCGCGCCAGGGCCGCATCCAGTTCGGCATCGAGCTCGAGATCACCGACGACGACGGCAACCCCCTGCCGCACGATGGCGAAACCTCCGGTGCTCTGAAGGTGCGCGGCCCCTGGGTGATCAGCCGCTATTACCGCAAGGACGCCGACTGCACCGATGCGGACGGCTGGTTCGACACCGGCGACATCGCCACCCTCGACGAAAACGGCTTCATGCGCATCACCGACCGTGCCAAGGACGTCATCAAGTCAGGCGGCGAATGGATCAGCTCCATCGACCTGGAGAACATCGCGGTGGGGTGCCCAGGCGTGAAGATCGCCGCCGTGGTCGGCGTGCCGCATCCCAAATGGGAAGAGCGCCCCATCCTGGTCATCGAACAGCATGAGGGCGTCGTTGTTTCCAAGGACGAAGTCTTGCATTACCTCGCGTCACGTATCGTTAAGTGGTGGACGCCGGACGACGTGGTGTTCGCGCCCGTGCCGCTCACGGCAACCGGGAAAATCGACAAGAAGGTACTCAGGGTTGCGTATCAGCATCACCTGACCAAATGAGGATCTGAAGAACATGGGTGAAGCTTATATCGTCGCGGCGACGCGCACGGCCGGCGGCCGCAAGGGCGGGCGCATGTCCGGCTGGCATCCGACCGATCTGGCCGGTCAGGTTCTGAACGAACTGGTCAAACGCGCAGGCGCCGATCCGGCCCTCGTCGAGGATGTGATCATGGGCTGCGTCGGCCAGGCCGGCGAACAGGCTTCCAACGTCGCCCGGATGGCGGTGCTGGCCTCGAACCTTCCCGACAGCGTGCCGGGCACCTCGGTCGATCGTCAGTGCGGCTCCTCGCAACAGGCGCTGCATTTTGCCGCCCAGGCGGTGATGTCGGGTTCGATGGACTGTGTGATCGCCGCCGGCGTCGAGAGCATGAGCCGCGTTCCCATGGGCATGCAGGTTGTCCTGCCGGCCAAGAACGGCTTCGGCTACTACATGAGCGACCGGGTGAAAGCCCGTTACGGGGTCGAGGACTTCAGCCAGTTCACCGGCGCCGAGATGATCGCCAAGAAGTACGGCTATTCCCGCGAAAAGCTCGACGACTACGGCTTCGCCAGCCAGCGGCGCGCCATCGCCGCCGCCAAGGCCGGCGCGTTTGACAAGGAAATCCTGCCGCTCGAAATCACCCTGCCGGATGGCTCGAGGGAGCTGCACACCATCGACGAAGGCATCCGCTTCAACGTCACCCGCGAGGGCATGGCCGATGTGAAGCTGGTCGCCGAGGGCGGGGTGATCACCGCCGCCACCGCCAGTCAGATCTGCGACGGCGCCTCGGGTGTCATGGTGGTCAATGAAAAGGGTCTGAAAGCCCTGGGCGCGACCCCGCTCGCCATCGTCCGCCACATGACCGTCACCGCCGGCGATCCGATCATCATGCTGGAAGAGCCGCTGTTCGGCACCGAACGGGCCCTGAAAAAGGCCGGGATGAAGATCGACGACATCGATCTTTATGAAGTCAACGAAGCCTTTGCTCCCGTGCCGCTCGCCTGGCTGCAGCACACCGGCGCCGACCCCGACAAGCTGAACGTCAACGGCGGCGCCATCGCGCTCGGCCACCCGCTCGGCGCCTCGGGGACCAAGCTGATGACCACCCTGATCCACGCCCTGCGCGCCCGCGGCAAGAAGTACGGCCTGCAGACCATGTGCGAAGGCGGCGGCCTGACCAACGTCACCATTGTCGAGGCGCTCTAGGCGTGGGCAAGGGTCCGCTTTCGGGCGTTCGTATCGTCGAGTTCGCCGGCATCGGGCCGGGACCGTTCTGTTGCATGATACTCGCCGACATGGGCGCGGAGATCATCCGCATCGACCGGCCCGGCGCCCCTGTCGCCAACCCCGTGCTTGAACGCGGCCGGGCCCGCATCGGCCTCGATCTGAAAAGCACCGAAGGCAAGGCGACGGCCATGGCCATTCTCGAAAAGGCCGACGCCCTGGTCGAAGGTTTCCGCCCCGGTGTCATGGAGCGGCTGGGCCTCGGTCCCGACGAAGTGCTCAAGAAGAACCCGCGCATGGTCTACGGCCGCATGACCGGCTGGGGCCAGGACGGACCGCTGGCCCACGCCGCCGGCCACGACATCGCCTACATCGCGCTCACCGGCGCCTTGGCCGCCATCGGCAAGCCCGGCCAGACCGCCAGCCCGCCGCTCAATCTCGTCGGCGATTTCGGCGGCGGCGGCATGTACTTGGCCTTCGGCATCGCCGCGGCCCTCTATGAGCGCGAAAAGTCCGGCAAGGGCCAGGTGATCGACGCCGCCGTGCTCGACGGCACCGCCTCGCTGATGGCCATGTTCAACGGCGCGGTCGTCGCCGGCCGCCTGACCGTCGATCGCGAACACAGCCTGCTCGGCGGCGCCGCGCCCTACTACCGCACTTATTTCTGCTCCGACGGCAAGGAGATCGCCGTAGGTCCCTTGGAGCCGCAGTTCTACGCCGAGATGGTCGAACGCATTGGCGGCGTGGCCCCGCAAGGTCGTGACCATCCCGCCACCTGGCCACAGTCGGCGCATGAATTCGCCGCCATTTTCCGCACCAGGACCCGCGACGAATGGTGCGCCGTCCTCGAAGGCACCGACGCCTGTTTCGCACCGGTCCTGACCCTCGACGAAGCGCCCGGCCACCATCATAACAAGGCCCGCGGCCTCTATGTCGAGCACGAGGGCGTCGTCCAGCCGGTCCCCGCGCCCCGCCTGTCCCGTACCCCCGGCGAGATCCAGCCGACCGAACCGGATGGAGCTGCGGTGCTTGCGGCCTGGGGCGTAAAGACCCATTAGTTCGGGTATGTCCTCCGATCCCATCGTCATCGCTTCCTACGCCCGCACGCCCATGGGCTCGTTCCAGGGCGCGCTGTCCGGTGTGAAGGCCACCGAGCTCGGCGCCATCGCCGTCCGCGCCGCAGTCGAGCGGTCCAATGCCGACCCCGACCGGATCGACCAGATCTTCATGGGCTGCGTCCTGCCCGCCGGCCTGGGGCAGGCGCCGGCGCGTCAGGCGGCGCTGGGCGCGGGCTTGCCCAAATCGGTGCAGGCGACCACCGTCAACAAGATGTGCGGCTCAGGCATGCAGGCCGCCATCATGGCTCATGACGCGCTTGCCGCGCACAGCGCCGACATCGTCGTCGCCGGCGGCATGGAGAGCATGTCGGGCGCGCCTTACCTCCTGGCCAAGCACCGCTCCGGCGCGCGCATCGGCCACGACACGGCCTATGACCACATGTACCTCGACGGCCTGGAAGACGCCTATGAGCCCGGCCGGCTGATGGGCTCCTTCGCCGACGAGACGGCGAAAGCCTTTCAGTTCACCCGCCAGGACATGGACGCCTATGCGCTGGAAAGCCTCACCCGCGCCCGCCGGGCGGTGGAGAGCGGCGCCTTTACCCGCGAGATCACGCCCGTCGAGGCCGGCTCCAAACAGCGCATCGTCCTCGTCGAAACCGACGAAACACCCCTGAAGGCCGACCCCGCCAAGATCTCCACCCTGCGCCCCGCCTTCGGTCCCGACGGCGCCATTACCGCCGCCAATGCCTCCTCGATCAGCGACGGCGCCGCGGCCTTGGTGCTGACCCGCGCTTCGGTGGCAGAGCGCCTGGGCCTGAAAGTTATCGCCCGCATCGCCAGTCACGCCGCCCACGCCCATGAGCCGGGCCTCTTCACCACCGCGCCGGTCCCGGCCATGCAAAAGGCTCTGGCCAAGGCCGGCTGGTCGGTCGCCGATGTCGATCTCTTCGAGGTCAACGAGGCCTTCGCTGTCGTCGCCATGATCGCCATGCGCGAACTGGGCATCCCGCACGAGAAGCTGAACATCAACGGGGGCGCCTGCGCCCTCGGCCACCCCATCGGCGCCTCGGGCGCGCGCATCCTGGCGACGCTGCTTTCAGCGCTGGAGGCCACCGGCGGCAAAAAGGGTGTCGCCAGCCTCTGCATCGGCGGCGGCGAAGCGACGGCCATGGCGGTGGAGCTGGTCTAGCTCTTCTTGCCGCAGGCGGACTTTACCGCCCCGTCGAGCAGCGGCATGGACGCGGCCGGAACCCATTCCGATCTCTTGGTTTCCATCTTCCGCTCGCCCTCAAAACTGTGCAGCGAATAGCTGGTGCTCGAGGTGTGCTTGATGCGGTTCTTGCCGCAATCGACATCGAAGGCGGCCAGTTCCGAAAGCGTCTGCATGCCGCCGACGCCGGCGACCGGCGCGAAATGCTCGAGCCGGAGGCCCACCTTTGCGCCGCTGCCGGCCAGGCCGTGCTTTTCGTCCAGCACCGCGCGCAAGGCCACGCCGCCGGCCGTCGCGCCCACATATTGCCAGGTCGCGACCGGCGAGGTGGTCACATAGTCGATGCGATTCTTGGTCACCCAGTCCTGGATGAATTTGGCGTCGTTCCCCGCCAGCCGATCATTGGGGTCGACCACCTGGGCCCCGGCGGCGCCCGCGACGAGGGCGCCCGACAGCGCCATCATGATGAGGAACGATCTGGACATGCTTCGAGAGTGACTCAAATCCAGATCGATGTCACCCGTAATTTTGGGTGACGGAACAGGCAAGCCTCGCCTGCCGCCTTGATCTCCATCAACGTTTCCGAAACGGCGTCGATCCATGCTCTTGCTATGCGGCTAGTCCCCTGCTATTGATAATCGTTCTTAAGAAACAACCCATCGAAATGGATTCCGTGCGCCGAGCCGCCGACCTCGATCTGGAGCTTACCCCGCAGCCCGTCTTTCCGGCGCCGACTTCGCTGGCGAACGGGCGTCGCGGATTTGTCGGCCGCATTTCGACGGTCGGGGCCGAGACGGCCGCCGCCGGCGGCCTGGCTGCGCCGGAGCTGGAGCGGCGCCTGCTGGAGATGGGCTTTGTCGAAGGCGCCCGCGTCGAGATCATCCACGAAGGCTTCATCGGCAAGGATCCGATTTGCGTGCGGCTTGATGACATGCGGGTCGCCGTCCGCCGCCGCGATGTGCGCGGTATCATGGTGCAAGCGGGCGAGCCATGACCGCGGCGAAAGTGGTTGAGCCGGTGGCCGGCGCCGCGCCGAGAACGCTGCGCGTCGCCCTGGTGGGCAATCCCAATTCCGGAAAGACCGCCATGTTCAACGCCCTCACCGGGTCGCGGCAGAAGGTGGCGAACTATGCGGGCGTCACCGTCGAGCGCAAGGAAGGCCACCTGATGGGCGCCGACGGGCGGCGCATCAGCATTCTCGACCTGCCCGGCACCTATTCCTTGCGCGCGCGCAGTCCCGACGAGGTGATCACGCGCGACGTGGTGCTGGGACGGCTGATCAGCGAACCGGCGCCCGACGTTGTCGTGCTGGTCGCCGACGCCACCAATCTTCGGCTGGTCCTGCGACTGGGCCTGGAGATGAAGGCGGTGGGCATACCGGCGGTCATGGCGCTCAACATGATCGATATCGCCGAACGCCAGGGCCTCGACATCGATGTCGATCGTCTGTCGCGTGAGCTTGCCATGCCGATCATCGGCACCGTGGCGACCCGCCGCCGAGGCATGGAGGACCTGGTCCGCCTGATCGAGGAACGGGCCGCTTCCGCCGCCCCGGTTCAGCCCAGCGCCTGGCGAGAACCGTCCGCCGTCGAACTGCGCGCCCTGCACCGGGAAGCCGAGCGAATTCAGAAGGCCTGTGTGAAGCCCCCCAAACGGCCCGACACCTTCACCGGACGCCTGGACGATGTGCTTCTGCACCCGGTCGCGGGCATCCTGGTTCTGCTCGGTGTGCTGTTTCTGATGTTCCAGGCGGTCTTTGCCTGGGCCGCGCCCCTGATGGACCTCAGCAATTCGGGCTTTGAGGCCCTGAGCGCCTGGGTCGGGACCCTTCTGCCCGAGGGCATTCTGAAAAGTCTGATCAGCGATGGCATTATCGCAGGCGTTGGCAGCGTGGTGGTCTTCCTGCCGCAGATCGTCATCCTCTTCCTGTTCATCATCCTGCTGGAAGACTTTGGCTATATGGCCCGGGCGGCCTTCCTGCTGGACAAGATCATGGGCGGGGCGGGCCTGCACGGCCGGGCCTTCATTCCGCTGCTGTCCAGCTTCGCCTGCGCCATTCCCGGCATCATGGCGACCCGGGTGATCGACAACAAACACGACCGGCTGACCACCATCCTGGTCGCGCCGCTGATGACCTGTTCGGCGCGCATCCCGGTCTACACCCTGATCATCTCGGCCTTCATTCCCCGCCAGCAGGTGATGGGCTTTCTCAATCTGCAGGGCCTTGTGTTCTTCGGTCTCTATGCCGCGGGTCTGGTCAGCGCGCTCACCGTCGCCTTCGTGGTGCGCAAGATCTTCTGGCGCAGTGACGCCGAGCCGTTCCTCATGGAACTGCCGGCCTACAAGACCCCCGATCCGCTCAATGTGTTGCGCAACGTCCTTCAGCGCGCCCAGATCTTCCTGCAGCGGGCCGGCACGACCATCCTGTCGATGATGATCCTGATCTGGTTCCTGTGCGCCTTTCCGGGCGCTCCGTCCGGTGCGACCGGACCGGCCATCGACTACAGTTTCGCCGGCATGATCGGCCACGCCATCGAGCCGGTGCTGGGACCCGTCGGCTTCAACTGGCAAATGAGCGTCGCCCTGATCCCTGGTATGGCGGCGCGCGAAGTGGCGGTCGGCGCGCTGGGCACGGTTTATTCGATCTCCGGCGACAACACCTCGCTGCTGGGCGCGAGCCTCGCGCACCAGTGGTCGTTGGCCTCGGCCCTGGCGTTCCTCGCCTGGTACGTCTTTGCGCCCCAGTGCGCTTCGACCCTGGCCGTGGTCAAGCGCGAGACCAACTCCTGGCGTTGGCCGATCATCATGTTCCTTTACATGACGGCCTTGGCCTATGTGGCGGCCTTCATCGTCTACCGTATCGCCGTTGCTTTTGGGGCCGGGTGAGATGGTTCAGGGCCTGATCGTCGCCGTCATCGTCGCCTGCGCCGCGGCCTGGACCATCTGGCACATGTTCCTGCGCGGCTGGCTCAGAAAACGCGCCGCGGCGAAGGGCGATTGCGGGCCGGACTGCGCCTGCGGCGACTGACCTAGAGCTGGCCCAGTGGCACGACTCTCAGCCCCTGCGCTTCCGCCGCCCGTAACTGCGCCGCCTGGGCTGACGTGTAGCCCTCCCGCGCCGTCAGCCGCTGCCAATAGGGTTGCGTCCATTCGGGCAATTCTATGCCGAGGGACCCGGCCAGCAGCAGGGCGTAGCCGACTGAAATATCGCCTGACGTAAAGCGGTTTGCGGCCACGTAGTCCGCTGTCTTCAGGATGCTTTCCAGACCCCTCAGCCGGGCCAGGAACCACTTGGCATAGTCATCGGCCACCTGCGGATTGCGCCGTTCTTCCGGTTCGAGCCGCGAGTAGCGCAACACCAGGGTCTGGGGAAACGTCAGCGTCGCCTCGCCATAGTCGAGGGCATTGAGCCAGGCCCCGAAACCGGGCTCGTCCGGGCGGACGGCGAGACCGCTTTCCCCGCCATATTTGACCGACAGATATTCCGCGATCGCCGCCGATTCCGTCATCCGCGTCTCACCATCGACCAGCAGCGGAATGGTGCCGAGCGGGTTTTCTCTCAGATACTCGCGCGCGTGCGCCCTCGGCGGAAAGGGCAGCATGACCAGGTCGTAAGAAAGGCCCAGCTCTTCAAGCGTCCACAACGCCCGGAACGACCGGGCGTTGTGGCAGTGGTAGAGGACGAGTCCCACGTGAGACTATTTGCCGTCGATGGTCAGGGCGAGCAGAACGTTGTCCGGACCCGAAGTGCTGGAGGCGCCGTTGAAGCCAGCCATCACGAAGGCCATGTCGCCGGCGAAGGTGATCCCCGTGGCGTCGAAGTTGCCGCCGCGCTGGTTCTTCACACCGTTGACGGTGTCGTACTTCTGGGCGCCGCTATCGAAGTCCAGCACCATCTTGCCATCCAGGACGTTGAAGGCGCGGATGTGGCCATCGATATTGGGTCCGAAGAGTACGCCGTTGGCCACGCTCGGCGGGGCCGAATAGCCGCCGGGCTGACAGCCGGGCCGCCAGGTGCAGACGCCCGGGCCGGTGGGCTCGACATGCTGCCAGACGTTGCGGCCGGTCATCAGGTCGACCGCCGTCAGGCTGCGGGCGGGGCCGCCGGGCGCCCGCTGCAGATCGGTCTGGCCGCCGTTGACCGCGACGTACACATTGTTGCGGTCAGCGGCCATGCCCCACTCGACGCCGCCAAGCGCCGAGCCCATGCCAAAGCGGGTCTCCCACAGCAGGGCGCCGTCCTTGTCGGGATCGAGCGCATAGACCTGGCCCGACTTCTGGCCGGCGAGGATGACGTCCTTGCCGTCCTTGCGCTTGACGATGATCGCCGAGGCGCCGAAGTCGTGGTCCGGACCGCTGGTGGTCGGGCAATTGTTCGTCCCGGTGCCGGCCCGGCCGCAGCCCATCAGGAAGGAGTCATCCTTGGTCATCTGCTTGTGCCAGGCGACGTGGCCGTCCCTCAGGTCGATGGCCACGATGCCGTCGGACCAGTCTTCCCTCACGTCGGTGTAGGAATCGCCGGTAGTGACATAGAGGCGGTTGCGCTTCACATCGATGGTGGGCGAGTTCCACACCGCCGCGCCGGCCGGGCCGTACATCTGGGTGCCGGCCATATTAACCCGGTAGGGCTTGGGCTCAGGCTGCATGGTGTAGGTTTTCCACTTGATCCTGCCGTTCTTGACATCGATCGCCACGACAGAGCCGCGGGCCTTGCAGCACTCATAGGAGGCGCTGGCCGGACCGCCGACGGTCTCTTCGAACGAGGACACCGGCACATAGAGAACGTCCTTGTAGAGGGTCGGCGCGCCGGTAAGCACCGCGCGGGGCTGCGGATCGACATTGACTTCCCAAAGCTTTTCGCCCGAGCCGGCGTCCAGCGCATAGACGTTGCGGCTGTAGTCGCCAAAGTAGATGGCGTAGCCCGACTTGGCCTTGGAATCCTTGCCGACCGAGACGGTGACGCGGACCGAATTCTTGGCGTCGAAGAACCAGTCGACGCAGCCCGTGGCGCGGTCCAGCGAATAGACCCGGTTGGACGATGAGGTGACGAACACCCGGTTGCCGTACTGCGTCGGCTGTCCGTAACGGCCGCCCTGATAGGCGAACGACCATTTGACCTTCAGGCGCGAGGCGTTGGTCGCGTTGATGGTGGTCGTGGTGGTGTTTCGCGCATTGTCCTTGGTCGGACTCCAGCCGTTCCAGGACGGGCCGGAGGCCTTGAACTTGTCCGATTCAGCGCACTTGTTGGACGCTTCCTGCGCAGCGATGTTGAAGGTCGGTTCAGGCGCACGCCCCGAAACATAGGTCGCCACCGCGGAAATGTCGGCGTCCGAAAGCCGTGCGGTCTGGGCGATGGTCTGCATCTTGCCGGTGGTCAGGGCCTTGATGATGTCGTTCGCCCAGTAGGCGGACAGCGCCGTCTTGTTGGGGGCTTCGGCCACCTGACCATTGTGGCAGGAGGCGCAGTTGGTGTTGTAAATCACCTCGCCACGGGAGGGTCCGGCCGGGGCCGCCCCTCGTCCGGCGCCCGGAGCGCCCGGTCCGCCGCGTCCGCCGCCCGGCGCACCCGCGCCCGGAGCGCCGCCGCCGCGGCCTGCGCCGCCACCCGGCGGTTGGCTGAGCGCCGAGGTCGCGATCGCGCCCACGGCCAGAACGGCGGCCGCAGCCACCCACATCGAACGTTTCATCGGTAAGTCCTCCCAGACTTTATTCTTTGGAAAAATCCATAGCGAGCGCGTGAGGACTTGGCTAGCGCCGCAAAATCGCAACCGCCGTCTCTACTCCAGGAAGCTGCGGTACTTCTGGGAGAACACATCCCGCCCGATGATGTAGCGCATGATCTCGGACGAGCCGGCATAGATGCGGCTCATGCGCGCGTCGGTGAACAGGCGGCTGATCTCATATTCCTTCATATAGCCGTTGCCGCCGTGCAGCTGCAGGCACTGGTCGACCGTCTTCCACTCGATTTCGCTGCCCAGCATTTTGGCCTTGGCGGCGGCGTTGGCGGTCAGCTGGCCGTCATTGTGCAGCTTAACGCAGTGGTCGACATAGACCTGCAGCATGTCGATCTCGGCATCCAGCTCGGCCATGCGGAACTGAGTGTTCTGGATGTCCGACAGCCGCTGGCCGAACACCTGGCGCTGCATGACGTAGTCGCGCGTGACGTCGAAGGCGCGCCGGGCGGTGGCCAGGTAACCGGCCGCGCCGATCAGGCGTTCCTCGGCCAGGCTCTCGGTCAGATGGTGAAAGCCCTTGCCGGGCTCGCCCAGCACATTGGCCTTGGGGATTTTCACATTGTCGAAGAACAGCTCGGCGGTGTCCTGGGCGTGCAGGCCGATCTTTTCGAGGTTCCGGCCGCGGGCAAAGCCCTCCATGCCGCGCTCGACCACCAGCAGCACCATGGCGTGCTTGCCGGCCATGCCGTCTACCTTGGCGGCGGTGACGATCAGGTCGGCGTTGATGCCGTTCGAGATAAAGACCTTCGAACCGTTGAGCAGGAAATGGTCGCCCATGTCCTTGGCCGTCGTGCGGATCGATGAGAGGTCGCTGCCCGCGCCGGGCTCGGTCATGGCGACGGCTAGAATCGTCTCGCCGGTCACGCATTTCGGCAGGAAGCGCAGTCGCTGTTCCTCGGTGCCGAAGCGCTGGAAATAGGGGCCGACCAGGCGCGAATGCAGGGTGTTGTACCACTCGCCGCAGCCGGCACGGACGGTCTCCTCGATGATCACCTGCTCGTAGCGGAAGTCATTGTCGCCCAGCCCGCCGTACTTCTCATCCGGCCAGATCATCAGCATCCCCTGATCGCCCGCCTTCCTGAACGCGCTGCGATCGACGATGCCAGCCGTCCGCCACTCGTCCATGTGCGGCGCGATCTCTTCCTCCAGGAACCGTCGATAGGCCGAGCGGAAGAGGGTTTGTTCCTCGGTGAAGTCGCGCATCAGTCTTTCCTCAGGCCGGCTTCACGTGCGCCAGCAGCTTGCCTTCTTCGATCTGGTCGCCGGCCTTGACGGTCAGGCCCGTGACCACACCGTCGGACGGCGCGTTCAGGGCGTGTTCCATCTTCATGGCTTCGACCACGATCAGCTTGTCGCCCTTCTTGACGCTCGCGCCCTCGGCCACGTCGACGGCGACGATCCGTCCCGGCATGGGCGAGAAGATATCGCCTGACGCGGCGGCTCCTGCGGTGGCCGTCTGGTCTCTCGGCAGGGCCAGCCGGAAGGCCTGGCCGTGTTCAAAGACGATCAGGTCGGCGCCGTCCCAGGTCCCGCCGAACCGGGCGAAGTCCGGCGAAGTCAGCGTCAGGTCCCGCGCCTCGCCGTCCAGCGTCACCTTGAGGGTCGAGCGCGGCGCGCCGTTCAGCCGGAACCCCGTGGCGCCGGGTCTCGGCGACCAGACGCTCTCGTCCGCCGCCGGCCCCTTGCCGTGAGCAAGCTGGGTGGCGCCCGCCCGCAAGATGTCGTCAGCGAGCGGTATGGGCGCCTTAAGGCCATCGAGATGGCGGTCGATGAACCCGGTGTCGATCTCCTCGGCCACGAAGGCGGGATGCTCGAGGCAGCTGGCCAGAAACGCCGCATTGGTCTTGACCGGAAACACCTCGATCCCCCGGCAAGCGCGGGCCAGCTTGTCGGCGGCCGCCTCGCGCGTTCCCGCATGGGCGACAATCTTGGCGATCATTGGATCGTACCAGGGGGTCACCGCCCCGCCTTCCTCGACGCCGGTGTCGACCCGCACCGAATGCTTCGGCAGGCGTAGGCGGGTCAGCGGCCCCGTCGAAGGCAGAAACCCCTTCGCCGGATTTTCTGCATAGAGCCGCGCTTCCATGGCCCAGCCGTTCAGCGGGATCTCTTCCTGCCTCAGCGGCAGAGGCTCTCCGCTCGCCACCCGCAGCTGCCATTCCACCAGGTCCTGGCCGGTGATGGCCTCGGTCACCGGGTGCTCGACCTGCAGCCGGGTGTTCATTTCCATGAACCAGATGCGGTCGGCCCTCAGCCCTTCCGAGCCGTCGGCGATAAACTCGATGGTGCCCGCGCCCTCATAGGCGATGGCCTTCGCGGCCTTGACTGCTGCCCCGCAGATCGCGGCGCGCACCTCGGCCGTCATACCCGGCGCCGGGGCTTCCTCGATGACCTTCTGGTGGCGGCGCTGCAGCGAGCAGTCGCGCTCATAGAGGTGCACCGCGTTTCCATGCTTGTCGGCGAACACCTGCACCTCGATGTGGCGCGGGCGGGTGACATAGACCTCCAGCAATACCCGATCATCGCCGAACGATGCGGCCGCTTCCCGGCGGGCTGAGCCCAGAGCGGCGGCGAATTCGCCCGCTTTCTCGACCTTGCGCATGCCCTTGCCGCCGCCGCCGGCCACGGCCTTGATCAAGAGCGGATAGCCGATGGCGTCGGCCTCTTTCTGCAGGCGCGCGTCCGACTGGTCCTCGCCTAGATAGCCTGGCGTCACCGGCACGCCCGCTTCGATCATCCGCTGTTTGGCGGCGTCCTTCAGTCCCATGGCCAGAATGGCGGCGGGCGGCGGCCCGACCCAGATCAGGCCCGCATCGAACACGGCCTTCGCGAACTCGGCGTTTTCGGACAGGAAGCCGTAGCCCGGATGGATCGCCTCGGCGCCCGTGGCCTTCGCCGCCGCGATCACCACATCGCCCTTCAGATAGCTGTCGCGCGCCGCCGCCGGCCCGATAGCCACGGCCTCATCGGCCATCCGCACGTGCAGAGCGTTCGCATCGGCCTCGGAATAAACCGCCACCGTCCGCACGCCGAGCCGTTTGGCCGTACGGATAATCCGGCAAGCGATCTCGCCCCGGTTGGCGATGAGCACGGACCCGATCACGTCATCACATCCGGAACACGCCGAAGCGCGCGTCCTCGATGGGGGCGTTCAGGCTCGCGGAAATCGCCAGGCCCAGCACATCGCGCGTCTGCACCGGGTCGATGATGCCGTCGTCCCACAGCCGCGCCGTGGCGAAATAGGGGTCGCCCTCGGCTTCGTAACTGGCGCGTACCGGGGCTCGGAATGCTTCTTCGTCTTCCTTGGACCAGGTCTCGCCCTTGGCCTCCATGGCCTCGCGCTTGACGGTGGCGAGGACGGACGCGGCCTGCTCCCCGCCCATGACGCTGATCCGCGCATTGGGCCAGGTGAACAAAAAGCGGGGGCTATAGGCCCGTCCGCACATGCCGTAGTTGCCGGCCCCGAACGAACCGCCGATGATCACCGTGAATTTCGGCACATTGGCGCAGGCCACGGCCGTGACCAGCTTGGCCCCATCCTTGGCGATGCCGCCGGCCTCATACTTGCCGCCGACCATGAAGCCCGAGATGTTCTGCAGGAAAACGAGCGGGATCTTCCGCTGGCAGGCCAGTTCGATGAAGTGCGCGCCCTTCAGGGCGCTCTCGGAAAACAGGACGCCGTTATTGGCCAAAATCGCCACCGGCTGACCCCAGATGTGGGCGAACCCGCAGACCAGGGTCGTGCCGTACAGGGCCTTGAACTCGTCAAAGGCCGAGCCATCGACTAGCCGCCCGATGATCTCGCGCACTTCATAGGGCTGGCGCACATCGGTCGGCACGATGCCGTAGAGATCGTTCGGATCGAGCCTCGGCGCCTCCGGCTCGCGCAGCACCACGCTATCGGGCTTCTTCTGGTTCAGCCGCGCCACGATCGAGCGGACGATCGAGAGCGCGTGCTCGTCATTGTCGGCCACGTGATCCACCACGCCGGACTTGCGCCCGTGCGTATCGGCTCCGCCCAGATCCTCGGCGCTGATGATCTCGCCCGTCGCCGCCCTCACCAGTGGCGGCCCGCCCAGGAATATCGTGCCCTGACCGCGGACGATGATGGTCTCGTCGCTCATGGCCGGTACATAGGCCCCGCCCGCCGTACAGCTGCCCATGACGCAGGCGATCTGCGGAATTCCCGCCGCACTCATCCGCGCCTGATTGTAGAAAATCCGGCCGAAGTGATCGCGGTCGGGAAACACATCCGCCTGGAACGGCAGGTTCGCGCCGCCGCTATCGACCAGATAGATGCAAGGCAGCCAGTTCTCCAGCGCGATCTCCTGGGCCCGCAGGTGCTTTTTCACCGTCATGGGCACGTAAGCCCCGCCTTTGACCGTGGAGTCGTTGCAGACGATCACCACCTCGCGGCCCGAGACCCGGCCCACGCCGCAGATGATCCCGGCGCCCGGCGTCTCGCCCTTGTAGAGCCCATGCGCCGCCAGCTGGCCGATCTCCAGGAACGGGGTGCCTGCATCCACCAGCCGCTCGACCCGCTCGCGCGGCAACAGCTTGCCCCGCTCCACATGCCGTTTGCGAGACGCCTCATTGCCGCCCAGCGCGGCTTGGGCGACATGCGCCTTCAGCTGCTCAACGAGCGCCGCATTGACCCCGGCATTGGCCTTGTACCCGTCCGAGGCCGGATCGATGGTGGTCGCCAGAATGCTCATACGCCGATCAGCTCACGGCCGATCAGATAGCGGCGGATTTCGTTGGTGCCCGCCCCGATATCATAGAGCTTGGCGTCCCGCAGATACCGCTCCACCGGCCACTCTTTCGTATAGCCCGCACCGCCCAGCGCCTGGATGGCCTCGGCGGCCACCTTCACCGCATTCTCCGAGGCCATAAGGATCGCGCCGGCCGCGTCCACCCGGCTCGATTTGCCCTCATCACACGCCCTGGCGACCGAATAGACATAGGCCCTGGCCGAGTTCAGCGCGACATACATGTCGGCGATCTTGCCCTGCATCAGCTGGAACGAGCCGATCGGTTTTCCAAACTGCTTGCGGTCGCGCACATAGGGCAAAACGACGTCGAGGCACGCCTGCATTATCCCCAGCGGCCCGCCCGAGAGCACCGCCCGCTCATAGTCGAGTCCGCTCATCAAGACGCCCACCCCGCCATGCAGGGGACCCAGCACCGCCTCGTCCGGCACTTCGCAATCGATGAAGACCAGCTCGGCGGTGTCCGATCCGCGCATGCCCATCTTGTCGAGCTTGGGCGAGACGGTGAAACCGGGCGTGCCCTTTTCGATGATGAAGGCGGTGATTGCATTGCCGTCGCCGCTCTTGGCGTAGACCACCAGCGTATCGGCGTGCGGCGCATTGGTGATCCAGAACTTGGTCCCGTTCAGCACATAGCCCGTGTCGGTTTTGCGCGCCCGCAGCGCCATGGACACCACGTCCGATCCCGACCCCGCCTCGCTCATGGCCAGCGAGCCGACATGCTCGCCGCTGATCAGCTTGGGCAGATACTTGTGCTTCTGATCCTCGCGCGCCCAGCGGCGGATCTGGTTGACGCAGAGATTGGAATGGGCGCCATACGACAGCCCGATCGAGGCCGAGGCACGGGAGATTTCCTCTACCGCCACCACATGCTCGAGGTACCCCAGGCCCAACCCGCCGAATTCCTCCTCGACGGTGATCCCGTGCAGACCCAGCTCCCCCATCTGTGGCCACAGCTCACGCGGAAAGGCGTTGTCCTCATCAATGCGGGCGGCGATCGGCGCGATCTTGTCCTTCGCAAACCGCGCGGTAGTCTCGCGGATGGCATCCGTGGTCTCGCCTAGCGCTGGGGTCATAGCGTCGAACATGGATCTCCTCGCGGCCCCCTGCCGGGCCCGGTCGGTCCTAACTCCGCACGAGGATGAGCGCAACCGAGCGGCCGCGACGATGATTAGTCCGCGTTGGCAGGTGTCGTGAGCAACGGCCGCCTCGCCTTGTGCAAAACCTGTTCGGCGATGCTGCCGCGCAGCGCATCCAGCACACTATCGTGACCCGCGGTGGCCATGACGATGAGGTCTGCGTCCATTTCGGCGGCGACGGCCACTATGGCGTCGGCGACCGGGCCGTTGCGGGTCATGCGCCGGATGCGGTGATCCGGTCCCTCGCGGACGGCGGGGGCGTCTGCCCCGACATGCAGAAGATGGAACTCGGGCGTTTGGCCCAGCAGATCGGCCAGGCGGATCGCCAGATCCACCGCCGCCTGGGGCGTCGGCTCGTGATCGACGGGAATCAGCACATGGCGCAGGCGGGCCTCGCCGGTCGCCACATCGACAAAGCCTTGAGAGCCTTCGGGAACGAAGAGGACAGGAATTCGGCTCGCCCGGGCCAGAGGTTCGGCCACCGATGGATGGAACAGCCGTGACAGACCATCCCTCGAATGGGCGCCGACAACCAGAAGGTCCGCCGGCTTGACCGACAGGCGATAGGCCAGCGCCGAGCCCGGCTGAGAGGCCGCGATGTCGGTCTTGACGACCTGCAGGCCCAGCTGCTCAGCGACAGCCGTCTCGTCCGCGCCGGGGTCCAGCAGACCCCAGCCGGCCAGGGCGGAGCGCACGGCGGGAAATGATCGCCACTGGTGTCCCGCCCGGTCGGCGTCCGAGTCGGCATGCACAATATCGAGCCGTCCGCGGCTGGCGAGCGCCAGCTTTAGCGCGTGTGGAAAGGCGGCTGCGGCGCTGGAGGACAGGTCGCTCGCGAGGGTCACCTGGGCGAACGGGGTGGTGGAAACACGGTGGGCCACAACAGTCTCCGGAACCATAGTCAATCCTTTCGCAAGTAGGGGTCTGGACTGCCGCTCAACGCCGCATCTGACCCAGATACGCCGACAACTCTTTCAGTTCATCCGGTCCGAGTTCCACCGGCGGCATTCGCGGGTGGCCCTCGAACAGACCGTTCCGATAGGCGCGGGTAAAGCGCTTGACCGGGAAGCGGGACGGCAGATCGCGGAAGGCCGGCGCGTCGGCCAGGGGACTGGGCCCCGGGCCGTCGACGGCATGACAGGCACCGCAGTGACGGTCGGCAAGCCGATGGCCGGCCGCCTCGTTCGGTGTCTCGACCGCGTGTGCGCAGGCAGCCAAATTGAGAGCTGCCAGCGCGACACACGCCAACTTCAGGTCTTTACCGGACATGGTGTAGGATCGGGTGGCTCAGTTGGAGCCGGGCCGTTGATGCAGGAACAGCTTTCCGGTGGGAATATCGGGCTTGAATTCCTTGTGGCAGCCCTCGCAAGCCGCGACAATCTGGCCGTTGGCGGTGGTCAGCGCGGCCAGGTCCTTGGCGTGGGCGGCGGTGCGGGCCGCGAGCGCGGCTGTGCCCAGCTGTTGGGCAGTCGAGCGCCAAGTGTCCTGCTTGACCCAGCCGGCGTCGGCAGGGCCCGTTCCACCCAGCTGGATCAGTGTCGCGGCCGAAGCCAGCGAGACGGCGTGGTTTTCCAGATTGTACCAGTCTTCGTCGGTCTTCGGCGCGTGACCGGCTTTTTCGACGTCCCACAGCAGCTCGCCGGGCTGATCGACGATCATCACCATCATCTCGTTGATGGAGAAAGGCGGGGTGGGCGCCGGCGGGGCGCTGGCGGTGTCACTTGGTGTCGGCGCCGGGCTGCAGGCCGACAGGGCGGCCGCGGCGGCGAACATGGTCAGTGTCGCGGTAAACGATGTTTTCGACATGGAATCAAATCTCCTTCTGGCCTCTTGAGTTGGGAGGGGCGAAGCGGATTTGGAACGCCCCCCTCGTGACCCTAGCTGCGCCTTTTCAAGCCACATTGACAGAAATCAATAGGCGGCCGGCTGGCGGATATGAAACGGCCGGCCGACTTTCGCCAGCCGGCCCAAAGGCTCCCAGGAAGATGGGGGAAGCGGAAGCCCCTGATTTCATGCAGCGAGGCGGGGCGCCTCGATTTCGGAGTGGTGCGGCTCGAAGACCGGGATCGCGACTTCGTCCCTGGGGGCCCAGCCTCGTGTCGAGATCCAGATGAACATCAAAGTCACGAAGAAGAGCGAGAAACCGCCAACGACCATGGCGAGATAAATCTGTGACGCAAACGACATGAGCACCTCCGAAATGATGTTGCAGGATGGTCCAAGGCGACTGGCGGATCATTGATCTGCCCCGAAGCTCAGGCGGCTCCTGAATGCCGCAAACCTTACGGCGCGGGCGGGTCAGGTGACATTCAGGAATAACCCCTACGTATATTTACGGAGGCGTTTGTTGATCCTGCTCAAGGTTGGCGCGCGGCAAAGCCGCCTTGATGGCGAAGTTCATCCAAGGAGCATGTCATGTATCACACCCACTCTTTCCCGCGTTCGGCCCTGACCGCGACCGCCCTCGCAGCCCTTTCAATCCTGAGTGCTTGCCAGTCCTCACCCACCCCTCGGGTCATCGACAACCCGATGGACCGCGACAAGGTGGATGTGAAGGTGGGCCAGACGCTAATCGTCAAACTGACGGATATGGACGGACCCAAGACCGACTGGATCGTCACCTCCTCTGCCGCTTCGGCCCTGACCGGGCCTACGCACAAGGCGGTTCCAGCGGCCAATGGGGCCCTGAACCTGGATGTCTACGAGTATGTCGGCGCGGCGCCCGGACAGCAGGAGCTGACTTTCTCCTACCGCCAGCCCGATCAGCAGCCGACCACGGACGACACCATGAGAGTAATGGTTACGGTCCACTAGCCGTGCTTTGGAAGACATTGCCGATCCGGACATCGCCGCCGGATCGGCCCTGACTGGCGGTTATTCGCAACAGTCCATGAGAGCGGCGCCATGGCGGATCCGCACATGGCGAGGATCCTCCATTTCGATCAGCCGGTCGGCCTGCAACTTGGTCATCATGCGCGAGACAGTTTCGATGGTCAGGCCCAGGTAATCGGCGATGTCCTGCCGGCCCATGGGCAGGAACAGGCTATCCTGGCGACCCTGACGGTCAGCCATTTCCACAAGAAAAGTGGCGACGCGTTCGCAGGCGGTCTTGCGGCTTAGCAGCAGCATGTGGGCGTGGAGGCGTGACATCTCCCGCGCCGTGGATATCCACAGCAGGCGCTCTATCTCCCCATCCCGCTCCACCAGGCGGCGCTTGGCGACGGCGACGACCGTGTCGCACAGCGCCTCGGCCGAAAAGGCGTGCTGCTCGCCGCTCTCCAGGCCGAAGAATTCACCGGCGAAGTGGAAACCGGCCACGTGGCGGCGGCCGTCGGCCATCAGACAGGTGATCCGCACCGCGCCGGAAACCACCCGGTAGACCAGATCGGCCTCTTCTTCCTGAGCATAGATTTCCTCTTCCTTCGCAAAGCTCATGCGCACGCTCATGGGACCCAGGTCGGCGCCGGGCGCGACGGCGGGCGGAGCGAAGGTGCTGGCGGGGCTCGCGGTGTTGAAAGAGCGCATCGGCTGTCTCCGTTACTGATGGAGACAGGCTAGGCGCCGGGTGCATCCTCGAAAATTCAGGTCGTTCCCCTAAGGGATTATACGGAGGCGGGGCCTGAACAGGCCGAGGAGAAAACCGTAGAGCGGACTCTCCTTCAGACTCGCACAGGGGTCGAGGAGACGACGCGGAAGGCGTGCGTGCGGCCGTCCCGTTCAATGGAAATGTATTCGCCCAGGACAAAGCGCTCGTCTTCGAAACGAAAGCCCTTCTCGGCCGGCCGATCATTGGTGATGTCGAACCGCAGTATCCAGTGTCCGCCGGGCCCATGCACCAGATGGCCGAGCGAAACGGCATGGCTGCCGCTTTCACGCGCCACCCGGCAATGGTCGCGGCTCGCTTTCCAGGCTTCGGCGTCCAGCCGACCATCCTCGCTCAGAGGGGCGACAATGACATAGCGTTCGGTCGGATCGCCCTGCGGATGGGCGGGCTCGCGCGCCAGCTCGAGTACGATGCGTTCCAGGGAGATCTGGTCGTGGGGCATGATTGGCTCCTTTTTTGCCGAAGCGGCCTTGAGCAGGGTGCGAATCTCGCTGCTGAGGGCCGGTCCGATCAGGGGTTTTTGAACAATGGTGGCGCCCAGGCGCCTGGCGGTCGCGCGTAGATGGGGCCCGGCGTGGGTCGTGATGATGATCGCTGGCAGGGCCACTTGGCTGGCGCGCAAAGCCTGCAGCACCTGCACTCCGTCCGTATCCGGCATGTGGTAGTCAATCACCAGGCACGCATCCTGCGCCGGCAGGCTCTCAGGCTTTATGGAAACCGCATCCAGGTGCGATTCCACGGCGAAACCTTCCAGTTCCAGCGAGAACCCGAGCGCACGCAGCAGGGCTTCGTCGTCGTCTACGAGAATGACCTTTGGCCGATCGGGAACTTGGGCGTCCATGCGGGCGACCATGCTCTATGGCCGGCCCTCCAGCATTGACGCAGGTCAACCGGGGTCAAAGACCTGCGAGAATGCTCATCTTCACCAGTTCAGACAGGCTGCCCGCGCCGGTCTTGGACATCAACCCGGCCCGATAAACCTCTACCGTGCGGGGACTGATCCCCAGCTCGTAAGCGATCACCTTGTTGGGCTTTCCCGCCACCACGCCGTCGAGCACGTCCCGCTCGCGCGGCGAGAGCGCGTGAAATTTCTTGCGGGTCTCCAGCACCTGCGGGCTGTCCGGCGCCGCCTTGCGGCTCTTGTTCACGGCCGCTTCGAGCGCTCCCATTAGAAGGTCGTCGTTGATCGGCTTTTCCAGGAAGTCGACGACACCAGCCTTCATGGCGTCCACCGCCAGCGGAATGTCCCCATGTCCCGTCATGACGATGATAGGCGCTACAAAACCCTGGGCGTTGAGGCGTTGCACCAGATCGAGCCCGCTGAGGCCCGGCATCCGGACATCGGTGATCAGGCAGGCGATCTTCGTGACCTCCGCTTCGGCCAGAAAGCTCTCGGCCGAGGGCCAGAGGCGCGTGCGCCAGCCGGAGGTGTCGAGCAGGAAGGCAAGAGAATCGCGGATGGCGTCGTCGTCATCGACGATATGGACTTCACCCTTTCCGGGCATGCTATCCTCCCTTGCCGTCGATGATGGGGAGGGTGAAGTGGAACTGGCATCCCCCTTCCGGCCGGTTTTCCGCCCAGATACGTCCGCCGTGCGCTTCGATGATGCTCCGTGAAATCGAAAGGCCGATGCCCATGCCCGTTTTTTTTGTGGTCATGAAGGGTTGAAACAACAGACTGAGGACTTCGTCCGACAGCCCTGAACCGGTATCTGCGACCGACACCAGGGCCATGCCCGGCTCGCCGGCGCTGACCCGGATATCCAGGTCTCGGCGCTCGCCGCCGCTCATGGCCTCCATGGCGTTGCGGATAAGGTTGAGGACGACCTGCTGAATCTGGATCTTGTCGACCCGCACCATGGTTTTGCTCGAGTCCAGGTCGAAGCGGGTTCGCACGCCGTGCTCTTTGGCGCCGACCAGCGCCAGGAGACTGGCTTCCTCGACCAGCTTGCCCAGGTCTTCCGGGGCGCGTTCGGTCTCGCCCTTGGCCACGAACTCGCGCAGGCGTCGGATGATCTCCCCGGCGCGCAAGGCCTGTTCGTTGGCGCGGCGAAGCGCGTCCCGGAGCCGCTCGCGATCAACCGCTTCGGCCTCAAGCAGTTTTTCGGAACCCTTGACGTAGCTGGCGATGGCCGACAGCGGCTGGTTCAACTCGTGAGCCAGGGAAGAGGCCATCTCGCCCATGGCCGTCAGGCGCGAGACGTGGGCGAAATCGGTCTGCAGATCCTGCAGCCGGCGCTCGGTTTCCTGCCGCTCGGAGAGGTCCCGCACGAATCCGGTGAACGAGCGCCCGCCGCCTGATCTCGCCTCGCCGACCGACAACTCCATGGGAAAGGTCGAGCTATCCTTGCGTTGGCCGACCACGATGCGGCCGATCCCGATGATGCGCCGCTCCCCCGTCGTCAGATAGCGATTCAGATAGGCGTCGTGGGCGGCACGGTATGGCTGGGGCATCAGGATGCTGACGTTTTGTCCGACGGCGTCTGCTGCGCTCCAGCCGAACAGGCGCTCGGCCGCGGCGCTGAACGAGCTCATGATTCCGTGTTCGTCGATGATCACCAAGGCGTCGGGAATGGTGGCCAGGATCGAGCGCAGGTGCGCCTCGCTGTCACGCAGCAGCGACAATTCGGCTTCGGCAGGGTCCTGCTCGTTCACGCTGCCGTCGACCATCAACCCGCTCCCGCTCAAACACTAGCGAATGGCTGCGCTTCTGACGAGAGCAGACTACCGGCCGCGAGGCGACAGGCTCTTGATGTAAGCCAGCAGGTTGTCGATTTCCTCTGGCTTCAGAACATGTTCGGGCATGCGCACGTCGCCTACGCCTATGCCTTCCGCCAGGCCCTCGGCCAGACCGTCGATGTCGTAGCGCTTGTGCAGGTCGCGGAACGGCGGCGCCTTGCGAAGCGGGCTCGCGCCTTTTGGCCCCGTGGCATGACACAGACCGCAGCGGTCGGCAGCGAATACGCGACCCTTGGCGACATCGACGTCCGGTGGCGGCAGGTGGGGCTGCGCGGCCGCGAGAGACTGCGCCAGAAACAGAGCAAGCAGCATCGGCGTCAGGGCCTCCTGAGATTTTCGATATAGGTGGCGAGATCGGTCCGGTCGGTCGGCGAAATGGGTCTGGGCTGCATGCCGAAGTGGCCTACTTCACTTACGGCGTCGAGTTCCCGTTCGAGCCCTGTACGGCTGTAGGACCTTTGGATCTGTCCGAAGGCCGGGGCCTGGGGGTTCTTGCTGGCGCCTTGATAACCGATCTGGTGACAGCCGGCGCAATTGTCCTGGGCGTAGTTGTATCCCCTGTGGCGAGCGGTGTCCTCTTCGGTCACGAATGGGTAGATGGGCAGGCTCACGCACGCCGATGTCGACAGGCAAGCGGCCAAGAGGAGAGGAAGAGGCAGGCGGCGCATCGATCTACCTTCCGGTCAGGCCAAGAACAGGGGCGTGGTTCAGCCAGCTCATGCGCGCCTCGGCTGAGCCTTCGACCATGCCGACGTAGTCGTGACGGATGGGGCCGATGCGGGCCAAGCGCAGCACGCCGCGTTCCAAAGCCCGAACGCCGAAGCCTCCGAACGCCAGGCGATAGATGGGCGCCGGCATCCCCATGGTCACCATCAGCCGGACCGACAGGCCCTTGAGCAGTCCCCGAAAGCCGCCCTTGACGCCCGGCTCGGCCCTGGCGGCGTGGGCTTCCGCCAGGGCCGCGCAGAACCGCTCCGGCGAGGGGTCCGGATGTCCGTTGATGATCAGAATGCGTTTGCCCACAAGGCGCCTCAAGGGTTGGATTGCGCCGAAATCCTTGCAGATCGGGAAGTCCGCGCCTTGATGCGGATCAACCCTGCCGACCGGTTGGCTCTAGACTGTTTGGCCGAAGATCAGGCCGATGCCGGCCGTAAGCGCCATGGCCAGGGCGCCCCAGAACGTGACGCGCCACGAGGCTTTCCAGATATTGGCGCCGCCTGCCCTGGCGCCGATCGCGCCCAGAACCGCCAGGCAGACCAGAGAGGCGGCCGAAACGACCGGTCCAAGCAGGCTCACCGGCGTGACCATCACGCTGAGCAGGGGTACGGCCGCGCCGGCCGAAAAGGTGGCGGCCGAGGTCAGGGCTGCCTGTACGGGCCGGGCGCGGGTGATCTCCAGGATGCCGAGTTCATCCCGGGCGTGAGCGGCCAAGGCGTCGCCCGCCATCATCTGTTCAGCGACCTTGCTGGCCAGATCAGGCGTCAGTCCCCGGGAAACATAGATTCCCGTCAGTTCGGCCAATTCGGAATCCGGACTGCCAGCCAGCTCAGCTGTTTCCCGTTTCAGATCGGCGCTTTCGGTGTCGGCCTGTGAACTAACCGAAACATATTCTCCGGCCGCCATCGACATGGCGCCGGCTACCAGGCCCGCCACGCCCGCGATCAGAACCTCCGCCTTGCCGCTCGAAGCCGCGGCGACCCCAACGACCAGGCTGGCGGTGGAGACGATCCCGTCATTGGCGCCCAGCACGGCGGCGCGCAGCCAGCCGATGCGCTGGACCAGATGGCGTTCAAGGTGGCGTTGAAGTCGGCTCATCCCTGTACTCCTGCCTGAACGATGGTCTCCCGCCTTTGATCGAAATCATAGGGAAGTCACGAACAACTCCGGTCGTGGGACACGCCCTTCAGATACGAGCGTCGCGCCATGCCGGCCAGGATCGCCCGCCGCGCCTCGCGCTCGCGCGCCGCGGCCCCGCTCATGTTGCGAATGAGCCCGCTGAACGGGATGCCGACCACGCCGCGCACCAGATCGGCGATCACGGCGTCGCCGCCGCCGCCGTTGGGTCCCGGCGGAACGTCCATGTCGGGGCCCAGGATTGCGGTGAGGGCAGTGATGTCTTGCGCCAGGCCATCGCAGGTCACAGGGTCGCTCAGGGCATAGGGCGCGGTCACAGCCTGGCGCAGGACCGGCGGAATCTCGTTCTTCACCAGGTTAAGGTGGCGCAACGGCTGCTGGGCGGCCACGCCGACGTCGTTCGACTTTTCCAGATGGGTGGTCTCGGAGGAGGCGCAGGCCGACAGCGTCACCAACAGGATCAGGGGCAGAGCCACGGATTTCATCAGGCGACTCCAGGCCGGGCGGCCGGGCTGGAATGCCCATGCCAAAGGCGCAAGCCCCCGCTCCGGGCGCCGCCGCGCCGGCCATGCCGATGAAGTCCGACGCCATGCCTCATGCGCCAACAGCCATGCCGATGGCCGCGATGTGCATGGGCCCGAACGGTCCTCAGGCCATTGAGCCGCCGAAGGCGCCGCCCGCCGCTCCGAACCCCTAGCGGACGATTTTGGCGGCCCGGACCGCATCGGTTGACAGACATCAAGGTGGTTTCGCCCGGGGCGCACTTAAGGCTAGTCTTGAAAAGCCAGGCTCTCGAGCGCCTGGCGATGAGGGCCATGTAGTGACGAGGCGATACGACATAATCAGGATGAGAAGGGCCCACGGCCTCAGCGCGCTCGTCGCCTGGGTCGTTGGTTTGATCGTCTGGTTTCAGTTTGGTTTGGCGTCGCCCGCCACGGCGCACGCCATCGGCGGCAAGGATGCGGCCTTCGTCGCCGCAACCACCGGTCCCGACCCGCTTCCGTTCGCCTATCTCGGCGCCAAGCACATGGTCACCGGCTACGATCACCTGCTCTTCCTGCTAGGTGTGATCTTCTTCCTGTTCCGCTTCCGGCAGATCGCCCTCTACGTGACCATGTTCTCGCTGGGCCACTCGATCACGCTGCTGGCCGGGGTGCTGCTCAATATCCGCATGGACTCGGCCCTGGTCGACGCGGTGATCGGGTTTTCGGTGATCTACAAGGCCTTCGACAACCTCGGCGGCATGAAGACCCTGTTCGGGTTTCAGCCGGACAACCGGCCCGTCGTCCTGGGCTTTGGCCTGGTCCACGGTTTTGGCCTGGCCACCAAGCTGCAGAGCCTGCACCTCAATCCGAACGGTCTGGTCACCAACCTCATCTCCTTTAATGTTGGGGTGGAGATCGGCCAGATCATTGCCTTGTCCCTGATCCTGTTGGCGATGACCGCCTGGCGCCGGACGCGGCTGTTCGCCCGCACCGCTGTCGCCGCCAACGTCCTGATCATGGTTGCGGGCTCGGTGTTCATGACCCGGCAACTCGCCGCCTATTTCCTCGGAGGTCTCTAGATGAGTTCCATCCAAACCACCTCGCCGCGCCTGTCCCGGGCAAAGCTCCTGATCGCCACGACTGGGGCGGTCGCCGCCGGAGGCCTGATCGTGTTCGGCGCGGTGGTCCCGGCCGAATATGGCATCGACCCGCTGGGCATCGGCAAGGTCACCGGCCTTGCCCGCATCTGGGCGCCGAAGGACACGCTGGTGGACTCAAAGTCCGGCGCCATCGCCCGAGCCCATGCCTACGAAACGCCCTATCGCACCGACGTTATCGAGATTCCGCTCAGCGGTTTTCTTGGCGGCTACAAGAATTCCGATCTCGAATACAAGGTTCGCATGACCAAGGACGCCACCCTGATCTTCGACTGGGAGGTGATCGGGGCGGAGAACCCGCGCGAGTTCCATTACGACTTCCACGGCCACACCCTGGAAAAGAGCGCCGGCGAGGGCATGACGGTCGCCTCCTACAAGCAGGGGTTCGGCCTTCGCCAGCATGGCTCGCTGATTGCGCCCTTCGACGGCATCCAGGGCTGGATGTTTCAGAACTCCAGCGAAAAACCGGTCATCGTCCGCCTGCGGATCAGCGGGTTCTACGAGCTAATCCCTTCCGGACAGCCCGGCAATCTCAGCAACGTCATCGCCAATGTTCCGGCCACCAGCGCGCGGCCGGACCTGCCGGCGCAACATGTCCTCAGTCGTGCCGCCGTTCCTGCGGCGCCTACCGGGAAAGCCCCATGATCAGAAAGCTCCTTCTCGCCGCGGCCTGCCTGCCGCTGCTCGCCTGCTCTCCGGCCCAGAAGACCCCGAAGTCCGAGTTCGACTTTGGCGTTCCTCTGAAGGACGTCATGCGCGGGATCATGGACCAGGCCGCCTGGGGCTACTGGAACCGCCAGGGCGAAAACACCGGGCCGGACGGAACCACCAGCAAGGTTCCCCCCGATCCGGCCAAGCTGACCGACGAGAAGGCCAAGGAAGCGGCGCAGAAGGAATGGGACCAGGCGCGCTATTCGGTGATCCAGCTGATCCAGGCGACCAACCTGATCAAACTGCCCGGCTATGTGCGTACCGTGGAGAAGAACGATAACGGCGACTGGATCAAATACGCCGACAAGCTGAACGGCCTCGCGCACCTGGCGCTGGACGCAGTGGACGCCAAGGATGGCGACAAGATGTTTCTGACCGGTGGCGACATCTACGAGGTCTGCGGCGAGTGCCACCAGAAGTACCTCATTCCCTTCCTCGATCCGAAGACGGGCCTGCTTCCGCCCGGCATTTCGGTCAGCGGCAAGCCCATGCACAAGTGATCGCCCCCGTTGCTACGTAATCTCCCTTAGGGACTCCCCCCGAACAGAAAAAACAGCTCCGACGTGCTAACAAAATAGCCTCGGCCCCGCTTCGCCGGACCTCAAGAAAGGACCCATCGGTCATGCTTCGCAAAGTCGCCCTGGCAGGCGTTCTCACAGCACTCGCCGCCTGTTCGCCAGCCAAGAAATCGGCCGAAGCCGACTTCGATGTCAGCGTTCCCCTGAAGGAGGTGATGGGCCACGTCATGGATCCCGGCGCCTGGTCGTTCTGGGACCGGTCGGGCGACTATGTTGACGCGTCCGGCACCCGCAGCCGCGTGCCGGTGGACCCGAAAACCCTTACCGACCGAGCCGCAATCGAGGCCGCCGAGGCCCAGTGGACCATCGCCGAGAACGGGACCCAGCAGCTCATCCAGATGAGCAACATCCTCAAGCTGCCCGGCTATGTGCGGGTGGTTGAGAAGAACGACAACGGCGACTGGCTGAAATTCGCCGAGCGACTGAACGTGGCGGCCCACGCCGCCCAGGACGCGGTCCAGGCCAAGGACGGCCAAAAGATGTTCGACACCGGTGGCCAGGTGTATGAAGTCTGCACCGCCTGCCATTCGAAATATCTGCTACCCTTTGTCGATCCGAAGACCGGCGAAATCCCCGACGGCGTCTCACCCCAGGGCGAACCGGTCAAAAAGACCAAGGCCTGACCGGCCATGTAGAGGGCGCGCGACATGAGGTTTGTTCTGGGTCTTGTGCGCACCCTCCACGCCTGGTCCGGCGCGGCGCTCTCGCTGCTGCTGATCGTCCTTGGCCTCACCGGCGCCCTGCTGGTCTGGAGCTCCGACTTTCTGCGGCTGACCATCCCTGAGGCCAGGCAGGCCGCACCAGCCACGCCCCAGGCCCTGGGGGCCGTCGCCGAGGCCGCCGAGCACGCCTTTGGCCATCCACCCAAGTACATGGTCTTCGCCCGACCGGGGCAAGGTCTGCACCAGGTGTTTCTGCACGACGAGCACTTCGCCTATCTGGCGGGTGATGGCCACACGGCCGCGACCTGGGAAGGCGCGGGCCGGCCTGAAGTGTGGGTCTACAACCTTCACCACTTTCTGCTGGCCGGCGAGACTGGGATGAAGGTGGTCGGTTTCGCGGGCCTGGCGGCCCTAGCGCTCATTCTAACCGGCCTCATCGTCTGGGCGCCCGTCTGGCGGGCCAGCCGCCTGCGCCTTTGGCCCCGCTCGCCGCGCCGCCCGGATCTGATCGCCACCCACCGCAACATCGGCCTGATCTTCGCTATCCCGGTCTTCATTTTCTGCCTGACCGGCAGCGCGATGATCTTTTACCAGACTGCCCAGAAGTGGCTGGTCAAGGCCTTGCCCGGTCCCGAGGCGGAGGAGTTCTTTCCGCCCGCGGATGATGGTGATATCGACTGGCCCAAGGCCCTGGCCGCCGCACAGGGCGCTTTCCCTGGCGCCCGCCTGCGGGTGATCATCTGGCCCTCGTTCCCGGGCGCGCGGGCCCAGATCCTGATGCAGCAGCCGGCCGAATGGAATCCCGAGGGCAAGACCAAGGTGGTCATAAACCCCAGGAACAGCGAGATTCTCGGGGTTGTCGATCCGCAGGCTCTGGCGCGTGGAACCCGGATGTTCGACGCCTTCTATCCAATTCACACGGCGACCGTCGGCGGCCGTCTCTATGACGTTGTGGCGACGCTCTGCGGCCTGGCCATGGCCGGCCTCGGCGGCCTTGGCCTGTGGTCGTTCCTGATCAAACCGCGCCGTCGCAAGGCCGGCAAGAACGGCGCGGGCGCGCCCGCCTAGGGTTTCGACCGTCGAGTTGATTCTCGTCAAGGACGAGCGCTCGGATGTGAGGTCTCCTGCCGCCAACCAGGAGACCTCCATGAGCTACGCCAACATCCTTTGCATTCTCTCCGGCGCACGCGACGACGACGCCACCCTGCTCGCCGCCGGCGAGCTCGCCAAACGTGAAAAGGCCCTCGTCAAGGTCATCCCCTCCCTGATGTTGACCGACGCGGTCATCTGGGCGGACGCCTTCGGCACCTCCTATCTGGCCGCCAGCGCCATCGAGGAGATCACTGCCGGGCAAATTCAGATGCGCAAGGAAATGGCCGCACTCGCCCGTCGGACGGCGAAGGCGCTGGGCCTGGACTATGGCCGTCGCGCCGCGCCCGGCATCGTCATGCTTCAGGATCCCGAGACGGGCCTTAACGCGGTCGAAGGCGACCCAATGGGCGAGATCGTCGCGGCTGACCGCGATCCGGCCTGGCGCCTGATTGACCGGGAAGGCCCGCTGGCCGATCTCGTGGTCGTCGGCGAAGCCACCGTCCAGGGCGAGGGGTTTTTCGCAGGCTCGCCTGGCGAGGCCTTGTTGCGGGTACGCGCGCCCATGCTGGTGGTGCGCGCCGCGGACCCCATCGAGGGGGGCGTGATCGCCATCGCCTGGGACGGCAGTCTCGCCGCCGGCCGCGCCGTGCACGGGGCCCTGCCGCTGCTGCGCGCCGCCAGACGCATAGTCATTCTGCAGGATCCCGACGGCATGACGGCCGAGGAAAAGATCGCGGGCGCGCCTGAGCGTCTGATCGCCTACCTGCGTCATGCAAGGCGACCAATCAACCCGCGCCGGGCTTATGTCCTTGACCTTGGTCAAATACGCGCGGCCATACTTCATCTCTCACCAACGAGGAGGTGCTCATGGACAAGCTGACGCCAGGGCCCTTACCCGGCTGTGTGGAAGCGCCGGATGCCCCGTCGGGCGTTGCGACGACGGGCCGTGCGGATAAGACCAAAGCCGCCAGCGGCAAACGCAAACCGCTTGCCGATCGTGTAGAAGAGGTGATCGAAAACTTGGCGCCCTATCCAGTCCACGATTGACGCCGCCCCCGGCAGGAAATTGCCAAACCCGGCCGTCCACGCCACAACCGCGGGCCTGATACGACAGGGAGAGCTTGCGTGACCTTTTTCATGCCGATGCCTCGCCGCGGCTCCGGCCATCGGTGCTTCGGGCAAGATCAGCACCTTTGACGCCGCGGACCACTCGCTGGTCGACCAGATCGACATGAGCCGCCCACCTTCGCCCGCCTGCCGCGCAACGGCGCCGTCGGCGCGCCGGGGTCCAACTTCCCCTACGCCGAGATGGTGCTGATCCGCGCCAAAACCGAAGGCGTTCCGCCCGACTTCGAATCTTCAGGCGTCCGCTTCATGGAATTTGCAACCACCGACATGGCCAGCCGGCCGGCCGGTCGATCTGACCAAGCGCCATGCGATTACCCGGGTGCTGACCGCCGAAAAAGACGCCCAAATCATCGCCGACTATTCAAAACCCGAGTATGTGCTGGGCGGCTCGACGCCGGTGGTGCGGTAAGATGCGCGGCTACGGCCGCCGGGCGACCACCGCGATCGTCAGGCGCGACACGCACGTCAACCGCCCCCGGTCATCCTTGATCTCTATGCCCCAGACCTGGCTGGTCCGGCCCAGGTGAATTGGACGGGCGACGCCCGACACATGGCCCTCGGTGACCGAGCGCAGATGGTTGGCGTTCACCTCCTGCCCGACGCAGAAGAACCCGGCCGGATCGACGCACAGGTTGGCGGCCGCGCTGGCCAGGGTTTCGGCAAGCACCACCGAGGCGCCGCCATGCAATATGCCCATCAGTTGATGGGTGCGCGCATCGACCGGCATGCGCCCTTCCAGCCAGTCGAGCCCGTGGCCGGTCAGCTCGATGCCGAGGCGGCCGTTGATATCGCTGGCGTAGCGCTCGTTCAGATACTGCAGATCGACAGCGCCAAACCAGATCGGAGTGCTCATGCGGGCCAGTCCTTCAGAGAATAGCTATGCCGGGCGTTCAGGCTGGCCGGGTCGAAGCCCGCCGCCTTCTTGTATCCCGCCGCGATATCGGCCCGTTCGGAATGGGGCAGTACGGCGTCAAGGTCATGCGCCTTGGTAGGCGCGCGCTCTTCAGCCAGGTCCATCACCTTGTCGGGCCCCTGGGCCCGGTTCATCAGCACGATGCGGGATGTGGCTTCGCGCCGCTCGTCCTCATAGCGCGCCAGGGCCGTATCCACATCTGGCGCGCCCGCCAGGTGGAAGGCGATGACTCGGGCGTCGATGATCCCTTGCGTCGCCCCGTTTGATCCGACCGGATACATCGGATGGGCGGCGTCGCCGAGCAGCGTGGTCCGCCCGAACGTCCAGCGCGGCAGGGGGTCCCGGTCGACCATCGGGAACTCATAGATATCGCCGGACGCGGCGATGATCGCCGGCACGTCGATCTCCTCCCACCGCCAGCCTTTGTAGGCCGACAGCAGGGCCGCCCGGTCGCCCTTGCGGTTCCAGTCCTCGGGGGGCGGGGTCGCGGTCGACCCGGATTTCAGGTCGCAGATCCAGTTGAGCAGGGTCTCACCCGTCCGCGGATCATGCCGGATCGGATAGGCGACGAACTTCTGTCGCGAATGCCCGGCCCAGATCATGCGCGCGCCGCCCGGCGGGGCGGCCATGCGGGTGGTCGAGCGCGACAAGGTCACCCCGTTCCATTTCGGAATGCCCTCATCGAGATAGAACTTGCGGCGCACGGCCGAATGGATGCCGTCTGCGGCGATCAACACCTTGCCCTGTGCCGAGCCCAACGAGCGGCCGCTGGCCCGGTCGATGAAATGGGCGGTTACGCCCCTATCCGACGTCTCCAGGTCGTGGAGCATATGACCAAAGCGCACCGCGTCCGGCCCCAGCCGCGCCTGCACGGTCCGCAGCAGCAGCATCTGCAGTTCACCCCGATGGATGGCGATTTGCGGCCAGCGGTATCCGGCCGCCAAGCCCCGCGGCTCGCGCCAGATGTCCCGGCCGTCCTTGGTCAGATAGACCAGCTCGTCAATCTCCACGCCCGTCTCGCGCAGGGGCTCCAGAAGACCGAGTTCGGCGAGTTCACGCATGGCGTGAGGCAAGAGGTTGATGCCCACCCCGAGCGGTTCAGGGTTCGCCACCGCCTCATAGACCACCGGCTGGAATCCCGCCGCTTTGAGGCTGAGCGCCGTGGCCAGGCCCGAGATGCCGCCGCCGATGATCAGGATGCGCATGGTGGGGTCATCAAGGGCGCGGTGTCGATCACTCGGATGCCCCTTCGCGGCAAGCTGGCGGACGGGGATAGTTATCATGTCCCGGGCGACGCGATAATCGCCGGTTTCGCCGCCCAGCCGCTGCCGGCGCGGTAAGCTACTTCGCCTTCGCCGCCGCCTTCGGAGCCGCCTTAGCCGCCGCCTGACCCGGGATCACATAATTCCGCGGGCCTTCCTCGGCCGGGTTGGCGTTGTAGTAGGGCGCCATGCCCGGATCGTTGGTCATGCCGATCCGCTTGCGATTGTCGCGCACAAAGTCGTGGCGGGCGTTGTAGAAGTGATTGCGCACCACTGGCCCGGTCGAGGAAAACTCCATCAGGGCTTCGGTGGTCAGGTCAAATTTGGGCCAGGTCACCCCACCTGCAGCGCCGGGCGTTCCGTATTTCGCAAACGCCGTCCAATAGGCGACCATGGCCTGGCTGGTGGCTACGTCCTGCGGGTCGCCCAGGCCGCGCGCGAACACATAGTTCACCTCGCCTCCGTGGGCGACGCCCTGCGAGGCGGGCGTGCGCTGGACCGGCGGCAGGTAGGAGAAGAAATAGCGATAGGTCGGCGCGCCGTTGCGGGCGTGCCAGCGGGCGATCTCGCGGTCTTCCCCGCTGATGAAATAGTCGGTGACCAGCTCGTTGATGGTCCGCCGCGCATCCCAGCCTGCGGGCGCGTACTCGGCCGGGAGAGTCCCCAGCTTCGCCAGCCGGGCGGCGGGATCGGCGGTCTGCCAGAGGCTCGCTTCGTAGCTGTTGCCGCCCAGCAGCAGCGGCACCTTGTGCTCCTTGCCTTCCGAGAAGGCCGTGCCGGAATCGCGCTTGATCAGCTTGCCGTCGATGATCGGCTGGGTGTCGCCGACAACGCCCCGCTCCTGCAGGTCCGCCCACGGCACGCGGCGCATGGCCGCGAGCGTGGCGGCGGAATCGCCGGCGATGTTCTTTTTGGCGAAATACTCGGCCCCGATCCGCTCGGATTGTTTCGCGTCGAAAGCCGGAGCCAGGCCAAAGCTCGATTCGGCGATCATCTTGTGGAACAGGCCCTTCGTCGGCTCCACGGTGATCAGGTACATCGACGAGACCCCGCCGGCGGATTCGCCGAACACGGTGACGTTGTTCTTGTCGCCGCCGAAGGCTGCGATGTTGGCCTGCACCCAGCGCAGGGCCGCGATCTGATCCTCCAGGCCGAAGTTGTCGACGCTCTCGTTCGCGGGCGCATTTTTGGTGATCGCCGGGTGGGCGAACCAGCCGGCCCGGCCCATACGGTAGTTGATCGACACATAGACGACGCCCTGTTTGACGTAGGGCGTGCCATCATAAGTCGAGCCCGACCCGCCGGTGAACCCGCCGCCGTGAATCCACAGCATCACCGGCAGTTTGGCGCCCGGTTTGGCGTCCGTCGGCGCATAGACGTTGAGGAACAGGCAGTCTTCCGAGCCCATGGGCGGGGCGGTGCAGCTCGCGCCATAGGCCGCCGCTTCGCGCACACCCGTCCAGGCCTTCACCGGCTGCGGCGCACGCCAGCGCAGGTCGCCCACCGGCGCGGCGGCGAAAGGAACGCCGCGCCAGACCGCGACGTCGCCGAACAGAATACCCCGGATCTCGCCGCCGGCCACCCGCACGACCGCCGACTTGCCGGTCGGAACTGGCGCCGCCGCTGCAGCGCCCCCCCGCCCGCCGCCACGGCCGCCGGCGCCCGCCGCGCCAGCCTGCTGCGACCAACTGGGCGCGCTCGCGGCCAGCAATCCGGCTGTCATGACCGCGACCACCGCCGCGCCAACCAGGTTCCTGCGTTTCATGTCTCTGACTTCCCCATCGCCGCTAAAAGCCCTGGCCAGCCCCCGAGAGGTGATCCAGTTTCATTGTTAGTACACGGCAGTCTGTAACGCCATGGTCGGGGTGGGCGAGCGCGCGCCTCCAACAGCTGGCGCGCTCGCCCATGGCACGATGCCGCCGCTGCGGGGGACGAACGATTCAGGCGCTGGCGGCCGGTAGTTCAGGGAGCTGTGCGGGCGCACGCCGTTGT
>CANJME010000007.1 GCA_947475875.1 Caulobacteraceae bacterium | reverse complement strand
GATTTCAACGGCGCCGGTCTTTTCAACGACCGAATAGACCGGCTGCTCGGTGGCCGAACTGGCCGTGGCGCCAAAGATCGCCATGACGAATCCCAGGATCGCAGCGGTCCTCATCGATGCGCCCTTCGCCAGGCGGTTACAGCGTCGAGCGTGTTCCTGACGTGGTTGTCAGGGCTTAGTGCGCTGTAAACATAGGCGATCCGGCGGTCTGGCGTGATGACGTAAGAGGTGCGGCTCGACACGGCCATCGGTCCCATGGCGGCCTTGTAGCTCCTGGTGATCCTGGCGCCGGGGTCGGCGGCGACCGCGAACTTGTTGCTGCACTCGCTGACCGAAAATTCCCGCACCCGTTCGATGTTACCGGCTGTCACGCCGATCAGGGTAGCGCCCTGGGCCTTGAACGCATCGGCCGCTTCGGCAAAGGCGTGCGCCTCAACCGTACAGCCGGCGGTGAATGCAGCGGGAAAGAAATACAGCACCACCGGACCGTTCCGCAGGGCGGCATTGAGGTCGAAGGCATAGGGCTTGCCGGCCATGGAGGCTTCGGTGCTGAACAATGGCGCCGAATCTCCGACTTTTAGTGCGGCGAAGGCGCTCGCCGGCAGCGCCAGCAGCGCCATCAAACCTCCAAGCAGGCGTTTCATTGGACAATCCTTTGGAGTTGGGTGCGCCGGTTGCGCGGCCTTCCCTTCTGATACGAACGGCGCCCTTTCCTGGATCAGGCGGAGCAGATCGAGGCGCTGTCGCGGTCTATCGAGCGGCTTTAACCGGCGCGGGCGGCGCTGAGACAGGCGCGGGCGGTGGGGCCAGGCTGGGGTCGGGTTTGACGAACCTCAAGGTCATGCGGTCGCTCTCGCCGATCTGGTCATATTTGGAATGATCGAAGGCCGGGTTCGCAGGCTGGCCCCTGGGGGCGGAAAGGCGCGTGGGCGGCAAGGTCCAGACGCCGAAGGGATGGTCCTTGGTGTCGGTCAGGTTGGCGTTGATCTCGCTCGATTGGGGCATGGCAAACCCGGCCTCGGAGGCCAGCTGCATGACGAAGGACTCCTGCACATAGCCGTTTGAAGCCAGCACATCCTGAACCGCGTCAGAAGCGGCGCGGTGTTCCTCGACGCCCAGGACGCCACCGGGTTTGAGCACGGCGAAGGCGTCGGCGAAGGCCTTTTCGGCGATCTGGCCGGCCATCCAGTTGTGAACGTTGCGCAGGAAAAGCACCATGTCCGCCGTGCCCGCCGGCGCCAGCGGGCCGGAATGACGGCCAAACTCAGTGAAGGTCACTTCTCCATAGAGCCGTCTGCGCGAGCGCATCTTGCGCCGGTAGTCGCTGACCATCTTTTCCGTGGCCGGGCCTTGCGGTTCGTCCGGCGCCTGGGTCGCGGCATAGAGCTTGCCGCCTGTCTGTTCGAGATAGGGCGCCAGAATATCCGAATACCAGCCAACGCCCGGCCACAGTTCGACCACCGTCATTCCCGGCTTCAGGCCCCAGTAGGCAAGACTTTGGGCGGGGTGTCGCCAGAGGTCCCGCGCCCGGTCGGCCTCGGTGCGCCAGTCCCCGGCCAGCACCCGCTCGAGGATTTGCGCCGGACCCTTAGGGGGTGGAGTCTTGGACTTGGGCTTGCCGCCGCACGCCGCCAAAAGGCTCGTGCCTGCGCCAATGATCAAAGTTCTGCGGTCCATCGTGCGTGGTTATGCTCCGATTTGCGGCGAGTGAAAGGCGCCGTGTCGGACGAGGGCGGCTCTTGAAAGCCGGGCCGGGCCTCCTACCTCATAGCTTGAAGGCGCTGGATGTCCGGGCCTTCGAAGATCGCAACCTTGCTTGATGAAGAAGGATGTTCCCCATGAGAACCGTTGACTATTCCCCCCTTTACCGCAGCGCCGTCGGTTTTGACCGTTTGTTCGCTCTGCTGGACGCCGCGGCCGCCGAGGGCGGTTCTGGTTATCCGCCCTACAACATCGAACGCACAGGCGAAAACGCCTACCGCGTCGAAGTCGCTGTCGCCGGCTTCAAGCCGGAAGAGCTGAGTGTCGAGGTCAAGGAAGGCGTCCTGACTGTTCAGGGCCGCAAGGCCGCCAATGGTGAAGACCAGCGGCGTTTCCTGCACCGGGGCCTGGCCGAGCGCAATTTCGAGCGTCGCTTCCAGCTGGCCGACCACGTATTCGTCGAGCACGCCGACCTTGCGGACGGCCTGCTCACCGTATCGCTCAGGCGAGAGCTTCCTGAACAGCTGAAGCCCCGCACCATTCCGATCAGTACGGGCGCCGTCGAGGCTCCTCGCATCGCCAAGAAGGCGAAGGCGGCGTAAGGCTCCGGCATCGCTTGTCCATGAGACCCCCTCCCAACTTGGCGAGGGGGTCTTTCATTTTTGAGGACCTGGCAACCATGCGACGGCCGCCTAGTGGCGCTCCTCAAGACCGATGACCCCGTCGCGATGTGAGGCGGTCAGGTCGGTGTCCTTCATCAGAGCCCCGGTAAAGCGTGAGCGCGTCAGATCGGCGGCCAGGAAGATGGCGTGGCGCAGGTCCGCGCCGCTGAAATCCACGCCCTTGGCTACGGAGCGGGTCAGATCGCACGGCAGGAGCCGGTCCGGGCCGATCAGCAGCGGGCCCATCTGGGCTTCGCGCATGTCGGCGGCGGAAAACCGGGCGCCGGCCAGCCTCGCCCCACGCAGGTCGGCGCGGCGCAGATTGCAGGCCCGGAAATCGGCGCCTTCGAGGTGAGCGCCCTGTAGTTGCACGCCTTCCATATTGAGGCCGTAGAACACAGCGCCCTTGGCCGAGAGAGCTGTGAGATTGAAACCCTTGAGGGTCTTGAGCAGGCGCAGGTCCGCCTCGTCGAACGTCGATGGCGTGCCTTCCGCGCCACCGGATTCGCACCACAAGGCGTGGTCGTGGATCATCGCTTCATAGGGCAGGTCGCTGACATCCTTGCCGGCCAGCTTGTCGGTCAGCGCCCCGGTCATGTTCGCCTCGAAGAGATTCGCGGCATAGGTCTTGGCGCCAACCAGGATCGCATCGCGCAGGTCGGCTCCGCCGAGGTCCGAGCCGGTCAGGTCGGCGCCGGCCAGATTCGCGCCATGAAAGGTCGCCTGTTTGAGATTGGCCCGGACCAGATTGGCGTCCTTGAGGATGGCGTCGGTAAAATCGCAGCGCACCGCTACGACGCCGGCGAGTTTGCTGCGTTCAAGATTGGCTCCCGCCATGGTGGCGCCTTGCGCCTCGCTGGCCCGCTTGGCGTGTTCGAGGACCCGCAGGCCGCGCGCCCGGTCGGCGGTGGCGATGACGCCTTCGCGCAGGTCGGCCTCGAACATGTCCGCGCCGCTGAGGTCGGCGTTTCGCAGGCACGCGCCACGCAGGTCGGCCCGCCGCAGGGAAGCGTCTGTGAAATCGGCGTTCTGGGCATCGGCGCCAAAGAACAGCGCATGGTCGAGCCGGGCCTTGCAGAATTTCGCGCCATCCAGGATGGCGCCGGTGAAATCGGCGTCGTTGAGATTGCGTGAGCGAAAGTTTAGGGCGGTCAAATCCATCCAGGCGAAAACCGCCCGGGCGCCGCCGGGTTTGGCGGACCACAGCCGGTCGTGCCGGTCGCAAATTGCGTCGGCTTCGCGCTGATCGATGCGGCGGACGGCGCCAACGGTGGTCGCTAGAGGCATGGGTTTGAAAACAATAAACTCTGGGGTCCCCGCCTAACCTAGCGGCTGCAAGTTAATCCCGCCTTTCCGACCCCTGCGGACGATAGTCGGCATAGAGCGTCGACGCCTCGTCTTCGAGCAGTCCCCGGTTGATCGCCACGCCGCCGCCGAGCAAAAGGGCGCAGCCCCGCCCCGAAGCAAAGGGAGCGCCGTCGGCGCAGGCGATGAAGACTTCGCTCACAGCCGCCCTCAGCAAGCGCAGGGCGCAGGACGGCTCACCCGCCGTCCGCTCTCCGCAGGGCTCGAGCGTGACGAATACCTGTGCGCCCCTGGCCAGGTCGCCGGCGACCTGCAGCGCCTGTTCCTCGGCGTGGGGGCGCCCGCCATCGGCCGTGGCGGCCTGGCCCACCACCTTGCCGCCCTGGACGATGACACAGCCCACCGCAGGGTTGGCGCCGGTGCGACCCACCTGCCCCCGAGCAAGGGCGATGGCCTGACGCATGAACAGGACCTGGTCGGGCGTGGGCATGGCCTGAAAGCCTAGGCCAGACGTGGGCTTTAGGCCACCGGCGGCAGCGGCTGGGCGCGCGTGGCATCCAGATAGCGCGCGCTGACCGGCCTCAGGCTGGCGTCCAGCTCGATCAGCAACGGATTGCCGGTAGGAATTTCGATCCCGACGATGTCGTCGTTGGGGACGTTGAACAGAAGTTTGACGATGGCCCGCAGGCTGTTGCCGTGAGCGGCGACCAGGACGGTCTCGCCGGCCTTGAGTTTCGGGGCGATCTCGGCGGTCCAGTAGGGCAGTACCCGATCCAGCGTGGTCTTCAGGCTTTCGGTGTCGGGTAGCGCTGCGCCGCCGTAGCGGGGATCGGCGGAAAAGTCGTATTCGCCGCCGGGCGCAAGCGGCGGCGGGGGAATGTCATAGGACCGTCGCCAGATCCTGACCTGATCCTCGCCATGTTTTTCAGCCGTTTCCGCCTTGTTGAGGCCGGTGAGGGCGCCGTAGTGGCGCTCGTTCAACCGCCAGTCGCGGGTCATCGGCAGGTCGCCCTGGCCGGCCGCCTTGAGCGCGATGGATCCGGTGCGCACCGCCCGGGTCAGCACTGAGGCATAGGCGCGGTCAAAGCGGATTCCGGCCTGCCTGATCAGCTCACCGCCGCGGTTGGCCTGGGCCTCGCCCTCGGCGGTCAGGTCGACATCCACCCAGCCGGTGAAGCGGTTTTCCAGATTCCACTGGCTCTGGCCGTGACGCAGCAAGACGAGCTTGGACATACTAAGACGCTCCCGGTGTAGAAACACCGGGAGCGCTAAAGCGTAGGCCCTGGGGCGTCAATCACCCCGCGGCGACTATACTGCCCGACTGAGCCGAACTGAGTCGGCGCAATCTTTGTGCAGTAAAAGGTCGCCGGTAAACGCCGAGACCTTATTCGTCCATCGGCCCCTACTGGTCGCATTCGTCGAAGAAGCAATCGAAGTCATCGAACCCGTCGACCCACTCGTTGATGGCGTCTTCGTTCGGGCAAGAGCCTTCTTCGTTGAAGCAGTTGTAGAAGTCCTGGAGAACCGAGGCCTGGCCGGCTAACAATCCACCGATGCCGCCGAACGCGAACGGCAGGCCAGCGAACGGTGAGCTGGTGCGGTCACGATCCTTCAGAGAGCCGCCGATGGTGTAGCGGACGCCGACTGACAAAGTCCGGTTGTCGCCGGCGGCCAGGTCGCTGGCCGTGTTGGCGATGCCGAAGGTGAACGAAATCGGCTTGTCTTCCAGTTGATATTCACCGCCGAGCGCCCAGGTCGTCGCATTGCCGTTGAACGGGCCCCACTCGAACCGGGTGTGAGCCGCCGACAGGTCCCAGCGCAGATGGTCGCTGCTGAAGAGGCTGGCGTCCAGCTTGTAGGTGGTGAGGTCCAGATCCGGCGAGCCGTCGATGTTGACGGTGGCCCAGCCGGCCAAAGCGCCCACGCTTAGGTTGTCGCTCGCGGCCAGACGGCCTTCCACGCCATAGCCGGTGAGGGTTGTGCCCGAACCGAAGGTGTCACCGAAATCTTCGTAGCCGAGGAAGACGCCAGCCTTGTAGTTGCCCTTATCAAAGAACAAGTGGCCCGTCGGGCCCCAGAGGGTCTCGCTGCTGCTGCCGGCGCCATTCGGATCGAGCGAGCCGGCGTGACCGTCGAGCTGCACTTCGACGTCATCCGAGACGTCGAAGGCCACGGTGCCCGACAGATCGTAGAGATTTGCCCCGCTGCCGCCGAGATCGATGTCGGAGTAGCTGGCGCCGATAAAGCCGGTGGTGATGCTCTGGGCGTGCGCAGCGGCAGCGCCCATCGAAAGAGCCAGCGAAGCTGCGCCGGCCAAAAGTAACTTGTTCATGGGTATATCCCCCTTTGGCGAAATATGCAGTGCTCTGGCTAACTGCGACGTTTTGTCCGGTCAACCGTTACGCCTGTTTGCGGCCGCAACAAATTCCGGAGTGCGTCTTTCCGGTCATCCTGCCCTCAGCGCATAAAAAACGCTCCCGGTGTCGAAACACCGGGAGCGCTAAAGCCTTACTAGCCGGGTAGTAGCCCCGGCTATTGGACCTAGTCGTTGCAACTGCCGAGGAAGCAGAAGAGGTCCTCTTCGTTGAAATCGCCGTCGAAGCCGTCTTCCCACGCGTTGATCGCAGTGTTGCTAGGGCAGGATTGGTCTTCGTCGAAGCAGTCGACGAGGTCCTGCAACGATGAGCCCAGGGCGCCGAAGATGCCGTCAATGCCACCGAAGGCAAACGGCAGGCCGAGGAACGGCGAGCTGGTGCGATCGCGGTCTTTCAGGCTGCCGCCGATGGTGTGGCGAACGCCGAGGCTCCAGGTGGTGGCGTTGCTGGCGCCGCTGAGGTCGGTGGAAGCGCTGGAATAGCCGAACGTGAAGGAGATCGGCCTGTCGGACAGTTGCCATTCAGCGCCGACGCCCCAGATCGTCGAGTCGCCCGAGAAGGGACCCCAATCCAGGCTGGTGCGGGTGACCGAGGCGTCCCAACGCAGGTTGTCGCTGGAGAAGATACTGATGTCGGCCTTGTAGGCGGTCAGGTCCATATCCGGCGCGCCATCGAGATTGATGGTGCCCCAGCCGGCCAGAGCGCCAATGCTGACGGCGTCGCTGGCGGCCCAGCGGCCTTCCACACCATAGCCGAATATCGTGGTGCCCGAGCTCAAGGTGTCGCCAAGGTCCTGATAGCCGACGAACACGCCGGCCTTGAAGTTGTCCTTGTCCCAGAACAGGTGGCCCGTCGGGCCCCAGATGGTTTCGCTGCTGCCAGCGCCGTCGGGATTCAGCGAGCCGATCTGGCCGTCGGCCTGCAGTTCCCAGTTTTCCGAGACGTCAAACGACACGGTGCCCTGAACGTCGATCAGGGTGGCGCCGTCGAGGTCCGAATAATTCACACCGACGTAGCCGGTGGTGACGTCCTGGGCGTGCGCGACGGCCGCGCCCATGGTGAGGGCCAGCGTGGCTGCGCCGGCGAGAAGTACTTTCTTCATGGTCATATCCCTTTTTCAGCGATGATGCTGGGTTTTGGCTGCCCTTGACCAAATCGTCCGGCCAGCAGGCGGGCCTGTTAGGTAAGCTACTCATTCCCGGGAGTGTCTTTCCGGCTATCCTGCCGGTACGCCGCCATTTGGCGGAAGAAATGCTCAAGGTTTTCGGATTCGGAGTTGTGCGCCCCGGTGATTTCTCACCGGAGCGCCAAGACATGCAAATCAGGGGCGAAGGCCACCCTCGTCTTAAATCACCGTGGAGATGTCGCAAGCGTCTTCGTTGCTGCTGTCGTCGCACTCGACATCGTTGGCGAGGCCCACGGCGCCAAAGGCGCCGCCGAGCAGTTCCATTCCGCCGTGGAACGGCGAGCTGGAGCGATCACGATCCTTCAGGGTGCCGCCGAACAGCCGACGCACGCCGAGCGAGAAGGAGTCATAGTCGTTGTTGCCGCTGGCCTGGGCGCGCGCGTAGCCGAAGGTGAAGGCCACCGGCATGTTCTCAAGCTGAATTTCGCCGCCGGCCCGATAGCTCAGCACGCTGTTCTTGGAAACCACTGTGCCGGTCGTGCTGTTGGAGACCCGGAAGCTGTTGATTCCCGCGTCGAGGCGGAAGTTGTCGTTGATGAAAAAGCTGGCCTCACCGTCGTAGGACCGGACTTCTTCGTTGAAGGCCGAGGCGCTGGGCAGGTTGACCGAGCCCCAGATGGCCCCGAAGCCGAAGCTGATATTGTCGGTGGCGGCGAAACGGCCTTCCAGGCCGTAGGTGAAGACGCTGCGGCTGTCAGCATCGATGTAGCTGAGGATCGCGCCGACCTTGCTGCCGTTTTCGCCTTCGACGAAGACGTGCGCGGTGCCGCCCCAGAGGGTAACGCTGGAGGAATGGGGATAGCCGATGTCCACCGAGGCGATGTCGCCGTCGAGCTGGACTTCAACGCCCTTCTGAAGCTGGAACGAGCCAACCGCGCGCGCCGCCAGCACCGTGGCGTCATCGATGGCCAGGGTCGTGGTTGTCGCCGCCTGGCCGGTGTTGACCGTCGAATAGCTGCCGCCAACGTAGCCCGTCGTGAACTCCTGGGCGTTCGCAATTCCGGCGGCAGACATGACCGCCACGGCCGCCGCCGCGCCGAAAAGAATGGTTTTCATGGTATTCCCCATTGTCGAACAAGAGCGTCCTGATCTTTGCTAACCTGTCGCCCCGGAATGGGTCAACGGTCAGGAGCCGGGCGTCCTGCGGTTCCTTGGGACCTGTGACATTTTAGCTAATGCGCTTTTGACCTCGATTTTCGGTGGAAAACGTCGGTTTTGAGGCCTTTCAGCGGCTTGCGCGGCGCCGCTGGCGGCTTGCCGCCCGCATGATATAAGCCGCCCCCATGTCCGACCGGCTGTTCTATCCTCTCGCGCTTCTCGCTGCGGCCTTGATGGTCTTCACATCAATGGTCTGGCCCGCGCCTGGCGCGTTTTCTTGACCGCCGCCGACGTCATCGCGACCGGCCGGCGGGTTTTGGACGTCGAAGCGCGCGCCCTCGATTCTCTGGCCGCGACTCTGGGCGAATCGTTTGCGCAGGCGGTCGAGCTTCTGTTCGACGCCAGGGGCCGAATCATCCTGACCGGCATCGGCAAATCCGGACACGTGGCGCGCAAGATCGCCGCGACTTTGGCCTCGACCGGTTCGCCGGCCATGTTTGTGCACGCCACGGAGGCGAGCCATGGCGACCTGGGCATGATCGGGCCTGAGGATGTCATCCTGGCGTTGTCCAAGACCGGCGAGACCCGCGAGCTTGCCGACGTGGTCGCCTATGCGGCGCGGCACACAATTCCGCTGATCGCCATCACCGCCGAGCCCAGGAGCGCGTTGGGCAAGGCGGCGAGCCTTGTGCTGCAGATTCCCGAGGCTCCCGAGGCGACGGCCGAGGTGGGCGCGCCGACCACTTCGACGACGCTGCAGATGGCGCTGGGCGACGCCCTGGCGGTGGCCCTGCTTGAGCGGCGGGGGTTTACCGCCGGCGATTTTCGCGTCTTCCACCCGGGCGGCAAACTGGGCGCCATGCTGCGCACCGCCCAGGACCTGATGCACACCGGCGACGAGCTGCCGCTGGTTTCACCCGACACGCCAATGTCCCAGGCCCTGCTGGTGATGACCGAAAAACGCTGGGGATGCCTGGGCGTGGTGGATGCAGCGGGCAAGCTCGCAGGGGTGATCACCGACGGCGACCTGCGCCGCAAGATCGAGGGCCTGATGAATCACACGGCGGGCGAGGTGATGACCGCCGATCCCAAGGTCGTGGCGCCGGGGGTCATGGCGGCCGAGGCGCTCCGGCATATGACTGAAGATTTGCCGCGGACCACTGTCCTGTTCGTGGTCGAGCATGGCCGTCCGGTCGGCGTTTTGCACGTGCACGACCTGCTCCGCGCCGGCGTTATGTAACCCCCCGGAGTATTCATGACTTTTCCGACGCCTCGCGCTGACCTGATCGCCAACACCGCCGAGTACGAGAACGAGCCGCTGGTGCGCGCCACGGGGTTTCGGGAATATGACGCGCGCTGGCTGTTCGGGCCGGAGATCAATCTCCTGGGCATCCAGGCGCTGGGCCTGGGCCTGGGGACCTACATTCACCAGCTGGGCCATTCCCGGATCGTGGTCGGTCACGACTACCGGTCCTATTCGCTGTCGATCAAACAGGCCCTGATCCTGGGGCTCATGGAGGCCGGTTGCGAGGTCCTGGATATCGGCCTGGCGCTTTCGCCCACCGCCTATTTCGCCCAGTTCGACCTTGATGCGCCCTGTGTGGCCATGGTCACCGCCAGCCACAACGAAAACGGCTGGACGGGGGTGAAAATGGGGGCGGCGCGGCCGCTGACCTTCGGGCCGGACGAGATGGGCGCGCTAAGGGACATCGTGCTGGAGGGCCGGTTCAAGCCGCGCGACGGCGGGCGTCTCGTACGTATCGAAGGCATGGCGCAGCGCTTCATCGCCGATGTCGCGGCCCGCGTCGCCTTGCGCCGACCGCTCAAGGTGATCGCCGCCTGCGGCAACGGCACGGCGGGGGCCTTTGCGCCCGCGGCCCTGCGCCGCATGGGTTGCGCCGTGGTGGTCGAGATGGACTGCGACCTCGATTACAATTTCCCGCGCTACAATCCGAACCCCGAAGACAAGGTCATGCTGCACTCCATGGCCGAGGCGGTGCGTACCTTTGGCGCGGACCTGGCGTTTGGTTTCGACGGCGACGGCGACCGCTGCGGGGTGGTGGACGACGAGGGCGAGGAGATCTTCGCCGACAAGATCGGGTTGATGCTGGCGCGCGATCTCGCCCCGCTGCACCCGGGCGCGACCTTCGTGGTCGACGTGAAATCCACCGGCCTCTACGCCACCGACCCGGTGTTGGCCGAGAATAAGTGCACGACCGTTTACTGGAAAACCGGCCACAGCTACATCAAACGCAAGAGCGCCGAGCTGGGCGCGTTGGCCGGGTTCGAAAAGTCCGGCCACTTCTTCCTGAACGAGCCGCTGGGCCGGGGCTACGACTGCGGCCTGACCGCGGCGGCGGCGGTGCTGGCCATGCTCGACCGCAACGAGGGCAAGAAGCTCTCGGATATGCGCAAGGCCCTGCCGGTAGCCCACACCTCGCTGACCATGAGCCCGCATTGCGCCGACGAGGTCAAATATGGCGTCGTCGATCAGGTCGTGGCCGAGTATCAGGCCCTGGCCCGCGACGGGGGCAGGATCTGCGGGCGTAGTATCACCGAGGTGATCACCGTCAACGGCGTGCGCGTAGCGCTGGACGACGGCTCGTGGGTGCTGGTGCGCGCTTCATCCAACAAGCCGGAGATCGTCGTCGTCGTCGAAAGCACGCAATCGGCGGACGACATGCGCCGGCTGTTCCATGAAGAGGTCAAGCCGCGGCTGGGGCGCCGGGCCGAGGTTGGGGCCTACAACCAGGAAATCTAGACCGTCGCCTTCTTCACCGCCGACGAGATGTCGCGGATGACCTGGCTGACCACGCGCTCGTCGTCGGCTTCGGCCATGATGCGGATCAGGGGCTCGGTGCCCGAGGCGCGAACGACAACGCGGCCCTGGCCGCCCAGGCGGGCTTCGGCGTCGCGGATGGCGGTTTTCACGGACTCGGCTTCGAGCGGTTTTCCGCCGGAATAGCGAACGTTTTCAAGGCGCTGAGGGACGGGCTCGAACTGGCGAGCCAGCGCGCTGAGCGGCTTGTCGGAGCCGACCATCACCGCCAGCACCTGCAATGCAGCCAGGAGGCCATCGCCGGTGGTCGAATAGTCGGACAGAATCAGGTGACCGGATTGCTCGCCGCCGAGATTGAAGCCGCCTTCCTTCATGCGGGCCATGACATAGCGATCGCCGACCTGGGTGCGGTCGAGGGTCAGATCGCGCGAGGCAAGGAACCGCTCGAGGCCAAGGTTGGACATCACGGTCGCCACCACTCCGCCGCCCTTCAGCCGGCCTTCGGCCGCCCAGGAGCCGGCGATCAGGGCCATGATCTGGTCGCCGTCGATGATCTGGCCCTTCTCGTCGCAGACCAGCAGGCGGTCAGCGTCGCCGTCTAGCGCAATGCCGATGTCGGCGCGGTATTCCCGCACCGCCCGGGAAATCGCTTCCGGATAGGTCGAGCCGCATTCGTCGTTGATGTTGAAGCCGTCCGGCGAGACACCGATGGTTTTCACCTCGGCGCCCAGTTCATAGAGCGCCAGAGGGGCCACCTTGTAGGCCGCGCCATTGGCGCAATCGACCACCACCCGAAGGCCGTTCAATGACAGATGCCGCGGGAAGGTGGCTTTTACGATTTCGACATAGCGGGTCTGGGCGTCGTCCACGCGCACCACCCGGCCGAGGTCGCGCGGACCGGCCAGGTCGGTTTCCAGGCCTTCGTCCATGAAGGCCTCGATCTTGCTCTCGACATCGTCGGAAAGCTTGTAGCCGTCGGGGCCGAACAGTTTGATGCCATTGTCGGCGAAGCCGTTGTGCGAAGCCGAGATCATCACGCCGAGGTCGGCCCGCATCGAGCGGGTCATCATCGCCACCGCCGGCGTCGGCAGCGGCCCGAACAGGCGCACGTCCATGCCGACAGAAGCAAAGCCCGCCACCAGCGCCGGCTCGATCATGTAGCCGGACAGGCGGGTGTCCTTGCCGATCACCACCAGATGCTGACGTCCGCTCTCGGTGCGGAACATTTTACCGGCGGCCAGGCCCACCCGCAGCGCCACTTCGGCGCTCATCGGATGTTTGTTGGCTTCCCCCCGGATGCCGTCGGTGCCGAAGTAGTGGCGTTTGGTCATGGGACCTCTCGAAACGGTGCGAAACGCATGTTTACCGCGAAATTTGTCAGCAATTGCTAAAGGCGCGCCGGGTTAACCCTTGCTATCATCGAAGGGGCCGGAGCGGAATCAGAACATGTGCGGGATTATCGGCATCGTCGGAACGCAACCCGTGGCCTCCCGGCTGATCGAGAGCCTGAAGCGGCTGGAGTACCGCGGCTATGACTCGGCGGGCGTGGCGGCGTTCTCCGGCAAACACGTGCAACGGCGCCGCGCGCTAGGCAAGATCAAGGCGCTGGAAGGCGTGCTCGAGGCAGATCCGCTGATCGGCGATGTCGGTATCGGCCACACCCGCTGGGCCACTCACGGTGCGCCCTCCGAGGCCAACGCCCACCCCCATACGGCGGGCCGCGTGACGGTGGTGCACAACGGCATCATCGAAAACTACGCCGAACTGCGAGAAGGCTTGAAAGCCAAGGGCCGGGTGTTTGAGAGCGAAACCGACACCGAGGTTATCGCCCATCTGATCGACGATGCGCTGAATCAGGGCCAGGCGTCCCTGGCGGCGCTGCAAACGACGCTTGGACAGATCACCGGGGCCTACGCGCTCGGCATCCTGATCGCGGGCGAGGAAAAGACCATCTACGGCGCCCGCCACGGCAGCCCGCTGGTGGTCGGTCACGGCAAGGGTGAGATGTATCTGGGTAGCGACGCCCTGGCGGTCGGCCCCTTCACCAACCGCGTCACCTATCTGGAGGAAGGCGATTTCGTCGCCATCGATCACGACCAGGCGTTCATCTTCGACCGGGCGGGAAAGCCGGTGGAGCGGCCGATCACCGTGGTGCCGGACTCTGCGGCCCTGGTCGAGAAGGGCAACTACGCCCACTTCATGGAAAAGGAGATCCATGACCAGCCCGAGGGCTGCCAGCACACCATTGCGGCCTATGTCGATGCGGTCGGTCTTTCCACCCGGTTTGGCGGCGGGATCGACCTTTCCAAACTCGAACGCATTCAGATCGTCGCGTGCGGCTCGGCCTATATCGCCGGGCTGATCGGCAAATACATGATCGAGCGTCTTGCCGACCTGCCGGTCGACATCGATGTGGCTTCGGAGTTCCGCTACCGCGAGCCGGCGCTGCGGCCGGGCGCCCTGTGTCTGGCTATCTCGCAGTCGGGAGAGACCGCCGACACGCTGGCGGCGCTCCGCTATTGCATGGCCAGAGGCCTGGCGAGCGCCGCCATCATCAACGCCCCGGAATCGACCATGGCCCGCGAGGTCGAGGTGGTCTGGCCGATCTATTGCGGGCCCGAGATCGGGGTTGCTTCCACCAAGGCCTTCACCGCCCAGGTCAGCGTGTTGATCGCGCTCGCGGTGGCGGCGGCCAGGGCTCGCGGCCGGATCGATGCCGCCGAGGAAGCCCGGCTTGTCCGCCTGCTGCTGGAGGCGCCGCGCCTGATCGCCGAGGCCATCGAACTCGAAGAGGCCATTCGAGCCATCGCCGTCGAGGTCGCCAAGGCCCGCGATGTCTTGTTCCTCGGCCGCGGTCCGATGTCGGCTCTGGCTCTGGAAGGGGCGCTGAAGCTCAAGGAAATCAGCTATATCCACGCCGAGGGCTATGCCGCCGGCGAGCTGAAGCACGGGCCCATCGCGCTCGTGGAGCCGGCGACGCCGGTGGTGATCCTTGCGCCCTCGGACAGCTATTTCGAAAAATCGGCCTCCAACATGAATGAGGTCATCGCCCGCGGCGGGCCGGTGATCTTCATAACCGATCCGAAAGGCGCCGAGCATGCGCCGGCCGGAGCCAAGGTGGTGGTCACCGCCCCGGCCTCAGACCCGCTGATCGCGCCGCTGGTATTTGCGGCCCCGATCCAGCTGCTCGCCTATCACGTGGCGGTGCTGAAGGGCGCCGACGTCGATCAGCCGCGCAATCTGGCGAAGTCGGTGACGGTGGAATAGCGCTCGCCGACGCGCTGGCAATTGCCCGGGCAGGGCCGCTATAAGGTTTCTCCAGGAATCGCTGCGTCTGACCGGAGCCTCATGAAGAAAGTCCGCAAAGCCGTGCTGCCGGTCGCCGGCCTGGGTACGCGAGTGCTGCCGATCGCCAAGTCGACGCCCAAGAACCTGCTCAACGTCGTCGACCGGCCGATCCTGTCCTACATCGTCGCCGAGGCGCGGGCAGCGGGCATTGAGCACATCTGCTTCATCACCGGCCGCGGCCAGGAAGCCATCGAGCACTATTTCGACCGCCAGCCGGAAATCGAGGACATTCTCAGGGCCAAGGGCAAGGACGATCTTTTGGCCGAACTGCTCGGAGAGGCCGGCCGTCCGGGCGAGATGAGTTTTGTGCGCCAGGGCGAGCCGCATGGCCTGGGCCACGCCGTCTGGTGCGCCCGCGAAGTGATCGGCGATGAGCCGTTCGCGGTGATCCTGCCGGACATGCTGATGGACGCCAATCCCGGCACACTGTCCCAGGCCATCGCCGCCTATGAAAAGGTGGGCGGCAACATCGTGGTGGTTGAGCCCTGCCCCGACGGCCAGGCCCACAAATACGGCATTGTCGCCCTCGGCGAACGCGATGGGCGCCTCGCGCCCATGACCGGAATGGTCGAAAAGCCAGCGCCCGGGACCGAGCCCTCGAACCTGTTCATTTCCGGCCGCTATATCTTGCAGCCCGAAATCTTTGAGGCGCTTTCGGCTCATGAAAAGGGCGCCGGGGGCGAAATCCAGCTCACCGACGCCATGGCCCGCTTGATGCGGTCACAGAAATTTCATGCCCTTGAATATGACGGTGTCACTTACGACTGTGGGGACAAGGTCGGCTTGCTCCGCGCCAATGTCGCCTTCGCGCTCAAGCGGCCGGACCTGGCCGCCGCGGCCCGCGAGGCGATCGAGGCGTTGTTGCGGGCCTGAGGCGCTTATGAGGCGCGTTGTCGTGGGCGAATAGCGGGTTTATTGTCGAAGAATTCCGGCGGAGGCGCTGGATGGGGCAGTCCGCAGGCAAAGAGGGTGTGAATGCGGGTTCTGGTGCTTGGTGGCGATGGGTTCTGCGGTTGGCCGACGGCCCTGCATCTCTCCGCGAAGGGGCATGAGGTCGCGATTGTCGACAACCTGTCGCGGCGAGAGATTGATGAGGAACTGGAAGTCCAGTCGCTGACGCCGATCACCCCGATGGAGATGCGGCTGGCGGTCTGGAAAAAGCTGACGGGCCGCTCCATCGCCTTCCACAAGCTGACCATGGGCCAGGACTACGACGCCTTCCTGTCCCTGCTGAGCAGCTGGCGGCCGACCGCCATTGTCCATTTCGCCGAACAGCGCGCCGCGCCCTATTCGATGAAGTCGGCCAAGCACAAACGCTACACCGTCAACAACAACCTCAACGCCACCAACGACATGCTGGCGGCGGTGGTCGAGAGCGGCCTCGACATTCACATCGTCCACCTCGGCACCATGGGCGTTTATGGCTACGGCACTGCCGGCATGGCCATTCCCGAGGGCTATCTGTCGATCAAGATCCAGACGCCCAACGGCCTTGTGGATCAGGAGATTCTCTATCCGGCCAATCCGGGGTCGATCTATCACATGACCAAGACCCAGGACGCGCTGTTCTTTCAGTTTTACGCCAAGAACGACAAGCTGCGCATCACCGACCTGCACCAGGGCATCGTCTGGGGCTGCCAGACCGAGGAAACCCGCCAGGACGAGGCGCTGATCAACCGCTTCGATTACGATGGCGACTACGGCACGGTGCTGAACCGCTTCCTGATCCAGTCCCAGGTTGGTCATCCGCTGACGGTGCACGGCGCCGGCGGTCAGACGCGGGCCTTCATCAATATCCAGGACACCGTGCGATGCATCGCGCTGGCGCTCGACAACCCGCCCAGGCGCGGCGAGCGGGTCAAGATCATGAACCAGATGACCGAGTGTCACCGGGTGCGCGACCTGGCCGAACTGGTTTCCCGTCTGACCGGCGCAGAGATCGCCTATCTGCCCAACCCCCGGGCCGAGGCCGACGAGAACGACCTCTTCGTCGAGAACAAGCACCTGCGCGGCTATGGCCTGCAGCCGATCACCCTGGCCGATGGCCTGCTCACCGAAATCGCCGAGACGGCGCGCGCCTTCGCCGACCGCGCAGACCTGACGAAAGTGCCTTGCGTATCCGCCTGGAATGCCGAGCGTGCGGCCGACATTTCCGGTCCCCCACCAGCCCGCCGAATGCCAGGATGAGGTAAGCCATGACCGCCCCGAAACTGAAAGTCCTTCTTCTGACAGGGGCGCTCATCGCGGCCCTGACGCCCGCCCTGGTGGCGGCGCAAAATGCAGCCCAGAGCAAGGCGGGAGCGCCTGCGGCCAAGGCTGCCGCTCCAGCGGCCAAGGCGACCGCCGGCCCGACGGCGCCGGCTTACTACGGCTCGTTCCGGCCGGTGAAGAACATCTTCGGCCAGCCCGATGTCAGCGGCGCCTGGTCGAACGCCTCGCTCACCGGCCTGGCCCGGGCCGCCACCTTCGGCGAGCGCAACGTCCTCAACACCGAAGAGGTGCGCACCCGCGAGGGGCAGCGCGCTGAAGACATCGCCAAGAGCAATGCGCGGACCGATCCCAAGCTGACCACGCAGGAGGTCAACAAGACCTGCGACGTTCGTGGGTTCTCGGGCGTGGGCTGCGGCTACAACGGCGGTTTCGTCGATCCGGGCACCTACGTCATGCGGGTTCACGGCGAGCCGCGCGCCTCATTCATCACCTATCCGGCCAACGGCCAGGTCCCGGCCCCCCGGGCCGCCTCGACCACCATCGCCTCACTGGGCGCCGAGGAAGGCGAAGAATCGCTCACCCGTGGCGGCCGGGGCGGCGCAGTGGCCGGTCGTGGCGGGGCGGCAGCTGGAGCGACGCCCGCGACGGGACGCGGCGGTGGCGCTCAGCGCGACGGCACCCAGCCCGAAAACCATCCCGCCGCCGAGCGATGCATCATGTTCGCCTCGGGCCGCGGAACTCTGATGCTGCCGACGCTGTACAACAACAACATCCGCATTGTTCAGGGCAAGGACTCGGTCGCGATCTGGGTCGAGATGGTCCACGACGTGCGCATCGTACGCCTGAATGGCAAGCACATGACCAATGGTGTGCGTGAACACATGGGCGATGCCATCGGCCACTATGAGGGCAATACCCTGGTCGTCGAGACCAAGAATTTCAGCGCCCTGGACCAGATTCAGAACCGTTCGGCCGCTGACCTGACCCTGACCGAGCGTTTCACCAAGGTCTCGCCGACCCGGCTGCTCTATCAGTTCAACGTCCACTCACCGGCCAACTGGGATCAGGACTGGGGCGGCGAATATGAGTGGCAGGCCTCGGACGGCGTTTTCGAATACGCCTGCCACGAGGGCAACTACGCGTTCGACGGCATTCTGGCGGGAGAGCTGGTGGCGATCGGCCAGCAGCCGCGCGCGCCGGTCACGCCGCGCTAGTTCTTCCCGTCCCGGGCCTTTTCGTGTTCAGCTTGGCGCGTGGGGCAAAAGGCGTTCATTTTCGGATACGGCTATGTCGGCTCGGGCCTGGCCCGGGCGCTGATCGGCAAGGGCTGGCGCGTGGCGGCCACCGCCCGTACGGCCGGGGCCAGATCCGCCCTCGGGGCGGGCGGTGTTGAGGCCGTCGATCCGGCCGATCCCATCGCCATGGCGGCTTCCGTGCATGACGCGGACGCGATCCTGGTCACCGCCCCGCCGGGGGCCGCCGGTTGCCCGGGCCTTGATGCGCTGGCGCCCGCCATCGCCGCCTCGAACGCCTTTCCTGACTGGATCGGCTATCTGTCGACCACCGGGGTCTATGGCGACCGGGGCGGGGGCTGGGTGGACGAGGAGAGCCCGCTTAACGCCATCTCGCTGGAGGGCGGGCGCCGGGCGGGCGCCGAGCGGGACTGGCGCCAGACCGGGCGGGGCATGGGCCTGACAGTGACCACCTTTCGCTTGCCAGGCATCTATGGGCCGGGGCGTTCGGCGTTCGATCGCCTCCGCGACGGCAAGGCGCGGCGGATCGCCATCCCGGGCCACGTGTTCTCAAGAGCCCACCGGGACGACGTCGTCTCGGCTCTCGAGGCCTCCATCGCCCGGCCAAGAGCGGCGGGCATCTACAACATCTGCGACGACGAGCCGGCTCCCGGCGAGGCGGTCATTGAATATGCCGCCAAGCTGCTGGGCATTGAGCCGCCGCCCCTGACCACCGAAATCCCCGAGGCCAGCCGCCGCTTCTATGCCGAGAACAAGCGCGTCTCGAACGCCCGGGCCAAAGCCGAGCTTGGCTGGCGGCCGAGGTATGTGAGTTATAGGGAAGGGCTGGAGGCGATCCTCAGCGCCTCATAACAATCGCTCCCACGACGTCGTCATCCTCGGTTTGCCTGAAAGGCAATACCGAGGACCCAGCATCCCAGGTCTCAACGAGCCAATGCAACGTCAAGTTCGGTGCTGCTGGATCCTCGGGATTCGGCTGCGCCGAACCCGAGGATGACGAATACCTTTGTGGATGTGAGCCTTACCGTTGCGCCGAGGCCGGCGTAGCCGCCGCCTTTTCCGCCGCCCGGGCGCCGGCGAGCACGCCTTCTAGGGCGTAGTTGCCCTCGTGGCAGGCGTACTCATAGACGCCGCTGGTTTGCGCGAATTCGTACTCGCCGCCCCAGGGCTTGTCCCAGAACGTCGGGTCCTCGGCCTCAAACTGATAGAGCATGCGGGTCGGCGAAACGCGGGTGAAGCGTTCGGTGATTTTCAGGTTCTGCCACGAGCCGTTGAGTTGCTGGGATTGCGGCCAGTTGGTGGTCTCGACGACCAGGGTATTGCCTTCGTAGTGGCCGATGGCGTCGCCGTAGTAGGGGCGGATGCCGTCGGTGCGGTGCTTGGCGTTGGGGCCGATGCGCACGATGCGTGTGTCGTGGACCATCTCCACCCAGATGGCGAGCGAGTCGCGGCCCTGCACGAAGCGGTAGTTCGAATTGTACAGTTGGTCGCGCATGATCGGGCCGGTGGAGGCGCCGAACGACATGATGCAGCGCTCCGGCAGAGGCCGGTTTTCCGGATTGTCGTACTGACCGGCGAGACCGCCACGGCCACCGCCGCCACCGCCGCCGCCGCGTCCTGCGCCTGCCGCAGGCTGAGCGGCAGCGCCGCCGCCCCGGCCGCCGCGACCGGCGCCCGCCGCTTCTCCGGCGCCGAGCGGCGCACGTTCCTCGCCTTCGGCGGGTCCGACGACGATGTTCGAGGTGGTTACCACCGCGGTTGCCTTGCGCTGCGGGATGCGGCCGTTGGCCGGGTAGGTGATGAACGAGGCGCGTGGCTGGCCATTGACGCGCATCACCAGGTCGCCCGGCTCGGTGAAGCCGGCGTTGTAGGCGCAACCCGCGCCGGGGGCGAAGCCGGGCAGGTCGCAGGTGGCGTTGACCTCGGCCAGGGTGGCGGTGGTGCTGGTCGGCTTGTTGCCGTTAACGATCTGGGCCAGACGAGTGCCCTCGGCCCGGGCGACCTCTTCGGGCGTCATGACCATCCGGTCGCCATAGCTGGCGGCGCGCTCGAGGGTGCTCAAGGTCGAGTTGGTCCAGGCGCCCGAAAGGTCCGGCTGACCGAAGGCGTTCTTGGGAACCTTGTACCCGGCCTTGACGATCACAGGATTGGGGCCGTCCGCGGACAGGGCGGGGGCAGCGGCGATGAGCGCGCCACCCGTCAGCAATAGGGCCAGAGCCAATGATTTCGACTTGAGCATGACCGCTCCTCCCAGCGTATGATTTTTCGACATTAAGCGCCGGTCTAGCGTAAATGACAACCTGCAAGGGACGGGCAAGTTCGGTGTTGTGATGCGGCAAACCGTCGGCGGCGGCGCGAAAAAGGTGCTCTATGCGCTGGAAACCGCGCGCAAGGCCGGTTTTGCGCGCACCGCCAAGGCGCTGACTTCGAAAAACACCTGCAAGGCCTGCGGGCTTGGCATGGGCGGCCAGAAGGGCGGCATGACCAACGAGGCGGGCGAGTTTCCTTCCGTCTGCAACAAGTCGGTCCAGGCCCAGTCGAGCGATGTGCAGCCGGGCATTCCGCTTGAGGTGCTGACCCATCCGCTGAGCGATCTGCGCGACCTCGACGGCCACGAGCTGGAACATTTGGGGCGGCTCGCCACCCCGCTGTTCAAGGCGAAAGGCGCCGACCGGTTCGCGCCCATCGGCTGGGAGGCGGCGTACGATATGGCGGCCGCGCGGCTGGCGGCGACGAGCCCGGACCGCACCTTCTTCTATTCTTCGGGCCGGGCGTCCAACGAGGCGGGGTTCGTGCTGCAGCTTTTGGCTCGCGCCTATGGGACCAACAACGTCAACAACTGCTCCTACTACTGCCACCAGGCGACCAGCATCGGACTGGGAACGACGATCGGCACGGGCACCTCGACGGTCGAACTGGACGACCTTGATTTGTGCGATTTCATCTTTGTGATCGGGGCAAACCCTTCCTCCAATCATCCGCGCTTCATTCACAAGCTGAAAGCCTGCCGCGACCGGGGCGGCCAGGTGGTGATGATCAACCCGGCCAAGGAAGCCGGCCTCGTCAAGTTCGCCATCCCCAAGAGCCCGTCCTCAATGCTCAAGGGCGGCGACTGGATTGCCTCGGACTATCTGCAGCCGGCCATCGGCTCGGACATCGCCCTGTTCAAAGGGATCGCCAGGGCGGTGCTGGACATGAGCGCGGAGGATGGCGCTTTCATCACCGATCACACCACAGGGTTTGACGCCTTCGCGGCCGATGTGCGGGCGGCGGACTGGGAAGACATCGAGGCGCGCACCGGCCTTGCGCGCGGCGACATCGAGCGCGTGGCCGAGCTCTACGCCCGTTCAACCAACGCCGTCATCGCCTGGGGCATGGGCATGACCCATCACCTGCACGGGTCGGAAAACGTCGAGTATCTGGCCAACCTCGCGCTTCTCCGCGGCATGATCGGCCGGCCGGGCGCGGGCCTGCTGCCCCTGCGCGGCCACTCCAACGTCCAGGGCATCGGCACCATCGGCGTCAAGCCCGTGCTGGCCGCCGAGGTGATGGCGAAGATGGAGGAGACGTTCGGGATCACCCTGCCGAGGGACAAGGGTTTCGACACCATGGCCGGAATGAAGGCTGCGCACGAAGGCAAGGTGGATGTGGCGGTGCTAATGGGTGGCAATCTGTTGGAAGCCAATCCCGATACCGGCTGGGTGACGGAGGCCATGGACCGCATCGGCTTCAAGGTGTTCCTGACCACGACGCTTAACCGAGGCCATATCTGCGGGATCGATGCGGGCGAGAGCCTGATCCTGCCGGTTACTGCGCGGGACGAGGAGTGGCAGTCGACCACCCAGGAATCGATGTTCAACTATGTGCGCCTCTCGGACGGCGGCATCCGCCGGCAGGCCAATACCCGGCCGGAGATGGTGGTGCTGACCGAGATCGCGCGGCGGCTGTTGCCCGACTCGCCCATCGACTTTGCCGCCTTCCAGCAACACCGCACGGCCCGCGAAGCGATCGCGAAGATCGTGCCGGGGATGGAAGCCCTGGCCGATATCGACGTCGCCAAGCAGGAATTCCATGTCGCCGGGCGCCTGCTGCACACGCCGAAGTTCCACACCGAGGACGGCAAGGCGCACTTCGTGGTCCGAAAGGCGCCAGCGCCGGTCTCCAGCGGCCTTACCCTGACCACCGTGCGCTCCGAGGGCCAGTTCAACACCATCATCTACGAGCGCACCGACACCTATCGCGGCATGGCCGACCGCTGGAGCGTCATGATGAACGCGGATGATCTCGCCGGTTACGGCCTGAAGGACGGCGATACCGCGACGCTGGAATCCGACCACGGTCGGATGGAGGACGTCACCGTTCGCGCCTACGACATCGCCCGGGGCGGCGTCATGGCCTATTTCCCTGAGGCCAATGTGCTGACCGGAACGGCCGTCGATCCGCGCAGCAAGACTCCGGCCTTCAAGTCGACACCGGTGAGGATCGTGAGGAAACTGAGCGCATGACGACCTCCGAAACCCGCTGCCAGTGGCGGGGCATGAACGGCGATCCGCTGTACGAGGCCTACCACGACCATGAGTGGGGCGTGCCTGAGCGGGACTCGCGGGCGCTGTGGGAAAAGCTGGTTCTGGACGGGTTCCAGGCCGGGCTGTCGTGGATCACCATCCTGAGGAAGCGCGAGGCCTTCCGCGAGGCCTTCGCCAATTTCGATCCCGAGATCGTGGCCCGGTTCGGCGAAAAGGAACGCTCCGCCCTGATGGCCAACGAGCGGATCATCCGCTCCAACGCCAAGATCGATGCGGCGATCTCCGGGGCGCGGATCTATCTCGACATGCGCGACCGCGGCGAGGACCTGGCGGACTTTATCTGGGGCATCAATGGCCCGACCCTGACCAATCACTGGACGGTCGACACCGGCGTTCCGGCCGAAACGCCCAAGGCCCAGGAACTGGCCAGGGCGCTGAAATCCAAGGGCTTCAAGTTCTGTGGCCCGGTGATCGTCTATGCCTTCATGCAGGCCACGGGCCTGGTCAACGACCATCTTGTGACTTGCACCCGGCACGAAGAATGCCGACGGATGGCGGTCACCTGAGTCGCCGCCATGCCTGACTACATCCTCGAGACTGCCTGCCCAGCGCCTGTCTGTGGCGTGGATGAGGCTGGCCGGGGCCCCTGGGCCGGACCGGTGTCGGCGGGGGCGGTGATCCTCGATCCGCGGAGGATTCCCGAGGGCCTGAACGATTCCAAGAAACTGACGGCGAAGGCGCGCGAGCGGCTGGAAATCGAGATCATGGAGAGCGCCGTGGCGTTCGGCGTCGGTTTCGCCTCGGTGGAAGAGATCTCAGCCCTGAACATCGTCGGCGCCACGGGTCTGGCCATGCGGCGGGCGGTGGAGGCCATGGCGGTCGCGCCGGTGTTTGCGCTGGTGGACGGCAAATACCCGTTCGCCTTGCCATGTCCGGTCAAGACGGTAATCGGCGGCGACGCCATTTCCTGCTCCATCGCCGCGGCTTCCATCCTGGCGAAAGTGGCCCGCGACCGGCTGATGAAGGAGATGGACGAGCGCTATCCCGGCTACGGCTTTTCCGGCCACAAGGGCTATCGCGCCGCCATCCACGCCGAGGCTCTGCTGCGCCTCGGCCCTTGCGAAATTCACCGCCCGACCTGGGGACCGGTGAAACTGGCCCTGATGGGCCGCAACCCCATGCTGGCCTGGGACGACGCCTTGCAGGATGAGTTGCCGCTCTAGCTTCTTTCCCTCCCGCTTGTCGGGAGGGTGGCTCGGCGCGAAGCGACGAGACGGGTGGGCCAATTGTCGGCGAGTCGCCCACCCTGATCGCTTCGCGATCTGTCCCTCCGGACAAGCGGGAGGGAAAGCGGGTCTTTACCCCCCGCTAACCACGTCTATTCACGGCGATTCAACCATGCCGGCCGCAAGGATTCCGGCATGGCTCATCCCAAAGAAAGTTTCCTGCTCGGCGATTGCATCGCGCACATGAACAGCTTGCCGGAGAAGTCCGTCGATCTGATCTTTGCCGACCCGCCCTATAATCTGCAGTTGGGTGGGGACTTGCTGCGGCCGGACAATTCCAAGGTCGATGCGGTCGACGATCACTGGGACCAGTTCGCCTCCTTCGAGGCCTACGACAGCTTTACGAAGGATTGGCTCGCCGCCGCCCGCCGGGTCCTGAAGGACGATGGCGCCATCTGGGTGATCGGCAGCTATCACAACATTTTCCGCGTCGGGAATTCGCTCCAGAACCTGGGCTTCTGGATCCTCAACGACATTGTGTGGCGGAAGTCCAACCCGATGCCCAACTTCAAGGGCACCCGCTTCACCAACGCCCATGAGACCCTGATCTGGGCGTCGAAGGGCGTCGGGAACCGCCGCTACACCTTCAACTACGACGCCATGAAGGCGTTCAATGACGACACCCAGATGCGCTCGGACTGGACCTTGCCGCTGTGCACGGGCGAGGAGCGCATCAAGGGCGCCGATGGCCTCAAACTGCACCCGACGCAGAAACCGGAGTCCCTGTTGTTCCGGGTGATCCTGTCCTCGTCCAAGCCCGGCGATGTGATCCTCGATCCGTTCTTCGGCACCGGCGTCACCGGCGCGGTGGCCAAGAAGCTGGGCCGCTCCTTCATCGGCATAGAGCGGGAAGAGAACTATCTGGCGGCCGCCAAGGCGCGGATCGCCGGTGTCATCCCCACCTCGGCCGAGGACCTGGAAGTCATGGGCTCGAAGCGGAGTGAGCCCCGCGTGCCGTTCGGCGCGATTATCGAGCAAGGCCTTCTGAGCCCCGGCGACGTGCTCTACTGCCCCAAGGGCAAACGCACCGCCAAGGTCCGCGCCGATGGTTCGCTGGCGGCCGGCGCGTTGACGGGCTCGATCCACAAGATGGGCGCGATGATGGAAAACGCCCCGGCTTGCAACGGCTGGACCTACTGGCGCTTCAAGACTGACCGGGGGCTGACGTCCATCGACGTGCTCCGGGCACAGGTACGGGCCGGGATCGCGGCTTAGCTTCCGCAGGTTGAACTAAACCCGAAAACCCGGAAGTATCCCTTCGGCGCGACTGTGCTTTGGGCATCGTGGAGGGTGGGCCATGGACGACATCTTTTTCAAAGTGGTTCTGTGGCTGCACATCATGGGTCTGGCGATGGGCCTGGGCGGCGGCATGGCAAATTCGCAGATCGGGCCGGCCATTGGCTCTGCCAACAACGAGACGCGGCCGGGGCTGTGGAAGCTGCAACACGGGGTGAGCCGCATTGCCATGATCGGGCTGGTCCTCATGCTGATCACCGGGCCGCTGATGGTCTGGATGCGCTATCCCGACATGTCCACGCTCAGTCACCTATTCTGGTTGAAGATGGTGCTGGTGGTCCTGCTGCTGGCCGCGATTTTCACGGTGACCCGCGCGGCGGGCAAGGCCGAGAAGGGCGATCTGGCGGCGGCGAAAATCATGGCGATCGCCGGCCCCATCAGCGGGTTATTGTCCGCAGCGACGGTGCTGGTCGCGGTGCTGACCTTCGGGTGAGGATCAGATCGTCCGCGTCATGAAAACGCTGAACGGGTCGGGCTTGTAATAGTCGAACGGCGCGCAGCGGGAAAAGGCGGCGCTTTCGTAGAGACCTGTCGCGGGGGCGAACGGTGGGCCGGAGCCGGTTTCCAGCCACAGGCGCGTCATGCCGAGGCCCCGCGCGTCGGCGATCAGGTGATCAAGGATGGCGCGGCCCACGCCCCTGCCCAGCCAGGAGTCGGCCACGCGCATGGATTTCAGTTCGCCGTTGGCCGCATCGATGCGGCGCAGAGCCCCCATACCGGCGAGATCGCCGTCCTTCCACGCCGACCACAGGCGGACCGACGGATGGCGCAACTTTTCGATCCCCAGAGCATGAACGCTTTCCGGCGGGCTGTGCTCATGCATGCCCGACAAATGGCGGGCGACGAGGGATCGGATGGCCTCGCCGGAGAGGTCGTCGAGGCGAAATTCGAGGGCGGGCGTCATCGGTGATGACTGTTCAGCCATAGGGCCACGTAATAGCCGATCAGCAGGATGGCGGCCGCAGCGAACGCAAACCGGCGCACGGTGATCGGGTCGTATCGCTTCATGCGCAGGTCGCCTGAGGCGTGGACGGTCTCGGTAAACCCGCCCGCCCCCGCGGCGGCCTGTTCGCGGGCCGTCTCGATCATGCCGGCGATGCGTTCAGGGTTTTCCTCCCAGTAGAGCGGCAGGCTGATCGTCTTGCGCCGGCCGCTCGGCGTGACCTCATCAAACCGGACATTGATGAACAGACCGCGAAACCCGGCGCGGACGATGCGCGGTGTCTCGATCTCGGACCAGCTCCACCTGCGCACGCCGAAAAGCCAGTGGTGGGTCAGGCCGGAACGCGCGATGTGCAGGCTCTCGGGCGAAACCGCCCGGGCGGCGATCTGCACGGTCAGGGCCAGGGCATAGGCCGTGAGCAGGCCAAGGCCCAGTTCGTACCAGATGTCGTCCTTTCCGGTCGGATAATGCAGGAACGACCAAACGCTCAGCGCCGCCAGCCCCGTGAAGACGGCGAGCCCGGCGCCCGCCAGTCCATTCTTCCAGCGGCTGGAATGAATGGTCACCCCGCCGGCGGTTTCGAACTCCAGAACCTCGACGCGTTTCATGAGGCCGGGAAGGTGACGGCTTCAATCTTGTTGCCATCGGGGTCGATCAGGAAGGCGCCGATGTAGGTGGTCATGGCGGCCTGGCGGGGACCGGGCGAGCCCTCGTCGGCGCCGCCGTGTGCGAGGCCGGCGGCGTGGAAGGCGCGCACCGCCGCCTCATCGGGCGCGCGCAGGCAGATGTGGCAGCCTGGATTGGCCACGGGGCGAACCTCGGGCCGCAGGTTCAGCCAGAACTCGGGATAGCGCTTGCCGAAACCGATGGTCGCATCATGCGTGAGGAGGCGGGTAAGTCCGAGCGGCGCGAGCACCGCGTCGTAATAAACGCCAGCCGTTGTCAGGTCTCGCACGGGGATTGAGACGTGATCGATCATGGCCTTTTCCTTATGGCCATACGCCGAGGGCTGCCAGCAGCACCCGGACGGTCATGTAGATGAGCATGAGCGAGCCGATCGTCCAAAGGGTGGCGCGGGTGTCGTGGGTGCGGGCGGTCAGATAGGCCGCGAAATGGGCAAGGCGGGACATGACATACCCGTAGAAAAGGATGCGGGCTTCCAGCAGTCCGGGCCCGATCAGCACGAAGAACAGACCGGCGGCCAGGAAGAAGGGGATGTTCTCCAGGTCGTTCAGATGGATCCGGCGAATCCGGTCGACGGCCTCGTTGGGCGCGGTCTGCTCCGGGCTGGGCGCGGGGTTGAGCGGGGTTTTCTTCAGGTCCTCCGGCGAACGGAAGCCGCCCTTCACCTGCATCATGCGCGCGACGGTAAGCCAGGACATGCCGATGGCTTTCAGGATCAACAGGCTGGCCGCGATGGCGTAGGCGGCGAAGACGGGGTTTTGCAGGGTCAGGGCGTCCATGGCCGAGCCTCCGGTTTCAGTTGGGCTTGAATCGCAAGCTTAACCGAAATTCGCGGCGCGCACTGCTTTCAGAAACACGCTGGGCAGGACCGAGGGATCGTCGGTCCATTCGCCGCTCCAGCCGCCGCCGCTGGCGGTGTGAACAGTGAGAGTCAGGGAGAAATGGGTGAAGACGTGTTCGACCTCGCCGACCCGCTTCCAGTCGGCGGGAATCGGCGGCGAGCCCTTGGCGCGGTCCGAGGTCCACGGGCCGCCCGGCAGGCCCAGCATGCCGCCCAGCAGGCCTTTGCCCGGGCGGCGCTCCACCGCCAGATGGCCGCCATCAGTCAGCACATAGACATCGCCGTAACGGCGTGGCCGGTCGGGTTTGGGGGTCTTGCGGGGCCAGGACTCCGGCGCGCCGGTCTTCAATGCCTTGCAGGCAGAGGCGATCGGGCAGCGCTCGCAGAGCGGGCCCTTGGGCCGGCAGACGGTGGCCCCCAGGTCCATCAGCGCCTGGGCCCAGTCGCCGGGACGATCACGGGTGACGTAAGCCGCCGCGAGCGCCTTCAGTTCCGGCTTGGCGTCGGGCAGGGGCGTTTCCACGGCATGGAGGCGCGCCATCACCCGCTCGACATTGCCGTCGACGACATTGGAGGCGCGGCCAAAGGCGATGGCGGCGATCGCGGCGGCCGTATAGGCGCCGACGCCGGGCAAGGCGCGCAAGCGCTCTTCGGTGTTCGGGAAGACCCCGCCATGCTCACGCGCCACGACCCGCGCGCAGGCCAGGAGGTTTCGGGCGCGGGCGTAGTAACCGAGGCCGGCCCAGGCGGCCATGACGTCCGCGTCGGCAGCGTTCGCGAGGTCGGTGACCGTCGGCCATCTTTGGGTGAAGGCGAGGAAATAGGGTGTAGCGTGCGGTACGGTGGTCTGCTGCAGCATGATCTCCGACAGCCACACACGGTAGGGATCGGGCGCGTCGCTGCGCCACGGCAGATCGCGCTTGTTGGCGTCGTACCAGGCAAGCAGGGGTCGGCGGATGTCTGTGGGCGGCGTCACCCCGGAGTCTTAGAACAATTCCATCCGCGATTGCATTATCCCGATGGTGGTGGTGTGCGGGCGCCAATCGCCGGGATCGGACGGCTGGGACGGCGGCATTTCCTCGGGCCCGCAGGGAGGATCGATCTCAGGACCGGGATTACAGTCGGGTTGTTCGGGCGGCATGCCAGGCTCGCCCGGCGTCGTCGGATCGGTCATGGTGAGCTCCCCTCACCACCACAACGCTCAGGGTCCGCGCTTGTTGCCTGGAGTGGCCCTAGTGCGCCTTGCCCGAGCGGCTGGAGAGCCAGTCCATCACCGCCAGCAGCACGCCCGAGGCCACGAAGGTCAGGTGGATGATGACCATCCACATCAGGTGGGTGACGTCGAGGGCGTGTTCGGGATCCTGGATTTCCAGGAAGGCCTTGAGGAGGGCGATGCCGCTGATGGCGACGATGGAGGCGATCAGTTTCAGCTTCAGGGCGGAGAAATCAATGGTGCCCATCCATTCGGGCCGGTCTTCGCGTCGGCCGGCGTTGATCTTGGAGACGAAGTTTTCGTAACCCGAGAAAATGACGATCAGCACGAGGTTGGCGGCCAGGGACAGGTCGATGAGCGTGAGCGCCAGAAGGATGCCTTTTTCCGGATCCATGAAGTGCAGGACGCCTTCCTCGAAGTAGAAGAGGTGCGAAACCTCCGCGACCAGTTCGGCGATGAACACCACCAGCAGCACCACAAGCGAGGCGACGAGCCCGACATAGAAGGGCGCCATCACCCAGCGGCTGGCGAAGAGGCCGCCTTCCAGGGTGTTTTCGAGGGCGTTCTTGGTGGCTTCGATGGGATCGGGCTTGGCCATGATTCTAGGACCTTAGCTTTGCGCCGAGCTTTTCGCACGCGGCGACGATGCGCGCCGACAGGGCCTCGATCTCGGCGTCGGTGAGGGTGGCTTCGCGCGGCTGCAGGGTGACTTCCAGGGCGATGGATTTGTGGCCTTCGGGGACGCCGGCGCCGCGATAGACGTCGAACACCTGCACGGACGCGATCAACTGTTTGTCGACGCCGGCAATGGCGCGGGCAAGCTCGCCGGCGGGCGTGGCTTCCTGGGTGACGAAGGCGAAATCGCGCGACAGCGGCATCAGCGGCGACAGGTCCAGTTTCGCGCGCGACTTGCCCCTGGCTTTCGGCGCCGGGATCCCATCGAGGGCAAGCTCGAACGCATACATCGGCCCTTCAGTGTCGAGCGCCGTCAGGATCTTGGGATGCAGCTCGCCGAACTCGGCGATCACGGTCCGGGGCCCGAGTTTCAGCTTCGCCGATCGGCCCGGGTGGAACCAGGCGGAGGCCTCGTCCTGTTCGACCTGCAGCGAGGTGAGCGGCGCGCCCACCTCAGCCAGCAGGGCCATCAGGTCCGCCTTGAGGGCGAAGAGCGGATCGGCCGCGCCCTTGTCCCAGCGGCGCGCGCCGTGGGGAGCGGCAAGGCCGGCGATCACGGTGCGTTGGCCCTGCGGTTCGTCGGAGTCGAATACTGGCCCGATCTCGAACAGGGCCACATCGGCGAAACCGCGGTTGGCATTGCGCTGAGCGGCCTCGATCAGGTTGGGCAGGATCGAGGGCCGCATGCAGTCGAGGTCGGCTGCGATAGGGTTGGCCAGCACCAGTTCCTCGGCCCCGCCGCCGAACAGGGCCGCGGTCTTGTGGGCGGTAAAGGACCAGGTGACCGCTTCGTTGTAACCGGCCGCGGCCAGGGCCCGGCGGGCGGTGCGGGCGCGGGCCTGGCGGGCGGTGAGCACGCCGCCGGATTGGACGGGAACTTCCGGCAGGGGCGTCGAGGGCAGGGCCTGATAGCCGACGATGCGGGCGACCTCTTCGACCAGGTCGGCCTTGCCTTCAACATCGCGCCGCCAGCTGGGGGGGGTGACCAGATAATCTCCCCTGAGATGCCTCGTCACCTCATCGTCGAGGTGGAAACCCAAAGCCGTGAGGATATGGCGCACGCGGTCGACCGGCACGTCGAGACCAGCCAACTGATGCACATAGGCCGGGTCGAAATGAACGGGCGCGGGCGGGGCCGGCGCCTTGCCTGCGACGGTAATTTCGGACGCCTGGCCGCCGCAGATCTCGAGGATCATTTTCGTCGCCAGTTCCAGCCCACCGATGACGAAGCCGGTGTCGACGCCGCGCGCGAAGCGGTAGGCGGCATCGGAATTGATGCCGGTGTCGCGAACCGTCTGGGCGGTGTTGATCGGGTCGAAATAGGCGCTCTCGATGAAGACCTCGGTGGTGGCCTCGGTCGAACCGGTGGAGGCGCCGCCCATGACGCCGCCAAGGCCAATGGGCCGCTCGCCGCCGGCGTCGGCGATGACGCACATGTCCGGGCCGATGTCGTAGGTCTTGCCGTCGAGAGCGATGAGGTGCTCGTCGCCGCTTTTCGAATGCTGGCCCCGGCGGGCGACCACCGTGTCGCCGGCCAAGAGGGCCGCGTCATAGACGTGCAGCGGCCGGGCCCGGTCGTAGGAGATGTAGTTGGTCACATCAACGAGGGCGTTGATCGGGCGAAGGCCGACGGCGCGCAGGGCGTCTTGCAGCCACTTCGGCGAGGGGCCGTTCTTCAAGCCCGTGATGGTGCGGCCGGCGAATTCGGGGCACGCCTCGCCGTCGACCTTGATCTTGATCGGGCACGGGAAGTGCCCGCGTTGCGGATGGACGGTCAGGTCCTTGATGTGGCCCAGGCCCGCGGCGGCGAGATCGCGCGCGATGCCGGCGACGCCCAGCCAGTCGGGACGGTTGGGGGTGACCTCGAAGTCGATCACCGCTTCCAGCCCGAAGGCCACGGCGGCCGGCGTTCCGACGGTCAGGGTATCGGCCAACTCGAGGATGCCGTCGGCGTCAGTGTCGAGCTCCAGCTCGGCGCCCGAACAGAGCATGCCGTTGGAAACGACGCCCCGCACGGGCTTTTCCACCAGGGTGACGCCGAGGCCCGGCACGAAGGCGCCGATGGGGGCGTAGATGGTGGTCAGGCCCGCCCGGGCATTGGGCGCGCCGCAGACGATCTCCTTGCGGCCATCGACGGTGTCGACCTGGCAGACCCGCAGGCGGTCGGCGTTGGGATGCTGCACGGCCTCAACGATCTTGGCGACCGTGAAAGCGCCGAGCTTGGAAGCCGGATCTTCGACATGCTCGACCTCAAGCCCGGCCATGGTCATGGCGTCCACGACCTCTTGAACGGTCGCTTTGGTATCGAGGTGCTGTTTCAGCCAGGTGAGGGTGAATTTCATGACAGGCCGCTCGCCGGGTTCGGGGCCTGGAACGCCGAGAACCCGTAGTGCGCCAGCCAGCGCACATCGGACGCGAACATGTCGCGCAGGTCGGGGATGCCGTATTTCAGCATGGCCAGGCGGTCGACGCCGAGGCCGAAGGCAAAGCCCTGGTAGACGTCCGGATCGATGCCGCAGTTCTTCAGCACATTGGGATGCACCATCCCGCAGCCGAGGATCTCCAGCCAGTCGGAGCCCTGGCCGATCTTGAGCTCGCCGCCCGAGCGGTCGCAGCCGATGTCCATCTCGGCGCTGGGCTCGGTGAACGGGAAGTGGTGGGGGCGGAAGCGGGCGGTGACTTCATCTGTCTCGAAATAGCGGGCGACGAAGGTCTCCAGGGTCCATTTCAGGTGACCCATGTGGATGGCCTTGTCGATCACGAGACCCTCGATCTGGTGGAACATCGGCGTGTGGGTGGCGTCCGAGTCCATACGGTAGGTGCGGCCCGGCACGACAATGCGGATCGGCGGCTCGCGTCCGCAGGCGATCCACGAGGCGGCGGGCTTGTCGTTGGTGCGGCGCATGGTGCGCACCTGCACGGGGCTGGTGTGGGTGCGCAGCAGTTTCGGCGTCCCGTACGGGCCGGGCTTGAAGAAGAAGGTGTCGTGCATCTCCCGCGCCGGGTGCCTGGGCGGGAAGTTCAGGGCCGTGAAGTTGTGGAAGTCGTCCTCGATGTCGGGCCCCTCTGCGACCGAAAAGCCCATCTCGGCGAAGATGGCCACCATCTCGTCCATGGCCTGCATGGTCGGGTGAACCGAGCCTTTGCGGCGCGGCGGGGCGGGCAGGGTCAGGTCGACCTTCTCGGCGGCGAGCCGTGCATCCAGCGCGGCTGAATCGAGCGCGGCCTTGCGGTCGGCGATGGCGCCGGTGACCAGATCGCGGATGCCATTGAGGCGCGGGCCCACAGTCTTGCGATCCTCAATCGAAAGCCCGCCCATCTGACCGAGCAGGGCGGAGATGCGTCCCTGCTTGCCGAGCAAGGCCACGCGCGCGGCCTCGAGCGCGGCCGCGTCGGCGGTCGTGGAGACCATGGTCAGCGCTTCGGCTTCCAGCTGGTCGAGGGCTTTGGGGGACAGGTCGGTCATTGTGGTGCTGATCTATGCGGTTTTGGAGCGGGGCGAAACTCTCTCTGCCGACCGTCCCCGCGAAGGCGGGGATCCATCGGAAAGTGACATCGCTGCGGAAGGTCGGATGGATCCCCGCCTTCGCGGGGACAAGCGGAAGAAAAAAAAGCCTCCCGGTTCGAGACCGAGAGGCTTTTCGAAATCAGGACGAACCCGAACTTCCTAGGCCAGCGCGGCGCGAACCTTGTCGGCGATGGCCTTGAAAGCGGCTGGATCGGAGCCCGCGACATCCGCGAGGACCTTGCGGTCCATTTCGATCCCGGCCTTTTCAAGGCCGCTGATAAATCGGGAATAGGTCAGACCCTCGAGGCGAGCCGCGGCGTTGATGCGCTGGATCCACAGAGCGCGGAACATGCGCTTCTTGATACGGCGGTCGCGGTAGGCGTACTGCCCGGCGCGGTCGACGGCGGCCTTGGCGGCCCGAATGGTGTTCTTGCGGCGGCCCGAGAAGCCCTTGGCTTGCTCGAGGACCTTCTTGTGACGGGCGTGGCCGGTGACGCCCCGTTTTACGCGTGCCATGTGCGATTATCCTTACAAGATCTGGGGCTAGAGGTACGGCATGTAGGATTTGATCTTCACCGCATCGGCGTCGCTCATCACCTGAGTGCCGCGATTTTGGCGAATGTACTTGCCATTGTGGCTGATCAGACGGTGGCGCTTGCCCGCAACCCCTGCCTTGATCTTGCCCGTAGCCGTGATCTTGAAGCGCTTTTTGGCGCCCGACTTGGTCTTCAGTTTCGGCATTTTGCATCGGGGTTTGAGAACCCCGCCTTCTAGTAGGAGCGTAAGAACCGCCAAGGCATGCCATGAGCCCGGCCGTTCGGAAGGCGCGCGTCTTAGGGGAAAGGGGCCTTAAAGGCAACCCTTTGTCGGCGTTGCTATTTGGGCGCCAGGATCATGATCATCTGGCGGCCTTCCATGCGCGGCTCGTATTCCATCTTGGTGATGGTCTCGAAGTCGGCTTTCACCTTCATGAGCAGCTTCATGCCCAGTTCCGGGTGAGCCATCTCGCGGCCGCGGAAGCGCATGGTGACCTTCACCTTGTCGCCCTCCTCGAAGAAGCGGTGCATGGCCTTGGCCTTCACCTCATAGTCGTGGATGTCGATGTTGGGGCGGAGCTTGATTTCCTTGAGCTCGACGACCTTTTGTTTCTTGCGCGCGGCGGCCTTCTTCTTCTGCTCCTCAAAGCGGAATTTGCCGTAGTCGAGAATTTTGCAGACCGGCGGATCGGCGGTCGGCACGATCTCGACCAGATCCAGCCCGGCCTCTTCGGCGGCTTCGAGCGCCGCGGAGGTGGGCATCACCCCTTGCTTTTCGCCATGCTGGTCGATGAGCAACACCTTCGGCGAGCGGATGTCTTCGTTCATACGCGGGCCGTCCTTGGTGGGCGGCGTGTTATTCGGACGGCGAATAGGCGTCTTCTCCGAGGCTGTTGTCACAGGCGACCGTTACGTAAGGCCGGCGGCGTTTATGACCAAGCCTTGCCGCGCGATCAAGCGCTGCCGCGCAACACCCGCAAAGAGATTGGTATTTGCTCAGCTGGCGACGGCGTTGGTGGGCGCCATGTTCACCGCCGCGCGGGCGACCTGATCGACCTTGATGTCCGACAGATCCTCGGCCTGCATGACGGCGACGTGGCCGCGAGGGCCGTCGCGGGTCAGGTTCACCGAGGCCGGATAGAAGGCGATAGTCGGTGCGCCGGCGGCGATAGCCAGGTGCAGGGCGCTGCACTCATTGCCCACCGCCAGCGCCGCACGGGCGGAAAGCACCGCGATCTGGGCGTAGTCGGTGCGGCCGGTGAGGTCGCGGGCGGTCGGATCATAGCGCTGGATGGCTCTGGCGAGCTTGGCGTCTTCCAGCTTGCCGATAACCACATTATCGAAGCCGACGCTGCGGAAATGCACGGCCAGTTCGCCATAGAGGTTGATCGGCCAGCAGCGGCCTTCGGTTCCGCCAGGGACCAGCAGCACATAGGGCTTCAGCCTGGCCGCGCCTGGCGCAAGCTTGAGGATCCAGGAAAGATCCGGCGGCGGTGCATCGCCCGGCCGGGTCGGCGCGTCCGGCCAGGCGCCGGCGGCCTGCAGGAGGCTGGCGTTACGCTCCAACAGATGCATGGCGCCGAGACCGGGCGTCTTGTCCTTAAGCGCGCCGTGGCCCGTCCAGGGCGGGCGGAACGGCCACATCAGGCTGTAGATCTTGGCAGTCTTTTGAGAGGCTTCCAGGTCATAGACCCGGTCGAACTTCTTTTTCTTGACGGCGCGGGACAGAGACAGGCTTTCCATGTCGCCACCGGTGTCGACGGCGTTGAAATAGCCGCTGGCCTTGGCGATGGGCCCGAACGCGGGCGTGGTCAGAAGGGTGATGTGCGCCTCGCCGTGGGCGAGCCGGATTTGTTTCATGGCGGCGAAGGCCATGACGAAGCTCGTCAGGTCCTCGAGCTTGATGACCAGGATCTTCTCGGTCGTGTTCATGGCCCGCGCGCATCTGGCGGTGAAAGTTGTCCACGCCTAAACCGTTTCGGACGGGTAGGGGAAGAACAATGGTCGAAACACACGGAAAACTCACCTCAGAGGGCGTGGAACTCGCCTGGCGCAAGATTTCCGGCGCAGGACCCACTGTCCTGTGGCTGGGGGGATTCGCCTCGGACATGACCGGAACCAAGGCCCAGGCCCTGGCCGACTGGGCCCAGTCCACGGGACGGTCCTTCCTGCGGTTCGACTATTTCGGGCACGGCGCCTCCGGCGGCGAGTTCAAAGACGGGACCATCACCCGCTGGCGGGCCGACGCCCTGGCCGTGATCGACGAGTTGACCGAGGGGCCGGTCGTGCTGGCCGGTTCATCCATGGGCGGCTGGATTGCCTGCCTCGCCGCCCTGTCGCGGCCCGAGCGTGTGAAGGCCATGATGCTGATCGCGCCCGCCGCAGACTTCACCGAGAAACTAATGAAGCCCGGCATTCCGCCCCAGGGCCACGCCGCCCTGGCCCGCGACGGTGTGTGGACGCGGCCGTCCAGGTACGACGAGGGCGGCTATCCGATCACTCGGGCCTTGCTGGAGGATGGCGCACGCTGGCAGATTTTGGGGTCACCGGTCGCCATCAAGGTTCCGGTGCGCATTCTGCAGGGGGGCGTAGACCCGGACGTGCCCTGGGCCCACGCCCTGCACCTGGCCGTCGCCCTGGAGGGCGAGGACGTGGTCTATTCCATGATCAAGGACGGCGACCATCGCCTGTCGCGGCCGCAGGATATCGCGCGGTTGATCCAGACGGTCGAGGAAGTGCTCTAGCTTGTCGCGCGTTTGATCCGAAAACCGGATTCCACTTTTCGGAACGCGCTCTAGAAGACCGCGTAGCCACCGTCGATCAGCACCTGGTCGCCGGTGTGGAACTTCGAGGCGTCCGAGGCGAAGTAGACGGCGATGCCGCCGAAGTCCTCCGGCTCGCCCCAGCGGCGCAGCGGCACGCGCTTGATGACCTTGTCGTTAAAGACATCGCTCTGTTGCGAGCCCTTGGTCATGTCAGTGGCGATCCAGCCGGGAAGAATCGAATTGGCGCGAATGCCGTAACGGGCGTGCTCGACCGCCAGACCGCGGATCATGGCCAGCAGCGCGCCCTTGGTCGCGGCGTAGTGCTCGTTGCGCGCCGCGCCATCGACGGCCGACAGCGAGGAGATGGCGACTATGCTGCCGCCCGGATCACCGGCGTTGGCCCGCTCAACCATATGGCGCAGGGCGGCCCGGAAGGTGAAGAAGACCCCGTCCAGATTGACCGAGAGAATCTTGCGGTAGTCCTCGGTCGGGATGTCGATGAAGGGCTTGCCCTTGATTCCGATCCCGGCGTTGGCGATGACTGTGTCAATTCTGCCCATTTTTGACACAGCCTCGCTCATGGCCTGATCAACGGCAGCTTCGTCGGCCACATCCACACGTTGAGCCAGAATCCGCACGCCGATGGCCTTCAATCGTGCCTCGGCGGCGGAATTCTTGTCCGGATTCGAGCCCCAGATAACCACGTCTGACCCCGCCTGGGCCAAGGCCTCGGCCATACCCAGGCCAATTCCACCGTTGCCGCCGGTGACCAGCGCAACCTTGCCGGACAAGTCAAAGGCCTTAAAAGTCATGAGCTTAGTCTCCCCAATCGATCCATGGTTTTTCATAATTCCGCCAGCTACGAGATTGATGCTCGCGGGCGCAAGATCGCGGCGTGGTTAATGTGCCACATTTTTTACCTTTTTAGGGAACGTTCGGGGATGTTGTCGCGTTTGTCATCTCGTTGTCGCGTAAGGGCTGCCTAAGGGTGCGGTGTTCGGAAAAACGGTGTTACAAGAGGGTTGTTATTCCCCCTACCGTGTGTCAAAACATCTCACCTCTCGCGAGGAATCTGTTTTTTGGAGGGTTCTATGAACGGTAAGATCGTGGCCTTGGCCACCGTGGGGATTTTGATCGCCGGCCAGGCTTCGGCCGCTGCGGCTACCGCGGCTCAGGTCAGCAACGTGAGCGGTTCGGTTCTTGCCAGCAAGAATGGAGCCTTCTCCAACGCAAGCAACACCACCACGCTCAGCGCCGGTGATCGCCTTGTGGCCCGTGACGGTACGGCCCAGGTGAAATTCTCCGACGGCTGCGTCGTGACCGTGAAGCCCCAGGCCATGTTGACGGTCGGCTCCTCCTCGCCGTGCGCCACCGGGACCGGGCTGATTTCGTCCTCCAACAGCACGACCGCCGTATTCGGCGACGATCCGGACGGCTTCAAGAAGGCCAGCGTGACCTGGCTGATCCTGGCCGGCCTGCTCTGGCTCTGGGCCGACTCCCGCGACAAGGACGTCGTCACCCCGTAAGGCTTTCGCCTTTCAAACGAGTTTCAAAGCGCGGCGCTTCACGGCGTCGCGCTTTTTCGTTGTGGCTAGCCGATGGCTAGAACAGCACCCGCGGGTTGAGAATCCGCTTCGGATCCAGGCTCGCGCGGATGGAGCGATAGGCGGCGATCTCGACCGGATCCTTGTAGCGCAGGCCATCCTCGACCTTCATGACGCCAATGCCGTGTTCGGCGCTGATCGATCCACCCATCTCAACGATGATGTCGTTGACGATCCGATGCGCTTCCGGGCGCTCCGCGTTGTGCCGGTCGATATCACCTCCCTCGGCGGGCAGAATGTCATAGTGCAGGTTGCCGTCGCCAACGTGGCCGAAGATCGGAAAGCGAACCCCCGGGCTGAAGGCTGTCAGCGCCGCGGTGGCGCGCTCCAGGAACGCCGGGATGGCCGGCACAGGCACGGAGATGTCGTTTTTCCAGGCCTGACCCTCGGCGCGCTGGGCGGCGGACTGGTTTTCACGGATGGCCCAGAAGGCCGCGGCCTGGGCGTCGGACTGCGCGATGACAGCGTCGGCGACCGAGCCGGACTCCAGCGCGACGGTTAGAATCCGCTCCATGGCTTGCATCGCCGCGCCTTCCTCGGCGCCTGTCACCTCGATCAGCACGTACCAGGGTTGGCGGTCTTCCAGCGGCAGACGGGAATCGGGAACGTGCCGCAGCACCAGATCGACGCCGAGCGCACTCATCAGCTCGAACCCTTCCAGCGCTCCGCCCGATTCGCGGCGCGCCTCGCTCAGCAGGTCCAGCGCGGCCTGCGGGCTGGGCAAGCCGGCAAACGCCACCGCACGGGACGCAGGGAGGGGATAAAGCTTCAGCCGGGCGGCTGTGACCACGCCCAGAGTGCCTTCGGCCCCGCAGAGCAGCTGGCGCAGATCATAGCCGGTGTTGTCCTTGCGCGGCCGGGTCAGCCCGTTCCAGATGCGGCCGTCGGGCAGCACGGCTTCCAGGCCCAGCACCAGGTCTCGCATGTTGCCGAAGCGCAGCACCGCCGTGCCGCCGGCGTTGGTCGAGACATTGCCGCCGATGGTGCATGAGCCTTCGGACGCGAGGCCCAGGGGAAAGCGGCGACTTACGGAAAGCGCCGCCTCGTGCGCTGCGGCCAGGGTCACGCCCGCCTCCACCGTCATGGATTCGTCGATGGGGTCGATGGCCAGAACCCGGTCCATGCGCTCCAGCGAGAGAAGGACCTCGCCATCGGGTATCTGTCCGCCGACGAGGCCGGTGTTGCCGCCCTGAACCGAGATCGGTGTTCCTGTTCCGGCGCAGAAGGTGACGATCGTCGCCACTTCGGCCGTGGAGCGTGGCAGCAGCATCAGGGGGGTCGAGCCGCTCCAGCGTCCCCGCCATTCTACCAGCCGTGACGCCAGCCGGTCGGGATCGTCGGTCCATCCGCCCGGGCCGGCGAGCGTTTTCAGCCGGTCGATCACTTCGGCGGGAATGGCCAAGGTCATGGCCGTCCTTACCCTATCTTGCCCGCCGCGCGCGAGAGGCGGTCATTGATGGCCTCTCCAAGGCCGATCTCCGGGATCGGCGCAACGGCGATCGCGCGGGGCCGGAGCGCATCCGCCGCTCGCAGGCAGGAAAACAGATTGGCGGCGGCTTCCGACAGATCCGCCGCCGGACTGAGGTTGAGGACTCCCAGTCCTTGGGGATCGCGGCCGAAAGCGATGTAGGCCTCGCCGGCCTCGGGCGCGGCCGCATTCAGCCGCAAGCGCGCCTCCGGGGCATAGTGCCGGGTCAGCCGTCCCGGCGAGCGTCGAGCGTCGTCCTCGGCAGGCGATAGGGGACCGACGACCGCGGCGATCGCCTCGCGCGTGACCGCGCCGGGCCTCAGGAGGCGCGCCGGCTCGCCCGGCAGCAGTGAAACCACGGTCGATTCCAGCCCCACCCGGCAGGGGCCGCCGTCCAGACGCGCGCTCGCAAACGCACCGGTCTCATCGCATGCGTCCTGATAGGTTGTCGGGCTTGGCCGTCCCGAACGATTGGCGGAGGGAGCGACGATGGGACCGCCAAACGCTGCCAGAACCGCCTGGGCGAGCGCGTGGTCAGGTGCGCGGACGGCCACCGTGTCAAGGCCCGCCCGGGCAAGTTCGCAGACCGCCGCCGCATCTCGCACCGGCGCAACCAGGGTAAGCGGTCCTGGCCAGAAGGCCTCCGTCAGCGCTTCAGCGCGCTCGTCGAAGGCGGCGACCCGGCGGCCGATTTCACGGTCGCTCACATGGGCGATGAGCGGATTGAACCTGGGCCGACCCTTGGCCTCATAGAGCGCCGCGACGGCGCGCGCGTTGGCCGCATCGGCCGCCAGGCCATAGACCGTTTCTGTGGGCAGGATAACCAGCTCGCCCCGGCGTAAGGCCTGAACGGCCTTAGAGATGCTCAAGCAGATAGTCCGCCGAGGACACCCTGAATTCGCCCGGCGCCTCAACGAACAGCTGCTCGACGACCCCGTCCTTGGCGATCAGGGCGTAACGCTGCGAGCGTGCGCCCATGCCGAATTTCGATCCGTCCATTTCCAGGCCGACGGCCTTGGTGAATTCGCCGTTGCCGTCTGCGACCATCTCCATCTCGTCGGTAACGCCCTGGTCCTTACCCCAGGCCTTCATGACGAAGACGTCGTTGACCGACAGGCACAGGATGGCGTCGACGCCCTTGGCCCTCAGTTCGACGGCGTGCGCCTTGAAGCCTGGAACATGCTTGGCCGAGCAGGTCGGGGTGAAGGCACCCGGCACCGCGAACAGCGCCACCCGCCGGCCCTTGAACAGGTCGTCGGTGGTTTTGGTGGCCGGACCCTCATCGGTCGGAACCTTGAAGGTGGCCTGGGGCAGGGCGTCGCCGACTTTGATGGTCATGGGCTCGTCACTCCGGTTTTCAATGAGCGGATTGTGATAGGCCCACCGGGCCGTTCCGCCAACCTGAACTTGTCAGTTTGCACAGGTGAGGCCAGTCTCGGACCATGCGTACTTCACCCACAAACCTGACCGGACAGGTGCTGATCGCCATGCCCGCCATCGGCGACGAGCGCTTTGAGCGCGCGGTGATTATCGTCTGCGCGCACAACGACGAGCACGCCATGGGGCTGACGGTGAACCATCCGGTCGAAGGCCTGACCACGACCAGCCTGCTTGGCCGGCTGGGCGTGACGTCGGACATTTCAATGCCCGAAGACCTGGTGCTGCTTGGCGGGCCGGTCGAGCGCGAACGGGGTTTCGTACTGCACACCAGCGACTATGCCGCCGCGCCAGCGACCCTGGCGATTGACCAAGGGCTCGGCCTCACCGCCACCCGTGAGGTGCTCGAGGCGATGGCCGATCGTGAGCGACGACCGCGTCGCTCGGTTCTGGCGCTCGGTTATGCCGGATGGGGCGGCGGGCAGCTGGAGAATGAATTGCGCCAGAATGTCTGGCTGACCTGCGCGCCGGACGAGGAACTTCTGTTTGGAACAGATCACGACCTCAAATGGACGCGGGCGCTCGCCAAGATCGGAGTCTCGGCCGAACGCCTGTCATCGCTCAGTGGCAGAGCCTGATCAGCGACCTGAGGCCGGAGGCGCCGTTCCGCTGGGATCGGTGACAACCCTTCCCTCACCAAGGCCGGGGCCAAGGCGGCTGCTGGCGCGCGGGTCGGACTGGCCGAGGCGTTCTGATACCCCGTTGGTGTTGCAGATGTCGTCGTAGACATCCTTGACGATCGCATCCTGTTCGACCGAGGTGAAGGGCGCGTCCGGGGCGGACCCGACCCCTACGGCCTCACCCGACATATTGTGGGCCGCATATTCGCGGATGGCGACAACGCGCGAAACCTTGGACCGGCAATTGATGTCATAGTCCGCCGACCGGGACAAAGACGTCTTGCCATTCGGCAGCGCCCTGGGACCGTAGTATTCGGTGCGGAAGACGAAGCGGGGAATCGAGGTTGCGACCTGGTGCACCGTATCCGTAGTGGGAGTGCGGAATACGGCGCCGACGCCGGTGAAGCCGACCAGGACATTGGCTTCGAGGGTCCGGTCGATGCGCGCTTCGGTCAGCCAGCGGTTACCGGCGTTGCGGTCCTTGAGGTTGAACGGCGGACCGGCCTGCGGGGTTTGGGCCAGAGCGAGGGTGGTGAATCCGATTCCAAACAGGACCGTGGTCCAGCCCGCCTTGCGGGACGCTTTTGCGAACATTGCACTCCTCCAGATGTCGTTTTTATTTGTAATCATGACAATCCGTCACAATTCCTTTGACGTCAATATTGCCGCGCTTTTTGCCAGATTTATGTCCCGGAAACGCAATGGAATGAAATCGGTGGTTAAAAAAGGCCGGAAGCGATTTCTCAGCTTCCGGCCCTATTCAGATTGTGTCGCGACGATACGGCTACTTATTCAGGTCCTGGCAGATCCGGTCGACTTCATCCTTGAGCGGAGTTTGCGCCGCCGGTGAGTCGGCGGGTTTGGCCGGGCTCGCCGACGTCCCCCCGGCATTGTGCTGCACGAAATCGCTGATCGCCTGCACATGCACCGTTTTGCGCCGGCAGTTGAGCTCATAGATAACCTGCTGCGAAAGGTAGTTGGCGGACCCCACCGTCTTGGGCTGGAAGCGCTCAAGGCGCACCAGGACGTCCAGGATCGTCTCGTTAAGGGTATTCTCTGAGATCTTCTGGTTGCCAAGGAAGGCGCCTTCGGCGGTGGCGCCGAGCGATTTCCAGCCCGAGGTATCCGACGGACGGCCGCTTGACCACTTGGTCTGGGTGGTGGCGATATTGGTGACGCCAAGCCCGGTCAGCCAGCGGCTGACCGCCGCCGGATCGTTCGGATTGGGCCCGCCGCCAGCGGCCGGCGCCGCCGCGGCGACCTGGGCGCCACCGCCGCCGCCACCGGCGGAGCAGCTGGCGCGGATGCTACCTTCCAGCACGGCCATTTCGGCCGCGGGTGTCCAGGCGCCATCGGCCGAAGCCTCGGTCAGGGTCTCGCCCTTCTTGTCGCCGCCCAAGTTGTGCTGCGAATAGGTGGCCCGCTCGACCTGGCGCAGACGGCCGCCGAGGCAGTCGACCATGAAGCTGTCCAGTTCGGACAAGGCCGGCGAGTTGCCAACGCCTGCCGTGGTGTTGAAGAACTCGATGCGCAGCCCGATCAGGGACTGGCCCTGCGGATTGCGGGGCGCCAACACCCCGCGCATAAGCATGCCGTCGGGCGTGGCCGCGATCGACTGCCAACCAGTCGCCGGATTGTTGGTCTTGTCCATGATGCTGTTCTTGGCCTGCCAGGCTTTGACGGCCGCAGGGTCGTTCGGATTCGGCGCCTGAGCCAAGGCGAGCGTGGCGAATCCGATCCCGAACAGCGCGGTTGTCCAACCGGCCTTGCGGGACATTTTGACGACCATGGTATTCCTCCGGAATTATCGTTTCTTGATGGTTTCGGCCATTTGGCCATAGCGCCCTAGGTCGTCAATACAATCTTGCGCTGCAAGGTAAGAAGGCGCGATGAACCGGGGGTGAACCCGGTCAAGCTTTAAGCAAGCCTAGCCGCGCGCCTTCACGGGGGCGACACCGTCAGCGTAGGACTCGTTCAGATAGACCTCGGCTTCCTGAGGCGAGAGCGCCGGCGCATAACCGAAGCCCTGGCCGTAGTCGCAGCCGATGTCTTGCAGAGCCCGAGCCATGGCGGCGTTTTCGACGCCCTCGGCCACGACTTCCAGAGCGAGTTCCCGGCCGAGATTGACTACCGAGCGCACGATCTTGGCCGAGCCCTCGTTACTGCCCATGGTGCGCACGAAATAGCGGTCGATCTTCAGCGTGTCGAAGGGCAGGCGCGTGAGGTACGACAGCGATGAGAAGCCGGTGCCGAAATCATCCAGCGAAAGGCTGGCCCCGGCCCGGCGCAGCTGGCGCAGGGTGATCGAGGCCTTGTCCGGGTCGCGCATGATTTCGCTCTCGGTGATCTCCAGCTTCAGGGCGAGCGGGGGCAGGCCGGTCTCTTCCAGAAGGGCGGCGACCTCATCCACCAGATCCGGCCGGTCGATTTCGCCGGTTGAGAGATTAACGCTGCAGGTGAGCGCGACGGCGCGCGCGTGGCGGGCTTTCCATTCGGCGAGTTGCAGGGCGGCGGCCTTCATCATGGCCGTGCCCAGCTCGGTCATCAGGCCCATTTCCTCGCAAAGCGGCAGGAACTCGTCGGGCGCGATCAGGCCACGGCGGGGGTGGCGCCAGCGGGCAAGGGCCTCGAAGCCGGAAATCTTGCCGTCTTTCAGACGAACGACGGGCTGGTAGTAGGGCACGATTTCACCGCGGGCGATCGCGCCGCGCAGATCCGATTCGAGGGCGAGACGTGACAGACCATCACTTTCGGCGCCTTCGCCGTAGGTCGAGGCGCTGCCGCGGCCGGCGGCCTTGGCGGTCTCCAGCGCAACCTCGGCCCGACGCAGGAGTTCAGCCGCGTCGATGGTGTCGGGCCCGCCGGTACAGCTGACCGAGCCGATGGCCAGGGTGGGGTGAATATCAAAGCCGGCGATACGCAGCGGCTGCTCCATCACCCGGCGAAGATCGTTGGCCAGGTTGCCAGATCCGGGCTCGGCCATCAGGGCGAACTCGTCCTCGCCGATGCGGCCCATGACCACGCCGGCCGAAAAGCCCGCGGCCATGCGCGAGCCCAGCGCGGCCAAAACCAGGTCGGCCCTCTCGTGGCCCAGCGCCTCGTTCAACCGGCGCAGGCGGTTGAGGTCGGCGACGACAAGTTCATAGGCGGTGGGCTGGGTGAGGCGCTCGCGGGCGCGGATGAGGAAACTGCGTCGGTCGAGAAGGCCCGTCAGGCTATCGATCTCGGAGGCGGCGAACTTGGATTCGGGGGCGATAACGCCGGCGGCGCGGATGCCGCCTTCCTCCAGCCAGACACCGCGCCAAATGCAGGTCTCGCCGCCGCGCATCTGGATACGAGCTGAAATTTCAACGCCGGGTTCCTGCACCCGCAGGAACTCTTCGAAAATGGCCCGGTCCTGGGGCATGGCCAGTGCATATGCGGCGGCGGCGGCGCATTCGGGGGCGAGCGGGCCTAACCCCAGGTTGCGGGCGGCGCCGGTGATTCGTATCCGGTCGCGTCCAGGCTCCCAATTCCACAGCACAACGTCAGCGGAGGCCAGAGCCTCGAATACCGCTGTCGCGTCCCAGAATTGTTGGCCTTGCCGCATGCCCCGCCTGAGTCAGCGGGCCCATTTGCGGCGCCGGTCAGGAAACGTCGGTCCTGACCTCGGGCGCCACCAACCCGAACAGGAGATGATCTCGCCATTTGCCGTTAATTTTCAGATAAGCCGAGGCGCGGCCCTCATGGGCGAATCCGGCCCTAAGTAACAGAGTCTTCGAAGCTTCGTTCTCCGGAACGCAGGCCGCTTCCAGTCTGTGAAGTCCCAGGCGGCCAAAGGCGAAATGGCTGAGTGCGCGCACCGCCGCCAGGGTGTGTCCCTGGCGCGCGAAGGCCTGACCAGACCAATAGCCGACGTTGCCGGTCATCGCGACACCTCGCCGCACATTGGATAGCGAGATTCCGCCGGTCATCGCCCCGTCGGAATGGCGGAACACCAGAAAGGTGAATCCCACCCCCAGATCGGCGTCGCGCTGATAGGCGTGCATCCGCCGCCGAAAGCCCGTGCGGGTGAGATCGTCGGCCGGCCAGGTTGGCTCCCAGGGCTGCAGAAAGGCGCGGCTGGCGGCCCGGAGCTCGGCCCATTCCGGGTAGTCCGAGGCATGATACGGCCGCAACCGCACGCCCTCGCCATCAATGTCGAGGGGAGATCGGAGGGTGAACCAGTCAGCGAGCGCCATGAGCGGGTAGAATTTCGGGCCGTTTGTCGGTTAGGGTTCGCCTATGTCGCAGATTGAGCTCGTCATAGAAAGCCGCCGCAAGGACCTGGGCGGATTCGAGGTCGGCCGGCTGTTGCCGCACGCCAAACGGCGGATGATCGGGCCGTTTGTGTTCCTGGATCACATGGGCCCGGCGAGCTTCCCGGCGGGCATTCCGAAAGCCATGGACGTGCGCCCGCACCCGCATGTGGGGCTGTCCACCCTGACCTATCTGTTCGGGGGACAGATCACCCACCGCGACAGTCTGGGCTTTCATCAGGAAATCCGCCCCGGGGAGGTCAACTGGATGACTGCGGGCGCCGGCATCACCCATTCCGAGCGTTTCGAGCATATCCGCGCCCACGGCGGTCCCCTGCACGGCGTCCAGGCCTGGGTCGCGCTGCCGGCCGCGGACGAAGACTGCGCCCCGGCCTTTGACCACTATGGCCGCGACGTTCTGCCGACCTACGAGAGCGGTGGCCTGTGGGCGCGCCTGGTGGCCGGCAAGGCGTTCGGAGCCGATACCCCGGTGGCGGTGCATTCGCCGCTGTTCTACGTGCACTGGAAGCTCACCGCCGGGACCCAGGCCCAGCTGCCGGCCGAATATCCCGAACGCGGGGCTTTCATCGTCTCGGGCGCCGTCCAAATCGGCGATGAGACCTTTGAGTCCGGCCGCCTGCTGGTATTCAAGCCGGGCGAGCCGGTGATGTTCACCGCCAAACCGCAGGCCGAGATGATCCTGCTGGGAGGAGAGCCGGTCGGCCCGCGGCTGATCGACTGGAATTTCGTGGCCTCGACGCAGGAGCGGCTTGACGCCGCCCGCGAGCGCTGGCGGTCCGGAGGTTTTGTCCTCCCGGTAGGCGATGACCGGGAATGGACGCCCTATCCCGGCGATCCGGAGTCTGCGCCGCCGGCGATGTCCTAGTCGACGAACGTCCAGGCCAAGGCCTGCCCCGCGTGGAAGGGGACCAGTTCGTCGGCTCCGGCTGAGAAACGTTCGCGCGCGGCGAAGGCTTTGCGCTGCAGGGTGATGGTTCCGGCGTTGAGCGGCAGGCCGTAGAACCGGGCGCCGAACTCGGATGCGAACCCCTCCAGCTTTTCAAGCGCGCCTTCCTCGTCGAAGGTGGTGGCGTAGCTTTCCATCGCATAGGGCGCGTTGAAGATGCCGGCGCAGCCGCAGGCCATCTCCTTACGGGCGACGGAATGGGGCGCCGAGTCAGTGCCGAGGAAGAACTTCGGATTGCCGCTGGTCGCCACGCGGCGCAGGGCGAGGCGATGGTCTTCGCGCTTGGCGATCGGCAGGCAGTAGAAGTGCGGGCGGATGCCGCCTTCGAAGATGGCGTTGCGGTTGATGCGCAGGTGGTGCGGGGTGATGGTCGCGGCCACGTTCGGCCCGGCAGCCTTTACGAATTCGACGCCCTCGCGGGTGGTGACGTGCTCCATCACCACCTTCAGGCCTGGCAGATCGGCCAGTAACGGGGCGAACACCCGGTCCAGGAACACCGCCTCGCGGTCGAAGATGTCGACGGCCGGGTCGGTCACCTCGCCGTGGACCAGCAGCGGCATGCCGATAGCCTGCATCCGCTCCAGCACGGGGTAGATCTTGCGGATATCGGTGACGCCGTGCTCGGAATTGGTGGTGGCGCCCGCCGGGTAGAGCTTGGCGGCGGTGAAAACCCCCTCGGCATGACCGCGCGCGATCTCATCGGCGTCGATCTGGTCGGTCAGATAGGCGGTCATCAGCGGCGTGAAGTCGGCGCCCGGCGTGGCTGAGACGATGCGCAGGCGGTAGTCGGACGCCGCCTTCACCGTGGTCACCGGCGGGACGAGATTGGGCATCACGATCGCCCGGCCAAACTGGCGGGCGGTGTGGCCGGCCACGGCCTTCAACATGTCGCCATCGCGCAGGTGGACGTGCCAGTCGTCGGGGCGGCGGAGGGTGATGGTTTCAGCCATGACGACCGACCGTATTCGCGAGCAGCTCTTTCGCCGCCGCGACCACTGGCTCGATGGTGAGGTCGGTGAGGTGGCTCATCTGGAAACTCAAGGCCGGGTCCAACGCCTTCAGGGTTTCATAGTCGCGGGGGCCGCGCACCACCCGCACGTGGTCGCCGAAGGGGGCGCAGATCGCATCGTTGCTGGGACCGAAGATCGCCACGGTCGGGCAGCCGGCGGCGGCGGCCAGCTGGGTCCAGATATTGTCGCCGCCGATGTAAAGACGGCAGCGCTTCAGCCAGGCGTAGTCGGTGATCAGGTCCTGGCTGTAGGGCCGCGAGATGATCCGCTTGCGGGGCAGGGGAAAGACGGAATCGTTGATGGCGTCGCGGTCCATCTCGCCGCCGAAAGCGACAATGCGGCCGTTCTCCAGCGGGGCGCGGTCAACCATCATCAGCTTGGAGGCGACCTGGCCATAGCGCTCGGCCGGCCAGACGCGGCCGATCCATTCGGCGCCGGGGCCCATGGCCAGGATCGGGCCCTCGCCCATCAACGCCTCGTCGGTGGCCGCTTCCAGCTCGGGCGACGTAAAAAGGAAAGGGGTGGGAGGGGTGTCTTCCAGGCCCAGCAGCCGGGCGGCGGCGACGGTGCGGTTTTCGCTCAGGCTGGACGGGGTGAGGGTCGCGCGCCGTTTGCTTTTCAGCCGCCCCGGCGCCCCGCCGGCGAGATCGAGGATCGTGCCCCAGGTCCGCCCCGAGAGCCTGGTCTTCAGCGCCAGGCGCGCGGCGAACCCGTCATAGCTGGGTGTAATGATGATTTCCGCCAGTTCGGGCGTATCGGCGAACAGCGCCGCCGTTTTCGGGCCGGCCACGATGGTGAAGCGGGCGTGCGGCACCTCGGCCAGCAGCTTGGGGATCAGGCCGGACACCGCGACCGCGTCGCCCGCGTCCAGGGGCGCGATGATGAGAATCAGGAACGGCTTTGCCAGCATCGGCGCCTCTATAGCATGGCGCGCGCGCGCCAACCGCCCTACATGTCGAGACATGGAGGCCGACCGCATTATCACGCTGAAAGACCGCGCCTGCGTGACCGTACGCGGCGAGGATTGGCGCGGGTTTCTGCAGGGGCTGCTAACGAATGATGTGGAGGCCCTGGCGGTCGGCGAGGCCAGATTCGCCGCCCTGCTGACGCCGCAGGGACGGGTGCTCTACGACCTGTTCGTGGTGGCGGAGGAAGGCGGGGCTCTGCTGGATGTGGAGGCCGAGTGGCGGGACGCGTTGATCGCGCGGCTGATGATGTACCGGTTGCGGGCGAAGGCGGAAATCAGGGCGGATGACAGACCCGTATGCTCTTTTTTCACCGCTCATCCCCGCGAAGGCGGGGACCCAGTCGGTCGAGCGGATGGACCCCCGCCTTCGCGGGGGCAGTCGGAAGTGTGGGTGGCTGATCCCCGCCTCCCCGAACTCGGCTGGCGGGGCTATGGGATGGATGGTGATGAAAATCCCGCCGCCTACGAAACCCACCGCCTCACCCTCGGCGTCCCCGGCCCGAACGACTGGGGAACCGACAAAACCTACCCCATCGAAGCCAACTTCGACCTCCTGAACGGCATCGACTTTTCCAAGGGCTGTTTCGTCGGCCAGGAAACCACCAGCCGCATGAAGCGCCGCGGGTCCATCAAGTCCCGCATGCTGCCCATCGCCTTCGAAGGCCCGCCGCCCCCACCCGGAACCGAAATCCTCGCCGGAACCCTCCGCGCCGGGGAGGTGCTGTCAGGGATGGAGGGCAGGGCCATGGCGCTCGTTCGCCTGGACCGGATCGAGGGGGCGGAGTTGGCGGCAGTTGGGAGAGCGGTGCGGGTGGATTGGCCGAATTGGCTTCCGCGCTAGTCTGGCTGCGGACAGGCGTCGATGAACTTCTCGACCTCTTCGCGGGGCAAGTTCGTGAACTTGCCGATTGTCTCCACAACTCTCGCGGTTACGGCAAAGATGATGCCTGCTGACGAACGATCAACGTGGCCAGTTTGTGATCCCGGCAAGGGTTCGGTCATTGGGTAGTCGTGACTCGGGTGCGGCTGCTGTCTAAAGCGCTCTACCGCCGCTTTTTGGTAATCGTCCGCCGTTTCGGAGACCATTGAGGTCATGGACGCGGGACGACTCGGATCGGCGATCCTCGCATTGACCCGGTAAGCCGCCGAGCAATCGGCATAGACGGTCCAATCCGGCTTTCCACCCTTCGGCGTTGCGCAAGCCGCCGCTAGGCCGACCAGGAGCAGGGACAGTGAGGCGATCCGCATAGTTATTGGTATCGCCGCCGCGCCTATCCGGCCATCCCCCATGCGCCCCGCGCCAAACCATCCTATATCCCTCCCCCATGCTCTCCGGCGCCGACATCATCCGCGATCAGGTCAGGCGCCTGCCCGATGCGCCGGGGGTTTACCGGATGATCGGGGACGAGGGCGAGGTGCTCTACGTCGGCAAGGCCAAGTCGCTGAAGAAGCGGGTGGTGCAGTACGCGCAAGGGCGGTTCCACACCCAGCGGATCGCGGGCATGGTGCACCTGACGCGCGCCATGGAGTTCGTCACCACACGGACCGAGACCGAGGCCCTGCTGCTCGAGATCAACCTGATCAAGCAGCTGAAACCGCGCTTCAACGTCCTGCTCCGCGACGACAAGTCCTTCCCCGAAATCCTCATCCGGCGGGATCACCGCGCCCCACAGATCAGGAAACACCGCGGCGCCCATTCCATTCCCGGCGACTATTTCGGGCCCTTCGCCTCGGCCTGGGCGGTCAACCGCACGGTCAATTCGCTGCAGAAGGCGTTTTTGCTGCGATCCTGCTCGGACAGTGTGTTCGAGACCCGCACGCGGCCGTGCATGCTGCATCAGATCAAGCGCTGTTCGGCGCCGTGCGTCGACCTTGTTAGCCCCGAGGACTACCTCGCCCTGGTCGAACAGGCCCACGACTTCCTGTCGGGCAAAAGCCGCGCCGTGCAAAAACGCCTGGCCGACCAGATGATGGCGCTCGCCGAAGCCGAAGAGTTCGAACGCGCCGCCCGCCTGCGCGACCGCATCCGCGCCATGGCCTCGGTCACCCAGGAACAGTCGATCAATCCGCAGGGCGTGGTGGAAGCCGACGTCATCGCCATGCACGTCGAGGGCGGCCAGGCCTGCGTGCAGGTGTTCTTTTTCCGGGCCGGGCAGAACTGGGGCAACAAGGCCTATTTCCCGCGCATCGCCGGGGCGCTCGACGCCGAGGAGGGCGAGGAAGGGGCGGGCCTGCTGGGCGCGTTCCTGGGCCAGTTCTATGAGAGCCAGCCGATCCCGCGCCTGATCCTGGTCTCGCACGACATCGCCGAGGGCGAGCTGATGGCAGAAGCGCTGAGCCTGAAGTCCGGCCGCAAGGTCGAGATCGCCCGGCCCCAGCGCGGCGAAAAGCGCGATCTCGTTGACCACGCCCTGACCAACGCCCGCGAGGCCCTGGGCCGCAAGATGGCCGAGGGCTCGGCGCAGGGAAAACTGCTGGAGGGCGTCTGCGAAGCCTTCGGCCTGGAAGCCCGGCCCGAGCGCATCGAGGTCTATGATAACTCGCACATCATGGGGACCAACGCCGTCGGCGGCATGATCGTCGCCGGCCCCGAAGGCTTCGAAAAGGGCCAGTACCGCAAGTTCAACATCAAGAGCACCGAGCTCACCCCCGGCGACGACTACGGCATGATGCGCGAGGTGCTGCGGCGGCGGTTCTCGCGGCTGGTGAAGGACGAGGAGGCGGGGGAGGCGAGCCCGCGCCCCGACCTGGTGCTCATCGACGGCGGCAAGGGCCAGCTGGACGCGGTGCTGGAAGTTATGGCCGACCTCGGCGTCGACGACATCGCCGTCGTGGGCGTGGCGAAAGGCCCGGACCGCGACGCCGGCCTCGAACGCTTCTTCATGGAAGGCCGCGATCCCTTCATGCTCGAGCCGCGCTCGCCGACCCTCTATTATCTCCAGCGCCTGCGCGACGAGGCCCACCGCTTCGCGATCGGCGCCCACCGCACCCGCCGCACCATCGACATGAAGAAGAACCCCCTCGACGAGATCGAGGGTGTCGGACCGGGGCGCAAGAAAGCGCTGCTCTCGGCGTTCGGGTCGGCGCGGGGGGTGTCGAAAGCCGCGCCCGAGGACCTGGCCAAGGTGGAGGGGGTGTCAGAGGCGCTGGCGCAGCGGATTTTCGACTATTTCCGCAAGGCGTGAACGCGGCGCCGCCGCAAGAAAAATAAGTACACGGAGGTCACGGAGGAGACACAGAGGACACGGAGGTCAGAGCACGTTCGGAAACTCCGTGATCTCCGTGCACGCCTTCGGGCTTGCCCGAAGGCCCGTGGCCTCCGTGTACTTATTTCAGCCGCGCCGAAGGCGCGGGTTTTCGCCGGTCCTTTCCGCCCATCGCAACCCCCGCTAAGGTGGAAAAAAACCTACGAGGAGGCGTCTCATGCGGAAAATGTTCCTGGCCCTGGTCCTGGCGGCGGTACCGTTGACGCTTGCTCTGGCCCAGCAAGATCCGGGCACCCCTCCAGGCGCTGGCCTGCCTAAGGGAATCTCGCTCTACGGCAACAGCAATGCGCCGAAGACCATCCCGCTCAAGGAGCCCAAGCTGAACCTCCTGCCGACGCTGGAGTTCATGCGCCAGGTGATCAATCCGAACGCCAACGCCTACTGGGCGACCGAGGGCGCGCTGGACGATACCGACACCTCCAAGGTGGTGAATTTCCCCACCACGGACGAAGATTGGAACGACCAACTGCACAGGGCCGCCACCCTGATGGAAGCGGGCAATGGCCTCTTCACCGCCGGCCGTCCGCGGAACGGCCGCTGCACCGACACCCCCAATTCCTCGTGCGACGCGGTGTGGAACTACTATGCCCAGGAGCTGATCGACGGCGGCGCGGCGGGTGTTGCGGCCACGCGCGCCCACCAGGTCAAGGCGGCGTTCGACGCCGGCAGCCAGATGTTCGACGCCTGCAACAACTGCCACGCCCGGTTTATCCCTCGCCCGGTCAATTCCCGCTACACCGCGCCCTTCCCGTCGGATGAGGAAATCCTTCGCAAAATGAAGGAACGCGACGACGCCGAAAAAGCCGCCAAGGCAGGCGGAAAGGCTGCGCCCAAGTAGGAACCGCTGCCCCAGCCGTCCATTAAGCAACCAGGAAAGCTGGGCCGATGAAGCGACACATCCCGAATATCCTGACCATCGCCCGTCTGGTGCTGACGGTGGTGATGCTCGCCAGCCTGGTGCTGTTCTCCCAGAGGCTGAGCGATCCGATCGACGTCCCAACCCTGAAATGGCTGGGGGGCGTCGCGTTCGGTTCCTTCGCCATCGCGGCCATCACGGACTTCTTTGACGGTTATCTAGCGCGGCGCTGGCAGGTCACCTCCATGATGGGCGTCATTCTCGATCCCATCGCCGACAAGGTGCTGGTCTGCGGCGCGATCCTGGGTCTTCTGGGGCTCAACATGCCGGGCGTGCTTATCCCCGGGGCCGTCATTCTGTTCCGCGAGTTCGCCATCTCGGCCCTGCGCGAAGTGCTGGCGCCGCGCGGCGTGAAACTGCCGGTCACATTTCTTGCCAAGACCAAGACCGCGCTCCAGCTCGTGGCGCTCGGCGTCTATCTGGCTATTCTCGCCGCTTCGGCCTGGCCGGGCGGGCCGGATCAGGAAGCTTACAGGCGGTATTTGCTGGCCGCTGAGGGCCTGCTCTGGCTCGCCGCTCTCGTCACCGCCTGGACCGGGCTCGAGTATGCGTTGGCCGCCCGCAAGGCGCTGAAGGCGGCGGCCTAGAAAAAGGCCCGCCGGGCGGACCGGCGGGCCAATTTGGTTTCAACTTTCGACCTGTCTCAGGCCTCGGGCGACCGGTTCGGAGCCATGCGACAACCGCCCAGGAACCCGGCCTCGCGGCAGGTCAGGATGTCGGACGGGTCGGGATTGCCGAGATCATACTGCATCACAAAGCCCGGCGTGCCGTCGGCGCAGGTCACCTCCAGATAGGCGTTTGCGGCCGTCAGACCCAGGGCCGTGCCGCCGTTGACCTCGCAGGAGGTGTAGTTCTTGGTGACGTTCTTGGCGGTCTTCAGCTCGTTGGTGATGGCCGGATAAGCCAGTTTCTCATCGTTAAGGCTGCACCGCATGCCCTCGACGCGGGCGCGCAAGCAGTTGAACACCACGGTCTTGGTGGGAGTCTTCACCAGGACGCCTCCTGCCGGGCGGTTGCTGCAGGTGAACTCGGTGGCGTCATAGTCGGCCCGCTTGGGGAACTCGGACGACTTGGCCACATTGCAATCGAGACCAGCGCCCTTGGCGGCGGTCGACAGGGTCGCCAGCAAGCTGGCGCCGGCCTCGGCCACTTCGGACAGGGTGCAGCCGCCGCCGAGCCGCGAAGCCTGGGTGCAGGGAATCTGAGTCTTGATCGCGCCCTTGCGGTCGGTCTCCAGCATAAAGCCGGATTTATCCGGGCAGGCGTATTCAAGATAATAGCTGGAGCCGGTTTCGCCGACGAACCGTTGCGCAGTCGAGTCGCAGGGTCGGGCGGCCTTGGCCGCCAGGTCCTTGAACGGCGCCATGTTCTGCTCAAGCGTGGTGAAGGTGCAGAGCTTCGGACCGGGTTGGGCCAGGCGCGGCAGGCATCCGTTGACCTCGAGTGTCGAGGTGGCGGTCTGCGGGACGCCGATGGAAAGCAGGAAGCCTGTGTGATTGGTGCAGCCGACTTCATAGACGTCGGCTGTATCGGTCGACGCGATAGCGCGGGCATGGTCGATTTCACAGCTGGCGTCCGCCCGCCGCACGGGGGCTTTCAGCATGTCCATGACGTCGGCCTCGGTGCTGTTCAGGCCTTCGGGAATGCGGCTGACCTTGGGCGCCGCGGCCGCCGCCGGCGCCTTGGCCGCGGGGGTTTGCGCCTGGCTTGACTGGGCCGCAATGGTCACACCGAGCAAAGCGGCGATCAGGGTGGTGAATAGAACTCGCATGGCGAGCGTCCTCCAGAATATAATTATTATTGTCCTTCCCGCTCCTTACATCCCTCCGGCGGCGGCGCGTCAAGTTTTGGCTTGGGGGCGGGCGGCAACCCGCTCTAAGGGACCGGCAGAGGAGAACAGCCATGACCGAGCACATCAAGATCGCCATCGATGACGGCGTGCTGATCCTGTCGATGAACCGGCCGGACAAGAAGAATGCCCTGTCCAACGACATGTATCGCCGGCTCGCCGAGGCGATCGAGGAAGCCCAGTCCGATCCTGCCATCCGTTGCGTGCTGTTGCAGGGCGAGGGCGGCGTGTTCACCGCCGGCAATGACCTGGCCGATTTCGCCGCCGTCTCGTCAGGCCAGGCGCATGGGACGCGTTACGGCAGCGTCTTCATCGAAACGATCGGGCGGGCGGAAAAGCCGATGGTGGCGGCGGTCACCGGTCTGGCGGTCGGCGTCGGCGTGACCATGCTGCTCCACTGCGACTTGGTGTACGTGGCCGATGACGCGAAGCTCTCGACTCCGTTCGTCAATCTGGGGCTGGTGCCCGAGGCTGCCTCCAGCCTGCTGTTGCCGGCGCGGATCGGCCATGCGCGCGCCTTCGCCATGTTCGCCCTGGGCGAGCCCGTGCTGGGCGAGCGGGCCGCCGAGATCGGCCTCGCCAACCAGGCGCTGCCGGCCGGTGAGGTTCAGGCCGCGGCGCTGGCCGCCGCCAAGGCGATTGCCAAGCGCCCCCTGGGCTCGGTGATGGCCACCAAGCGGCTGATGCGCGATACCGCGGCGATCAAGGCGATGATGGACGCGGAAGGCGAGGTCTTCACCCAGCGCCTGAAAACCGCTGAAGCGGCCGAAGCGTTCGCGGCCTTCGCGGAACGCCGGGCGCCGGACTTTACCAAGGTCTCAGGCTAGCCCTTTTTCTTCGCCGCCACGGTCACCGACTTGCGGGCCCAGACGGCCAGTTCGTCCGGATCTTCCAGCACGTCTTCCGGCACGGTCATGTAAGGCATGCCCTTGCCCATCGGCCGCGATGAGGGCGGATTGAAGGGTTCTGATCCCCGCGTTTCGAAGTCGGCGCGGTTGGTGTCGTCGACCTTGAGGTAGAACCGGTCACCAGAATCGATCAGGCCGAAGAACAGGCCCTGGAAATAGAGCCCCGCCCCGCCGAACATCTTTTTGGCGGTAACGGTCCCCAGCCGTTCGAGCTGTTCCAGCACGTATTCGATGTAGCCCTGAGTGACGGCCACGGCCTCAATCCCCAGTCAGCCTGTCGGCCTTGCGCAGGGCCGGGAACATCTGCGACCAGAGGCCGGTGACGGCCAGCGCCCCGACCCCGCCGAACACCGCCGCGCCGATCGGACCCAGGAACCGTGCGACGAGGCCGCTCTCGAACTCGCCCAGCTCGTTGGACGCGCCGATGAATAGGCCCGAGACCGCGGCGACACGTCCACGCATGGCGTCGGGGGTGACGATCTGAACCAGCGTCTGGCGCACATAGACGCTCAGCATGTCGGCCCCGCCGAGGGTGGCCAGGGCGGCGATGCTGAGGGGATAGGCGATGAAGCCGATGCCGATCGCCGAGGTCATCGGCTGGGCGACGCCGAAGACGATGGTCGCCAGGGAAAAGATCGCCACGCCGGTGAACATCACCGCGCCGGCGTGCCGCTTGATCGGATGGGCCGCCAGCCAGGCGGCGACCAGCAAGCCGCCGGCGCTCTGCGAGCTGCGCAAAAGACCAAAGCCAGCGCTGCCGACATGCAGCACATCAACCGCGAAGACCGGCATCAGCAGGGTGGCGCCGCCCAGCAGCACCGCGAAGAGGTCAAGGGAAATGGCCCCGAAGACGATCTTCTCGCGCCAGACATAGACCAGCCCTTCCTTGACCATCTCCAGGCGGGAGGCGGGGTTGTGCTCGGGACGGGTGTTCTTCTTGATGCCCGAGAGCAGAGTGATCGCCACGAGATAGAGCACTGCTGCGAGGCCATAGGCGCCGACCGGCGAGATGGCGGCCACGAGAATGCCGCCCATCGCGGCGCCGACCGTGGTCGCCCCGTAAAAGCTCAGCGAGCTCCACGCCAGCGCGCGCGGCATCAGGTGGCGCGGGATGAGCATCGGCACCATCGAACCGCCCGCCGGGCCCATGAAGGCGCGGCTCGCGCCGAACACCCCGGCTATGACGAAGATCGGCCACAGCGTCGGTTTGAAAGCCGCGAGCAGCGCCAGGGACAAGGTCGCGACAATGTCGACGCAGAGGGTGATCCGCAGGATGAGCTTGCGGTCGTAGCGGTCGGCGACCTGCCCGGCGATCAGGGTGAGGAACAGCACGGGCAGAAACTGGATGAGGCCGATCAGCGAGATGATGAATGCCGATTGCTTGACCAGCAGCACCGGGTCGACCTGCCCGCCATGGGTCAGCGTGACCTTGGCCAGGGTGTAGACCTGCCAGAGGATGGCGGTGCCCTGCACCTGCACGCCGATCGTGGCGGCCAGGCGGGCTGCGATGAACAGCATGTAAGACCGCTCGGCCAGCAGTTCGGCGGTCTCGGCGCGGGCGGAGGTCTGGCTCATCGGGCCGGGGAAGATCGGCGGTTTCGACCGTTCCGGCAAGCCTCGACGCCTGCGCGCGATTGACGGGGCGGCCTCATACCCCTATCGCGCGCCGTTCCATGGAACGCTTGCCCCCCATTGACGCCGAAAGGCCCGAGGATTTCGACGCCGTCGAGGCGCTGATCGACGCCGCGTTCGGCCCCGGCCGCTATGCGAAATCGGCCGAACGGCTGCGCGAGGGCAATCATCAACTGGCGGGGGTTTCAGTCGTCGCCCGCGAGGCCGGCGTGGTGGTCGGTTGCGCGCGGATGTGGCCGGTGAAGGTGGGCGCTTCGCCCGCCGTCCTGCTCGGCCCCTTCGCGGTGGCCGACGAGATGCGCAACAAGGGCCTGGGCATCGCGCTCGTGCAGGCCGCCTGCGAGGCGGCGGCGAAGGCCGGCCACGGCCTGGTCATCCTGGTTGGTGACGCCCCCTTCTTTACCCGCGCCGGTTTCGCGCCGGTCGATCCGAACGCGGTGAGTTTCCCGGGACCGGTCGACATGCGTCGGGTGCTGATGCGGGAACTGAAGCCGGGGGCGGCGGCCGGCCTGAAGGGCGCCGTAACGCGCCCCTGACTTTGCACATCCGGCCAATCACGCTTACCTGAGGGCCATGAGCCTCAAAGGCCTCGAGAACGTCACCGAAGCGGCCAAGACGGCCGGCAAGCGCGGGCTGCCGCCGGTGCATCTGTGGAATCCGCCGAACTGCGGCGAGATCGATATCGTCATCAAGAAGAGCGGCCTTTGGTTCCACGAGGGCACGCCGATCGGCCGCGAGGCGTTGGTTCGCCTGTTCTCGACCGTACTGCGCAAGGACCCGGACGGGATCTATCTGGTCACGCCGGTCGAGAAAATGAAGATCACGGTGGAGGATGCCCCCTTCATCGCCGTACGGGTCGATCGCGCCGGTGAGGCGCTCAGTTTCATCACCAATGTAGGCGACGAGGTCGAGGCCGGCCCCGACAATCTCATCCGCGTGGAGATGGACGAGGAGACCGGCGAGCCGAGACCCTACATCCATGTCCGCCGGGGCCTGGAGGCGCTTATCGCCCGACCGGTGTTCTATGAACTGGTTGAAATGGCGAGCCTGCGCGACGGCGATCAGGGCCATCGCCATTATGTCCGCTCGAACGGCGTCTGGTTTCCCGTGGGGCCGGTCCAGTGAGCGCATTGCGCGAGCGGGTAAGCGCAGTCCTTGATCCTCTCTCCGCGGGCCCTGCCGTGGTGGGCCAGTCGGACTATGACCTCAATCCCTGGGCGCGGACGGGCGAGGAGCGGGTGCTCAAACCCGCCGCCGTGCTGGTCCCCATTGTCGAGCATCCGGCGGGCCCCACCCTGCTGCTCACCCGCCGGTCGGAGACGCTTAGGAGCCACACCGGCCAGATCGCCTTTCCGGGCGGACGCTGCGATCCGGGTGAATCGGTCGCCGAAACCGCCTTGCGCGAAGCCGAGGAGGAAGTGGGCCTTGTCCGCTCCTTCGTGGAGATCGCCGGCCAGCTGACGCCTTACGAGACGGTCTCGGCCTATGTGGTCACTCCCGTGGTGGCGTTCGTGCGGCCGGGCTTCACCTTGACCCTCAACGCCCACGAGGTCGCCGAGGCCTTCGAGGCGCCGTTCGACTTCCTGATGGATGCGGCCAATCACATGCGCCACTATCGCGAACCAGTGGGCGGGGGGCCGAAACGGCATTTCTATGCGATGAGCTACGAGGACCATTATATCTGGGGCGCCACGGCTGGCATGTTGCGCGGCTTTCACGAGCGGCTGAACGGAGCATAGGTTGCTTAGGCTGATCCTCTTTCGCGCTGCTCTGATCGCCGTGCCGATTCTGGTGTGGTCGCTGTGGGCCCAGATCGCCAGGCGGCGCGGCAAGACGCCGGGGCGCACGCCCTGGGCCTGGCTGATCGCCGCGGGCCTGGGCCTGGCGGCGGCCTCGCTGCTGATCACCGGCCTGATCGCCAGCGCCAACCCGCCCGACACCACCTATGTGCCGGTCGAAAGCGGCCCGGGCGGCGATGTCGTCTCCGGACCCCGATAGGTGACAATGCGCCTCGAAAACCAGCCCTGGATGCAGGCGGAAGCGACGCTCGCGGTGATGGCCGCACTTAAGCGCGCCGGCGGCGAGGATTGCGCCCGCTTTGTCGGAGGCTGCGTGCGCAACGGCCTGATGGGCAAACCGGTCGAGGACGTCGACATCGCCACGACCCTGCAGCCTCAGGCGGTAATTGAGGCGCTTGAAGCGGCCGGTCTGAAACACGTCCCGACCGGCATCGACCACGGCACGGTCACCGCGATCGCCCAGGGCCAGCCCTTCGAAATCACCACCCTGCGCCGCGATGTCACCACCGATGGGCGCAACGCCACGGTCGCCTTCACCGATGATTGGGCAGAGGACGCCGCTCGCCGCGATTTTCGCTTGAACGCGCTTTACGTCGACCAGGCCGGCCAGGTGTTCGATCCGATAGGCGAGGGGGTGGCCGATGCGTTGGCGGGGCGCATCGTTTTCGTGGGCGATGCCGAAACCCGCATCCGCGAGGATTACCTGCGCATCCTGCGCTTCTTCCGCTTCTTCGCCTGGTACGGACAGGGCGAGCCGGACGCCGCAGCGCTGGCGGCCTGCGCGGCGCTGAACGAGGGCATGGCGCGGCTGTCGGCCGAGCGGATTTCAAAAGAGCTTTTGAAACTGCTGTCAGCGCGCGATCCGGCCCCTGCCGTCCGCCTGATGATAGAGACCGGTGTGATGGACACGTTCGCGCCCGAAGCCCGCAACGCAGAGCGCCTGGCGGCGATCCGCTATCCCGACACCATCCTCCGCCTGGCCGCCCTGCTGCCCGACGACGCCCACCTGGCCAGACATTTCGCTGAGCGCCTGCGCCTGTCCAACGCCGACCGCGACCGGCTGGCCGCCGCACTGGCTGTCGAGCCGCCACTGCCGCAGACCCTGGACGCCCGATCGGTCCGCCGCAGCCTCTATGACATTGGCCTGCGAGCCTATGCCGATCGCCTCGCCCTCTCAGGCCGGACCGTTGAAGACACGACGGGCATCGCCGGCGACTGGGCGCGCCCACAACTGCCGATCGGCGGCGAGGACGTGGTCGTGCTCGGCATTCCCAAGAGCCGGAGGGTGGGCGAGCTTTTGCGCAAGGTGGAGGCCTGGTGGATCGAGAACGACTTCCCGGACCAGAGGCGTGAGGTGCTGCGCAAGCTGTCGGAGATCGTGAGTGCGGGAGGCTAGAGGAACGGGTTGCGGATCGTCAGTCGGCCTTCGAGGGCCTGACCGTGCTGCATGTCTTCTGACCAAAACACATCACATTCGGCCTTGAGGGCTGCGGCGAGCAGCAGGCTGTGGAAGATATTGAATTTCAAAGTTTCGGCGATCCGCAAACCGCGTTCATGCACGTCCAGGGTAAGTGGCTCGACTTCGAAAAGCATTCGGATTGACGTCAGCGAACGATGAATTCTGTCCCACGGCGTGGCGTGTTTGCGACGCGCGACGTTGGCGAACTCATTGAGCACCTGAACGCTAACAACACCACCGTCACTGGAAAGCGCCTCCGCGCGCTGCGCTTTGCGAAGGTCGGACGATATTGCGTACAGCAGGACGTTAGAGTCGAAGAACGCCCTAGCGGGCATTGGCTTCCTCGCGGTCGAACTGGATGTCGGCGGGCAGAGTGCCGCGCAGTTTTCTCAATTCCTCCAAAGCCGCTTCGACCTTTTCCGCCCGCGAGGGTTCTCTGGAAACCTCGAATGTCGCGCCGGGCCCTTCGGAGACGCCAAGATTGATCTCGTCGCCTTCTCTTAGTGCGAGCTTGTCAACAACGTCCTTGGGCAATCGAACCGCCAGACTGTTTCCCCACTTCGCGACACGCATGGCCCAGACCTCAAGTGATATACATTGGTCTAAATGTATATCATTGGCCCCGATTTTTCAAGGCCACTTCACCACGGGGGGCATGGACGACAGGATGCTGTCGATGTTGCCGCCGGTCTTCAGGCCGAACATCGTGCCGCGGTCGTAGAGCAGGTTGAACTCTACATAACGGCCGCGGCGGACCAGCTGCTCTTGGCGGTCTTCATCCGTCCAGGGCTCGTCAAGCCGGTGACGAACGATGCGCGGATAGACATCAAGGAAGGCATCCCCAACATCGCGGGTGAAGGCGAAGTCACGATCGTGGTCGCCGGAATTATGCCGGTCATAGAAGATGCCGCCGATGCCGCGCGGCTCGTTCCGATGGGCTAAGAAGAAATACTCGTCGCACCACTGTTTATATTTCGCGTGCCAGTCGGGATGGTGCGCATCGCACGCCTTCTGCATCGCCGCGTGGAAGACCACCGCGTCCGGCGCGGCTTCGCTTCGCTGAGTATCCAGCACCGGCGTCAGGTCGGCGCCGCCGCCGAACCAGCTGTCCTCGCCCGCGCAGATAAAGCGGGTATTCATGTGCACCGCCGGCACGCGCGGGCTGACGGGGTGAAGGATCAGGCTGATGCCCATGGCGACGAAGCTCTCGCCTTCCTTGCCGGGCATGACCTGGGCCATTTGGGCGGTTACCGGACCATGCACCTGACTGACATGCACCCCGCCTTTTTCGAACAGGCGTCCGTGGATCATGCCCATGACCCCGCCGCCGCCCGCCGCGCGGTCCCACGGCGTCAGCTCGAACTGGCCCGGCTTTCCCGGGAAGAGTTCGGGCGGCGCTTCCTCCTCCAGCTGCTCAAGCGCGGCGACGATCCGGTCGCGGAGGGAATCGAACCAGGCCTTGGCGGCGCGTTGTTTGTCTTCAAGGCTCGTCATGGCCGAGCGGATGCCATTTTTTTTGGGGCGAGACAATTGAGCGGGATCAAACCTGTGGAAATCCATTCGTCTGGCGAAGCGCCTCGCCCAGCGCCATGGCCGCGCACTTGGTGACGTTCATCGAGCGCCCCTTGATAGGCACCACCAGTCGTGCCTGCGCCGCCTCATGCACCTCTTCGGGAACGCCGGCGCTTTCGCGGCCGAACAGCAGGGTGTCACCGCTTTCGAAGCGGAAAGTCGTGTAGGCCATGGCTCCGCGCGTGGTGAACAAGGCCAGCCGCCCCTCGCGGCGGGTAGGGTGGGCGAGGAATTTTTCCCAGGAATCGTGCACAACGAGATCGACTTCATCGACATAATCCATAGCCACCCGGCGCAGAGATTTGTCGGAAAGCGGGAAGCCGGAGGGCTCGATGATGTCCAGGGTGACCCCCAGACAGGCGGCGAGACGAATGGCCGCGCCAACGTTTTGCGGAATGTCCGGTTGAAAAAGAGCCAGACGCATTCTAAGCGAACCCCACGGAACGGTTCTGTCGACGATTCCATGGGGGTAGGCTATAGGCGCGCCTGCGCGCAAGCCACCCGGTTGGGGTCTTGAAGAACCGGTCTTGCTGTAAGTAGAGCGGCCGATCACGGCCGAATTCCAAGGGGACCAAAGGTGGGCGACACCGCGGTGCATTCAGGCTCGGACGATCCGAACCGTAGAGATTTCATTCACATCGCAGCCCTGGCTGCGGCCGGCGGCGCCGGCGCCATGCTGGCCTGGCCGCTGGTTCAGCAGATGAACCCGTCGGGCGACACCCTGGCGCTGGCCTCGATAGAGGTTGACCTGTCCAAGGTCACCGAGGGCATGCAGGTCGTCCTGAAGTGGCGCGGCAAGCCGCTGTTCGTGCGCTACCGCACCGCCGCCGAGATCGCATCGGCGCAAGCGGCCGACAGCGAGCCCCTGAAGGACAAGGAACATTCCAAGGATTCCGAGCGCCACGTTGTGGGCAAGCCGCAATATCTGGTTCTGGTCGGCGTCTGCACACACCTGGGCTGTGTGCCCACCTTCGGCGGCGGCGATTACAAGGGCTGGTTCTGCCCCTGCCACGGCTCGCAATACGACACTTCAGGCCGTATCCGCAAAGGCCCGGCGCCGAAGAATCTCGAAGTGCCGGATATCGCGGTGCTTTCCGACACCATGATCAAAGTCGGATAGGGGCGGGAAAAGATGAGCGGACAACCTTCGACCTATCAGCCGAAGAGCGGCTTCACCCGCTGGCTGGACTCGCGACTGCCGATCCTGCGCCTGGCGCACGACAGTTTCGTAGATTACCCGACGCCGAAGAACCTGAACTACTGGTGGACCTTCGGCGCCATCCTGTCGTTCATGCTGGGGATGCAGATCATCACCGGCATCGTGCTGGCGATGCACTATGTGCCCAATGCGACCATGGCCTTCGCCTCGGTCGAGCACATCATGCGCGACGTCAACTACGGCTGGCTGGTGCGCTATCTGCACGCCAACGGCGCTTCGATGTTCTTTGTCGCGGTCTATGTGCACATGCTGCGCGGTCTATATTACGGCTCGTACAAGGCCCCGCGCGAGATTCTCTGGATTCTCGGCTGCATCATCTACCTGTTGATGATGGCGACCGGATTCCTGGGTTACGCCCTGGTCTGGGGGCAGATGAGCTTCCACGGCGCTGTGGTGATCACCAACCTGTTCGGCGCCCTGCCACTCGTGGGCGAATCGATCCGCACCTGGCTGTGGGGCGGCTTCTCGGTCGACAACGCGACGCTGAACCGCTTCTTCTCGCTGCACTATCTGTTGCCGTTCATGATCGCCGGCGTGGTTATCCTCCATGTCTGGGCGCTGCACGTTTCCGGTCAGAACAACCCGATCGGCGTCGATCCGAAGTCGGAAAAGGACACCGTCAAATTCACTCCCTACGCCACCGTCAAGGACGGGTTCGGCGTGGCGCTGTTCGTGGTGATGTTCGGCCTCTTCGTCTTCTACATGCCGAATTCGCTGGGCGACGTGAACAACTACATCCCGGCCAACCCGCTGGTGACGCCAGAGCACATCGTGCCTGAGTGGTACTACCTGCCCTTCTACGCCATCCTGCGGGCCATCCCGAACAAGCTGATGGGCGTGCTGGCCATGTTTGGCTCGATCGGGGTGTTGTTCATTCTGCCGTGGCTCGACACCTCAAAGGTGCGCTCCATGCGCTTCCGCCCCAAGGCGCAGATCTTCTTCGTGATCTTCGTGATCAATGCGCTGATCCTGGGCTGGTGCGGCCACAACCCGCCCGACAAGTTCGCCATTCCGGTGGGCGAAGGGGGCCTGACCTTTGTGTGGCTGTCCCGGATCGGCACCGCCTATTGGTTTGCCTACTTCGTGATCATCATGCCGCTGCTGGGGATTGTCGAAAAGACCCGCCCCGTGCCCGACACCATATCCTCGCCAGTGCTCTCGGGCGCGGCGACCGTAGAGAAGGCGTAAGAATCATGCGGCGCATTCTTTCCGTCATCGCCCCGGTTCTGGCCCTGGCCATCGCGGTTCCCGCGTTGGCCGCCGAGCACGAGGCCAAGCTCTATACGCCCAAGGGCGGCTGGTCCTTCCAGGGTCCGCTGGGCTCCTTCGATCAGGGTTCGCTGCAGCGCGGCTACAAGGTCTATCGCGAGGTCTGTTCGTCCTGCCACGCGATGAACCTGCTCTCTTTCCGCAACCTCGGCGAAAAGTACGGGCCGTTCTACGACGAGAAATTCCCGAACCCTGCCGACAACCCCTTCGTCAAGACCCTGGCGCACGACCAGGAGGCCCCGGCGATCAAGGGGATCAATGAAGAAACCGGCGATGTCGAAGACCGTCCCGGGTTGCCCTCCGACCGGTTCCCCGACCCCTTCCCCAACGAATACGCCGCCAAGGCCAGCACGGGTGGTTATGTGCCGCCGGATCTGTCGCTGATCGTCAAGGCGCGCGAGGGCGGCGCGAACTACATCTATTCGATCCTGACCGGCTTTGTTGAAGCCCCGTCGGACGTCACGGTGCCGGACAAGCTCTATTACAACCAGTCTTTCCCCAGCCACTTCCTGGGGATGAAGCCGCCGCTGGCCGACAACAAGGTCTCCTTCGACGACGGTACGCCTTCGACGATCCGCCAGCAGGCCAAGGATGTGACCACGTTCCTGGCCTGGGCTTCGGAACCGAAACAAACCGAGCGCAAGCGGCTCGGTTTGTGGGTGATGGCCTATCTGATCGGCATGGCCCTGCTGGCCTATGGCAGCTATCGCCGGGTGTGGAAGAACGTCCACTAGGAAAGATCGCGCGGATGGATCTTCGAACCGTCGTCCGCGCGATTCCGGACTATCCCCACCCGGGGATCATGTTCCGTGACATCACCACCCTTTTGGGTGACGCCGCCGCCTTTCGCCAGGCGGTAGAGGAGCTTGCCGCGCCTTACCTCGGCGCGGGCGTCGACAAGGTGGCGGGCATCGAAGCGCGAGGCTTCATCCTGGGCGGCGCCGTCGCCCACCAGCTTTCCGCGGGCTTCGTTCCCCTGCGCAAGAAGGGCAAGCTGCCGTTCCACACCCACGCGGCCGACTACGAGCTGGAATACGGCCGTGACGAGATCGAGATGCACCTGGATGCGGTGCAGCCCGGCGAGCGGGTGCTGCTGATCGATGATCTGATCGCCACCGGCGGGACGGCCAGGGCCGCCGTTCGCCTGCTGCAGTATTTCGGCCGGGCCGAGATCATCGGCGCGGCCTTCGTCATCGACCTGCCGGACCTGGGCGGCTCGGCCCTGCTCCGCGAGGATGGCGTTGCCGTCCACACCCTGATCGGCTTCGAGGGCGCATAAGTCTTCCAATTTTCGCCTCACCCCGGCAACTTGGTCCAAACCAACACAGGGGAAACACCCATGAACAAGCTTCATATCGCCGGGCTCGGCCTGGTCATTGCCGCGGCCTTTGGGGCTGGCGTGCTCGCCCAGCAGACGCCCGCGCCCGCGTCCGATCGCGCGGCGACGCCGCAAGCGACGGGAACCACCGGGCCGGTTCCGGCCAGTCTCGGACCCCTGCGGATCAGCGGCGTCGGCATCACCGTCGCCGATCTCGACAAGCAGAAGGCCTGGTATGAGACCGTGCTCGGCATGCATCAGGTCGGCCAGTATCCGGCCACCGGCACGCCCAACGAATACATCATGTCGATGTCTGCGGCCCGCGATGACACCGCCGTCATCGCCCTTCTGAAGGGATCGCGCCGCGACGGCGCCACCTCCTATGGCCGGGTAATCCTGCGGGTCCCGAATTCGACCGCGCTTGCCCAGCACATGATGACCCATGGCGTCGCCGCTCGTCTGGTCGCCGCCGGCGCCTATTTCATCAGCGATCCCGAGGGCAATCAGATCGAACTCTACACCCCGCCGCCGGGGGCCTAAGCTTCACCCCGGCCACCCTGCCGCGCGAACAGTTGCAGGGTGCGCAGGCGCGACAGGCGTGCGGAGTCGGCGTGATAGCCGTTCGGCGCCACAAAGGCGTGGCCGGCCTCATAGTGGAAGGCCGGGACGTCCGGATGCTCTGTGGTGATCAGCTCGACCTCATGGGGCGGGATCAAGGGGTCCGTCTTGCCGAAATGCAGGATGGTCGGACACTTGGGTGTCTCGTCGGCGAAGAGATAGATCTGACCGCCGTAGAAGCAGGCTGCGGCGGCGACGCCTGTCGCCCGGCAGGCGGTCAGCCAGGCGACCGTGCCGCCGAAACAAAAGCCCATCACGAAAACCGGGGCTTTAAGGGCGTCGATGGCGGCCTGAACGTCCGGGATGGTCGTATCGCCCCAGCCGGTGGCGATCGCCCGCGCGTTCTGCTGGTCCATCAGGGCCGGATCGAGATTTTGCTCGGCAAAGTCCTGGCCCTGCCGGGCGAACAAATTCGGGACCAGCACCTCGAAGCCGTCCTCGGCCCAGTCGCTGGCCAGGTCCCGCAGATGCGGCGTCACGCCCCAGATCGCATGGCAAATAACCAGCCCGCCGCGCCGGGCGTCGCGGGGCTGCTCATGCCAGGCTGAAAGTTCAAACCCGTCGGCGGCGGTCAGAGCGATCTTCTCGCCCACGCTCAGCTGTTTTCGAACAGTTCGATGGTGCGGTGGCGGGCCAGATCCGCCGCCTCTTCGTTATAGCGATCAGGCGCCGGGTGGTTGAAGCCGTGGCCGGCGTTTTCATAGATGTAGACCGGAACGTCCGGGTGCGCGGCCTTGACCGCCGCTTCGGTGGCGTCGGCCGGGATGTGGCCGTCCAGCCGCCCCAGGTGCACGATTACCGGGTTCTTCAGCGGCAGGGGGGCGAACTCCTTGACCAGGCTGCCGTAGTAGCTGGAACCCGCCGCCAGACCGTCCAGCTTGGCCGACGCCAGCCAGGTCAGCGACCCGCCGAAGCAATAGCCCAGGATGAAGACCTTGCCGCGCGGGGCCAGGAAGTCGCGACAGGCGGCGATGTCGCCCAGATAGGCGTCGCGCTCGATGCCCGTCGCGTGGGCAAAGCCGGCCTGCATGCCGGCCGCATCGTGCCCCGCCGTGAAACCGAACTCGCGCCGGTCGAAGAGGGAGGGCGCGATAGCCTCGTACCCCGCCTTGGCCCACAGCTCGACATCGTGCCGGATGCCGGCCTCGATGCCGAAAATCTCCTGCAGCACGATCACCCCGCCCTTGCGCGGCGTGAATGGCGCCTCGTGGTAGGCGGAGAATTCGAACCCGTCGTAGGCGCTGGTCAACTTGATCGTCTCGGCCATGGTCAGTTTCCTTCCGGCACGGCCGCGGTCAGCACCGGGCCTATTTCATCATGAACCACCAGATCGGCGATTTCGTCCATCTCTGTCGGCTCGCGGTTGACGATGACCAGGCGCGCGCCCTGGCGCTTTGCCAGCAGGGGAAAGCCGGCGGCCGGAAAGACGACCAGTGACGAACCCAGCACGATGAAGAGATCGCAGGCCAGGGTCTCTTCCTCGGCTCGCGCCATGGGCTCTTCCGGCATGGACTGGCCAAACGAGATGGTGGCGGTCTTCACCAGCTGGCCGCAAGACCGGCAAAAGGGAATCTCGCCCCGGCCGACGAAGATGGGTTCCAGTTCCTCCAACTCGTGGCGCAGTCCGCAGGACAGGCACGTCGCATAGGACGCGTTGCCGTGCAGTTCGATGATCTTGTAGGGCTCGATCCCAGAGTCCTGGTGCAGGTTGTCGACGTTCTGGGTGATGACGGCGGCGAGCTTTGGGCCCAGCCGCGTCAGCGCCATGTGCCCGGCATTGGGTTTCTTTCCCGTCCAGCCGGCGGTGCGATTGAAGACCCGCGTCCAGGCCTCCCGGCGGGCGTCCACATTGGCCACGAAGTCCTGGAAATAGATCGGCTGCATCTTCGACCACACCCCGCCGGGCGAGCGGAAGTCGGGGATGCCGCTTTCGGTGGAAATGCCCGCACCGGTGAAAGCGACGATGCGGGTGGCCTCGCCGATCAGGGTCTTCAGACGAGACGTGCTGTCAGACATTGAACCTGAAGTGCATCACATCGCCGTCCTTGACGATGTACTCCTTGCCTTCCGAGCGCATCTTGCCAGCATCTTTCGCGCCCGCCTCGCCGTTCAGCCGCACGAAGTCGTCAAACGCGATAGTCTCGGCCCGGATGAAGCCCTTTTCGAAATCGCCGTGAATGACCCCCGCCGCCTGGGGCGCGGTATCGCCCACGTGGATCGTCCAGGCGCGGGCTTCCTTGGGGCCGACGGTGAAATAGGTCTGCAGGCCCAGGAGGGCATAGGCCTCGCGGATCAGGCGGTTGAGGCCGGGCTCGATGAGGCCGAGAGTTTCGAGAAATTCGGCGCGCTCGCCAGAGTCCAGCAGGGCGATCTCGCTCTCGATCTGGGCCGAGATCACCACCGACTTTGCCTTGTCGCGTTTGGCCCGTTCGGCGACCAGGCCGGAAAAGCTGTTGCCAGCGTCGGCGGAGCCTTCATCGACATTACAGACATAGAGGGCCGGCAGCGAGGTCAGCAGTTGCAGCATATGCCAGGCCTTTTCTTCCTCGGCCGGCACATCGGCCGACCGTGCGGGCATTCCGGCGTTCAGTTTCGAAAGCGCCAGGTCGACGAGGCGCAGGGTGATGCCGCTCTCCTTGTCGCCGCCCTTGGCTTTTTTCTCGAGCAGGGGCCGGCGTTTTTCCAGGCTTTCCAGATCGGCCAGCATCAGTTCGGTCTCAATGATCTCGAGGTCGGCGATCGGGTCGATGCGGCCTTCGACATGGGTGATGTCGTCGTTGACGAAGCACCGCGCCACGAAGGCTACGGCGTCGCAGTCGCGGATATTGGCCAGGAACTGGTTGCCCAGGCCCTCGCCCTTGGAGGCGCCCTTCACCAGGCCGGCCACGTCGACGAAGTTGATCCGCGCCGGGATGATTTCCTTCGAGCCGGCGATGCGCGCCAAATCGTCCAGGCGGGGCTCGGGCACGGCCACGTCGCCGACATTGGGCTCGATGGTGCAGAACGGATAGTTGGCCGCCTGCGCCGCCGCCGTCTGGGTGAGCGCGTTGAACAGGGTGGACTTGCCGACGTTCGGCAGGCCGACGATGGCGACTTTGAGGGCCATGGGGACTCGAGGTGAGGGCTAAGGATGCGTGGCGGCGGACCTAGCACGGGCCGGAGCGCTCGCGCACCCGTTTTCGACTTAGGCGCGGATCAGGCTAGGCTTGAGGCGTGACCTCGACCAATCCGTCAAACCAGGGCCGCTGGGCCGCGCTGGCCGCCCTGAACCTCGCCGCGGTGCTGTTCGGCGCCATTGCCCTCTTCGGGCGGATCGACGCCTCGCCGGTCTGGATTGTGGCCGGGCGGACTTTCTTCGGCGCCCTGACCCTGCTTGCCGTCGCCCTCGCCCGCCGGGTGCTGGTGCGCCCGACCGGGGGCCAGATCATTGCCGGCGCGGTCACCGGCGGCCTTCTCGCCCTGCACTGGATCACTTTTTTCTGGTCGGTGCAGACCGGGGGCGTCGCCATCGCCACCCTGACGGTGTCGGCCTTTCCGCTTTTTACCATCCTGATCACCGCCGCGCGGGAGAAAAAGCCGCCGGCGGCGCTGGAGGTGGCGGCCTGCGTTGCGATCATGGTGGCCATCGCCCTCATCGCCCGGCCGTCGGGTGGAGCTGGGGCGCTGACCGGCGCTGTTGCGGGACTGTTGTCCGCCGCGCTCTTCTCGGTCTTCTCGCTGGCGAGCCAGGGCCTGATGCGTGCGCTGGGCCCGCTCAATCTCTCGATCCTGCAGTACGTCATGGCGACCTTGTTTATGGCGCCCGCCCTGCCGTTCTTCAAAGCTGTTGAGGGGGGCAGCGCCTGGCTGGCCGTGCTGGCGCTGGGCGTCGTCGGCACGGCCCTGTCGTTCCAGCTTTACCTCTTCGCCCTGACGCGCCTGCCGGCCGTGGTTTGCGGCGGTTTTGTCTGTCTGGAGCCGGTTTATGCGATCGTGCTCGCCGCGCTCATCTATCGCGAGCCGGTCAGCCTGATGGTCGCGGTCAGCGCGGTGATCATCGTCGGCTCGTCCCTGGCCTTGCTGCGCTGGTCGAAGGCCGCGGCCCCCGATGCGCTCACGGGAGTCCAGCCCTAAGGCAGTTCGGGAAACTTGACGCCCCGCGCGATCAACAGCTGCCTGACCTGACGCATGCCGGCGAGGACCTGCGGGTCTGTGCCGGCGACTCCGCGCCGCGCATAGTCTTCCTCGATCGCTAGCTGCATGGATAGCGGCCCGGCCAGTTCGGCGAGGTTGTAGCTGTAACCCCGCTCGATGAGCTCGGCGACCTTGTCGTAGCGGCCTGCTGCGGCCGCAGCGAGCGCCACGCTGGAGTGATCGCGATCGACCAGATTGAGGTCCGCCCCGCCGTTCAGCAGGGCGTAGTAGTTGTCCCACTTGTCTTCGATCATGCCGACCTTGAGCCCCCAGATCAGGGCGGTCGAACCGTCGCTGGGGTCAAAGGCGTTCGGATCGCCGTGGTGGCGCAGCATCATTTTCAGCCATGCCGGATCCGGCATGCCGGCGGAAAGGTGCATGGCCGATCCGCCCCGGCCAAAGTTGTGGTTGGGATCTCCGCCGGCGCTCAGCAGCGCCTCGGCGCCCGCCTTGTTCCTGCAGACCATCGCCCAGTAAAGCGGCGTCACCCCGCCAAGGCCCGGCCCGTTCGGATCGGCTCCGCCCCGCACCGCGCGCGCCACGGCCGTGCGGCGTCCGTGACAGGCCGCCCTGGCCAGGGCGGCGACCCTGGAATCCGGGAATACCTGACCGCTGAGTTTCCCGGCCACAGGCTTCTCGGCCGTGGCGAAAAGGAAGATGATCAGCAACACGACGAGCGCGCCGGCGGCGATCAGCGCAACCTTGCCCGTCACCTTGAAGGTCATGCCTTGCCGATCCGCTCGGCGGCGAAGTCGCGCCACATACGCGCTTCCTTGCGGAAGTGGCTGGTGGTCCGCGCGCAGCGTTTTTCCAGATCGGCCAGCATTTCCTTCGCCTCGGCGGTGCGGCCGGTGTCGTTGAGGAAGACGGCGTAGCGAGCCCAGGCCTCCAGGCCCGGCAGCCGCTCGGCCGACCAGGCGAAAGCGCTGTCGGCCTCGGCGATGCGCCCGAGCGCGTGCTGGGCACGGGCCATGGCGAGCGCGGCCTGGGGCGTGCGGCCCTTGTCGCCAAGCTCGCCCAGGTGATCGAGCACGGTCAGGGCTTCGTCATGGCAGCCCAGCTCGACCAGCGACTGGGCCCGGCCCATGAGCAGCGTCTCGTCATCCTCGTGGATGCCGTGGGCGGCTTCGCGGAACAGCTGCTCGGCCTCGTCGTACCGGTTCAGTTCGAAAGCGGCTTGGGCCAGACGCATCCGATTGCCCACGGTCGGGCTGTCATCAGAAGCGGCCTTGGCGTCACGGTAGGCCTTGGTCGGATCGAGGGTCTCGCGCGCCGCCTGACCCAATCGTCGTACGCCACTGTTCCCCATGGCCTCGGGCAGAAACTGGGTGAAGAGGTAAACCAGCCCGCCTACCGGCTGCAGCATGATGATGATCATCAGCCAGTAGAGCTCCCTGCCCGTGCGCACCGCGTGGATGCACATCAGCATCGAGAAAATCAGCGACAGGCTAAAGAGCGGTAACATGAGGCCCCCCGGCGCATTGGTATTGCTTCCAGCCGCCGGGTCAATCGTCCCCGAACTTGTTCCGCTTCTTCGGATCGGCCTTCTCGGCCGGAGCCAGGCGCATGACCTCGGCCTGGAAACGTTCGTCCTCGCCGGCCGCCAGAAATGGGGCGGCGTCGGCGATTGCACCCAGCAATGCCGCCACCCAGTCCAGTTCATCCTTGTAGAAATCGCTCAGCACATAGTGCTGCACCATGGCCTTGTCGCCCGGGTGTCCGACGCCCAGCCGGGCCCGGCGAAAGCCGTCGCCGATGTGGGCGGTGATTGAGCGCACGCCATTGTTGCCCGCCGCCCCGCCACCCGTCTTCATGCGCATGCGCCCGGGGGCCAGATCGATCTCGTCGTGGAAGACGACCACGTCCGAGGGCTCGGCCTTGAAAAACCGCATGGCCTCGCCGACCGCCTGGCCCGAGCCGTTGTAGAAGGTCTGGGGTTTGATCAGCAGGGCGCGCACGGGACCGGCTGGTGTATCGATCGTCCCTTCGGCGGTCAGCGACGAAAAGCGCTTCTTTCCGGGCGCAAAGCCCCAGCGGCGCGCGATGGCGTCCATGGCCGCAAAGCCGATGTTGTGGCGGTTGCCGAGGTATTTGGTTTCGGGGTTGCCGAGACCGGCGAGGATCAGCATGGCGCGGGCTCCCCGGCCGCCGGAAGATTATTCCTTGTTTTCGCCTTCGCCTTCGCCCGCAGCGGCCGCCGCGGCGGCTTCAGCGGCTTCTTCGGCGATCTGCGCCGCGGCGCCGGCGACGGTGGCGACCACGAAGTCACGCTCGGCGTGGGACGGCTTGACGCCTTCCGGCAGGGCGATCTGCGACATGCGGATGGTGTCGCCGATATCCAGACCCGTCAGGTCGTGATCCAGACGCTCGGGGATGTGGTCAGCGTGGCAGAGCACTTCGACTTCGTGGCGCACCACGTTCAGAATGCCGCCGCGCTTCAGGCCGGGCGAAAGCTCGTGATTGAGGAAGTGCACCGCCACGGCGATGCGGATCTCCTGGTGCGCGTCGACGCGATAGAGATCGAAATGGATCGGACGGTCGTTCACGGGATGGAACTGCACCGACTTGGCGATGACGTTCTGGTCTTCGCCCTTGTGGCGCAGGGTGACCATGTGACCGAGCAGCTTGCCGGAGTAGAGCGCCTTGCGGAGCTCCTTGTCGCCGACGTTGATGGCCACCGGACCCTTGTCGCCGCCATAGAGAATGCCCGGGACAAGACCCGCCCGTCGCGCGGCGCGGGCGCCGCCCGTGCCCGTGTTCTCACGGACGTCTACGTTCAGGATGATATCGGCCATGGCAGTCAGCTCTCAAAGGAAAGCGCCGCGGCGAAGGGATCCGCGCGGCGCCGGGTCGGTCAATTAGGGTGCGGCTGATACACGAAGGCGCCCGCCAGCGCAACGCCCGAAGGCATGCGCTCTAGCGCAGGGGCGTGGCCGCCTTCGGAGCGGCCTTCGGAGCCGCCTTGGGCGCGGCTTTCGGGGCTGCCTTGCCTTTAGGCTCGAGCCGGGCCGGCGGCGGCGGCTCGATAAAGGCCGGGTTGGGCGAGCCCGCGGCCTTGATGATGCACCGGCCGGTGTCGGCCATGGCGTGTTCGCCGACGCAGAAGAGATCGTCGAACCGCTGGTAGCCCCCGGCAAGGCACTGGAAGAGATCGAGTTTGGCCAGGTTGAAGCAGAAGGTCGCATCATCGGCGTTCAGCAGGGCCGAAACCTGGGTCATTTTCTCGTCGCCCGCCTGTCCGAGCGCCGCCAGGGCGGCCAGCGCCAGGGCTCTTGTGACCGTAACCGTATAGGGCGGCGGCACCGGGGGGCCGGCCAGGCTGAGCGCGGCTTCGCCGGCGCTCGCGCGGCGCAGGGCCGCCACGTCATTGGTCGAGGCGACCTGACGCTGCAGTGACAGGTCCTTTGTGGCGTTGAGGCGCTCCGCCGCTTCGGCGGGCGGGATGATCGCCTTGGACCAGGTCTGGGCCTGCACGTCGTAGGCCGATTGCTTGACGGCGCGCCCGGACACAACGACCTGGGCGCCAGTGCCGTCCAGCGCGGCGATGGCCAGGCCTGCGGCCTTATCTACATTGGCGAAGCCGTTGACGTAGTTGGGGTCCTCGAGCAGTCGGGCGGCGATTTCAGCGCGCTGGACCGGATCGACCGCATAGGCGCGGATGTTGGCGACGAAACTGGGATCCTGCAGGGCCGCGATGGCGCCGTAGGCGATGGCGCCCTGTTGCAGCTGCACCTTTTCGAACGAGGCGCTGGTGCGCACGGCGCGGCTGACCTCGGCGGCGCTGTTGAACGGCGGGGTGATGCCCGCGGCGGTGGAGGTGATCTCCCGGTAGGACGAGGCGAGTTCAATGACCTGGTTGGAGAGGGTGATCGGCGGCGGCGGAACCGGCGTCGGCGGCGGAGGGGGCGGCGGCGGAGGGGGTGGCGGCGGCGGGGGGGGCGGCGGAGGCGGCGCCGTGACAACCACCGGCGGCGGCGCCGGAGTCGAACAGGCGGCGATGGCGATCAGGAGCCCGGCGGCCGTCGCCACGCTGGCGAGCACACGCAATCTCATGGCCGTTTTCTCCCCTGTTATTCTTATGGTTTTTGTCCCCCTAGCGAGCGCTTGGGGCGAGATCAAGACCATGCCGGTGGCATCCTAACACCGGATTAACCATGGTCCAGCAAGTGGCAAGCGCTATCAGGCGAAGTGGCCCCCGGTTCGCCGCCCGGATAGCGCGACAAAGGAAAATGCCTAGTCGAACAGCTTGGAGACCGACTCCTCATTGGCGATTCGCCGGATGGCCTCGCCGATCAGCGGGGCGCAGGGCACCACTCGGATCTTCTTGCAGGCCTGAACCAGATCGGAGGCCTCGATGGAATCGGTGATCACCAGTTCGCGCAGCGCCGAATTGGTCACCCGCTCGGTCGCCGCGCCGGAAAGCACGCCGTGCGAGATATAGGCCGAGACCTCGGCCGCCCCGTTGTCCATCAGCGCCTTGGCGGCGTTGCAGAGGGTGCCGGCCGAATCGACCATGTCGTCGAAGAGAATGCAGCGCCGGCCTTCGACCTCGCCGATGATGTTCATGACTTCGCTCTCGCCGGGCCCCGAGCGGCGCTTGTCGACGATGGCGAGGTCCGCATCGAAGCGTTTGGCCAGTGCGCGGGCGCGCACCACGCCGCCGACGTCGGGCGAGACGACCATCAACTCTTCCGGCTTTTTGTAATGTTCGCGGATATCTTCGGCCAGAACCGGGGTGGAGAGCAGGTTGTCGGTCGGGATGTCGAAGAAGCCCTGAATTTGTCCGGCGTGCAGGTCCATGGTCAGCACCCGGTCGGCGCCGGCGCGGGTGATCAGATTGGCCACCAGCTTGGCCGAGATGGGGGTGCGGCCGCCGGTCTTCCGGTCCTGCCGCGCATAACCGAAGTAGGGCATCACCGCCGTGATCCGCCGGGCCGATGCGCGCCGCAGCGCATCGATGCAGATCAACAGCTCCATCAGGTTGTCGTTGGCCGGATAGGAGGTCGACTGGATCAGGAAGACGTCTTCGCCGCGGACGTTTTCCTCGATGACGACAAAGACCTCATTGTCGGCAAAGCGCCTGACCTGGGCCTGGGCCAGCGGCAGGTCGAGATAGTCGCCGATGGCCGCGGCGAGTTTTCGGTTCGAGTTGCCGGCCAGAAGCTTCATCGGTCCGGTCCCCTGCCTGAGTCGCCCGCTTGCGGAGCTTCTAACAGGGCAAGGCGCCGGGGCAAGGCTTATGCGGCAGTTGTCAACATGATCGCCGAGAGGAGCCGCCCATAGTCGCTTTCACCCTGCAGATACGCCCTCCGGTTGGAGAAAAAGTCGGCATGGGCGCAGGTGTCCTGGCCGGTCCATTCGCAGGTCTCGACCCCGGCCGCCTTCAGACGCTGCAGCACAAAGCCGGGCAGGTCGAACTGGCGCTTGTCGGTCGCCGCGCCGGGCGAGAAGAAGCGTAGGTTCGCGGGGTCCGCCGCCTCGAACCGTTCGAGGTATTCGAGTCCGACCTCGTAGGAGGCCGGGCCGATGCAGGGTCCGACCGCCGCGACCATGTCCGCGGTGTGTGCGCCCAGGCGCACCATCTGCTCGACGGCATCAGCGACGACGCCGGTGAGCGCGCCCTTCCAGCCGGCGTGGGCGGCGGCGACGACACCGGCCGTAGTGTCGGCGATCAGGATCGGTGCGCAGTCTGCGGCGAGCGCGCCGCAGACCAGTCCGGGCGTGCGCGTAACCACGCCATCGCCTTCCTGCGGACCGCTCCACGGCCGATCAGCGATCAGGGCGTTGGCCGAGTGGATCTGGTAGCAGGTGATCAGATGTTCGGAATTGGTCCCGAAAAAAGCGGCCGCCCGGCGGCGGTTTTCCTCGACATGGGCCGGATCGTCCTTGGAGCCCCGGCCGACATTCAGGCTCTCGTAGAGTCCCGTTGAAACCCCGCCATGCCGGGTGAAGAAGGCGTGCCGCACGCCGGTCAGCGAACTCAGCAGCGGCGAGGTAATGACCTTCATGGGACGGGCCCTTCGAATCCCGGAGGAACGGGGCTCGCAGGATAGTGGATCACGGTGGCCTTGAAGAGGTCGCCCATCTGATCGGGCGCGACCAGCCGGTGGATCTGGCGGCGAATAGTCTCTTCGCGGTCGGGCCGGGCTTTGGCGAGGGCGGCGGCGCGGTACTCGATTCCGAGGCGGCGCAGGAACTCGCCCTGCGTCGTCGTTCTGGCCGAACAGCCCTCGGCCTTCGCCGCATCGAGCACCGCCGGGAAATTGACATGGACGGTCAGGTCGGCGGCGCCCGGGTTGGAGAGAGGGTCGACCTTCTGGTGGCCGCTCAGCGCCTGGAAGGTGTCGCCGAAGCCGGGCTCGGTGCGGCCGTAGTCGATCAGCAGCGCCGCGCCGTGCTCGCGCCGGATGATTTCGCCCAACGCCGATCCCAGCGCTTCCTGGCCGGGCGAGACCTCCATGATCATGCCGCCGGCCAGACCCGGACCCGACAGCACATAGGCGAGCTCGTCGTCCAGATCCTTGCCGACCAGCCGCTCCACCCAGCCGTTCTCGGACTGTACGAACTGGCGGGCCGGCAGGCAGTCGAGCAGTTCGTTGGCGATCAGGATCACCGGCGCGCCCGGCGGCACATCGCCGATCTGCGCAGCCCAGGTCGGCGTGATCGGCGCCTCGGCGAGCCTGGCCATCTGCGCCTTCATGAGCGGCTCGGACACCTCGATCATCCAGACATCGGCCGCGTCCAGGAATTCCGGAACCAGCCGTGCGGCGCGCAGCATGTCGCTCATCAGGGTCCCGTCGCCCGGCCCGGCCTCGACCAGCCGGAAGGGAGAGGGCGAGCCCAGGCCCCGCCAGGTTTCCACGGCCCACAGGCCAACAATCTCGCCAAACATCTGGGAGACCAGGGGCGCGGTGATGAAATCGCCCGCTTCGCCCAGGGCCGGGCGGGTGGCGTAATAGCCGTCCTTCGGATCATGCAGGCACGCCTGCATGTACTGGGCGATGGTCATCGGGCCGTTCGCCGCGATCTGCGCCGCGAGCCGGGCCTTCAAACTCATTTGGCTTTCGGCTTGGCCGCCCGGGGTTTGGCGCTGGAGGCGCTCTTGGGGGACGGCTTCGATGATGAGGGCTTCGCCGGCGCCTTGGCCGGCGCCCTGGCCGGTTCGGGCCCCGTGATCACCACCGTCTGGTCGTTGGCTTTCATGTAAAGCCAGACGCCGGCGATGATCATGGGAAGGGACAGGATCATGCCCATGGTCAGGCCCAGCGGCAGGTTCTGCAGACCTTCGTCCGGCTGGCGCACGAACTCGACCAGAATGCGGAAAAAGCCATATCCGGCCAGGAAGATTCCCGTCACCGCGCCGCTGCGCTTCAGCTGCCCGAACCGGTGGGTGGCCAGGCGCAGGATCGCGAACAGCACGACGCCTTCAAGCAGCGCTTCATAGAGCTGGCTCGGGTGGACGGGCAGGGCGTCTTCCTCATTGATATAGAAACCCCAGGGCAGGTTCGTGTGCCGTCCCCAGAGCTCGCCGTTGATGAAGTTGGCGATGCGCCCGAAGAACAGGCCGATCGGCACGCACGGCGCCACCAGGTCGCTGACGCTCAGCACCGACATCTTCCGGTCGCTGAGCTTGATGGCCGGCTGCTTGTCGTCGTTGACACCCCAGTAAGGCTGCTTCTGGAACCGGGCGAAGAGCAGCATGGCGATCATCACGCCGATCAGGCCGCCGTGGAAACTCATGCCGCCCTGCCAGATCTTGAAGATCTCCAGCGGCCGCTCCCACAAGGCCGAGGTGTTGTAGAACACCATCGATCCGACCCGTCCGCCGACGATGACGCCGACGGTGATCCACAGGATCAGGTCGTCGACCTGATCCCTCGACATAATGGGCGCGCGGGGACCCCAGAGCGGTTCCTTGCGGGCGAGGCGAATCGCGTACCACCAGCCCAGAAGGATGCCCGCCACATAGGCGAGCGCGTACCAGCGTATGCCGAAGCCGTGCCACTGCAGACCGAGCACGTACTTGTCGAGGTTCGGGAATTCGAAGGCCAGGAGATGCAAGGCGTCCCTCGTCTATCGTTCTTGTTGTTGTTGGCGATCTTGATAGCGGCGAAGCTCGCGGGGGGGAAGCGCGCGCCTTCAGAAAGGTTACTGGAAAACGTTTCTCGGATGTGGAACAACGCTTCGGGAAAGCGCTAGGCAGCCGGGGAAACAAGGCCGCCAGCCAATTCGGGAGGACTAAAATCATGACAACCGCAGCGCCACCGGCGCAGTCTGCCCGCACGCCGGCCTATGCCTGGGTCGTGCTGGCCATGCTGTGCTTCGTCTACATCTTCAACTTTATGGACCGGCAGCTGATGTCGGTTCTGGCCGGGGACATCAAGGAAGACCTCAAGCTCACCGACACCCAGGTGGGCCTGATGACGGGACTTTTCTTTGCGCTGTTTTACACCCTGCTGGGCGTCGCCGCTGGCTGGCTGGCCGACCGCTCCGTCCGGGTGCGAATCCTGGCCGCCGGGTGTTTCATCTGGAGCCTCTTCACCCTGCTGTGCGGCCGGGCCAACAGCTTCCCCGTGATGGCGGTGGCCCGGATGGGCGTCGGCGTTGGCGAGGCGGCGGGCGCGCCCCCCTCCTATTCCATCGTGTCGGACTATTTCCCGGCCGAGAAGCGGGGCCTGGCGCTGGCGCTATTTTCTCTGGGCGTGCCGTTCGGGATGGCGCTTGGCACCTATGTGGGGCCCACGATCGCCAAGACGTTTGACGACGCCGATGGCCACGGAGGCTGGCGCATGGCGTTCATCATTATCGGCGTTGCCGGCATGCTCGCCTCGTTCCTGCTGTTGCTGATCGTGCGCGAACCGAAAAAGGGCGCCACGGATGTGAAGCTGGACGTCCATATGTCCGAGGCTCCGGCTATTCACGTCCCCCAACCGTTCTCCAAGTCGCTCAACGAGTTCTTCGGCCGCCCGATGCTGCTGGTCTCGGCGATCGCCTGCGCCATGGCCGCCTTCGTCGGCTACGCGATCCTCAACTGGACCGTCGTCTTCATGCAGCGCGAATTCGGCAAGGAAGAATGGGCGTTGATGAACACCAACTATGCCCTGATGCTGGCGGCCTCGATGGGTCTTGGAACCGCGCTGTCCGGCAAGGTCGTGGACTGGCTGGCGAAGAAATCCAAGGTCAACTATGGCCTGCTGCCCGCTGCCGCCCTTGCCCTGGGGCTTCCAGGTTTCCTCGGCTTTGTCTGGGCGCCGACCATGATCGGCAAGCTGGCCTTCCTGGCCATCCCGACCTTCTTCAACATTTTCTATCTGGCCCCGGCCCTGGCTGTGGTTCAGAACTCGGTCAAGGCCACGCAGCGCACCATCTCCGGCGCCATGCTGCTTCTGGTGCTGAACCTGATCGGCCTGGGCGGCGGTCCGACCATGATCGGTATCCTCAGCGACCACTTCAATGAAGGCAATCTCACCGCCGCCAGCCTGACGCCCGAGCTCTGCAAGACCGCAATCGATGCCGCCAAGGCCGCTTGCGGCGCCGCTTCCGCTGACGGTCTGCAGCACGCCCTCTACTTCCTGACGCCGTTCTATGTCCTGGCGATTCTGGCTCTGCTTGGGATGGCCTATTGCATCAAGAAGGAAGTCGCCAACGGTCCCCCCAGTGAGGCGGCCATGGCCCGCAACGCCAAGGTCTTCAAGTTGCTGGTCGGCTTCGGCGGCATCGCCATCATTCTGGTCGCCGAGCAGTTCCTGACCAACCACCCGCCGATGGGTGACCTGGATGCCTTCACCAGCCTGATCCAGGGCAACGCCTTCGGCACTGGAGCCCAGCACTCCGGTGGCATCACCGACGCGCAGGTCCTCAACGGCCTGATCAGGGATCTCCTGATGGTTCTGATGGCCGTCGTCGGCCTGTGGGGCCTAGGTGACGTCTTCAAGAAGAAGGCCGCCTGAACCGGAACGACCAAGACTAAAGGAAGGGGCCTTCGGGCCCCTTCCGTTTTTCCGGGGTGGCTTAGCGTAACCTTAGAAAAAAGAGGGCAAGGCCGATGACCACATCAATTCCCGCCGCCGATCCGACCAGCCTGCGCCGGGTCGCCATGACCGCGCTCGCGGGGGCCAGCATCGAGTGGTACGACTTCTTTCTCTACGGCACCGCCGCCGCCCTGATCTTTCCGACCGCGTTTTTTCCAGCCGACATGCCCCCGCTGGTGGCGCAGATCGCCTCGCTCTCTACCTTCGCGGTTGGGTTTGTGGCCCGGCCGGTCGGCGGCATTATCTTTGGCCACTTTGGCGACCGGATCGGGCGCAAGCGTACCCTGGTCATCGCCCTGATGATGATGGGGATCGCCTCGACCCTTATCGGCTTTCTGCCGACCTATGGAACCGTGGGCGTGGCCGCGCCGGTGATGCTCATTCTGCTGCGCTTCACTCAAGGTCTGGCCATCGGTGGCCAGTGGGGTGGGGCGACGCTGCTGGTGACCGAAAACGCGCCGCCCGACCGGCGTGGCTTTTACGGGGCCTTCTCCCAGGCTGGCGCCCCGGTGGGCATGATCCTGGCCAATCTGGCCTTCCTGGGCGTCAGCGGCTTCCTGCCCGACGAAAGCTTCAAGGCGTGGGGCTGGCGCCTGCCCTTCATCGCCAGCGCCGTCCTCATCGCCATCAGCGCTTATGTCCAACTCAAGCTCGAAGACACTCCCGCCTTCAAGGCGCTCGAGGCGGCCCGAAAGGCCAAGGAGCTGGCGGCCGGGCCTGGAGCAAAGGCCCCGCGCTCGCCCATCCTCGAAGTGCTGGCGCGCCATCCCGATCGCGTGGCGCTGGCGGCCGGCGCCTTCCTCTGCATCCAGGTGTTTTTCTACATCCTGGTCGTCTTCACCATCACCTTTGGCACCAACAAGGACCTGGGTCCTGGCCTGACGCGGAACACCGTGCTGTCGGCGGTTCTGATCGGCTCCATGATCCAGATTCCGATCCAGTTCTGGGCCTCGTCCTTCTCCGATCGGCACGGACGGCGGGGGATCTTCATCACCGGTGCGGTGATCTCGGCCATTTGGTCCTTCGCCCTTTTTCCGCTGATCGCGACGGGGAGTTTCCCGCTGATCGTGCTGGGGATCACCGGCGGCCTCATCGGGGTGGCCCTGCAATACGGGCCCCAGGCGGCGTTCTTCACCGAGCTGTTCTCGACCAAGGTGCGCTATTCCGGCGCCTCGCTGGGCTATCAGTTCGGGGCCATCCTCGGCGGGGCCCTGGCGCCGATCGTCGCCGTGGCGCTTTGGAAGAATTACGGCATCGTTTGGGTGTCGGTTTACATTGCGGGGTCCGCGTTGCTGACCATCATCTCCGTGGTGCTGCTTCTGGAAACCCGCGGCGCGGATATTCATGCACCGCATGAAGACGACTGACCTCTTTCGAAAAGCGGCTCTCTCAGCCATATAGGGGGCATGCAGACCCAGAACCCCTTGATGGACGAACTCGCCAAGATCACCCAGGCCGCCATGGGCCTGGCCCAGGCCGCCGGCGATGAAGCCAAGACCGCGCTCCGCGCTCAGGGCGACAGGTTCGTCGCCGAGTTTGACCTCGTCCGCCGCGACGAGCTGGATGTGCTGAAGAGCGAGATCGCAGCCCTGCGCGCCGAGATCGCGGCCCTTCGCGGGGATGCCCCGGCGCCCAAAGCCAAGGCCGCGCCGAAGTCCGCTGCAGCTCCCAAAGCGGCCCCCAATACAGCCTCAAAGGCGAAGCCACGCGCCCGCAAAGCGAGCTAGTTTCCCCAACCACAAGAAGCCTGTGTGACCTTGGGCGCGAAGCAGTCTAGGGTTTTCTTCACGCGTTGATTCTCGGCCCCCGAAAGGACCGCGAGACATGGATATTCCGCACCCGGATGAAGACGACGCCCTGCTGGTCGCCGACCCGCTGGATGTCGTCGAGCACGTCCTGGCTTCGGAAAATCTGACCTTCGACCGCACCGACGACGGGGATCTCGCCTTCTCGCTGATCGGGGACTGGAAGGATTACGAACTGTGGTTCGCCTGGCGCGAGGAAGCCGGCTGCCTGCAGCTTTGCCTGGCGCTCGACCTGCAGGTCGCCGCGGAATTCCGGCCGGGCCTCTATGAGCTTCTGGCCCACGTCAACCAGCGGGTCTGGATCGGCCACTTCGAGCTGTGGGCCGAGGATGACGAACTGCTGTTCCGTCACGCCCTTCCGCTGCCAGAAGGCGAGCGTCCCACCCTGGCACAGGCCGCGGCCATGATCGATGCGGCGGTGGAAGCCGCCGACCGGTTCTACCCGGCCTTCGACTTCCTGCTGAACCACGGCAAGAGCGCGCAGGACGCGATATCGTCCTGCCTCTTCGAGACCGTCGGCCGGGCGTAATGCCTGGAAAACACAGCCCTGTTCTGTTGCTTGGCGGTGGCCGCATGGGCGGCGCGCTGGTGCGCGGCTGGCTGGATGCGGGAACGTTTGCCCCGTCAGAGTTAATGGTGCGCGATCCGACGCCCTCGCCCGAGAGTCTCGCCGCCGGCCACATCAATCCTCCTGACAATATGCTGGCCCAGGCCCGCACCGTGGTGATCAGCGTCAAACCGCAGATGTGGAAGGTCGCGGCGACCGAAACCGAACCTCTGCTGTCCATGGACGCGGTCATTGTCTCCATCGCCGCCGGCGTCTCGCTGCAGGTGCTGGAAGACGCTTTCGCGCCACGTAAGGTGGCCCGGGTCATGCCGACCACGGCGGTCGCCATCGGCAAGGGCGTGGCTTCGATCTTCTCGACCGATTCCGTGGCCCGGGCCGCCGCCCACGCCCTGTTCGATCCGGTCGCGGCCACCGTCGATCTGACCCACGAAGAGCTGATGGATGCCGCGACGGCGGTGTCGGGTTCCGCGCCTGCCTATCTTTACGCTTTCATCGAGGCGCTGGAGGCGGCCGGCGCGAAAGCCGGCCTCGAAGTCCACGACGCCCAGAAACTCGCCCGCCAGACCATAATCTCCGCCGCCGCCTTGATGGGCCAGAGCGGTGATGATCCTGCCGAACTGCGCCGCCAGGTCACCTCGCCCGGCGGCACCACTGAAGCGGCGCTTAAGGTGCTGATGGGAGAAGGCGGGTTTCCGTCGCTGCTTGAGGAGGCGGTCGAGGCGGCGGTGAGCCGGGCGAAGGAACTCGGCTAGGCCGTTTACTCATAACCCAACTCATGTCCGCTTTCGGACGCCATGGCGATGACGGAGTTCAAACCTAAGCGGAAGTTCGTTTGGCGGCACACCGTGGTCCGGTCGTGACTCTTTTGAGCCGTTGGGAGGGTCCGGTTCCCGGTAGCTTCTGGACCGGTGTAGACCGCTTCCAGATATGGGCCAAACCAGCCCGCTGTATCAGTCGCGTCACCGACAGCACCAGCGGCGCGCATAATCCGTCCCCGACGGCGCCGACCTGGCCGGGCAGACTCTAATCCTGATCTTGGACAAACCGGCCCCACCCCTCGTTTGAAGGTTGTCATTGGCGCCGTCCACGGGCAGCGTGCATCGCAATGAGACGCTTGGCCGTCAGTATGTGTTTGGCGATCGTCCTTGGTGTTCCGGTCTCTGCGGCGAGCGCGGCGGCGCCGGCCGACGAAGTTGAGCGGATGACCCAGGCGAGCGTGCGCGAGCTCGCCGCCGGGGACGTCAGGGGCGCCGAGCAGACCCTGCGCAACGCCGTCCAGGCCGCGACCGCCGCTGGCATTCAGGACAGCTTCGAAGGCATGGACGCGCGCGAAGGCCTCGGCCAGTTGCTGCTCCGGTCCGGAAGGGGCGCGGAAGCCGAAGCGCTTTACCGGACGCTGTGGGCCGCCCGGCGGGAGGCCGGCGGAGACCAGAGCCGCTCGGCCATTGCCGACGGCCGGAACTACGCCGTTGCCCTCACGCTCCTCAGGCGGAATGAAGAAGCCCTGACCGTCCAGCGCTGGGCGTACGACACCGCCCTGGCCGCCTTCGGGTCTGCCGACCGGACGACGCTCAGCATGCAAGACGGACTGGCCACAGTGTTACGCAACCTGAACCGCTATCCCGAGGCCCTGCCGCTGCAGGTGTCGCTTCTGGCCGCCTATGAAGCCGCGCAGGGCCCGGACGCTCCAGACACCGTGGAAGCCCGTGACGGCCTGATGCTGCTCCACCAGCAGTTGGGCGATCTGGTGGGCGGTGAAGCGACCCAGCGGCAGGTGTGGGCCAGTCTGAAACGACGAGGCGGCCTTGCCGCTGCGGACACGATCGAGGCCGGCGCGGACCTGGCCGAGATCCTTATGCTCATGGGCCGGGTGGAGGACGCGGTGGTCATCGAGCGCCAGGTCTGGACCACGTTGCGGGAGGCTTACGGCGACGAAGACTCAAGAACGCTACTGGCGGGGGAGCGCGTGAGCGCGGCGCTCTTCCGGGCCGGCCGCATGGACGAGGCCGAAGCCGTTCAGCGCCCGATCCTGGCGGTCAGGCGCAGGCTCTCGGGCCAGGAGTCCCGTGAGACGCTGGAATCCGAACTAACGCTGTCAAGGGTGCTGCAAGAGCAACAAAAGTTCACCGAGGCCGAAAGCCTGCAGCGCCACGCCATGGCCGGCCGCCAGGCCCTGTTCGGCCCTGATAGCGAAGAAGCCGTCATCGCCGCCGGCATACTGGCGGGCACGCTCACGCACCTGAACCGGTTTGAGGAAGCCGAACGCCTGCAGCGCCAGGGCCTGACGGCCCTGCGAAAGGTCCTGGGCGACGAGCATGACTCGACGCTGATCTTCGAGACCGCCCTGGTCATGACCCTGAAGCAGCGGGGCAATCTGGCGGAGGCCGAGCCCCTGGCGCGTCATGTCTGGGAGGTGCGCCGGCGCCAGTCCGGCCAGGACAATCTGAACGCCCAGGCCGCGGGCAGCGCCTATGCCGGAATTCTGCTGGCCATGGACCATTTGGCCGAGGCCGAAGTTCTGGACCAGGAACTGCTCGCCGCGACCCGGCGCCTGCTTCCCGCGTCGATCACCGACCAGCGCGCCCTGGCCGCCCAGCGGGAGAATATCGGCCAGCAGATCCCCAACACCCTGGTCGTCATCAGTGAGCTGGCCCAAGTCTATCTGAACAAGGGCCGGGTGGCCGACGCCGAGGCGTTGAACCGGCAGACCTACGAAACCCTGCGAGTCGTGCTGGGCGATGATGATCGCGCGACCATGTCGCTGGGCAGCGCCCTGGCGCTGAACCTGGGAGCGCTGGGCCGGTTGGATGAAGCCCTGGACCTGGCCGGCCGGATCGGGCTGAACCGGCAGCGCCTGTTTGGCGCGCGGGACCCCGATTCGATTACTTCGGCGAAACTGATCGGCGGCCTGTTTTACAATGCCGGGAAATTTGAAGACGCGGCGGGATTGCAGCGAACCGCTCTCGACAGCTGGCGGGTCGTCAAGGGCGAGACCGATCCTGCCACCCTGGCCGCCGCCAACGACCTGGCCCTCAGCCTTGCGGGAATGGGAAACCTTGATGAGGCGCAGAGTCTCCTTGCCGGTTTCATTCAGACTTTGGAACAGAAGAGGGAAAGTGGCGGCGGTTACGATGCGCGCGCCATGACGACGGCCTATTCCAATCTGGCCTCTATTGAATCCCAGATGGGACACCTGGCACGCGCCTATGACGCGGTCTCCAAGGCCGGCGTGCTTCTGGCGGCGCGCTATCGCGATCGCGGCGCGACCGGCGCCGACGAGGACGCCCGCGTCTGGCTCAGCCAGAACACATTCATCTTTGAAAGACAGGTCACCACGGCCTGGACCCTGGCGCATCAGCCTTGAGGGACCGGAACGTCTCCACCCCTTGTTGCCATTGCGCCCGGCTAAAGGCAGCGTCGGATTCATGAAGCGTTTCTCCATTTCCTGGTCGCAATTGTCCCTGCCGGCGTTGGCTATGGTGTGCGCAGGCGTGTTGCTTTCAGGGCCCGTCGGGCACGCGGCCGTGCCTGCGGCGCAGCAGGCGATCTTTAGGGCCGAGGCCTTCTCCGCCGCGCATGGCGCCATGACCTCTTCGGCTGCCGACGCCATGACCCATGTGGCGGCCCAACTGGGCCAGGGCGACAGCGACCTTGCCCGCATTGTCCGCCAGCGCGAGAGCCTGAATAGGCGCATTGCCGACCTGCGCAAACGCATCCAGAGCGCGGCTGACACCCAATGGACCAGCCTTCAGGCGATCAGCGCGCGGGCCCAGGTGGGCGCCTTGCGCGACGAGGAGGCCGGACTGTCCCGGGAATTGGCGACCCTGGAGTCCCAGATCGAAGAGAAGTTCCCCAGCTTCACCGAACTGACCCGGCCGCTGCCGCTTGCGGCCGCCGACACCCAGGCCCTGCTGGCCAGCGACGAAGCCATGGTGCTGGTCCTGCCCGCGCAGGACGCGACCTATATCTGGGCGATGACGCGGGACAGGTTCGACTGGGCCCGCTCAACCCTCAAGCCCGGCCAGATCACCGAGGCGGTCCACGCCTTGCGCCGCAACCTCGACCCGGCGCCCGCTTCCCACCCTTCCCAAAAGTTCTGAACGTCCGCTGCCGGACCGACGCCTCCGCTGACTTGGCTGGCTTATGAGTGCTTGCCCGAAACCGGCAGCCACACCTCCGCCCGCAGGCCTCCCAGCGGCGACTTGCTGAGCGTCACATCGCCGCCATGTGATCGGGCCACGTCACGGACGATGGCCAAGCCCAGGCCGACGCCTTTCTCGTTCTGGTTGCGGGCCTCGTCCAGGCGGGTGAATGGTTTGAAGGCTTCCTCATAGCGTTCCGGATCGATACCGGGGCCATTGTCGTCGACGGTGATCACCACATCGCCGCCCGCCTCGGTCAGTCCGATCTCGACGCGGCTGGCGTGGGCCGCGGCATTGTGGGTCAGGTTGGTGATCGCCCGGGTCAGGGCCCCGCGCTTGACCGGCGCCACCAGCTCCGGATCGCCACGGGTGCTGACGTCCGCGCCCGAGCGGCGGGCGCCGTGCGCCACCATGTCGATGATATCCATCAGCCGGACAGGCTCGGCCGCCTCGCCGCCGGCGCCGCGCGCGAAATCGAGGTACTCGTCGATCATGTGCTCCATTTCGGCGAGGTCGCGCTTCATCCCCTCGTTGCGTTCGGAGGGGTCTTTCAGGGCCAGTTCCAGCTTCAGGCGCGTCAGCGGCGTGCGCAGGTCATGGCTGACCGACGCCATCAGCCGCCGGATATTGGCGCGCATGGCCAGGAATGCTTCCCCGGCCTGCCGCACCTCGCGCGCGCCGTGCGGTTTGAAGGTCGAGACATCGCCGCCCTGGCCGAAGGCTTCAGCCGCGTTCGCCAGGCGCTCAATGGCGCGCACCTGGTTGCGGATGAACAACAGGGCTACAGCCGTCAGCAGCAGGGTGGTGATCAACGAATAGAATACAAACTGGCTGCCTTGCGTCGCGAAGGCCCGTTCCTTGGGCGCAATGAAGGCGAGCGACCCGCCGTCGACCTTGATCCAGATGGGCACCTGATAGGGATAGCGGGTGGTGTCGAACCAGAAGCTCTGGTCCGTGCCCAGATGCTCGCGCAAGGCTTTCGACAGGGTCTGGTCCACCGACAGGAAGAAGTTGCGCCGGTTGTCCCGGGGCAGGTCCTCGGGCTTGAACATCACCGACAGGTCGAGCGCCTGGGCCTGTTTGACCAGGGCCGGAAGGTTGGCGGGGTTCTCCTGATACTGGTGGCTGATCGAGGCGATCTCCTCGGCCAGACCCTCGGCCAGGCGCGCGGTAATGGCGTTTTCGTGCTGCACGAAGAAGAGCCAGGTGACCGCCAGCTGCATGATGGCGATGGGCAGCACAATGATCAGGAACGAGCGCCCGAAGAGGCTGGTGGGCAGCCAGCGCTTGATCATCCGCGGCCCGAAGAGGCGCGCGAGCGGGCGGGGCAGGGCCATCAGTCGGGCGCCAGCATATAGCCGACGCCCCGGGCGGTAAGCAGATAGCGCGGGTTCTTGGGGTCGGCCTCGATCTTGCGGCGCAGACGCGTGACCTGCACGTCGACCGCCCGGCCGGCCGCGTCGGAGGCCTGGCTGGCCAGATCCATCCGCTCGATGGGGGCGTTGGCATTGAGCGCCAGCCGCTGCAGCAGTTGTGCTTCGGCTTCGGTCAGCCTCACCAGCGTCTCGCCGTGAAAGAGCTCGCTGCGCTCGGTATCGAAGGTGAAGGCGCCCAGGCGTACGGGCTCGCGCCGCGAAGGCCGGGAAGCGGCCCGGCGCAGGATGGCTTCGATGCGCAGCAGCAATTCCTGCGGCTCGAACGGCTTGGCCAGATAATCGTCGGCGCCCAGCGACAGGCCCTCGATGCGGTCGCGCGCCTCGCCCCGGGCGGTGAGCAGCAGAACCGGCGTCGCCCCCGCCGCCCCGCCACGGGCTCTGAGCGATTTGGTCAGCGAGAACCCGTCCTCGCCGGGCATCATCACGTCCAGCACCACCAGGTCGAAATCCAGCGTCGCCATCATCCGCCGGGCGCCGGCCGCATCCGGGGCCACGGTGACGCGGAAGGCGGCGCGGGTCAGGAACTCCTTGAGAAGCTCGCGGATCCGGTCGTCGTCGTCGACCACCAGCAGGTGGCGGGCAGGGGCGTCGGTTGTGGCGTTCATGCGGGGGCTATATTGCTATAGCGGTTCGTCATGCGCGATGCTTAAAAGCGCGCCCGACTTTAAGAGGAGAATTGCAGGCTATGTCACTGGTGCCTTTCGATAATCGCGATGGATGGATCTGGCTGGACGGCCAGTTCGTGCCCTGGCGCGAGGCGAAGGTGCACGTACTGACCCACGGCCTGCACTATGCCTCGGCCGTGTTCGAGGGCGAGCGCATGTATGGCGGGACCATTTATGAGATGACCGCCCACTCCAGGCGCCTGGCCAATTCGGCCGAAATCATGGATTTCAATCTGCCGGTGTCGGTGGAGGAACTCGACCGCATCAAGCTTGAGGCCTGCAAGAAGAACGGGCTGGAAGACTGCTACATCCGCCCGATCGCCTGGCGCGGTTCGGAGATGATCGGGGTCTCGGCCCAGCAATCGACCATCCACCTGGCCGTGGCCGTGTGGGACTGGCCGAGCTACTTCGATCCGGAACAGAAAAAGCGTGGCATCCGGTTGACCCACGCCAAGTACCGCCGCCCCGACGCCAACGCCGCCCCCGTGCATGCCAAGGCCGCCGGTCTCTACATGATCTGCACGCTGTCGAAACACGCGGCGGAGCGCGATGGCTATGCCGACGCTCTGATGCAGGACAGCCGCGGCTATATCGCCGAGGCCACGGGCGCGAACATCTTCCTGATCCGCGACGGGGCGATCCACACGCCCACGCCCGACAATTTCCTTAACGGCCTGACCCGCCAGTCGGTGATCAAAATCGCCCGCCAACGCGGCTTCGAGGTGATCGAACGGCACATCCCGATCGAGGAACTGGGAACCTTCTCCGAGGTGTTCATCACCGGCTCGGCGGCCGAGGTCACCCCGGTGGGTGAGATCGGCGAGCATACCTTCAAGCCGGGCAATATCTCGCTCAGCCTGGCGGAGGACTACGCGGCCATGGTGCGGCGGACGCTGGTATCGGCCTGACCTCGACTTTCCCTTCCCTTTATGGGGAGGGACAGATCGCGCAGCGATCAGGGTGGGGCACGTTAATGCGCCACCGCTGTTCCCCACCCGTCTCGCTTCGCGAGCCACCCTCCCCATAAAGGGGAGGGACATGTAATGCTGCCCAGGTGATCCGACTCTTCGTCCCAGACCCGCTCGCCGCCGGCGCCGAGATCGTTCTCGGTCCTGAGCAGACGCATTATCTGGTGAATGTCATGCGCCAGGCAGTCGGAGCCGACCTCGCGCTGTTCAACGGTCGCGACGGCGAGTGGAAGGCGCTGATCGTCGAGACGAGGAAGAAGGTCAGTCTGCTGCGCTGCGAGGCGCGACTGCGCGCGCAACAAGTCCCGCCGGATCTCGATCTGATCGTCGCGGCCGTCAAACGCAGCCGGCTGGAGACTATCGTCGAAAAGGCCGCCGAACTGGGCGCGCGCCGGGTGCGGATCGTGCTCACCCAGCGCACCAACGCCGAACGGGTGCGGATCGAGCGCCTGACGGTCATCGCCACCGAAGCTGCCGAACAGACGGGCCGGCTGGACGTGCCCGAAGTGCTTGAGCCGGTGAAGCTCAATCTCCTGCTCGATGGCTGGGACGGCGGGCGATCCCTGCTCTTCTGCGACGAGGGCGGTGACGCGAGGCCCGTGATCGAGGCCCTGGGCGGCGCCTCCGGTCCCTGTGCTATCCTCATCGGGCCGGAGGGCGGCTTTTCGCCGGAAGAACGCCAGCGCCTGCGCGGCCTGCCATTCGTGGTTCCCGCAACCCTTGGCCCCCGCATCCTGCGCGCCGACACCGCCGCGATCAGCGCCATGACGCTCTGGCAGGCCGCCGCCGGGGACTGGCGATGAGAGTCCTTTTCCTGCCGGAGTATGGCGAGCAGATCGGCGGCGGGCACGTGATGCGCTGCCTGACGCTCGCCGGCGAGCTCTCCCGCCGGGGCGCGACTTGCGCCTTCGCGGTGCAGCCGGCCGCCCGGCCGGTGATCGCGGCCTTTGCAGAGGGCATGCCGATCGTCGCCGAGGACTGGCCCGCCGACATCGCCATCCTGGATGGTTATGGCTACACCGCCGCTGACGAGCAGGCTTTCGGCGGCCGGGGCATGAAGGTCGCGGTCTTCGACGATGTCCTGCGCAGCCACGCCTGCGACCTGATCATAGACTCCGGCCTTGGCCGCACCGCCGACGACTATCCGGGTCCAGCGCGCGTGCTGGCGGGTGTCACCTATTCCCCGGTGCGGCCGGAGTTCGCCTCCGTTCGCGCTGATGCCCGCGCCCGCCGTGCGGAGGGTGGAAGCCGTCTGCTGGTGTCGTTGGGCCTGACGGATGTGGGTGGGATAACGGCGCGTGTTCTGGACCTGCTGATCAGGCTTTCCGGGTGGGAGGCGATGGATGTGGTGCTGGGCGACCGGGCCGCGAGCCTTGATGATGTGCGGTCACTGGCCGCCGCCGATCCGCGCATCGCCGTCTACGTCAACGCCCGCAACATGGCCGATCTCACCGCCTCTGCCGATTTCGCCATCGGCGCGGGCGGCGGGAGCCAGTGGGAGCGGGCGGTGGTGGGTGTTCCGACATTGCTCCTGATCCTCGCGCCCAACCAGCAGGCGATCGCCCGCCAGCTGGAGGCGCTGCGCGCCGCCCTGGTGCTGGACGTGGCCGCGCCCGACTTCGATCAGCGGTTTGCGGAAGCCTTCACCCGGCTTGCCGCCGACTCCGCCCTGCGCGCCGCCCTCTCCCGCCACGGTCAGGCGCTGTTCGATGGCAAGGGGGTAGAACGCGTCGCCGAGGCGGTGCTGGCGCTGGTTTGATCTTTCCCTCCCACTTGTTGGGAGGGAAAGGCTGCGAAGCGGCCAGGGTGGGCAACTTAGGTCTTCCGACTCGCCCACCCGTCTCGGCGCCACGCGCCGATCCACCCTCCCGGCACGCGGGAGGGAACGATGGGTCCTAGTTCACCCGTGCGATCGCCAAACCGTCATAACCCTTCACCCCCACCGTCTGGATCGCCGTCACCGTCACCTGCGGCTCATGGCCCATCAGGTCGAAGAGGCGGCGCACGCCCTTGATGTCGGGGTCTTCGCTGGCGGCGTTCAGGACCCGCCCGTCGCGCACCACATTGTCGACGATGATCAGGCCGCCGGAGCGCATGCGCGCCAGGCATTCGGTGAAATACTCCGGGTTCTGGTTCTTGTTGGCGTCGATGAAGGCGAGATCGAACGGGCCTTCCAGCTTTTGCAGGCTCTGCAGCGCCGGGCCGACGATGATCTCCACCTTTCCGCCCACTCCCGCGCGGTCAATGTTGGCCCGCGCCACCTTCGCCGTCGGCGGATCGATCTCGAGGGTGGTCAGCTTGCCGCCCGCGGGTAACGCCCGCGCCAGCCAGATGGTGGAATAGCCGCCGAGCGTCCCCACCTCGACGATGCGTTTGGCCCCAATGCTCAGCGCCAGGATGTGCAACAGCTTGCCATAGGCCGGCGAGACGGCGATCGGCGCCAGGCCCGCCGCCGCGCTGTCCGCCAGGGCCGCCTCCAGGCCCGCGTCCCGGCCCACCAGCCGGTCTTCGATATAGGCGTCGAACGCGGTCCAGGTCTCGCGGCTCATTCAGCGAGCATATCCCAGGCGAGCGGCTCGCCGTAGGAGAGATCGCGGGCGGCGCGCCGGCCAAGCACCTCAGGCAGCACCTTCGGCGGCAGGCCGTGACCGGGGCGCACGGACCGCACATTGGCCGGGGTCAGCGCCTCCCCCGCCTTCACGTCCGCGGTCACATAGAGCGAGCGGCGGAACTTGATATTGCCCACCTCCACACCCGCGCGTTCGAACCCGGCCGTGCCGACGGCTGACCAGGCGTCCTTGCAGTCGCGCACCAGGGCGGAGAACTCGGCCGGCTCCAGCGAAAAGTCGGCGTCCGGCCCGCCGTCGGCGCGGGCCAGGGTGAAGTGCTTTTCGATCAGGCAGGCGCCCAGCGCCACCGCCGCCACGGACGCCGCCGTGCCCATGGTATGGTCGGAAAGGCCGCCCACCACGCCAAACCGCTCGGCCAGCATCGGCACATTGCGCACATTGGCCGAGTCCATGGGCGCCGGGTAGCTGGAGGTGCAGTGTAGCAAAACCACGCCCGCCGCGCCGTTGCTCAGCGCGGTGTCCACCACCTCGGCCATCTCGGCCTCATTGGCCATGCCGGTGGAGATGATCATCGGCTTTTTGCAGCGCGCCACGCGGGCGACCAGCGGCAGGTCGACCACCTCGAAAGAGGCGATCTTGTAAGCCGGCGCGTTCAGGCTCTCGAGCAGATCGACGGCTGTGTCGTCGAAGGGCGTCGAGAACATCGTCACGCCCAGCTTGGCGGCCCGCTCGAACAGCGCCGGGTGCCATTCATAGGGGGTGGAGGCCAGCTGATAGAGCGCGTGCAGGCTCATCCCGTCCCACAGGCCGCCCTTGACCAGGAAGTCGGGGGCGTCGCTATCGAGCGTGATGGTGTCGGCCGTGTAGGTCTGGATCTTGATGGCGTCGCAGCCGGTGGCGGCGGCCGCATCTACCAGGGCAAGCGCCCGGTCCAGTGAACCGTTGTGATTGCCCGACAGCTCGCAGACGATATAGGGCGGCTGGTCAGGCCCGATCTTGCGGCCGGCGATTTCGATCATAACCTCCCCCATTTATGGGGGAGGGGGACCGCGCAGCGGTGGAGGGGGCGAGCCGGGCGCACGCTCATGGCCTGAGCGCCTTTTCCAGCGCCTCGACAACCCGGTCGACATCGCCATCGCTCATGGCCGGAAAGATCGGCAGGGACAGGGTTTTCTCGTGCCACGCCTCGGCGCCGGGCAGGCGTTCGACGCCATATCGACCCGCGTAATAGGGCTGCAGGTGGACGGGAATGTAGTGCACCTGGGTTCCGATCCCGGCCTGGCGGAGCTGTTCCATCACCGCGGTCCGCTCATGCCCCAGCGCCTTGAAATCGATCAGCACGGTGTAGAGGTGCAGGGCCTCATCAGCCCGCGATGGGCAGGTCTGCAAGTGCGGCGACAGACCGGGCAATTTCGCATCATAGAGCCGGGCGATCTCGCGGCGCCGAGCCACGAACCGGTCGAGCTTTTTTAGCTGGGAAAGTCCCAGGGCGCAGAGGATATCCGGGATGCGGAAATTGAACCCCAGGTCGACCATGTCGTAGTGCGCCACATCGCCGCCGCGGATCATGCCGTGGCTGCGATAGAGCTTCGCCCGCTCGGCCGCCCCGCTGTCGGGCATGGTGACCATGCCGCCCTCGCCGGTGGTCATGGTCTTGACCGGGTGAAACGAATAGCAGGCCATCTCGGCGCTCTGGGCCGGCGTCAGCCCATTCAGCGTCGAGCCCAGGGCATGGCAGGCGTCGGCAATCACATGGCCGCCGAATTGCCGGACGAGCGCCGCCATCGGGCCCGTATCGACCATCCGTCCGGCCAGATGCACCGGCAGGATCGCTTTCAGCTTGCCGCGCGACACGGCCTTGGAAAAGGCGTCCATCAGGCTGGCCTCGGTCATCAGGCCAGTTATCGGGTCGACATCGGCGAACACCACCTCGGCGCCGCAGTAGCGGGCGGCATTGGCGGTGGCGAGAAAGGTGATCGAGGGCACGATGGCCACGTCGCCTTGCCCCGCCCCGATCGCCAGCATGGCCAGATGCAGCGCCGCCGTGCCGCTGTTGCAGGCGACTGTGTGGCTGGCGCCCACCGCCTCGGCGAACGCCGCCTCGAACTCGGCGACCTTGGGTCCAGTGGTCAGATAGTCGCTCCGCAGCGCCTCGGCCACGGCGGCGATGTCGTCGTCCTCGATCACCTGGCGGCCGTAGGGCAGGAAGGCCACCTCAGGCCTCCAGCATGGCCTTCAGGCCGGCAGCGTCCAGCCACTCCTCGTTGACGTCGCTGGAATAGAGAAAGCCGTCGTCGACCCGCTTGCCGCCATCGGCCGCGAAGGACTGCCGAGTGTATTCCGCAAACGCCGGCTCGATCACATAGCGGTCACCGAGGTCCACCGTGTTCCGCGCATCGTCCGGCGAGATCATGATCTCGTGCAGCTTTTCGCCGGGCCGGATGCCGATCACCTTCATGGTCGATCCCGGCGCCATGGCTTCCAGCAGGTCCGGCATCTTCATCGACGGGATCTTGGGCACGAACACCTCGCCGCCGCGCATCATCTCCAGGCTGGAAAGCACGAAGTCGACGCCCTGGTTCAGGGTGATCCAGAACCGCGTCATCCGCGGATCGGTGATGGGAAATTCGGTGACGCCCCGGTCGATCATCTTGCGGAACAGCGGCACCACCGACCCGCGCGATCCCACCACATTGCCGTAGCGGACCACGGAAAACTTCGTGCCGATGTCGCCGGCCAGGTTGTTGGCCGCCACAAAGGTCTTGTCGGAGGCAAGCTTCGTCGCGCCATAGAGATTGATCGGATTGCAGGCCTTGTCGGTGGAGAGCGCCACCACCCGGCCCACGCGGTTGGTCAGGCTCGCCCACACCACGTTCTCGGCCCCTAGTACATTAGTGTGGATGTATTCGCTGGGATTGTACTCGGCGGCCGGCACCTGTTTCAGGGCGGCGGCGTGGATCACCACATCGACGCCGCGCAAGGCCAGCGTCAGCCGCGCCCGGTCGCGCACATCGCCGATGAAAAAGCGCATGGCCTGCAGGGTTTCGGGCGGGAACGCGTCGGCCAGCTGCTCCTGCATCTCGCTCTGTTTCAGCTCGTCGCGCGAATAGACGATCAGCTTGCGCGGCTTGGCGTTGCGCAGCGCCCGGCCGACGAAGCGGCGCCCGAACGATCCCGTGCCGCCGGTGATCATCACGACCTTGCCGTCCAGGACCGAGGTCTGCGGGGCGAACCGGCGCGTGGCGGTGTCGGTCATGGCGGGCTCCAGCCCCAGGCGAATCAGCTGGAGCCAAGCCCAACGATGCGCGAGTCCGCTGACCACTGCGGCAAACCTCCTCCATCGCGCAGCCATGGGGGAGGGGGACCGCGTCGAGCCCGAAGGGCGAAGGCGTGGTGGAGGGGGCGAGCCGCCCGCACCAAACTCACGAGCGGGCCAGGTCAGATCGGCAGGCGGCCGATCAATCGCATGAGGGCAGGCCGGTAGATGACGGCGCCTTGTCGTTGACCACATCAAAGGCCTCGTCACGGTCAACGGCATCGGATGGGTCAGCTGGCCGATAGCGAGGTTGTTGATCTGTGGAGTCTGGGCTCGCCGGGCGCCGCAGCCAAACTGTCGAGTGGATGGCCGATCTCGCACGCGAAGAGGGCGTCAAGCTGATCATGATTTACGATGGATGGCTGCCTGAGCGCCCTTCCGGCGGGGTCAGGCTCGGCAGTCTCAAGAGCCAGGTTCCGTTGAGCGTCGTAGGCGGTGACGAAGTCGCATTCTATGCTCCCGACCACAACGCCATCGCCACCCTCAGGCCGCAGATCGCGGTTTGGGCGGCAGGCCTCCCGAAGGAGGCCTATTTCGAAATCGACCAGCCCGCGCTTGCCCCCTCGGTCTCAGGGGTCGCACCGCTTGAGGGCCTGGCAAAGCGATAGTCTCTCAGCCGCGCCCTGGCCTGGGCCGGTTGGGCCTTGCGATGCGCGCGATCGGCGGCGGGTTCGAGTCTGCTACAGCCCCTCGTCGAGCAACGCCTGGGACGCTGTCTCGATCCGCTCTTCCAGCATCTTCATGAACTCGCCGCGTTTCAGGCCGGCGGGGATCGGTTCCAGGTATTCGAACACCACCACGCCGGGGTAGCGCATGATGCCCTTGGCCGGCCAGTGAACGCCGGAGTTGGTCGCGCACGGAATGCAGGGCAGGCCAAGGTCGCGGTAGAGGGCGGCAATGCCCGGCTTGTAGTCGGCCGGCGCGCCCGGCGCCTTGCGGGTGCCCTCGGGAAAGATCACCACCTGACGCTCGAGCTGCATGCGATCCAGCGTGTCGGCCACCAGTTTGCGCAACGCCGCCGAATGACCCTCGCGGTTGACCACGATCATGCCGGCGTGCAGCGCGTACCAACCGAAGAACGGCACCGCCAACAGCTCCTTTTTCATGACGAAGCAGGTGTCGGGCAAGAGGGTGAAAGCTCCGGCGATATCCAGCAGGCCCTGGTGCTTGGCGGCGATCAGCGCGGCGCCGGTAGGCGCTGTTCCCCGCACTTCGATCCGCACCCCGCAGATCAGACCGAGACCCAGGCGAACATAGCCGCCCCAGAAATGCAGCAGGCCGACCGTGCCTCGCCGCGGCAGGACCAGCAGCGGAACCGAGACGATGGCGATGACGGCCGAGCCGACGTACATCCACAAGGTGAAGATCAGGGATCGCAGGACGGTCATGGGGTCTTGGTCTTTGCCGGGGTCTTGTCTGGCTTGGGGCCGAGGCTGAGGAAGGCCTCACTGCCCAATACCGCCAGGTATTTGCAATACTCGATGCTCATTCGCCGCGCGCCGGCGCCGGTTTCCCACCAGCGATGGGCGTCGATCTCGTGGGTGACGACGGGATAGGGGGTCAGGGCTACGTGCGGCGCTGCCGCCCGGATTTCCAGGATGGCCCGGGGCATGTGGTAGTCGGCGGTCACGACGATCAGGCTCTTGTAGCCCTGTTGCCTGGCCCAGGCGGCCGTTTCCGACGCATTGCCGCGGGTGTCGGCGGCTTTGAAGCCCATCTGGATGCAGCACTCGAACAGCCCCTTGGCGGCCTTGGTCACGGGTTGCAGTTCACGGGCCTTGACCTCGGGGTTGACCCCAGAGATCAGCAGTTTGCGGCCCTTGTCCTTTTCCAGCAGGGAAACCGCCACGGTAAGCCGCTCAGTGGCGTTGCCGGTCAGGGCGACGATGGCGTCGGCGGCCGCCGGTTCAGGCGCCGGGGTCGAGCGCTCCACCCGCGCGGCGAAGGCCAACAGACCCACGCCCCACAGCATGACCACGATCAGAATGGCCGCCAGAGTTTTCACGGAATCCGGCTCAACAGGCGAAGAGCGGCGGCGCGGGCGGCGAGCGCGCCGACCCCTCCGGCGGCAATGGGCGCCACCACAACGACCGCGAGATCGACCCAGTGCACCGGCAGGAACGGGACCAGGCCTTGAGTTCCGCCCATCACCCGCAGCGTCCCGGCCAGTCCCGCCGCCAGCACGGCGCCGATCGCGGCGGCCTGCAGGCTCAGCCAGGCAAAGCGCTGGGCGAGGATGTCGGCGACCAGCCGGTCCTCCGCGCCGGAATAGTGCAGCAGATGGATCGCCTCCTCATGGGCGCGGATCGAGGCGCGGGTGGCGAAATTGATCACCGCGCCCGCCGCCAGCGCCAACAGCACCGCCGCCCCCAGCGCCGCCACGCGGGCCAGCACGCCGGCGCCGACAATCTGCTTGCTCCACATCGAGTGATCGTCGACCTCACCATCGACGCCCGCGGCGGCGAGAGCCTGGCGCAGGGACGCGGCCGTTGCCGGCGACTTGGCTTTGAGGTCGACGGCGATCAGTTGGGGAATGGGCAGGTCGGCCAGGGCCTGGCCGCCAAGCCAAGGGCGCAGCAGGTCCTCGGCTTCGCGCCGCTCCAGCAGCTTGGCCTGTTCGACGCCGGCGACGCCCGACAGCACCTCGGCCGCCTTGATGGCGGCGGCGTCCGCGCCCTCTGCGCCGGAGGGGCGGATGATCACACTGGCCGATCCGACCAGCTGGGCCTGCCAGCCGTTGGCCGCACGGTTTGCGCCCAATGAACCGATGCCCGCCATACAGGCTAGGAAGGTCAGGATCGCCACCACGAAGATCAGCACAGAATCCCGCCCGCGCCCCGGCGGCAGCAAGGGACCGGGCCGCCAGGTGTCGCGCCTGAAATCGAGGGCGGAGAACGGGCTCATTTCATGCCCGCCCCGTAGGCGGTCAGGCATCCGTCATCCAGATGCAGCACCGGCCGGCCGGAATCGGCGACGAAATTGATGTCGTGGGTGGCGACCACCACCGTGGTTCCCTGCTTGGACAGCTGCATGAGCAGCTTCATGATCCGCGCGCCCATGGCCGGATCGACATAGGCGGTCGGCTCATCGGCCAGAATCAGTTCCGGCCGCCCGACGATGGCCCGCGCCAGACCCAGCCGCTTGCGCTCGCCGCCCGACAGCGTCGGCGGCATGGCGTGTCCGCGCTCGGCGAGGCCGAACCATTCCAAGAGCTCGACGACGTCCTTGCGCCACGCCTTGAGCGGCATCCGCGCCAGCCGCAGGGGCAGGGCGACATTATCAAACGCACTGAGGTGATCGAGCAGGCGGATGTCCTCATAAGCCACCCCGATCCGGCGGCGAATCGCCGGCATGGCGTCGCGTTTGAGGGTGGCGGTCTGGCGTCCAAACAGCTCGATCAGGCCCCGCGAGGGTCGGTTGGCGAGATATATTAAGCTTAAGAGCGATGTTTTGCCCGCTCCGGACGCCCCGGTAAGGAAGTGGAAAGAGCCCTTAAGCAATTCAAAGGACAGGTCTGTCAGTACCTCGGGCGCGCGGCCGTATCTGAAGCCGACGTTGTCAAAGCGTACGACCGCATCGTCCCGGGGCGCCGCCCCGTTTTCCGGGCCGGTTTCGGTCGAATGTCCGTCCTGGGTCTGTAGACCGGCGTTGTTGTCCATGGGGCCTGTAGTTAACGGCTCCCGGGCGTGGGGGCCGCTGAAGGAGCTTCCGTCAAGTCGGCCTAATGATACTGACCTGTCCCGACTGCGCTACCCGCTATTTCGTCGACGACGCCAAGCTTGGCGGCGAAGGCAAGGCCGTGCGCTGCGCGGCCTGCGGCGCGCGGTGGACGGCGAGGGCGCAGGGCGACGTCGAGCTTGAACTGACGATTGTGCCGGAGGTGGGCGCCATGGCGGTCGAAGCCGCCGCACCCGCAGAGCCCGCCGAGGAAGTCCGCGAATTCCCCAAAGCCCTGCCCCAGAAGTTCCGCGCCCAGGCGGCGGAAAAGAGCGCCCTGCGCCGGGCTGTGGCCCACGGCGTCGTCTGGGCCTCGCTGATCGCCATCCTCGCCGGCGCGCTCGCCGCCAGCATCGTTTTCCGGGTCGAGGTTGTGCGGCTAATCCCTCGCGCCGCCAGCGCCTACGCCATGGCGGGCCTGAGGGTGAACGCCATTGGTCTGACGTTCGAAAACATCTCCGCCCGCCCGGCTCTGCAGGATGGCCATTCCGCCCTGGTGGTCTCCGGCGAAATCCGCAACATCGAAAGTGCGGCGGCAAACACCCCGCCCCTGCGCATCAGCGTGTTCAATCGCGCAGGCGTGCGCGTCGCCTCCATGGTCAGCCGCATCGAGGACGCCCGCGTCGCGCCCGGCGAGGCTCACCATTTCGTTATCCCGATGCTCGACCCGCCGCCCACCGCCGAAAAGGTCGAGGTCAGCTTTGAACTGGGGGCCAAGGTCCCGGCCCTGCGTCCTTCCGCCCACAGCCAGGCCGCCCCCAAGGCGCCGGCGCCGGTCTTGCGCGCCTCTGAACCCGAACCGGTGGGCGAGCCTGAACCGGCCGTGCTGCTGCCCGCCAGCTATACGGGCGCCGAGCCGCCTGCGGCGGCCCACAGCGAACACCACTAACAACCGCTCATCCCCGCGAAGGCGGGGACCCAGCCAATCTTTCAACCCCTCGGCGGGCGGTGATATGGCAAGGGCTGCATGGGTCCCCGCCTTCGCGGGGATGAGCGGATGAAAAAATGCCGGATACTTGCCTCCTAACCGAGGGCGAAATCGCCGCTCGCGTCGAGACCATCGCCCGCAAGATCGCGCCGGCCATCGATGACTACACGGTCTGCGTTTGCCTGCTGACCGGCGGCCTCTGGTTCGCCGCCGACCTGACCCGGGCCCTGGCGAGGCTCGGCCGCGATCCGTTATTCGACTGCCTGTGGCTGGCCAGTTATGGCGATGCGCGGACAAGCGCCGGCGCCTGCGAGGTGCGCGCCGGCCTGCAGCGCGAAATCGCCGGGCGAAGGGTGCTGATCATCGATGACGTCCTGGATTCCGGAACGTCTTTGGCCCAGGCAGCCCGGATGGTTCGCGAAGCCGGGGCCGCCGAGGTCCAGACCTGCGTCTTCGCGCGCAAACCCTGGCCCTCGGACCGGGCCATCGTTCCCGATTTTGTCGCCTGGGAGGCGCCGGCGGAATTCCTGGTCGGCTACGGGATGGACAATGCCGGTCGGGGAAGAGGCTGGCCCGGAATAACTACTGGCGGATAGGACTGTCGGCCGGCTTGCACTCTGCAGAATAGGTTTCGCCAGAAACCCGCAAAAAACAGCTCTCTGGAGGAGAGATCGAAAGTTCCTTCAGCCCTCGAGACGCCGAGTCAATAATCTTCGGCTGGCCAGGAGGAGGGACTCTCTCCTGGTACGTCACCAACAAATCAAAACGCATTGGCATCTCGTTCTCAAAACCACTCCGGAGTGCGGTTGAGCCGATGAACACCCTCAGCGCCGACAGGTCATACCTGCCCTGAAGTTTGGCGCCGGGGGGAAAGCGGACCATTCGAGGCCGCATCTCATCAGGTGAATAAAGCTGGGAGTGGGGTGAAGCTGTGTGAAGATCGCTCTTGCGGCCGTCCTCGTCGCGCAAATGCACCATCATCAGCGTGTCAGGGAAGTAGGGCTGTCCGAACGGCGACCAGATGCACAGACTCTGTGAGCCATCGTTGCGTAGGTCAAAGTACAGCATGTCGGCTTCGGCCCTCACGTGGGCTGAAAGGCGCGGTGGGGCACTAGGGGGCGTTTCTAGCGCGCATGAACTAGGCGGAATGGCGATGCGGTTTGCATACCTCGTCCGAGCATCGTCCCCGGCGAGCGTTGTTGAAGGGATGCAAACGCCAAGAACGGCCGCAACGACAAGTGACAAGAAGCTGGAACCGAAGACGCGTGCGATGGCGGTCATGGGCGCGTTGCTCTCCTTGTTCGAGCCTAGTGCGACCCCAGCCACTCCGCCAGCGGTTCCCTCGCCAGCATCTCGTCGTAGCTGGGCCGGGGCCGCACGACCGCGAAATTGCCGCCCTTGACCAGAACCTCTGGAACGAGGGGGCGGGTGTTGTATTCGCTGGACATCGAGGCCCCGTAAGCCCCGGCGCTCATGAAGGCGACGAGATCGCCGGCTTCCAGGGGCGGCAAGAGACGCTCGCGGGTGAAGGTATCACCCGTTTCGCAGACCGGGCCGACCACGTCATAGAGCAGGGGCTCGCCCTCGCGCGGCTTGACCGGCCGGATGTCGTGATAGGCGTCGTACATGGCCGGCCGTACGAGGTCGTTCATGGCCGCGTCCAGCACAGCGAAGCGCCGGCCCTCCGGCCGCTCGTGGATGTGCAGCACGCGAGCCAGCAGCACGCCGGCATTGGCGGCGATCAGCCGGCCGGGCTCGAAGGCCAGCTGCACTTTCAGATCGCCCAGCACCTCGGCGATCATGGCGGCGTAGTCCTTCACGCCTGGCGGGTCGGGCATGTGGAAATAGGGCACGCCCAGGCCGCCGCCGAGATCTAGCCGTTCGACCTTCAGCCCCTCGACGCGCAGCTGTTCAACCAGGCCCCGCATTTTGGTGAAGGCCTCACGCATGGGGGCAAGGTCGGTGATCTGGCTGCCGATGTGGCAGGCGACACCCACCGGGTTCAGCGCGGCGTTGTTCGAGGCGTTGGCATAGAGACGCGCGGCCTCGGCGAAGGAGACGCCGAACTTGTCCACGGCCTTGCCGGTGGCGATCTTGGCATGACCGCCGGCCGACACATTGGGATTGACCCGGATGGCGATGGTCGCCCGCATGCCCAGCTGGGCGGCGACGCCCGCGACCATCAGCATCTCGGGCTCGGATTCGACGTTGATCTCGGCGACGCCGACTTTCAGGGCGAAGGCGATCTCGCGGGCCGTCTTGCCGACGCCGGAAAAGACGATCCGCTCGGGCGGAATGCCGGCGGCGAGCGCGCGGCGGATTTCGCCTTCCGACACGGTGTCGGCCCCGGCCCCCAGATCGCCCAGGGTTTTCAGCACCGAGAGGTTCGAATTGGCCTTCACGGCATAGGCGACCAGCGGCTCGCCGAGGTTAGGATGGGCCCGGAAGGCGCCGGTGAACACTTGGTAATGCCTGACCAGCGTCGCCGTCGAGTAGACATAGACCGGCGTGCCGACGGCCTTGGCGATGGCCGTCAGCGGCGCGCCTTCGCAGGCGAGCTCGCCGTTCTGGAGTTCGAAGTGATTCATTTGGCGGGAGCGGCTCTCGTTGGCTCGTCGAACCGGGGGCCGGGACGCTGCAGTTCGCCGCGCTTGCCGCAGGCGCAAAGGGCGATCGCGGCGACCGCGAGAACGATAATGGCGCGGGTCATGCGAGCTTTTCCTTCCAGCGCTTGATCTGCTTTCGCACCTGGGCCGGAGCCGTGCCGCCATAGGATTTGCGGCTGGCGGCCGAGGCCTTCGGCGTCAGCACCCCATAGACGGATTTGGTGATGTTCGCGTTCAGTTTCTGCAAGTCCGCGAGCGGCAGGTCAGCCAAACCGACACCCAGCTTTTCCGCGCGCTTGACCGCAGCGCCCGTCACATGGTGCGCCTCGCGGAACGGCAGGCCGGTTTCCCGCACCAGCCAGTCGGCAAGGTCGGTGGCGGTCGAATAGCCGGACCCGGCGGCCGCTTCCATGCGCGCGGCATTGGGCGTCAGGTCGGCGACCATCCCGGTCATAGCGGCCAGGCTCAGTTCGAGGGCGTCGAAGCCTGCGAAGACCTGTTCCTTGTCTTCCTGCATGTCCTTTGAATAGGTCATGGGCAGGCCCTTCATCACCAGGGTGAGGCCCGTCAGAGCGCCCATCACCCGGCCGATCTTGGCGCGGACGAGTTCAGCGGCATCCGGATTCTTCTTCTGCGGCATGATCGACGAGCCGGTGGTGAAGGCGTCGGACAGGGTGATGAAGCTGAACTGGGGCGTCACCCACAGCACGATCTCTTCGGCCAGGCGCGACAGGTGCACCGAACAGATGGTCGCCGCCGAGAGCGCCTCCAGCGCAAAGTCCCGCGCCGCGACGCTATCCAGCGAATTATGGGTCGGCCCGTCAAAGCCCAAGGCCTTGGCCGTCATCTGCCTGTCGATCGGGAAGGGGGAGCCGGCCAGCGCCGCCGCGCCCAGAGGGCTCTCGTTCATCCGCGTCCGTGCATCGGCAAAGCGGGAAGCGTCGCGGCCGAACATCTCGACATAAGCCATCAGGTGATGGCCAAAGGTCACCGGCTGGGCGGGCTGCAGATGGGTGAAGCCCGGCATCAGGGTATCGGCGTTGGGTTCAGCCTTGGCGAGCAGCGCCCGTTGCAGCGCCTCGATTTGGCCAATCGACCGGTCACAGGCCTCGCGCACCCAGAGGCGGAAATCCAGCGCCACCTGGTCGTTGCGTGACCGGGCCGTATGCAGCCGCCCGGCCGCCGGGCCGATCAGTTCTTTCAGCCGCGCCTCGATATTGAGGTGGATGTCCTCGAACTCGTCCCGGTACGGAAACGCGCCCTTGCGGATTTCGGCCTCGATTTTCGACAGACCCTTCTGGATGGCGGCCTCGTCCTTCGTTGAAATCACGCCCACCTTGGCCAGCATGGCGGCATGGGCCCGCGATCCGGCCAGATCCTGCATGGCCAGCCGCCGGTCAAAACCGATGGAGACATTGATCGCCTGCATCAGGTCGGAGGGCTTTTCCGAAAAACGGCCGCCCCACATCGCTTGCCCTGCAGCCGTTCCTTGGGCATTGGAGCCCCGAGCTTTGGGTGGAGACTTGGTCATATGCAGAACGTCCGGAAACTCAGGTTGAGCGTGGCCGTATTGTGCGGCGCGGGCTTGCTATACGCCATAGGCTGCTCGCCCTCCACCGGCATGACCAAATATCGCAAGGGTGATCTCGCCCTGCTCAAGGTCCCGGGGGTGATGAACCCGGTCAATCCGAAGTATCCCGAGGCCCCGGTGGCGATGGAGCCGCCGGCCGCGCCGCCGCCCGACGTCGCCCTCACCGGTCCCGACGGCAATCCCGTCAAGCTGACCGACTTGAAGGGCAAGGTGCTGGTCGTGAATCTGTGGGCCACCTGGTGCTTGCCCTGCCGGACCGAAATGCCGACCCTGGCCGCCCTGCAAAAGGCCTATGAAGGCAAGGATGTCATGGTGATCGCGGTGAACAGCGATGTGCCGGCGGACCTGGAAAAAGCCAGGGCGCAACTGGCCGGCACGCCGCCGCTCAAGTTCTATTCCGCTGGCGGCATCGACTACGCCTTCAAGTTTCAGCCTGGCGCGACCAATTTCCCGACGACTTTCTTCTACGGCAAGGACGGGATGGAGGTCGCGCGCCTCGAAGGCCCTGCCGACTGGAACGGTAGGGAAGCCCACGCCCTGATCGACGCGCTGTTGAAGGGCTAGAAGCCCAGGCCGGCCCGCACGTCGGCGGCGGTGACGCCGCGCGCCCGCAGCTCGCTCAAGGTCTCGGCCTTGTCGCGCTTGGCCAGGCGTTTGCCGTCGTCACCCATGACCAACCGATGATGCCGATAAACCGGCTTCGGCAGGCCCAGCAGCGCCTGCAGCAGGCGTTGGATGTGGGTGGCTTCGAACAGGTCCTCGCCGCGGATGACGTGGGTGATCTCCTGCAGGGCGTCGTCATGGACCACGGCCAGGTGGTAGGCGACGCCGACGTCCTTGCGCGCCAGCACGATGTCTCCGGCCAGTTCGGGGCGGGCTTTTGTGGGCCCGGCGATCTCGTCGACGAAACTAAGGTCGTCCCAGGCCGCGCCAAGTTCATCCCTCGCCGCCAACAGCGATAGCCGCCAGGCGAATGCCTCTCCGGCCCCCAGCCGCCGCGCCTCCTCGGCTGCAGGCAGGGCCGCGCCGGTAAAGGCTTCCTGCGGTCCGTGCGGGGCGCTCGCCATGGCGTCCACCACCTCGCGCCGGGTGCGGAAACAGCGATAGGCCAGACCCCTGGCGGTCAGGCTATCCAGGGCGATGCGATAGTCCGCCATGTGGTCGGACTGGCGGCGGACGGGCGATTCCCAGGAAAGGCCCAGCCAGGCGAGGTCCTCGAAGATCGCCGCCTCGTACTCCGGCCGGCAGCGGGTGGCGTCGATGTCCTCGATGCGCAGGATGAACCGGTCTCCCGCCTCGTGCGCCGAGGCGAAGGCCGTCAAGGCCGAAAAGGCGTGCCCCCAGTGGAGATAGCCGGTGGGCGAGGGGGCAAAACGCGTGATCACCCTTTGCGCGGGGGGGCCAGTTGCGCGAGCACCGCGCTGTAGAAGGCTTTGTCGCCGCCCAGCCGTTGCTTGAGGTCCGCGAATTCGCGACTGGCTTCCATCTCCGCCAGGCCATGGGTGATGCACCAGCCGGCCACCTGGCGCAGCTCCAGTTGCAGGGGATCGACCTCGGCGCCGCCCGCCGCCCGGGTCAGGGCCCTGACCGTAACGCCGCCGGGGCCTTCGCCGGACTTGCGCGGTTCGGCGCGGAAATTCTCCCGGCGGTTGGAATCGTACATCAAATGATAGAGCGCCCGGTTATCGCGGGCGAAACAGACATAGGCCACCCCGATGGCGTTGACGCGCGCAAAGGGGTCTTCGACCTGGTCGGCCGCCTTGGCCATGGCCTCGGCCAGCATCTCAAACCCCTGGTGAGCGACGGCGGCCAGCAGCTCGTCCTTGTCCTTGAAATGGTGATAGGGCGCGGCGGCTGAAACACCGGCCTCGCGGGCCACGGCGCGCAGCGAAAGGGCGTTCGGGCCATCCTTTTCGAGGATCCGTTCGGCCGCCAGGATCAGCGCCCGGCGAAGGTCGCCGTGGTGATAGGCGCGCGCTTCCTCGGGCTTTTTGGTCATGGGCCGGTTCCTCTTCGGCCTTGTTGTGGCCGTTTGGACACACCCTAGTCCGATATCCAAACGCTGTAAAGATTATCTTGACGCCGTTCAGATGTATGCTATCTAAGCACTGTCCAGATAGGACGGCGACCCGCTTCGGGGCGCCTGCAGGAGGCCCGCAAGGGCAAGAGGATGGGAGTTTCAGTCATGCAAAAGGTTCAAGTTTTCGAACGAGTTATCGACAAGGTGTCGGTGCTTCTGGTCGCCCTGGGCGTTCTTCTCGCCGGCGCCACCCTGGTTCTCGGCGCGTAACCCTCCCCCCAGATACGCGCCCGGCGGGGAGGGGCCGTCCGCCTCTCGCAGACATCGGACGGTCCCTCCCGACGCCAAATCCCGATACGGTTGAAGCTGTCACGATATCGGGATTATCTTCGCCCCATGGTGTCGCCCACAGCGATTCCGGCCTTTCAAGAGGGAGTTGGGGTCTTCAGGTTCAGCGTTCCCGATCATAGTCCAGTCCCCGTGCGGAGCTGGTGATGTTGCAGGCGGCGGAAAGGACGCTCTCGGGTCATCCGGCCCTGGTGCTCAACGCCGACTTTCGGCCGCTGTCCTATTATCCGCTGTCCCTCTGGCCCTGGCAGGAAGTCGTCAAGGCGGTCTTCCTGGAACGGGTTGACGTGATCGCCAGCTATGACCGGCTGATCCACTCCCCTACCTTCGAAATGCGCCTGCCCAGCGTGGTCTCGTTGCGCCAGTATGTTCGCCAGGACCGCTCGCCGGCCTTCACCCGTTTCAACGTTTTCCTGCGCGACGGTTTCTGCTGCCAATATTGCGGCAAGGGCGAGGACCTGACCTTCGACCATGTGATCCCGCGATCCAAGGGCGGGCGCACCACCTGGGAGAACATCGTCGCGGCCTGCGCGCCCTGCAACCTGCTCAAGGGTGGCCGCACGCCGACCGAGGCGCGCATGTTTCCGAGGCTGACGCCGCGCCGGCCGGACCATTTCCAGCTGCTCGAACGCGGGCGTCAGTTCCCGCCCGGCCACCTGCACGAAAGCTGGCTCGACTACCTCTACTGGGACGTCCGGCTGGAGGCTTAGTGCCTTAGATCTTCTCGCTCACTGCAATCGCAGCCCGGCAACCAGCGCGGATCACGGCCGCTAGCACGGGATATCCCGGCGCGTCTTTCGCGCCTTCCTGCACCGCCTGGTCGCGGTGGGCGAGTTCGTCGTCGCGGAAGGCGGAGAGTTCGGCCGCCAGGTCGGGCTCGCGGGCGGATAGCTCTTCAATCTGCCTCGCGTAATGGTCCTCGATCACCGTCTCCACCGCCTCGGTGCAGGCGTGCGCGGCTTTTTCGCCCATCAGGGCCGTGCCCGCGCCCAGCGCAAATCCTGCCAGCCGCCAGACCGGGGCCATCAGGGTGGGGCGGACCTTTCGCTCGTTCAGGATGTCGTCGAAGCGTTTCAGGTGGACCGCTTCGTGCGACTCCATCTCCTGCAGCTGGAAGGCGATGCGGTCCTTGCCGCGAGCGCCGTTCAGCACGGCCCGCTGGCCTCGATAGATATGCACGGCCGCCAGCTCGCCCGCATGATCAACGCGCAGCATTTCGGCCAGTCGGGCCCGACCGGCGCCCAGGCCCGGGCGGGGCGGGATGGGGCGCTCGCTCACTTTTTCTGCCCCCGCCAGGCGGCGAAGAGGCTCCACGCTACCAGTTTGAACGAGATGATGGCGTTCCAGGCGGCCATGGTCAGACCCTTGAACTCGCCGATGTGCGGGAACCACCAGGCCGGTTTTCCGCAGTTGACGATCTGCGGGATGAACGAGCCGTCGAGCAGGCCTTTCAGGTTCTCCGCCGTCACCGGCTTGGCGTGCGGGTCGGCCTCGCAGCTCTCGGGCAGCGTCCACCAGTGATACTCCCCACCGGTCTGGAACACCGACTGCCAGAGGCCGTAGGCGAAGGCCACGGCCAGCAGGGCGCAAAAGATACGGAACGTCCTGGGTCCCCAGCGCGTGCAGCCCACCGCGGCGCCGACCAGGGCGATGCCGCCGCCCGCCCAGTAGGCCTTGCGCTGTTCTAGACAGAGGTGACAGGGACGAATGCCGTCGACGTGCTCTATATAGTTGGCCGCCCCGAGCAGCACGACGCAGGTCCCAAGCGCGATCCAAAGCCAGTGCCGGACGACGGTGCGGATGAGGGCGCTGATCGCGTTCATGGTCACGTTTTAGTGGATAAGCGCCGCCGCGAGCACCCCCAAAATCACCACGGCCACGACAATCAGGGTGACCAGAGCCAGGCGCCGTTCAATGATCGGCTGGATGGTGGGGCCGAACTTCTTGAACAGCGCCGCCACGATCAAGAACCGCAGGCCCCGCGTTATGATCACCGCGCCGATGAACATGGGCAGGTTGAACCGGGCGAGGCCCGAGGCGATGGTCACCAGTTTGAAGGGGATCGGGGTCAGGCCCTTGATCAGGATAACCCAGATGCCCCACTTGCCGAACGCCGCCTGGAACTCTGCCAGACCTTCTGGGTGGCCGAAAAGCGTCAGGATGCTCAGGGCGAGCGGTTGCAGGAAGACCCCGATCGCGTAACCGGTCACGCCGCCCAATAGCGAACCCAGGGTGCAAATGAAGGCCAGGCGCCAGGCCCTTTCCGGTCGGGCATAGACCATCGGCGCCAGCATGACGTCGGGCGGCACGGGAAAGACCGAGGCCTCGGCGAAGGCGATAACGCCGAGCCAAAGGCCCGCATGGCGGCTGGCGGCGAGCCGCAATACCCAATCGTAGAGCTTTCTCAGCATGGGCCACCTATATCGGGGCCATGAGCAAAGGAAAGCCGGATACGTCTGCCGAGGGCGATCCCGTCCTGGCCGCAGCCGCGGCCGAGGAACTGACCCACGCGGCCGCCCTCGACTGGGCGGCGCTGGCCAAGGTTACGCCCTGGGGCGACGCCTTCGAGGGTTTTGCCCCCGACGGCAGCGAGGCGACCTTTGAGCGCGCCTATGTCTGGGCCGAGGCGATCGGCGGCGACATTCTTTGCGAGGTCACGGTTTTTCGCGGCGAACCAGGGTTCGAAGATGGGGTCAGGGCCAGCTGCCTGATCCGCCGTCCGACACCGGCCTAGGCGCCGATATTGCCGCGATTGCGGGCGGCTCCTGCCCCCGGGCGCCCGGTCCTTGGGCGGAATGGCGCAGAGCGCCTCAGAGTATTCGGCGCGGTTGGTCCTTGGCGCTCAAATCACGTTCCACCCATAGGCACTGGAGGGAACAGGCGATGAGCCGCAACGCTGCGCAAGCGGCCCAGCCGGAGGCGGGTCACGACGGCTATCTGCCCGAGCGTCTGGCCCGCGCAGCAGAGGCGGTCGGCCGGCTGATCGATCAGGGGCTCGCCACCCGCGGGGTAGCGCCGTCGGTTCTGGATGCGGCGGGCGATCCGCCGATGGAAGCGGTTCAGCTCGCCCGGGCCTACGAGGCCGCGCTGCTGGTCAATTTCTCGCCGAGCGAGGTTCAGACCCTGCGCCGCCTGCTGGCCCGCGTCGAGGCCGCCGCCCAGCGCCTTGCCGTCAGAGCGCCCCCAGCCACGCCCTAGATTTCGACCGCGCCTGGCCGGCCGTTCTCCACGCCATAGCGTTTCAAGGTCGAGACCGTGGCCCTGGGGTCGCTGCGGTCGGAGACCACGCGGAAGGCGGTTTCCATCCGCGAGGGCGTCAGCTCCGCCGTCATGTACCCGTGATGGCGGTTATCGAAGAACTTGATGTGCGGGTTGTCGGGCAACGTCGACGCCAGGCTGTCGGCGGCATTGTCCGAGGTGACGGATGTTCCGATGAATTCGGTGGCGATGGTGGGGCCGGTGAAGCCATTGCGCCTCAGATCTGCGGTGAAATAGGCGTGCATGTCGCCGCCGAAGAACACCGGGTTATTGAGCCGGCTCGTGGCGATGGCGTTCAGCATGCGCCCGCGGTTGGCGTCATAGCCCGACCAGCCCTCGGTGAAGGTTCCGGGCTGACCGTCGGTTGTCTTTTGCGCAAGGGGCGCGACCAGCAGGTCCTGGGCGATGACATTCCAGCGGGCGCGGCCGGTCTTGAAGCCATCGTAGAGCCAGCGTTCCTGATCCATGCCCAGCATGGAGCGGCCTGGGTCGGTCAGGTCGGCGCAGGTGTTGGGCGCCACGTGGCCGCGGCGTGATCCGCCGACGGTACAGGGCTGGATGCTGCGGTACTGGCGGCCGTCCAGCACGGTGATGCGGGCGAGGGCGCCATAGTCGAACCGGCCGTAGATACGCATCTCCGGGGCATTGGCCAACACGCTCGGGCGCAGCGGCATGTGTTCGTAGAAAGCCCGGTAGGCCGCCAGGCGCCGAGCGCGAAACTCCTCCACGAGGATTGTGCCGATCTGTGAGAAGTCGGCGCTGTAGTCGTTTTGCACCTCGTGGTCGTCCCAGGTGGCCAGGCACGGGGCGGCCGCATGCAGCGCCTGCAGGTCCGGATCGGTGCGATAGAGCGCATAGCGGTTGCGGTATTCCACCAGCGTGCGGCACTCGGCGACCATGGGGACGCGGCGAACGAGGTTGGTTCGGGTCGCCGGGTTGCCGTACTCATAGATATAGTCGCCGAGGAACAGCGTCAGGTCATGGTCCTCGGCCGCCATGTGCCGGTAGGCCGAGAACCAGCCGGTTTCCCAGTGCGCGCACGAGGCCATCGCCAGCTTAAGCCGGCTGTTGCGCGCGCCGCGGGCCGGGGCGGTTCGCGCCCGGCCGATCGCGCTCATCTCGCCCATGGCCGTGAAGCGGTACCAGTAGGGACGATCGGGCTTCAGGCCACCGATCTCGACATGCAAGGCGTGGGCCTCGGCCGGAGTGGTCATGGCAGACCCGCGCCGGACTATGCGGCGCATGGCTTCGTCCTCGGCGACCTCCCAGGCGACCTGCGCCGGCGTCGTCACCCCGCCCATGCCATCCGGCGCGGCGGGATCGGGGGCGATGCGGGTCCAGATGACAAAGCCGTCCGGGCTCGGCGAACCGGACGCGACGCCGAGTGTGAACGGCGGCGCCGAGGCCGCGGCGCGGAACGGCGCGCCAAAGGCCGCCAGACTTGCGCCGGCGGCCAGTCCGCCAAGGAAGAGTTCCCGTCTGTCCATGCGCCCTTCCAAAAATCCATCCCCAGCGCTGTCACAAATCCGAGTCCGAAACGTCACATTTCCGTCGGTGAACCGTCGCGTTCGTTACATGAGTCCTCATTAACCCCTCGGTCAATCGCCGGTGGGGCCGCGTTGAGAGCCCCCAAGGCCTGAAGGCCGCTACGGCCAAATCGAGAAGGGGTTATCAATATCATGACCAAACACGGACTCCTCGTGGGCGCGGCCTTCGCCGCCTTCGCCACGACCCTGACAGCGGGCGCCGCCAATGCGCAAGACGCTCTGCGCCCCGATCGGGCTCCGGCGCCGGAGACTCAACCCGAAGCCCAGCCGCCGATGCAGCCCATTCCCAACTGCCCGGTGCCGTCGGGCCCCTGCATCACCGCCTCGACGCGCTGGAATGGCGCGACCGAGACCCGCGAGGAAGACCGCCGTTTCCATGTCAACGGCCGCTTCATGTACGACATCGCCTACACCGACGCTGACTACGCTAACGCGGCGGGAACCGGCACGTTCGAGTCGGGCGTGCGCTCCTACGCCCGCCGCGCCTTCCTTGGCGTCGACGGCCGCCTGTCGGAGCAGTGGCGCTACAACGTCAAGCTCGACTTCACCTTCGGCAACGGCTCGGGCTCGAGCGGCGCCGGCGCCAACCAGGCCGTGCAAATCAAGGCCGACGACCTCTATCTGGAATATGCTCTTACCGCCGACTCATCGATCATCGTCGGGATCACCAACTCGGTCTCGCCGCTGGAGGATCGCGACTCTTCACTGACCACGCCGTTCAATGAGCGTTCGTTCCTGATCAGCGCCGGGGGCTTCGGCAAGAAGCCCGGAGTGACCTACACTATGAACGGCGGCAACTGGTCCTGGGGCGTCGGCCTGCAGTCCAACGACGGTCCGGAAAAGCTCGATACCGCTTCGTTCGGATCGGAAGCCGGGTTCCTGATCACCCGCGGCACCTTCGCGCCGATTTATGAGCGGACGCCGGAAGGGCTGAACCTGGTGGCTTTCGGCGCCACGGCCCGTTACCGCGACGCCGGTAACACGGCCGGTGGCGGCCGCACCGCGCTCTCCTATTCGCCAGGCGCCCTCTCCAACAAGGCCTCCAACAACGCCGGCACCGCCAGCTTCGGCCAGGACATGTACTACGGCGGCGAACTGGTCCTGCAGCACAACGCCTTCGGTGCGCAGGCCGAATACGGCCAGTACCAAACCGGCCGCGGCATCGATGCGACGGCGAGCGGCTACTACGTCGATCTCTACTGGTCGCCCACCGGCGAGAGCCGCAACTATAACGCCGCCGACGGCAGCTTCAAAAATGTGGTTCCCTTGCGCACCTTCGGGTCGGACGGCGGCATCGGCCACGTCCTGCTCTCGGCCCGCTACGAGAAGCTGGATCTTTCGGACACGTCCTTCGGCGCGAACCGCAACACTACCTCGGGCTGGACCGGCGGCGTCACCGTGGTGCCGATCGACCACGTTAAGTTTCAGCTGAACGTCTCGTCGACCGACGTCGACTACACGGTCAATAACTCGACCCACAAGGACAACACCATCAAGGCCGTGACCTTCCGCACCCAGTTCGACTGGTAGCGCGCCCGACTGTCACGGACCTGTCACGGAACTGTTGCAAACACTCGCACGAGAGACTGAAGGAGCACTCAGATGAAAACCCCGAAAACCTGGACCCGACGGATTGTCGGCGGCGCGCTGGGAGCGATCGTTGCCGCTGGCGCGGTTGCGGCCTTCGCGGCTGAATTCACTGGCGCGGGCGCGACCTTCCCGGCCCCAATCTACACGCGCTGGGCCGAACAGTATGCGACCGCCAGCGGCGACCGCTTGAACTACCAAGCGATTGGTTCTGGCGCCGGGGTTACGCAGATCATGAACCGGACCGTGAACTTCGGCGCCTCCGATGCCGCGGTTGCGCCGGAACGCTTGCAGAGCCAGAACCTTCTGCAATTTCCCGCCGTAATCGGGGGCGTCGTCATGGCCGTGAATATTCCGGGGGTTGACGGTAACGCCCTGAAGTTGACCGGGCCCCTCGTCGGCGACATCTACCTCGGCAAGGTCCGCATGTGGAATGACAAGGCGATCACCGCCCTCAATCCCGGCGTCAACCTGCCGGCCTTGGCCATTGCGCCGGTCTATCGGTCCGATTCCTCGGGCACGACCAACATTTTCACCAGCTACATCGCCTCGGTGAATTTGCCATTCAACACCGCCCTCGGCGCGGGAAATTCTGTGGCCTGGCGGACAGGAATCGGTGGTCCTGGTAACTCAGGTGTCGCGGGAGGAATTCGTAACACCCGCGGCGGCATCGGCTATGTCGAGTATGCCTACGCCGTTGAAAACAACATGCAGACCCCGATGATGCAGAATCGGTCGGGGCAGTTCGTGAAGCCCAGCGCGGCCGGGTTTGCGGCGGCTGCGGCCACGGTCAACTGGACCAATGCGCCGAACATGCAGGTCAGCATGAATAACACCACCGGCGCCACTAACTGGCCGATCGTCGGCCCGACCTACATCCTGCTGCCGAAGAATCCGAACGATGCCGCGGCCTCGCTGCGGGTCATGAAGTTCTTCGACTGGGCCTTCAAAAACGGCAAGCCCGCCGCCGATCAGCTGCGCTACGTGATGCTGCCGGCCGCGGTGCAGGACCAGGTTCGCCAGAAATGGTGCCAGGTGAAGGATCCCGCCGGCAAGGCCATCTGGACAGGCTGCCGCTAACCTGAGTATCCCAACCGGGCGGGACAGCGATGTCCCGCCCCTTTGTTTTGCCCCCGCCGGTAGGCCCCGACATGACCGCCGATACAGCTCCCGGCATGCAAAAGCGCCACCACTGGGGCGATACGATCCTCAAGGGATCGCTGTGGACGGCGGCCTCGATCGTCCTGATCACCCTGGCTGCGATCCTGATCATTCTGTTCCTGGCCGGCCGCGACGCTTTTGCGGCCTTTGGCCCCGCCTTCCTCTGGCTCAATCAGTGGGATCCAGTGCGCGATCTCTACGGCGCCGGGCCCGCGATTGTCGGCACGCTCGCCACATCCGCCATCGCCATCGCCTTGGCCTGGCCGGTGGGTTTCGGCATCGCCTATTTCCTCACCGAGACCTGCCCCCGGCCCCTGCGCGGACCCCTTGGGGTCGCCATCGAGCTTCTCGCGGCGGTCCCCAGCCTCGTCTACGGCATGTGGGGTTTCTTCGTGCTGGCCCCGGCCATGGGATCGCAGGTGCAGCCGTGGCTCACCCAGACCTTTAGCTTCATTCCCGCCGCCGGAAATTTCTACTGGTTCTCCGGCGCCCCGCTCGGCGTGGGCCTACTCACCGCCGGGATCGTTCTGGCCATCATGATCCTGCCCCTCATTGCGGCCGCAACCCGGGATGTGTTGCTCACCACACCCCAGTTGCTCAAGGACGGCGGCTACGCCATGGGCGCCACGAAGTGGGAAACTCTGGTCGGCGTCATCATTCCGGCCGTGCGCGGCAGCCTGTTCGGGGCGGTGTTCCTGGCCCTGGGCCGGGCGCTCGGCGAGACCATGGCCGTCACTTTCGTGATCGGTAACGCCAACCGCCTGCCAGACAGTTTCTTCGCGCCCGCCTCCAGCATCGCCTCGGTGATTGCCAATGAGTTCCCGGACGCCGAGCAGGGCTCGCTCAAACTGGCCGCCCTGTTCGCGCTCGGCTTCTTCCTGTTCTTGATCTCGTTCCTCGTGCTGGCGGCGGCTCGCATGCTGCTGAGACAAGGGCGCATGGCATGACCATGAGGCCTTTCAATCCTGGAAACTATGCCCGCCGGCGAATCGTCTCGGCGGTGATGAACGGTCTTTGCATTCTGGCGGCGCTCGTCGGGCTGATCGTTCTGGCCGTGATCCTCTTCACCCTGTTGCAAAAGGGAACGGTCGGGCTTTCCCTCGAGGCCTTCACCCAGCCGATGAAGACGCCGGGGCAGCACGGCGGACTTTCCAACGCCATCATGGGCAGTCTGCTGCAGGTGCTGGGTGGTATCGCCCTGGGCGGACCGCTTGGCGTCGCGGTCGGGGTGTACCTCTCCGAAGTCGGCCGCACCGGCCGGTTCGCGACGCTCGTGCGCTTCGTTAACGACATCCTTCTGACCGCACCGTCGGTCCTGATCGGTCTGTTTGTCTATCAAGTCGTCGTCAGGCCCACCGGCGGCTTTTCCGGTTATGCCGGATCTGTCGCGCTCGCGCTCCTGGCCATGCCGGTCGTGGCCAGGACCACCGAGGACATTCTGAAACTGGTGCCGGACGGTTATCGCGAAGCCTCAATCGCACTCGGCGCCCGCGAGGCCCGCACCATCTGGAGCATCGTCTTGCCGGCCGGGTTCGGCGGCATTCTGACCGGGCTGCTGCTGGCAGTGGCGCGGATCGCCGGCGAAACCGCGCCGCTGATCGTCACCTCCTTCGGCAGCTTCAATTTTTCGCTCAACATGTCCAAGCCGATGTCCAGCCTGCCGATGGCAATCTACCGCTATGCCCAGAGCCCATATCAGGAATGGGTTGACCTGGCCTGGGCAGGAGCCCTTATCATTACCTTCGGCGTGCTGGTCCTGAACGTCACCAGCCGGCTGGGTCACGCGTACATGTCGCGGGGACGAAAGGGCTAGTTTTCAAACTGTCATCTACGCCGCACAGACCTGTCATCCCGCGGCGATACCTCTGAGTTCAAACCGACAAGGAGTGGACCATGACCGATTCCTACAACGAGCGGCTTGAACACACCCGCCGCATGGTCATTCGCCGGTTCGGCGCGGCCGCCGGTGTCTTCATAGCCGCCCCGTTGATGGGCGGGCGCGCCCTCGGCCAACAACAGACGCCGACGTTCTCGAAGAACCCCTTTCAACTTGGCATCGCCACCGGTGATCCTGCGCCCGACGGCTTTGTCATCTGGACGCGCCTTGCGCCCGAGCCGTTTCAGGTCGGATTCGGCATGCCGTCATCCCGCATCGACGTGGACTGGGAAGTCGCCAGCGACGAGCGTTTCGCCACCATCGTCCAGACCGGCAAGACCCAGGCCTCGCCTTTCCTCGCCCACTCGGTGCATGTCGAGGTCACCGGTCTGATGCCCGCCCGGCCTTATTGGTACCGGTTCCGCGCCGGCGGCGTGCAGAGCCCGACAGGCCGGGCCAAGACCGCACCCGCCCTGGCGACCAACCTTGCCAATTCGAAGTTTGGCGTCGCCGGCTGCCAAAGCTATCCGGCCGGCTTCTTCACCGCCCACAAGTATCTTGCCGCCGAGGACCTCGATTTCGTCTTCTGCTACGGCGACTACATCTATGAGGGCGGCGGTGGTGGTCAGGCGCCGGCCGCGGCCTTGGTGGCCACCGCTCCGGCGGCTGGCGCGCCTGCCGCCGCGGCGCCCAATCCCCGCGCCCATTTCGGTGGTGAAATCTACAGTGTCGACGACTACCGCCGCCGCTACGCCCAGTACAAATCCGATCCCGACCTTCAAGCCGCTCATGCCGCCCACGCCTGGTACACGGTCTGGGACGACCATGAGACCGAGAACAACTGGGCCTCGCAGTGGGACGAAAATGGTACGCCGCCAGCGCTCTTCGCCTTGCGCCGCCAGGCGGCCGCCCAAGCCTACTATGAGCACATGCCGCTGCGCGCGAGTTCGATGCCGAACGGTCCCGCCATCCAGATCTATCGCCGTGCCCAGTACGGCACGCTGATGAACCTCAATTTCCTCGACACCCGCCAGTTCCGGAGCAACCAGCCCTGCAACGACCAGGCGGCTGGATGCACCCTCGAACAGGTCTCGGCAACGACAGCGCAGTTCATGGGCCAGCGGCAGGAAGCCTGGCTCGGCGCCGGGCTCGACGCCTCGAAGGCGCGCTGGAATGTCCTCGCCCAGCAGGTGATGATGATGGACCTCGACCGCGATCCGGGTCCGGCGCTGCGCTACAACATCGACAGCTGGGCCGGGTACCGTACGCCGCGCAACCGGGTCCTGGCCCGCATGCAGCAACACAAGACCCCGAACGTCATCGTCCTGACCGGCGATGAGCATGTGAACTATGCGGGCGAGCTGCATCTCGACGGCCGCACGCCGGGCGTAAAGCCGATCGGCATCGAGTTCGTGTCCACCTCGGTCACCTCGGGCGGCAACGGCCAGGACGATCCGGGCGGCTCCAATCCCCTGGTCGGCGCCAACGCCGAGCTGAAGTTTATCAATCATCAGCGCGGATATCTGATCTGCGACGTCACGCCCGAGCGCTGGCAGAGCGAGTTCAAGGTTTTGGACAAGGTCACCGACAGGAACGGCGTGCTTTCCACCCGCAAGAAATTCGCGGTGGCCGCCGGATCGAGCCGCCTGACTGACGCCTAGTTGCCGATGGCGGCCCGCCGGGTCTAGTATCGCCCCAATTCACAAAAAACGGTGATGGGGGCGTAAAATGTCGTTTGAATTCAGGCGTTTGTTGAAAATGGATGGGGTGAGCATCGCCGCCGGCGCGATGACGGTCGGCCTGCTCGTAGCGGTCCCTGCGCTCACTCAGGCACAGCAAGCTCCGGCCGCGGCCACCGCGCCGATCACCAAGGGCCAGAAGATCGTCATGGCCACCCACAGTTTCAACGTGTTCATCTCGACGCCGGGAGCCCGTACGCCCATCGCGGGTCCAGGATGTGCAGCGCCGCCGAACCCGAACGCCGTCGCCGCCCGAGGCGGCGCCGCAGGTGCTGCGGCTCAGGGCGCGCCCGCTGCCGGCCCGGGCCGCGCGGCCAACCCTGCGCAGGCGGAGCGTCAGGCCGCGCGCCAGACGGCGGCGGCCGCCGCGCGCGCCGCCGCCCCTCCGGGTCCTCAGGTGCCCCTCCTCACTCAGCTCACCAATGAAAAGGGCCTCACCGGTCAGGAATTCCTGGCCGTGCAGATGATCGGCGGCTCTACGCCCAAGCAGCATTGGGACCAGGGCGCGGGGAACGACTGCAACAACATCGCCAAGGCCGCGCTCGCGACGAGCGGCGACAAGGTGGACGTTTTCACCATGTCACCCAACGCCATCATGCCCGAGCCGGCCATCGACCAGTTCGGCGACTTCGTCATCGCTCACAACAAGAACGCTCGCATCATGGTGCAGAACTCATGGGGCGCCTACGACGGCCATGGTTCGACGCCCGCGGTCGGAGGCACGGGCGGAGGCTCGTTCACCAACGCCGATCGTGACAAGGCCACGCTGGCCGAGGTGCAGGGCTGGGAAAAGAGCCTGGCCGCGCCGGGCGGTTACCTGGAAAAGATGCGCACCCAGCTGAACGGCATCAACAGCCGCGCCGGCCACCAGGTCGCCTATGTCGTGCCCTCGGGCCAGGCAGTCTACACGCTGCGTGAACAGGTGATTGGCGGCAAGGCGCCGGGCTTGACCAAGCAATCGGAGATGCATCGCGACCCGATCGGCCATCCAACCGACCCGACGGCGCACCTGGTGGCCTATGTCTGGTTCGCGGCGATGTACCGGCAAAGCCCGGTTGGCCTGCAGGCCCTGGTCAACAAGGACGATCCCACATCGGCGCCACGTGAACGCCTGCTGCAGCAGATCGCCTGGAACACGGTGATCTCCGAGCCGATGAGCGGGGTGCGCGGAACCCAGGTCGCGCTGGGGCAATAGTCCTGGCGGGCGCCTCCTCACGGCTGAGGCTGCTGGTCGAACTGGCTCTGGCCGTCGTTTTGGTCGTCCAGGGCGCGCGGCTGGTGTGGGTCTTCCTTGAGCCCGAAACGCAAGGCGCTCCGGCTGCGGCTAAGACGGAGGCGCCGGTCGACCTCGCGGTGCTGGAGCGGTTCAATCCGTTCGGCTCGGCCCCTTCGCCGGCCGCCACCTCCGAAACCGCACCCGCCGCGCCCGGTCTGATCCTCTTCGGCGTGCGCTCGGGATCCGGCGGCACGGCGATTATCGGCGCGCCAGGCGGACCGCAAAAGGTCTTCAAGGTCGGCGAGGAGGTTAGCCCCGGCGTGGCCCTCGCCGCCATCGCCGGCGACCATGTGACCCTCGCTCAGGGCGGGGTTCGCAGCCGCCTGGCGCTCGCCCGTCCGGCTGCATCCGGGTCGCCCGCGGGCAGCTACACCTCGACCCCGCCGCGCTCGCCGTAAAAGGCTTTGGGCAGGGCGCTGTCCGTGCTTTTGTTCAGACCTTGAACGCCGGCGCCGAATGGGGAGGGAGCGCGATCTTGAGACTTAAGGCCGCCGCTCTCGCTCTCAGCCTCGGCCTGGCCTTCGGGCCGGTCGCCGCGCACGCGCAATCCCAAGCGCTCAACCTGCAAAACGCCGACATCCGCGTCTTTGTGCAGGACGTGGCGCGGGCGAGCGGCCGCACCCTCATCGTCGATCCCCGGGTGCAGGGCACGGTCACGGTCGTCAGCGACCGGCCGCTCTCACGCGATCAGCTATTCGAGCTGATGCAGACGACCTTGCGCGCCAACGGCCTCGTGGTCATCCCGGCTGGACCCAACACCTTCCGCATAGCGCCGGAAGAGGGCGCCGCCAGCGCGCCGGCCGGCTTCGCCACGCGCCTGTTTTTCCTCAAGACCCTTGACGCCGCCGACGCGGCCCAGACGCTGCGACCGTTGATCGGAAAGTCCGGCGTTGCACTGGCCGCACCGGGCAATGTGCTGATCGTCGTCGACTATGCCGACAACGTCGGGAGGATCGCCGGGCTGATCGACCAGATCGACCAGGACCGAACGGAGCTGACGACCGTCGAACTGCAGAACTCAACGGCCCGTGAGGTTATCGAGGCCGCCGGGCCTTTGATCTCGCCGCCGTCCGCGGGCGGCGCGGCGCGGCCGGCGCCTCGGCTGGCCCTGGCGGCGGCCCCCGGCGGGCGCGCCATCGTACTGCGCGGCGATCCGGTTCTGGTCGCCCAGGCCCAGGCGATCATCCGAGAGCTCGACGCCCGCGAGCCCTCCAATGCCGAAGTGCAGGTGGTGCGGCTGGAAAATGCCAGCGCCAAGGACCTCTTGCCGGTGCTGCAGCAAATGATCGGCCAGGCGCCGCAGCAAAGTGGGCCCGCCGCCGCCGGCGCAGCGCCTGCGCCCGCGGCCATCCGGTCCGGCCCGCGCTCGCCCAGCGTGGCGCTGTTCGAGGGCGGCAACGCCCTGGTCATCAGCGCCGATCCCAAAACCCAGGCCGAACTTGCCGGCGTGATCCGCCAGCTGGACGTGCGCCGCCAGCAGGTGCTGGTCACCGCCATCGTCGTCGAGATCTCCGACACCCTGGCGCAGAACCTCGGCGTCCAGTTTGGCCTCGGCGGCGGCTCGGGCGGGGTGGTGACCAACTTCCCGGCCGGCTCGCCCAGCCTGATGGGCGTCATTTCGGCGGCGGCGGGCCAGAACAATCTGACGCCCGGCAGCGCGGCGCAGGCCGCCCTGACCACCAACGCCGTCAACTCCATCAACACCACGCCCGGCCTCGTGGGCGGCGTCGGCGGCCGCGCGGGCGATGTGGTCATCGGCGCCATCATCAATGCGGTGAAGAGTGACTCGGCCTCGAACCTGCTCTCGACTCCGTCGATCGTTACGCTGGACAACAAGGAAGCCAACCTCTCGGTCGGCCAGGAAATCTCGGTCACCACCGGCGAGGTGCTGAGCGCCAGCAACTCCAACCCGTTCCGCACGGTGGAGCGGCGCGATGTCGGCGTGCAGCTGCGGGTGACGCCCCAGATCAACGCCGGCGGCGGCATTACGCTCGCCATCAAGCAGGAGGTCTCTAGCGTGGCGGCCCAGGCCGCCGGGGCGACCACCGACCCGATCTTCAACAAGCGCGAGTTTGAGACCAACGTCATGGTGGACGACGGCGACATCGTCGTGCTCGGCGGCCTGCTCGATCAGTCGGACACTACCGGCGCCGACAAGGTTCCGGGCCTCGGTGACCTGCCCGGCATCGGCGGCCTGTTCAGGTCCAGCAGCACCAATCGCACTCGCCGCAACCTTATGGTTTTCATCCGGCCGACCATTCTGAAGTCCGCTCGCGACGCCGAGGTCCTGGCCGCCCAGCGTTACGAGTATATGCGCGCTGATGAGGCCGCCGCCCGGCCGGACGCCAAGAGCGCGCTGGAGGCGGCCGTGCGCGATTACCTCAAGGCCCAGCCCCCCGCGCCATGAGTCCCGAACTTCCCTACGCCTTCGCCAAGCGCTCGGGAGTGGTCCTCCTCTCCTTGGGCGAGCGGGCGAGCGTGGGTTTGCGCGAGGGCGCCGATCCCGCCGCCCTGATCGAGGCGCGCCGGGCGCTCGGCCGTCCGCTGGATGTGGAGCCGCTGGGTCGCCGCGCTTTCGAAAACAGGCTTTCGGAAGTCTACGGAGGCCGGAGCGCCGGGCTGGAGGACAGCCTTGCGCTGGCAGGGGGGCTGGAATCCCTCGTCGATCCCGCCGCTGACCTGCTCGACGGCCAGGATGACGCGCCGGTCATCCGGCTGATCAACGGCCTGATCGCCGAGGCCGTGCGCCTGGGCGCCTCCGACATCCATATCGAGCCGTTCGAAAATGATCTGATCGTGCGTCTGCGCGTTGATGGCGTCCTGCGCGAGACCGTCCGCCTGCCGGCCCGGCTGACCCAATTGATCGCCTCGCGCATCAAGGTCATGGCCCGGTTGGATATCGCCGAACGGCGCCTGCCGCAGGACGGGCGCATCGGTCTGTCGCTCGGCGGCAAGCTGCTGGATGTGCGGGTTTCCACCCTGCCGGCCCGGGCCGGTGAGCGGGTGGTGCTGCGCATCCTCGACAAGGATCAGACGAGCCTGGCGCTGGGTGACCTCGGCATGAGCGAGGCCGTGCTGACCGCCTTTCGGACCGCCCTGCGCGAGCCGAATGGCATCATCCTGGTCACCGGCCCGACCGGCTCGGGCAAGACCACCACGCTCTATGCCGCGCTGTCGGCGCTCAACGAAACCGCCCGCAATATCCTGACCATTGAAGACCCGGTCGAATACGCGGTCGAGGGCGTCGGCCAGACCCAGGTCAATCCGAAGGTCGGCATGACCTTCGCGGCGGGTCTGCGCGCCATCCTGCGTCAGGACCCCGATGTGGTCATGGTCGGCGAGGTGCGCGACGCCGAGACCGCCCAGATCGCTGTCCAGGCCAGCCTGACCGGACATCTGGTCCTCACCAGCGTGCACACCAATGATGCGGTGGGCGCCATCACCCGGCTGCGCGACTTCGGCATCGAGCCCTTCCTGCTGGCCTCGAGTCTCCGGCTGATCGTGGCCCAGCGGTTGGTCCGGCGGCTCTGCCCGCGGTGCCGCGGGGAACATCCCGCCGACGGGCTGGCGTCGCTGCTCGGCGTCAAGCCGGGCCGCAGCGTCTGGCGGCCGGTCGGTTGCGAGGCCTGCAAGGGCTCCGGCTATGTCGGCCGGGTCGGCCTCTATGAAGCGATTGGCGTGACCGACGAGGTTCGGGCGCTGATCGGCGCCAGCGCTTCGGAAGCCGCCATCATCAAGGCTGCGTTCAGAGAGGCCAAGCCTCTGGCCAAGGCGGCAAAGGCCGCGGTTCAGGACGGCCTCACAACCGTCGAAGAGGCCCTGCGCGTCACCCGTCCGGAAGGAGGTGATCATGGCGCGGTTTGAATATCTCGCCCTCGACGCCGAGGGTCTGAGCGCCACCGGCGTCGTCCGCGCCCAGGACGAGGCCGAGGCCCGTGCAAGGCTGGTGCGCCGGCGGCTGACGCCGGTGAAACTCGCGGCCGCCAATGACGATGACCGGGCCGCGCCCGGGCGCCGGAAACTCGATCCCGCGACGCTGGCCCTGGTCATGCGCCAGCTCTCCACACTGATCAAAGTCTCACCGCTGGAAGAGGCGCTGGCGACGCTCACGGCCCAGGAGGAGAACCCGCGCATCCGCACCCTTCTGGCTGCGGTCCATGCCGGCGTCCGCGAGGGCGGGCGGCTGTCGGAAGCCATGGCGCGACAGGGCGATGCCTTCCCTCTGCTCGTTCGCGCCATGATCGCGGCCGGCGAAAGCACGGGCGCCCTGCCGAGGATATTGGACCGGCTGGCCGACCTCACCGAGCGGGAACAGGCTTCACGCAGCCGCCTCACCGCCGCGCTGGTTTATCCTGCCGCCCTGACCCTCGTGGCCCTCTCCGTTACCACCGCCCTGATGATCTTCGTGGTCCCCAAGATCGTCGATCAATTCGACACCCTGGGCCAGGCCTTGCCGCCGCTGACCCGGATCGTCATCGGCCTTTCCCGGATCCTGGCCGCCTGGGGTTGGCTGGCGGCCCTCGTCGTCGTTGCCGCAGGCTTTGGCGCACTCCGGCTGCTGGCGAGGCCCGGACCTGGCCTTGCCTTCGACAGCTGGCTGCTGAGCTTACCGGGCGCAGGCCGCCTCATCCGCGCCCACAACGCCGCGCGGCTGGCTCGCACGCTCGCGGCCATGTCGGCTTCGGGCGCGCCGATGCTGGAAGGCCTGCGCCTCGCTGCGCCGACCGTGCGAAATCGGGCCCTCAGAGCCGCCACCCTGGAGCTGGCCGGCGCGGTGTGCGAGGGCGGCTCGCTCTCCGCCGCCATGCGCAAGGCTGGTGTATTCCCGCCGGTGCTCGTCCATATGACCGCCAGCGGCGAGGCCTCGGGAGAACTTCCCGCCTTGCTCGACGCCGCCGCCGACTATCTGGAGCGCGATGTGGCGACCACCTCGCAGGCGGCCCTAAGTCTGCTGGAGCCGGCGATCATCATCGTCATGGGCGTAGTGGTCGGGACGATCGTGCTCTCGATCCTCCTGCCTATCCTGCAACTCGACACCCTGACCTTGAGATGAGGAGAGCAGCCGTGCCCAGCGCGAATTCGAAAGCCGGTTTCAGCCTGGTCGAGATCATGGTGGCGGTGGTCATCATCGGCATCCTCGCCACCGTGGTGCTGCTCAATGTGTTGCCGAGCCTTGACCGCGCCCGCACCGAAAAGGCGCGGACCGACGTCGCCGCCCTCGAACAGGCGGTTGAGACCTACAAGCTGGAGAACCTTGCCTATCCGACCGGCGAACAGGGGCTGACCGCGCTCGCCCGTGCGCCCGCCGGGCTCGCCCACCCGGAACTTTACCGGCCCGGCGGCTATATCAAACGGCTGCCAGAAGACCCCTGGGGAAGACCCTATCTCTATGCGGTTCCCGGCCGCTCGGGCGGCTTCGATGTCTATACACTGGGCGCCGACGGCAAGCCGGGCGGAGAGGGGTCGAACGCCGATGTCGGGAACTGGTAGGCGCGGGTTTTCGCTGGTCGAGGTGATGGTGACCGTCACCATCGTCGGCCTCGCCGCCGGCATGGTGGTGCTGACCTCGCCGCAAGCGGGCGGCGTCACCCACGATGCGGCCCGGTTCGGCGCGGCGCTGACCCGCGCAAGGGACGAGGCGATCCTGACCAGCCGGACGGTGGAGGTTCGGCTGACGCCTACGGGCTATGCTTTCGAGAGTCTGCAGGGCGGTGTGCGCAAACCTCTGACCGGCCGCTCGTTCCAGGCGGGCCGGTGGGCGAACGGGGTGCATGCGGCTTCGCAGAGCGGCGAGCGGATCGTCTTCGACGCCATCGGTCTGGCGGACCCCGCCAGCGTGGTCCTCACCGACGGACGGCGTTCGGCCGGGGTGAGCGTCGATCCGAGCGGAAAGGTCGTCGTCGATGGCGCCTAAGCAAGGGTTTTCTCTGCTGGAAGTCATGGTCGCTATGGCGGTGCTGGGCCTGGCCGGCATAGCGCTGACGCATCTGGCCGGGGAAAACACCCGCTCGGCCGGGGTGGTCGAGCAGCGGACCCTGGCGGGCATCGTCGCCGGCAACCGCGCGGTCGCGGTGGCGGTTGGGCCGCGCGTGGCGTCAGGCGAACTGCGCGGCCAGGAACGCCAGGCCGGACGTCTGTGGGACTGGACCCAAACCGCCGCGCCGGCGGGTGAGCGCGGCCTTGCCCGCGTCGACATCGCCGTACGCGAGGCCGGTGGCAATCAGGTTCTGGCCCGGCTCAGCGTGCTGAAATGAAGGCCGGGTTTTCTCTCATCGAGGTGCTGGTCGCCCTGTTCATTTTTGGTCTCGTGGGCTCGGGCGGCGTCGCTCTGCTGCGCCTGGCGGTCGACAACCAGGCCACGGTCAGCGTCCATACCGCCCGCACAGGCCAGGTGCAGACCGCCCGTGCGCTGATCGGCGCCGATCTGTCGCAGGCGGTGCAAGTGGCTCCCGGCGACGGACCGGTTCTGCTGCGCCTAGTCCGCCGAGGATGGGAAAATCCCGACGGTGCGGCCCGTCCTTCAATGCAGGCTGTCGAGTATCGGGCCGTGGAAGGTCGGTTGGAGCGGGTTTCGGGACCGGCGCTCAGTGGCGCCGCGCCGGGCGCGCCCCAGGTGCTGATCGACAAGGTTTCGGCGGCCCGGGTGTTCTATCTCGGTCCCGACGGCTGGGCCGAGACGCCGCCCGAAGGCGCCCTGCCGGCCGCCCTGCGGCTCGACGTCACCGTCGCCGGACTGGGCGGTCTCAGCCAGCTCTTTCTGGTGGCGGGGGAGGGCGCATGAAGCCACCCTCCAAACGCGGCGCGGCCCTCCTGACCGTGCTCCTCCTCGTCGCGGTGATGGCGGCGCTGGCCTCGGCGGTGCTGGACGACATCCGCTTTTCGGTGCGGCGAACCACCAATGCCGAGGCGCTCGAACAGGGCCGCTGGTATGCGCTCGGCGCGGAGACCCTGGCGCGGGGCCAGCTGGCGCAGGGACTGGGGCCAGGCCTGACCGGCGAGTGGCGGAGCTACCCGGTCGAGGGCGGGACCGTGCGGGCGCGTCTGGAGGATGGCGGCGCCTGTTTCAATCTCAACAGCGTAGTCGAGGGATCGCCTGGTCACTGGCTGCGGCGCGAAGGGTCGTTAAGGCAATACCGGGCGCTGCTGACCACGCTCGGCCTGCCGGAGCGGAGGGGACAGGAGCTTTCGGAGGCCCTCTCCGACTGGATCGACAGCGACAGCGGGCGCTCGACGGCGGGCGCCGAAGATGACGCCTATGCCGGCTACCGCACCTCGGGCGCGCTGCTTCAGGAAACCAGCGAACTGCGCGCCGTTCGCGGCTATGACGCGGCGGTCTACCGCCTGGTCCGCCCCTATGTCTGCGCCTTGCCCGTGCCAGAGACCACGATGCTCAACGTCAATGAACTCGCCGCCGACAAGGCCGTGCTGCTGACCGCGCTCTCCGACGGGGCGATCTCGCCCGACGCCGGGCGCCGGGCCCTGGCGGCGCGGGCCAAGGGCGGGTGGCGCGATGTGGCGGCCTTCCTCGCCGAGCCCTCGCTGCGCGGCGTCGCCCGCGCTCCCGCCGGGCAGCTTTCGGTTCGCAGCCGCTACTACGAGCTCACCGCTCACGCAGACTACGCCGGCGGTGAAGTGCTGATGACCTCGCTGATCGAACAGGTGGGCGACGGCCAGACCGCCCTGCGCGCCCGCCGCTGGACGGCCGACGAATGAGCCTGACCCGCCTCGTCCTGCTCGCGCCCCGCGCCGGGGAGCCGTCGCCCTACCTGGTGGTCGACGCGGCGGGCATGATCGCCACGCGTGGAACGCTGGGCGGACAGGGCGCGAGCGCTCCGTTCAAGGGAACTACGCTGCTCGTCATCTCCGGCGTCGACGTGACCACCCATTGGATCGCTCTGAAGGCCGCCAGCCCCGGCCAGGCCCGGACCGCCGCCGCCATGATGCTGCAGGACGAACTGGCTCAGCCGCGAGAGGATCTCCACTTCGCCCTCGGCCCGGTTGGCGCCGGCGGCCTTCGCCCTGTCTCGATCATCGCCAAGGCGCGGCTTGCGGCCCTGCTCGATCAGGCCCGTGCGCTCGGCGTCGTTCCCGACGCCGTCGTCCCCGACCACCTGATGCTTCCAGCGCCGGAGGGCGATGGCCTGGTCGCCGCCAACCTCGGCGAAGCTCTGGCCGTCCGAGGCCGCGGCCTCGCCTTCACCGTCGAGCCGGAGTTGGCCGCGCAACTCATCACTGGCCTGACGCTGGATGTTGCGGATGAGTCTAGCCGCATCGACAGCCATTTCGCAGCTAGCGCCGCCTCCGGAGCACCGGTCAATCTGTTGCAGGGCGCGTTCGACAAGATGGGGAAGACCGCCTCAGGCAGCTGGCGGCGCGCCGCGGTGCTGGCAGGCCTGGCGCTGGTCTCGCCGCTGCTGATCCGGGCAGCCTATATTGCGCGGGATGACATGGCGGTCGGGCGGGTCGAACGCGCGACCGCCGCCAGGGGCGATACCCGGCGCCTGATTTCCATGGGCGCATCGATGCAGCAGGGGCGGGACTTTTCGGAGGCGATGGCGGTGGTGTTCAAGGCGCTGGAGCGGCTGCCGGGCGCAAAGCTGCAATCGCTTTCCTACCGCTCAGGCGGCGCGATGCGGCTGACGCTGACGCACGACAACTATTCCGATGTCGCGACACTGGCGGGGGCCCTTGGCCCCAGCGGCTTTGCGTTGCGGGAAGACGGATCGACCGAGGCAGGGGGGCGGATTTCGACCGACCTGACCCTGACGCGTGCGCCATGACATTGCCCGCCGCCTTGTGGGACGAGCGAAGCCCTCGTGAGCGCTGGATGATCGGCGCCCTGGCGGTGCTCATTGGGGCGCTGGTTTATTGGTATGGACTCTGGGCGCCGCTCGGTTCGTGGCGGAACGCGGCGGCGGTGCGGCTGGAGAGCGCGCAGCGCGTTACCGTTGAGGCTGAACGGGTTCGGGCCGATCTTGCAAAACTCGACAAGGTGAGCCCGCTGGAAAGCGAGGTCGTTGCGAGCGCTGGGGAGGCCGGCGTGCGCGTGGGGAAGATGGAGGCCAGCGGTGATGTCGGGGTGACCATCCACCTGGAAGGAACCGACCCGACGAAGTTCCTGGCCTGGACGCGGCGCCTCGCCGAACACAAGGCCATCGCGGTGACCAACCTGACAGCCACCGCCGCGGGCGACGGGACGATCGACGTTGAGGCGGTGCTGAGCAGGCCGGGTGGTTGAGGTGGACGAGCCCCCGCCAATTCGCTAACCCGTCTGCCATTGCGGGCGTGGCGGAATTGGCAGACGCGCCGGACTCAAAATCCGGTTCCGAAAGGAGTGTCGGTTCGACCCCGACCGCCCGCACCAATCAACGGACGTCGGAGTCCGAGATGGCCAGCGACCTTTTCCGGTTCCCGAGCGCCCTTCAGCGAGACCCCGCCGTCGAGGCCTGGTTTGCGGTACCGGACGGCGAGCTGCGCTGGCTGGCCCGGCCCTGGTTCGAGCAGATGCGCAATTGTGGGCCGGACGTGCACGAGCTGATGCACGACCACTGTCCCACCGCCTGCGCGGGGGACGCGGCCTTCGCCTATGTCGGCGCCTACAAGGCCCACGTGAATGTCGGCTTTTTCCATGGGGCGGAACTCGACGATCCCGCCGGGCTCCTGGAAGGCGGCGGCCTGCGCATGCGCCACGTGAAGCTGCGCTGGGGCCAGGAGGCGAACGAGGCCGCGTTGAGCGATCTGATCGCGGCGGCCTACCGTGACATTCGGGCGCGCCTGGCGGCGGAAAGCGCCGCCTGAGGAACCGGAGTCCCCGCGGCCCGTTCCGGTTAAGCTGTGTCCCTGCGCCTCATCCACCTCACCGACATCCACTTCAACAGCGAGAACCGCGCCGCGGTCGCGGCGGCGGCGGATTATGTGCGGACGAGCCCGTTCGACCTGCTGATTGTCAGCGGCGACATCACCCAGTGGGGAAGATGGGATGAGTTCGAGACCGCTGCCGCCTGGCTGAAATCCCTGCCGGGTCCGCAGATGCTGACGCCGGGCAATCACGACACGCCATGGTTCGGGATGATCCAGCGCATCTTCGACCCGTTCGGCCGCTATGAGCGCACGCTGGGGCCGGCAGACTGCGACCGTTTCAACCGGCCGGACATTCGCGTTTGCGCCTTCAACAGCGCCCGCGGCTGGCAGGTGCGGCTCAACTGGTCGAAGGGCCATGTCTCGCGCGCACAATCACGAGACGTCTGCGCGATTCTCGCCGCCGCGCCGGCCGGGGCCTACCGCATCGCCGTTTGTCATCATCCACTCCTTGAAGAGCCGGGCGAGCCGATCACCTCCCGCGTGCGCGGCGGCCACCGGGCGGCGCGGGCCCTGAACACGGCGGGCGTCGACGTCGTGATCTCCGGCCACCTGCACATGCCGTTCGTGCATCCCTTGCCCTACGGCGACAAACGCACCTTTACCGTTGGTGCTGGCACCCTTTCGCTGCGCGAACGAGGCTCGCGGCCCAGCTTCAATGTCATCGAGATCGACGGGCTGGCGATGACTGTCACCCTGATGGCCTGGGACGGCGAGCGCCTGACGGCGGGACGCAGCTGGACCGTCTATCTGCGGCCGCGGGGCGGCGCGTGACAGAGGCCGAAAAAGCTCTGCGCGGACGGCTGATCGCGGTGCTGAACACCGGCAGCGGCGGCTGTGATGAAACATCCGAAGCCAGGATCCAGCGCCTGTTCGAACAGGCCGAACTTGCGAAGGCCGAAACGGTGGTGGTCGGCCCGGACGCCCTGGATCAGGCTCTCACCGACGCCGTCGCAGGGGCAGATGTCGTCATCGTGCTGGGCGGCGACGGCACAATTCGCGCCGCCGCCGAGAAGTGCGGGGCAGCCGGCAAGCTGCTCATTCCCCTGCCGGGCGGCACTATGAACATGCTGCCCCACGCACTCTATGGTGATGTGGGGTGGGAGATTGCGCTGGAGAAGACCCTTGCCCAGCCTTGCGTGCGCGACGTCAGTGGGGGAAGCGCCAATGGCCATCCCTTCTATTGCGCGGTGGTGGTGGGCGCCCCGTCCCTGTGGGCCGACGCGCGCGAGGCGGTTCGGGAGGGTGACTTCGCCGAGGCGGTCAAGCGATCGGTCACCGCCATTCGGCGTCACGCCGAGACAGTCGGCTACAGGCTGGACGATGAGTCATCAGGCCGCGCCGAAGCGGTGGCGGTGATCTGCCCGCTGATCTCGAGCGCCCTGGAGGATGACGAACGCTGGCTGGAGGCGGTGGCGCTGGATCACGCGACGGCCGTATCCATGTTCCGGCTGGCCTTTCTGGCCATATTCTCCGACTGGCGCAGCGATCCGTCGGTGACCCTGGCTCGGGTGAAAAGTCTAAAAATCTCGAGCCGCAGCCGCGTCCCGGCCATCCTCGATGGCGAGAAAACGCAACTCGGTCGATCCGTGGAAATCACATTTCGGCCCCTCGCGTTCCGCGCGATCGCACCCCAAACCTTGCGTTGCTAGAGGCCGGCGCGAGGCCGCGACAATTTGGCTTACCTAACGGCAGCTTAATTGATTGATTTTCATGAATTATTGATCGACTTTCGATTAGGGCCTTGCTATCGAGCCTTGCATTCGTTCGGACCCTCACCACATAGCGCGGCAGGGCCCAAAGGGCGTGGGCGCCAATCGGCGGGTGGAATGAAAAAGCGGACTTTTTTCCTGTTGGCGGCCCTCGGGCTGACGGTGTCCCTTGCGGCCTGCGCGCGGGGCTCCGGCCGCGACGAGCGGTTCCTGACCGAGGCTGTCAAGGTCGGCGATATCGAGAAGACCGTGCTCGGCACAGGCGTTCTGCAGCCGCAAACCGTCATTGATGTCGGCGCCCAGGCTTCGGGTCAGATCCAGGCGCTGAAGGTGGATGTCGGTGATCGCGTCAAGGCGGGCGATGTGATCGCCATCATCGATCCGTCCACCCAGCAGACCACCCTGCGCAACGCCGAGGCGACCCAGGCCCAGGCGGCGGCCCAGAAAATTTCCCAGGAAGCGACCATCGAGCGCTCGCGCCTGGAATTCGACCGGCAGCAGGAGTTGCTGAACCGGGGCGTTACAAGTCGCGCCCAGTTCGAACAGGCCCAGGCCTCCATGCGGATCGCCGATGCTCAACTGAAAGGCGTCGAGGCCCAGATCCGCCAGGCCCAGGCCAGCTTCGAGAAGGCCCAGGTCGACCTTTCCCACACCACCATCACCGCCCCGATCGCCGGCATCGTGGCCTCGGTGCTGGTTCGGCAGGGCCAGACGGTGAACTCCATCCAGTCCGCTCCAACCATCGTGCGCCTGGCCAAGCTCGATGTGATGACGGTGCGGGCACAGATTTCCGAGGCCGACGTGGTCGGCATCCACGCCGGCCAGAAGGTCTATTTCAAGGTCCTGGGCGATCCGGACCGCAAGTACTATGCGAACCTGCGCAGCATCGATCCGGCCCCGGAAAACGCCAACCAGTTTCTGGTCGGTCCCGCCAATGCGCCGGTCTATTACAATGCGGTTTTCGACGTTCCCAATCCCGACGGCATGCTACGCCCGGGCATGACCGCCGAGGTCAGCGTTGTGCTCGAAGAGGTCAAGCAGGTGCTGACCATGCCGGCCGGTGCCTTGCGCGAAAAACAGGCCGACGGGAGTTACAAGGTCAAGGTGCTGGTCGGCGAAAACAAGACCGAGGAGCGCAGGGTTCGCATCGGCGTGAACAACAATGTTCAGGCTCAAGTGCTCGATGGCTTGAAAGATGGCGACAAGGTCGTGGTTAGCGACGTGCTGGATGGCTCGGTATCCGCACTTCCAAAGACCAAGGGCAGGCCACCCTGGGCAGGAAAATAGCATCGTGCCCGAAAAGAGCGAGCCGCCCCTGCTTCAGCTAAAGAACGTCTGGAGGACCTATCCCGCCGGCGATCAGCCAATCCATGCGCTCAAGAACTTGAATTTGAAGATCGACGCTGGCGAGATGGTCGCAATCATCGGTCAGTCGGGTTCGGGCAAGTCGACCCTGATGAACATCCTGGGCTGCCTTGACCGGCCATCTCAGGGCGGCTACCGCGTCGCCGGGCGATCCGTTAAGAAGATGTCGCCCGATGAGTTGGCCGCTCTTCGCCGCGAGCATTTCGGCTTTATCTTCCAGCGCTATCACCTGCTGGCCGACCTGGACGCGCGCGGCAATGTCGAGGTGCCGGCCATTTATGCCGGGAAATCGGCGGGCGCGCGGCGCCAACGCTCGACCGCGCTGCTAACGCGCCTTGGTCTGGCAGACCGGCTGTCGCACCGGCCGAACGAGATGTCCGGCGGCCAACAGCAGCGCACCTCGGTGGCCCGGGCGCTGATGAATGGCGGCCAGGTGATTCTGGCCGATGAGCCTACCGGCGCGCTCGATACGCGCAGCGGCGCCGAGATGATGAAGATCCTCAAGGAGTTGAATGCCGAGGGGCACACCATCATCCTGGTCACCCACGATCCCAAGGTGGCCATGCACGCCCGCCGGATTATTGAAATCAGCGACGGCGAGGTTGTAGCCGACCGTTCCAACCCCGAGGCAGGGCCAGCGCCCGAGCCCAAGAAGCTGATCGTTCAGCCGATCAAGGAAAGCTGGGCCGCGGTCATCGATCGGCTGGGCGATGCCTTCCGCATGGCGCTGATCGCCATGAATGCGCACAAGCTGCGCACGGTTCTGACCATGCTGGGGATCATCATCGGCATCGCCTCGGTGGTGACCATACTGGCGGTGATTGGCGGCGCCCAGAAGTCAGTTCTTGCTGGCGTCGGATCCCTCGGCGCCGACACGATAAACATCTATCCCGGGCAGGAGGCCGGTGATACCCGAGCCGCAAGCGTACAAACTCTGAGACCTGAAGATGCAGAGGCGCTTGAACGACTCGCTTATGTCGACAGTGCTTCGCCCGTAATCACGACTTCACGCACACTGCGGGCAGGTAGTGCGTCTGGTGTGGGATCCATTCAAGGCGTCGGAACGCAGCACTTCCGGGTCCAGGCGATTACCATCGAGAAGGGCCGGGGATTTTCAGAAGACGCTGTGCTCCGCGCTTCGCAGATCGTCGTCATTGACCCTAACACGGTCAAGAAGTTGTTCCCGAACGTCGATCCTATTGGACAGACCATTCTGCTCGGCAGTGTGCCTGCCACCGTGGTCGGAGTAACGGCTCCAGCCGAGGGATTGGCTTCGGCTTTCGGCGGAGACCGGCTTCAGGTTTGGGCGCCCTATACGACGGTCATGACCCGGCTCGCGAGGCAGGGATTTGTTCAGCAAATTACGGTCCGGATCAAGGATGGGATTTCGTCACCTGCTGCCGAAAAGGCGCTGATCCCGGTGCTCACGGCGCGCCATGGAAAACAGGACTTCTTTGTGGTTTCCTCGGAAGCCATTCGCTCCCAGCTCAACCAGATTACCGTGGTCTTCTCCGGGCTGTTCGGAGCCATTGGCGGCATCGCGCTGCTGGTCGGAGGAATCGGGGTGATGAACATCATGCTGGTATCGGTTTCCGAGCGCACGCGCGAGATCGGGGTGCGCACCGCGGTGGGCGCCCGGCGCAGCGACATCCTGTCCCAGTTCATGATTGAGGCCGTGCTAGTGTGCCTGCTCGGCGGGGCGCTGGGCGTCGGCCTTTCTATGTTCGCGGGCTTTATTTTCAGCCTGTTCGTGAAGAGTTTCAGCCTGGTCTTTTCCACCTGGACCATGGCCGCCGCGTTCGGGGTCTCGACCCTGATCGGCATGGTGTTCGGATTTCTTCCGGCCCGCAGCGCGGCTATGCTGGATCCGGTGGATGCGCTCGCCCGCGAATAGAGGCGATCGCGAGGGAGGCGAAGCAATGAACGACTTTTCAGTCACCAAGGCGGCGTTCTCGGGTTACGGGCTTTATTTCCGCCGGCCGGCGCTGTCGCTTGTGCTGGCGATTTTCGGCGCTCTTAGCGTCATGGCGATCGCCCTGATGGCGTTCAAGATCGCTGGGCCCGAGATGGTGGAAATGCAGAGCCTGCAGGCCAAGCAAATGGCCGGGGAGACGCCCGATCCGCAGGCCATGCTGGGCCTGCTCGGGCCGATTTTCCAGTTCATCTTCCTGGCGGTTGTCGCCGCCCTGGGCGTTGCTGCCGTCAACGGCGGCGCCGTCAACCGCGCGGTCCTGCGGCCTAAGGCCAGCCGATTTCCCTTCATTGGCTTCATGGGCGACGAGTTGCGCCTTGTGGTCGTCATGGTGACCATCGGCGTGATCATGGCCATCCCCTCGATCATCCTGGCCGTCGTCGGCCAGATCGCTGCGGTCGCGGTGATGATCGGCGCTGGAGGCGCGGGAGCGATGCAAACGCTGAGCCAGGGTGGCCGGCCGCCTGCCTCGATGCTGTACACCATCTTCGGGGTCTATGGGGTTCTCGGTCTGCTGATCTTTCTGAGCGGCGCCCGGTTCGCTCTGGCGTCCGCCCAGACGGTCGCTGAGCGCGGCATCCGCATCTTCGGTTCCTGGGGGCTGACCAAGGGCCGGTACTGGAAGGTTGTCGGCGCCCTCTTGCTCAGCCTGATCACGCTGATCCCGGTCTTGTGCCTCTACATCGGCGTGCTGGCCGGTGTGACTCTGGCCACCGGAGGCGAACTGAACAGCTTCTCCCAACCCGATTACAGCAGCCTGGCGGCCTTGTTCGATCCTGTGGCGATCACACGCTATGTGTTTGGCGGCATTTTCGGATCGCTCGCGGTTGTGGTCACTGGCTCGGCGACAGCCTACATCTACCGCGCGCTGGCCGAGGGCACAGAAGCTCCGGCCACGGACGATGACGACGACGAGGACTGGGACGACGAAGACTAGAGCGCGGTCCGCCGCGACTTCGCGCGGGGGGCGCTCATGTAATTCTGAGTTGTCGCGCTTTCGGACGGCGAACCGGTTTTCACTTCGCCTGAAAGCGCTCCTAGGCGCCTTCGATCCAGCTGACCACCCGCGCCAGTACGTCCCCGTCCTGGGCTACAAACCGGTGGCCCAGCTGGTCAGCGAGGAAGAGATCGGCGCCCGGCCACAGCTGCGCCAGGCGCTGCGAATTGGACAGCGGCGTCTGCTCGTCGTCGATGGAGCAGACCACCAGGCACGGCGTCGTCATGCCGGCGATGGCGGCTTCGATCTTTTCGGTCTGGTTCGCCGCGCGCGCCTGACGGATTTCCTCAGCTCTGGCGATGACTTCAGGCTCGGCCTCAACCTCGAGCGGCTTGCGCGGACGGGTGCGCGGCAAGGGGCTGGCGATCAGCACCGCTTTCGAGACCCTCAGGCCATGACTCAGCGCGTGGATGATCGCCCCGCAGCCGTAGGAATGGCCGATCACCGCTTCGATGGGTCCCAGGGTTTGCGCCGCCGCGATCACCGCCTGGCCGGCGCTGCGGATAGTAGCGTCGGTCGCGGTGGAAAGCCCATGCCCCGGCAGATCGATCACCACCACGGGCCGGCCCCACTGGGCGAAGAGATCGACCGCCGGTCCCCAGAGCGCGTTGTCATCCTCCCAGCCGTGGATCATCAGCACCGCCGGGCCCTCGCCCAGGCGCCAGGCGGCGATCTCGCCAGACTCGATCGGCAGCATGTGTTCGGAGGCCTCAGCCAGGGCCCGGCCGACGCGCGGGCGCGCCCGCCGCCTCGGCTGGTCGCGGGCCGACAGCAGGGCAAGGGCCTGTTCCTCGATCGTATCGGTGGTCGAATCGCTCATCGCGCCCCTTCTCTGGCCCCGATTGTCAGGCGCCTGTTTGGCCCACTGCAACCGTGACCGCAAATCCACGTTATTTTGATCGATCGATCTAACGGGGGTGTCGGCGCCCCGGCAACCGGTCTGCTAGGATAGGGCGGGGAGTGATCCATGAACCGATTTATGGCGGCGATTGTCTTGGCGAGCCTGGCGATGGCGCCGGCCCCCGCCGGCGCGCAAGCTTCCAGGGTCGGCCGCCTGACCTACGCAGAACAGCAGCAGGCCTACGAAACTGCCCTGGCCGACTATAAAGCTGCACTCGCCCGCTACGAAGCCGCCCGCGCCGACTATGACCGGAAGCACGGCCGCGGAACCTACGACCGCACCCATCGCCCGCCCATGGCGCCAGCCGCCCCGCCGCCACCCCCGGCTCCGCCGCCGCAGGCCTATTCGCCCACCGGTGGCGCGCCCTATCTCGGCTCGACCTGCTTCCGGCGGCCGGAAACCGACCGGGCGGCGCTGGCCGCCGCCATGGCCGGCGCTCTGGGCTCAGGCCCGGCGGCGGCAAGCTCCAAGAGCGAGGGCGCCGTGCTTGGCGCGCTGATTGACGGCACCCTGGGGGTTAATCTGGCTTCAAGCGAAACCTCGGGCCGCCGCTATGCGCCGGAATGCGATCCCGACGGCTTCTATTTCAGCTCCGACCAGACCTTCCCCTACCGGGAGTCCGCCGTGCGCAAGCAGCGCAACGGCGAGCACGACCAGCAGTACTATTTCGCGGAAGGCTGCCGTCTGGCGGTGGCGCCGATCACCACACGAACCAAGGCGGTGGAGTACCACTACGCCCGCGTCTGTCCCGATCGGCGCGGGCGTTACCGGTTCACCAGCTAGCTCTGTAATCGCCGAGAAATATTGGCGTGACGTCTGCCGTGTAGGAGCCGGGGTGACTATATCCGTGGTTCAACCCGTGCAACGCGCCGGAGGTTTTCCATGCCGTTACGTCCCCTGATCCTCGTGGCCGCGTTGGCGGCCGTGGCCGTTCCCGCCTTCGCCCAGGACCAGGCCGAGCGAGATCGCATGGCCGCCCTTCGCGCCGTGGGCGAGGCTGAACGCACCGCCCAGGATGGCCAGCGCCAGCAGATGGAGCAGGCCAACCAGCAGCGCGAGTTGCAGGCCCGTGTCGAGGCGCTGGAAGCCCAGCGTCAGAATGAAACGGCCCTTAGGCCGGCCCAGATTCCCAATACCTCGCAGGCTCGCATTGAGGACCTGAGGCAGCTGGATGTGGATGCCCGCCTGTCCGCCATCGAGCGCCAGCAGCAAGCCAATCAGGCGGCGCTGAGGGCGGCCCAGTCAGCTTCCGCTTCGACACCCGTTCCGGCTCCGACGGCGTCGCTGCCCAAGATCTCGCCATTCTCCAACCCACAGCCCAGCTACGGTATGGCCACCAACGCCCAGAAACAGGCCGCCGCTGACGCCTACACGGCCTGTCTGACCGGCGCGGCGCGGCGCATGGACGACCACATCTCCGACGCCACCACCATTGCGGTCGCCATCCAGCCGGGCTGTTTCAGTCAGTTCGGCGCGTGGAAAGAGTCGCTGGAACGCGGTACGGTCGGCGGGCTTCGGATCACCCTTGAGCAGGCCCTGGAACTCAGCCAGCAGACCGGAGCGGTTCAGGCCGTGCTTCAGGTGCGCCAACAGACCAGGGCCGCGCGCTAGAAGGTCTGATTCCGGTCACGCGGAACCCCCACAGCCTGATGACTTCACATGAGTGCGGTTAGCGGCCTAGGTTGATCTCACGGAATGGTGGAGATCTGGCATGCGTTGGAGTGGCGGCAGGCGGTCGGGCAATATCGAAGACCGGCGCGGCATGGGCGGGATCGCCGCCGGTGGCCTCGGCGCCGGAGGTCTGGTTGTTGCGGCCATCGCCTATTTCGTCTTCGGAGTCAGCCCGGAGGACGCTCTCAATCTGGCGCAGGGCGGCGCGCCGGCTGAGCAGCACGGGGTCGTGGGCAGCCCACAGGACGAGGCCGGCGCCTTTGTGGATGTGATCGAAACCTCGACCACGGACGTCTGGTCAAAGCTCTTGTCCGGATACCGGCCGCCGGCCGGCGTCGTGCTCTATGACGCCGCAACCACCACCGCTTGCGGAACGGGTCAGGCCGCCATGGGGCCGTTCTATTGTCCAAACGACCGCAAGGTCTATCTCGACCTCAGTTTCTGGCGCGAACTGGAAACCACCTATGGGGCCAGGGGGGAATTCGCCCGCGCCTATGTCATCGCCCACGAGATCGGCCACCACGTCCAGAACCTGACCGGCGAAATGGACAAGAGCCGCCGGCTGGGGGCGCGCGGCGTCCGGCTCGGTGCGGGCGGAGCTGCAGGCCGACTGTTACGCCGGCGTATGGGCGGCCCATGCGGGAAAGGTCGGAGCCATCGTTATCGAGCCGGGCGATGTCGAGAGCGGCCTGGCCGCCGCCTCCGGCGTGGGCGACGACACCCTGCAGCGCCAGGCTGGAGGTCGGGTCATGCCCGACAGCTTCACCCATGGCACGAGCGCCCAGCGGATGCGGTGGTTTCAACGCGGGTTCGAAGGCGGTGACCCCGACAATTGCGATACCTTTTCAGCGGCCAGGCTATGAAGCTTGAGCGCTCACGCCGATGTGATCCGGTAGTTCTTGCTGCAGTGCAGCGACGGGCGTACAGGCCGCGCCCACGACAGCCGGGGGATGGTCCCCGAGTCGTTTGGAGACCAGGAAATCGATGACGGGCGAACAAGGGTTCGCTGCGTCCACATCGGCATCTTCCGACCTCAGCCAACAATCCTCCACGCCGGCTCCGAAAAGCCCCGGCGCGCGGTTCTGGCCGCTGGCCCTTGGGTCCGTGGGCGTAGTCTATGGCGATATCGGCACCAGTCCGATCTACGCCTTTCGTCAGGCTTTGGCGGCGGCTTCGCCGGACGGGGTGACCACGGCGGCGGCGCTGGGCGTCGTCTCGCTGGCCATCTGGGCCCTGATCCTGGTGGTCACGGTCAAGTACGTCTTCTTCATCATGCGGCTCGACAACCGAGGAGAGGGGGGTGTCCTCTCGCTGATGGCGCTTGCCGAGCGGATGAAGGGCAAGCGCACCTTCACGATCTTTGCGTTGGGAATCGCGGGCGCCGCCCTCTTCTACGGCGATGCGATGATCACCCCGTCCTATTCGGTGCTCTCGGCGGTGGAAGGGCTTCGAACGATCCCCGTGGCCAAGCCTTACGTCAGTCCGCAAGAGATCATGATCGTCACCCTGGTGATCCTCGTGGGTCTCTTCGCCATGCAATCGCGCGGAACGGGCCGGGTCGGCCGCTGGTTCGGCCCGATCTGCGTGGTCTGGTTTCTCGTCCTGGCGATCCTGGGCGTCTATCACCTGATCGACGCGCCGCAGGGGCTGATGGCGCTCAATCCGCTCGCCGCCACCAGCTTCCTGATCGATCATCCGGCTATCAGCCTCTTCGTGCTGGGCGCGGTGTTCCTGACCGTGACGGGGGCGGAAGCCCTCTACGCCGACATGGGCCACTTTGGCAGGAAGCCCATCGCCGCAGCCTGGATATTCCTGGTTCTGCCCTGCCTGATGCTCAACTATCTCGGCCAGGGGGCCATGGCGCTAAAGGCGGTTGACGCCGCGCACGGAGCTCGGGTCGAAAACGCCGACTGGTTCTTCCTGATGGCGCCCGAGATCGTCCGCGCCCCGCTGGTGCTGCTGGCCACCATCGCTACCGTCATCGCTTCACAGGCGGTGATCACCGGCGCCTTTTCAATCACCAGCCAGGCGATCCAGATGGGCCTCCTGCCACGCCTCGTGGTGCGCAACACTTCCGAGCATGAGGCGGGCCAGGTCTTCCTGCCGGCCGTCAACGGCGTGCTGCTGATCGGCGTCGTCATGCTGGTGGCGATCTTCAAGAACTCAGACGCCCTGGCCCACGCCTATGGTCTGGCGGTCACCGGCACCGTGCTGGTCACCACCTCGCTGTCGTTCTTTGTGGTGCGGGGCCTGTGGAAATGGCCGCTGTGGAAGGCGATCCTGATCGTCTCGCCGGCCTGGATCATCGACTTCGTGTTCCTGGGCGCCAATGCCCTGAAGATCCCCTCAGGCGGCTTCCTGTCGCTGATGGTCGGCTGTGGCGTCGTCACCATCATGGCCGTCTGGGTGCGCGGCCGCGAGATTATCCAGGCCAAGGCGGCGAAAGAGGCAACGCCGCTGATGGAAGTGGTCGGCATGCTCGACGCCCGTCCGCCGAAAAAGGTGCCGGGCGTGGCCGTGTTCCTGACCTCGGACCCGGATGGCGCGCCCATGGCCCTGATGCACAATCTCAAACACAACCGCATCCTGCATGAGCGCAACATCATCCTGACGGTAAACACCGCGCCCGAGCCGCGCATTCCGGCCGAGCGGCGGCTGACGGTCGAACAGCTGTCGCCCGATTTCTGGCGGGTCAACGCCACCTGGGGCTACATGGAAAGCCCCGATGTGCCCAAGGCTCTGGCCGCCTGCCGCAAGTAGGGCATCAAGTTCGACATCATGAACACGAGCTTCTTCCTGGGGCGCCGTTCGGTGGTGATCTCATCCAAGTCGCAGCTGCCGCTCTGGCAGGACAAACTCTTCATCGCCATGACCAAGAACGCCGCCGAAACCGCCGGCTTCTTCCACCTGCCGCCGGGCCGGGTGGTGGAGATGGGCTCGCAGGTGAGTGTTTAGGAGAACCGCAATGGCTGTCGCCCCCGTCAAAGGCCTGTCGCACACCGCCATCCGGGTGACCGATCAGGACCGGTCGGTGAAATGGTACCAGGACGTCTTCGGTTATGACGTCTTCATCGATGGGCGGGCCGACGGCGGGCCGGTGCTGGGGCTGATCGGCGGGCACACGATTGAGCTGTTGAAACAGGCCGCCGAGCCGGGGGCCAAGGCGCCGCGTGACGTGCTGGGCCACAGCTGCGCGGCGTTCTCGGTCGAGGACATCGACGCCACCCACGCGGCGTTGAAGACGGCCGGCTACATCCGCTCCGAGGCGCCCGAGGTGTTCGGCAATGTGCGAGTGGTGTTCGTGCGCGATCCGGACGGGACCCTGCTCGAATTCATCCAGCTGCCGGGGCGGCGCAAGAGCATGGCCGATGTGGCGGCGCGGATGCGCGAGAAGGCGTCGGGGTAGCTTTCCCTCCCGCTTGTCGGGAGGGTGGCTCGGCGCGAAGCGTCGAGACGGGTGGGCAATTAGGCGGCAGGGGTAGCCCACCCTGGGCGCTTCGCGCCCTGTCCCTCCCGACAAGCGGGAGGGAAAGAGGTCTGTGCTTTTCCGCGCTCGTATTCCGGCCTATGATTTCCCCGTTCTCCGCGGGGCCGCTGTTGGCTGAGATCGGGTTTGCCCGGGACGCGCCGAACCTGATCCGGATAAAGCCGGCGTAGGGAGAGAAACCGATGAACGTCCACGCCCCAGTTGCGCCCGATGGCGCTATTCCCACCGGCGAGCGCCCTGGCGGCCGCAAGGTCTATGTCGCCGGGGAGTTGTTCCCCGACATCCGCGTGCCGTTCCGCGAGGTGGCGGTGCATCCCTCGGCCAATGAGCCGCCGGTGACGATGTATGACCCGTCGGGGCCCTATACCGACCCGAACGCGACCATCAATATCGACAAGGGCCTGCCGCGGACCCGCGAGGCCATGGTGCTGGCGCGGGGCGATGTGGAGGCGGTGACGCCGCGCGAGGTGAAACCGGAGGACAATGGGTTTGTCTCGCCGGGCGCGGCGGCGCCGGTGTTCTCGGCCCTGCGCGGGACCGTTTATCGGGCAAAGCCGGGGGCGGCGCTGACCCAGCTGCAGTATGCGCGGGCCGGGATCATCACCGCCGAGATGGAATATGTCGCCATCCGCGAAAATCTGCGCCGCGAACAGTCGAGCCCCTGCGTGCGCGACGGCGAAGATTTCGGGGCCTCTATCCCGGATTTCTGCACGCCGGAGTTCGTGCGCCAGGAAGTCGCCCGCGGTCGGGCGATCATCCCGGCCAATATCAATCACGGCGAGCTGGAGCCGATGGCGATCGGCCGCAACTTCCTGGTCAAGATCAACGCCAATATCGGCAACTCCGCCGTGCTGTCCCAGGTCTCCGACGAGGTCGACAAGCTGGTCTGGGCGACGCGCTGGGGCGCCGACACCGTGATGGACCTGTCGACCGGTCGTAACATCCACACCATCCGCGAGTGGATCATCCGCAATTCGAGCGTGCCCATCGGCACGGTGCCGATCTATCAGGCGCTGGAGAAGGTGGGCGGCGTTGCCGAGGACCTGAACTGGGAGGTGTTCCGCGACACCCTGATCGAACAGGCCGAACAGGGCGTGGACTATTTCACCATCCACGCCGGCGTGCGCCTGCCGTTCGTGCCGCTGACGGCGAAGCGCACGACGGGGATCGTCTCCCGCGGCGGCTCGATCATGGCCAAGTGGTGCCTGGCCCACCACCGCGAGAGCTTCCTCTACGAGCACTTCGAAGACATCTGCGACCTGATGGCCGCCTATGATGTCTCGTTCAGCCTCGGCGACGGCCTGCGCCCCGGCTCCATCGCCGACGCCAACGACGAGGCCCAGTTCGCCGAACT